>JAXMBN010000006.1:0-193383 GCA_046349875.1 Pirellulales bacterium
TTCGACAAAATGCGAATCGAAGACGACGGGATGCGAGACTGGTTCAGGGCGGTGCTTGCATCAAAGACCAAAGATGCTCAAAACGAGTCCCGTGCTCAGCGATCCGAACTGCAGCGGCAAGAAACGCTCATTGCGGCTCAGCAGGATCGACTGCTCAACCTGCGAATCGACGACCAGATCGATGAGAAGGCGTTCAATCGCAAGCAAACGGAGCTTCGAGACCGCCTTGCTGCGATCAAACTTCAGGCTGATGTCCTCGATCGGACTAGGGATGAAAACGCCGAATTAGCGTCCAGGGTGTTTGAACTTTCGCAAACGCTTCGCCAGAAATGGCTTACGGCGAATTATGCTGAAAAACGCAAGATACTCGAAATCGTCTGGTTGAACTGCACGCTCGTCGACGCAACTCTTTGTCCCACAATAAGAAAGCCCTTCGACGTACTCGCCGAAGGGCCTTTTGTTCCAGATAGTGGAGGATAACGGACTTGAACCGATGACCTCTTGCATGCCATGCAAGCGCTCTCCCAACTGAGCTAATCCCCCGGGATTGTTTTCTTGACCAATTTTCCAGTCGGCTGGCGAGGCAAAATGCGGTGACCATTCGACGGTTTTTTGGCGAAGAAGACGCTAAAATTATCAATGACTCCGTACCATGTCAAGGAGGTTACTCCCACGGGTTCGGGCTTTCTCAAGATCCCATGGGTCGCCAGCAATCTTCGGGGGATCAGAGGTTTGGCATGAAAATTCCAAGACGAATTCGAGCCATCTCGCGGGGCGTCAGTTTGGTGGAATTGATTGTGGTTCTGACCATTCTCTCCGTTCTACTCGCACTGTTGTTACCAGCCGTGCAATCGGCACGCGAACGCGCTCGCGAAGCCGTCTGTAAAAACAATCTCTATCAGCTCAATCTAGCCCTGACTCACTATTCCGAAACCCACAAAAAAATCCCTGCCGCGCCTCGCGATGGTTGGGTAAGCGGTTGGTGTTGGGAGGTGCTTCCCTACATCGAGCAACAGAGTCTTTACAATTCGGCGCAGACTCCGCTTACCATCGCTGCAGCACCCATTCCCCTTCGATCATCACCTCGTTTGTTTCGATGTCCGCGAAGAACTTCGTTACAACCTATTGCGGACCAAGAGTGGTGGCCGTCACATTACGTGATGACTTCGAATGCTCGCCGCGAATATTTCAATTTGTGGGACGCGCCTCTCGATCTTCGCGTCTCTTGGGCCAACAGCCCCGAGCAACCGCGAACGGCAATCGGTCGCTCCAAAGGTCCGCACCACAATGGTTTCTTTTTGACGCATGGTGCTCAGCAAGGTGTCGAATTCATCATCGATGGCGTATCGGTGCGCTGAGGCGACTCCATTTCAATGATGCAGGATTGTGCATGGCTTGTCTCGATAGTTTTCCTTGGATGGGACTCGTTGCGATTCGCGTATTGGTCAACCCGCTTTCCAACGTGTGTCAAAAGGAATTGACCCATCGCAAGGTTGATCCAGTTAAGGTCATCCAGCGGACGCATGCTCTCCTCGTAATTCCTGCACTCCTCTCCATCCCGTTTCTCACACCGCCTCGAGCATGGTTGCTGTTTCTCGCCTCGATGACGTGGTGTGCTTTGCTTGCCGTTTTCAGCAATGTCCTCTTGGTGCAAGCGCTCAAGCGAGCCGACTTGTCTTTGCTTGGTCCGGTGAACACCTACAAATCCATACTCGGAATGGGTTTGGCATGGATCGTCTTGGGGGAAGTCCCAACAGGATGGGGTTTGCTGGGGATGGGATTGATATTCATAGGGAGTTACGCTTTGATGGATCGCGATCCCAATCCATCGTCGGTAGCGTGGGTAGCGTTGATTCAGAATCCCGGGGTCCAGCTTCGTCTCGCGGCTCTTGTGTTCAGCGCGGCCGAGGCCGTGTTTCTCAAACGAGCCATGGAGTATGCCGATGCCTCCACAACGATGGTTGCGTGGATCTTGTTGGGCTATGTCATCGCTGTGGGGATGAACTATGGAATGAATCTATGGAGTCAGTCACAAGCGACAAGATTCATTCAAGAGGTATCGACTCGTGAGTCGGCGAACAGGTGGCTGTGGATCGCCTTGGCTTCGACCACAGGATTGATGCAATGGTCGACCTTGCTTTGTTTTGAACGCGTGCAAGTCGGATACTCGTTAGCTCTCTTTCAGCTCTCGGCTGTAGTGAGCGTCGTCATGGGGTATTGGTTCTTTCGCGAGTCGCATTTCGGCCGACGCTTGATCGGCGCTGGGCTGATGACGGTGGGGGCTATCCTTATCATGCAAATGGGGCGTCCCGCTCCTTAGTACGCGACGCCCCATGGTGAATTTCTTGCCGGTCCATTCTAGAAGTTAGCGACGGAACTGAATGCCGCCGATGACATTATGGGACAGGTATTCAAACTGTCCTAGCGGAATCGAATTGCCAACGAGCTCCGTTTGCGTTGTTCCGAAGAATCGGTATTCCGCGAAGAGTGCGGAGCAACGACCGGTGTGGAACAGTGCGCCTGCGAAACCTTGATAGGCAAATACCGTATCATCGATTTCGAATTGAGTTGCATTGGTTGAAAAATCGCCATCGAGAATCGCGACACCAATACCGCCACCCACATACGGCGTTATCTTGTTGCAGTTGCGATTTCCAAAATCATAGACAAGGTTCGTCATGCCCGAGAAGACATTGAGATCGCCATCCCATTGTTGAGGAACGCGTTGATTGTTGAAAGGAGTCGATGACCACTGGTCCGCCTGATTGAACCGATAGGCGAACTCGGCTTCCGCACGAAGGTGGCATCCAATCTGTTTTCCGAAAGCCGTACCCAAGAGGAATCCGTCCGAAAAATCCCCTTGACGCTCGACGACGCTATCTGCGCCTCGGTAGCTAAGCACATGGGACCAACCACCGAAGAGGGAAAGGTAGCGTCCACATCCATCGCAACACGTTTGAGTGTCACATCCATCGCAGGACGGATCGATGCAGGCGGATCGATCGCAATCCTGAGCCTGATCGCATTGAGGCCTAAAATTCCAGCGGTTGGCAAGGTTTAGGTCGGCCCATCCCGTGGAAGCGATGGTAGCGATCATGACGATTGTAAGCATCCATTTCTTCATCACCGCAAAACTCCTTTTTGCTTGATTGATTTTGGGATCCACGAGGATCCTCATTGAGTTCTCGATACTGCCTTGGGGCGGGGAGCAGCAAATACCCACGGTTGGTGTGAATTGAATTCCAGTGTTCGTTGCATTCGGCAAGCGTGTTACAATCGGTAGGCAAAGCTTCCAAGACGAATCCATGCCTTTAAGACAAGGGAGTGCTCCAATCCAAGAGATCGAGATCCGGGAAACCTATGAAGAAGCAACCCTCGAAGGGATTCGAGTGTTATTTCGCGAATACCAAGCCATGATTGGTAATGTCGTTTGCTTCCAGGATTTTCAGGCCGAGGTGCAGTCACTACCTGGTCGCTATGCGCCACCGCGTGGATGTCTTGTGCATGCCCTCGTTGATGGCCGTTTAGCAGGTGTGGTTGCTCTGCGAGGTTTGGCGCCGCAATGGGCAGAAGTCAAGCGGCTCTATGTGCGACCAGAGTACCGTAGCCTTGGTATAGGGCGAAGATTGATGGAAGCGGTACTGGAACGAGCGCAGCGGCTCGAATTTCAGCGAGTCGTACTCGACACGCTTCCCTCGATGCTCGAAGCACATCGACTCTATCAGCAAATTGGCTTTCAAGAGATCGAAGCCTACTACGAGAATCCCGTACCGGGCACCCGATTTTTCGAATACCGTTGGCACCACGAGCAAGCGGAAGAGAGTACTCGCTAAGACAAGATCTCAAGAGCCACAGCAGTTTTCGATCAAGGCCCTGCATTTGGCACAGGTGAGCTTGGCGCGGATCTCGATCAAGTCGGTCGAACCGCAGACGTAGCAAACCGGTCGCTCGCAGCGACGGATGGTTGATCCCTGTAAAGAGCCTTGGGGGAGTTTCGGTTCGCTAGGAGCAGGTAGAGGTTGTGGTGTCATCAAGGGATTGAACTCGTTCCAATCGTTCCTAAGAAAATTTCTTCTTCGTGTGTCCGGATTGTACTTGATCGATCGTCGATGAAAAGAAGATCAGATATTCTCGTTGTTTTCGAAAGGCACGTCTCATGCATTCACGTCGTTTTCTTGCAATGCTCGCGATCGTTTTGGCACTGGGGGCGACCATAGTCGCCCAGGAAAAGAACGGTCCCAAACGTATTCGCCAGCTGGAACCGAATGCCGAATCCCCAAAAGCCAAGCTCAGTGACTTGCAGTGGATTGTCGGGACTTGGAATGGAAAAGGGCTTGGTGGTAACAACGATGAAGTTTGGTCCTCGGCCGAATCGGGAAGCATGATGGGAATGTATCGTCACCACAAGGATGGCAAGATCGTGTTTTACGAGCTGATGATCATCACGGAAGAGAAAGGATCGCTTCTGCTACGTATCAAGCACTTCGATGCACAGCTCAAAGGGTGGGAATCGCGCGAAGAATCCAAGGAATTTCCCTTGGTTGCAGTAGAAAAGGATGCGGTCTATTTTGCCGGCCTCAGTTTTCATCGAGTCAACGCGAATCGCATCGACGTCGACGTAGCGATCCAAGGCAAAGATGGGAAATCGGAAGAGCTACGGTTTGAGTACCAACGCGTTGCGAACCAGCCGTAGATTCTCAATGGACCCCTCGTGGGAGATATTCGGCGTCGATGAAAGACTCGAAGATTCCGCTAGAGACTTAATCGCGAACAAAATGGTGGAACCAATGTCGATTGAAAGCAAGGCTGATCGACCTAGGTTGCTTTCTCAACGAAGAAGGTAACAATCCGGCCCCTAAACACCCCTTTTATCAGGAACTCGTATCGTGGAAGTTACACCCTATCTCTTTTTTTCAGGCCGCTGTGAAGAAGCCTTGGAGTTCTATACCAAGGCGTTGGGAGCCAGCGTTGAAATGAAAATGAAGTTCAACGAAAGCCCCATGCCTCCACCTCCTGGAATGTTGCAGGCGGGATTTGAAAACAAGATCATGCATTCTAGTTTCACGATCGAAGGAAAGCGTATCATGGCCTCGGATGGGTGCGATGATCGTTCTAAATTCGATGGATTTCGACTGGTTTTGTCGGTCGATTCTGAAGCGAAGGCCCATGAAGTCTTCAATTCCTTGGCCGCGGGCGGTACAGTGCAGATGCCGCTGACTTCAACGTTTTGGTCACCATGCTACGGTATGGTTACCGATCAGTTTCAAGTGGGATGGATGGTGATGGTGCCAGGCCCACCAGGTCCATAGAGATCGATCACAAAATCTCTCATTGGGGGCTCGAATGGTTAGAGTTCGAGTCGTCTTTCGTTTGATTACAGCTTGCCGGAAACGAATACTTGTTTCACGTGCAAGCGATTGGACAGAACGACCAGGTCAGCTTGTTTGCCGACCTCGATACTGCCCGTGCGATCCGCGATGCCTGTTCTTTCTGCAGGTGTAAGGCTGGCCATGCGGATGACTTCGGGAAGCGAAGCCGATGTTGATCGTTTCATGATTCGAACCATGTGGTCCATCCCTTGCACCGAACTGGCAAGGCTACCGTCGGTGGCCCAACCTACTTTTCCATCGCTATCGAACCATGTTCCATCGTCGAGCGACCCAAAGCGATAACGTCCCGGACGAAGGTCGAGCCCTCGATTGGAATCGGTAACTATCAGCAATCGATGGGGACCGATCATGCGGTAGGCAAACTCGAGTAGTTCACTCGAAAGATGTTGGCCATCAGCGATCACTTCAGTGCTCATTTCGCGGTTCGCCAGGACAAATTCTGCCATGCTCGCTTGCATGGGAACGCCAAACCGTTGTCGCAACGAGGGAATGGAACTCATCGCGCACCAAAAGTGATCGACGTGCCGCATCCCGCAATCAAATGCTCTTTGCATTTCATGCCAGCTCGAGTTGGAATGGCCACACGTGACGAGGCATTTTCGCTTGGTTGCATAGCGATAGAACGCAGTTGCCTGATCGAGTTCTGCCGCACAGGTAGCGATGCGGATTAGACCGGTCCGAAAATACTTTTGGTATTCCTTGGCTTCGGGCGAGCGTCTTCCATGAGGCGAGTGACAGCCCACTTTGTCCTCGGCAAAATAGGGGCCATACAAGTGAATTCCTTCGATGTGAATGCGATCGATGAGCTGCTTGCGAGCTTGTTGGCAAGCGGCAATCATCGCTTCAATTTGCGATGGAGTACCGGTGGTCGTGGTCGGAAACAGAGTCGTTGTGCCATGATGTCGATGAGCTTCGCACGCTAAGACAAATGCATCGACCGTTCCATCCATGAAGTCGGCCCCGGCTCCGCCATGCACATGAATATCGATGAAGCCAGGGCTGAGGTAGGCTCCTCCGATATCGATCACCTCCCCTTGAAGCTTCGAGCGAGTCTTACGATGGATGGCCGCAATCCTGCCGTCTTCGACAACGAGCGATGCATCGTCGAGAATTGTATCGGGCAGGATCAACTTGGCGTGGATGAACGTACAACGCGACATCGTAGGTGGTGCCCAAGCGAAAAGTTCGTTCTACCGACCTGCCGTTTCGAGAAACACAATGATCGATGGATTGCCTACACCAGCATATTGGCCTGTAAACTGAAGTTTGCCAGTGGTTGGATCTACTTGAAAACAAGTGACGTTGTCGGCTCGCTGATTACAGCAATAGAGAAATCGACCACTTGGATCGAAGTTGAAACTACGAGGATAATCTCCGCGCGTCCATTCTTCACCAACGTAGGACAAGGTTCCATCGGTGCCAATTTGAAAGATGCCGATGCTATCGTGGAGTCGATTTCCTACATAAACAAAGCGTCCATTAGGCGATACGAGAATCTCGGAGCAGAAATTGCTTCCTTCGTAACCAGGCGGAAGCGTTGAAAGTTCTTGACGCTTGGTAAGGGTGCCGCGTTTCACATCGAAGTCCATCAATGCTACGGTCGATCCTTCTTCTTGAATGGAATAGAACCAAGGGGACTGTGGATGGAAGGCAAAGTGCCGAGGGCCATCGCCTGCTGGAAGGGCAATCGCTGCAGGTTGATTAGGGGAAAGTTTGCCAGTTGCTTCATCCATCTTCCATTGGTAGATCTGATCGAGGCCTAAGTCGACGTGAAACACAAACTTGCCACTACGATCCGATTCGATCATGTGAGCATGCGTACGATCGTGACCACTGATCGCATAGCTTCCTTTCGGAGCATGCGTGGCTTTGGTGGGACCGATCGTTCCTTGATCTTCATGAATGAAAACTGCGTTGTTGAGTTTCCCATCAGCGTCGATGGGAAGCACCGAAATGGAACCGCCGAAGTAATTGGCAACCAAGAGATACTTGCCGCTTGGGTGCATGCTAACATAAGTTGGTCCAGCGCCACCTGAACGAACCGTGTTGAGCAATGTGAGCTCGCCGGTTTTGCGATCGATGGCAAAGGAGCTTATCGTTCCTTCTTTCTTATCCCCTTGTCGATCGGTTTCATTGGCCGAATAAAGTCGATTTCCCTTTGCATTGAGAGCCAAGCAACTGGGACTCGTCCCTAGTTCATAGATTCCAAGCGGCGTCAGCTTGCCTGTTTTTCGATCGACTTCAAATCGATGGATACCGATGCCATTTCCTGGAGGAAGGTCTACTTGGGTTGGGAGTACATCTCGCAGAGGTGAACTAAAGGTTCCGACGAAGGCAAAGCATTTGCCCCCATCTTGCGATTGCTTCGTTGGCGTTTGGGCGAGTGACAAGTTCGCCAGAGACACCATCGACATGGAGAAGAGAATGCAAACCGTCAGGTGAAGGAAGACTCGTTGGCAGCGCATCGATGGAGGCCTCAAGAAAGGAACTTTGTAGAAAGGTAGGGCAGGGGATGGAGCAAAAAGTTGGGGTAGGCGACTGGGGCGATAACTCGATAGTTCTAGAACGCGGAGCGTCGCTCGAGTAGTCCTTGGTGAATTTTAACCAGTATACTGTGCTTTGATGATACAGTGCTCTCCTGTTGGTGATTCCACGATGCAAGGAGCAAAGCGTGAGGTTTCCCAGTTTTTGGGCGCGAGCCAAGAATGCAACCGGAAGGGTGGTGGCTCGAGGCTGGTCCGATGTTAGCCAGGACGAAGCCGATGCCAATGCGCAGCGGCGACTCGATCGCATTCTCGCCTATCTTCGCGACCAGCGACCGAATCCGATGGAAGAGCTCGATCGTTATCCCTATGTAGCCGATGATGTTATCTGCGAAGAGGTAGTGCAAGAGATTGAAGCGGAAGGGAAAGTGGTCGCGGTTTTGACTCGCAACGCGTATGGCGCTCTCGTGATGAACGCATCGCAAATGATGTTTATCGATCTCGACTTTCCATGGGCAGGTCGATCGGGATGTTTGTTTCCATTTTGGCGTCCCAAGCCACCACCTCAGGATCCTGAAGCAACGTTGCGAGCTCGCATTGCTCAATGGCATAGCCAGCATCCCGAGCTGCATGTGCGAGTGTATCGGACAAAGAATGGAATCCGCTTGATCGTGACCAACCAGTCGTTTCCAACCGTGGAAGAAACGAGTCTCGCGATGATGACGGAACTGGGGGCAGATCATCTCTACGTCCAACTATGTAGGACCCAAAAGTGTTTTCGAGCTCGATTGTCTCCGAAGCCTTGGCGGATGGGTCTCAAGATGCCTCCCTCTCGATTTCCCTTCGACAAGGAAGCTGATCGGGCGGCGTATGAGCGCTGGGATGATCACTATCGGAGCGTCACCAGCCAGTACGGAGTGTGCCTGTTCCTAGAATCGCTCGGTGGCCAAGAGATACTGCCGATACATGCCCCCTTGATTGATTTGCATGATGCCATGACGTGTCGCGAATCGACAATGCCGCTTGCTTGAGAGAAAGGTTCACGCAAGGGTGTGTGAGATCAAGATGCGTTGAGATTGGCGCGACGGGCGGGCTTGGGGATGACTGTGATGGCAGGGAACGTTGTCGGTCCGCCATGAAAGGTCCGGCCATCGGCGAGATAGTGATCAAACACGAAGACACCGTTCTTGCTGTTCCCTGCGCTCGAGCAACGGAGGATCGCTGGATGTCCGCATTCAGGGCAGCGAACGCGTAGACCATGTTCATCGAGTATCTTGTGGACGCGTTTGGCAAATTGAATATTCTCTGCCAGCGAACCAAAGCTCCAGCCTTGAAATTGGCGAAGTCGAGCTTCGATGCTTCGTTGAATGGACAGTTGGTATGCGGCGATCTCTTGCTCCAGCTGAGTGATTTGGTGTTCGGCTTGGCGAAGAGAGGCTACAGGAAGGGCGAGTCTTTTTTGGAGCCCATCGTGTATGACGTCGATCAATTGCTGCATGCCGCGAAGAACCGTGCGGCGAAGATCCGGGCTGATGGAGTCTTGAGCGGGGAGTAGAAGTTCGAGGAGTGCGATGGCTTCGTTGTGATGAATGACGGGGCCAAGCACAAGGTGAAATGCCAACTCTTCTTCTTCGGCAGACTTGCGCTTCGACTGAGGTTCGACGAACAGTGGTTGCCTTTGCTGCCACGCAAGTTGCAAGATGCGATCGTGCTTTTTGAGATCGCGTTCATTCCATCCCACCGAGTCCATGCGGTATCGAATGGCAAAGCTGGCGGTGTGGCTTCCATGAGCGCGTAGCCAAATCATTCCTGCTTGAGCTTGAAAAAGATCGACGGCCAGTGGCAAAAGTTGTTCGAGATACAGTTGCATTGCAAGCTCGCTTTCGCAGAGCTTTTGCAGTCGACGCATCAAGGGAGCGATCGACTGCGAACTCGCATGCGGCAACTGCTGAATCGTGTTTTGAAGGCCTTCCAGACTCATAGCATCCAGCTTTGTTGAGGCAGCGGTTTCCGATGGATCGGAGGTTGTTTTCGTAAGCAGGCAATAGGAACTAGCAACGAGAGAAAATAGGAGGGCTAGGGGCTTCTTGAGCGCCCGTTCAAGCAATCCATATGGTCCCGAAGCATTCCCATTATTCTCACACGAGGCCCCGATTTCCCAGGAAATTTTTGGAAACTAGTGAAATTGCCTCGCGATCCGTCTATACTTTTGGTATTAACATTCTAACATTTTTTACGAAAGAGCAAGCGAGTCCGCAAAAAAGGGTTCTAACGGTTGATCTAATCGTGCTCGGCAAGTCATCGATTGCGAGGAACGACGAAAAGTTTGTTCAATCGGAACAACCGTTCTGGATGACGCCGAAGAGGGGCTTAAGTCCTCGAGAACCCTTGGAAATTGCTTGTTCGCAGTAAGAGTTCGCTTATCGTCATAATTCCGAGATCCATCGCTGACGCGTTTGGTTAGCGAGATCCAAATTCCCTTTTCGATATCAAGATTCGGTTTCAGGCCATGTCGACCAGCCCTTCACCAGAATCCGTTGAGCAGACCAAGCGTCAGATTCGCAATTTGGTCAACGAGATTTCCGAGATTTCGAAGACGGATATTTCGGCCGCTGAGTATTATCCGGCGGTGCTCCAGCGAATCGTTTCGGCGTTGGCTGCGGTAGGTGGCGCCATTTGGTTGGTGGATACCGATGGTGCGATGAAGCTTGCCTATCAGATTCAGGTGAGCCAGGATTTGCTCGAGTCTGAAAACGAAGAGGCGATACGCCATGCGCGATTGCTGACGCGAGTGGTCGGTAAAGGGCAGGGGGAGTTGGTTCCTCCGATGGCCTATTTTGGCGAAGATCGGTCTCTAGGAAATCCTACAAAGTACTTGTTGGTCCTCTGTCCTTTGGCTTCAGGTAAGAAGCTTGCTGGTCTCATTGAAATCTTCCAGCGACCCGATTCACCGCCTGATACGCAAAAGGGCTATCTCAAATTCTTGGAGCACATGTCGAAGCTGATTGGCGAATGGCTGAAGGGCCAGTCGTTGCAAGAGGTTTCGGATCGGCAGGTCCTTTGGCAACAGTCCGATCAGTTTGCTCGTCTCGTTCACGACAATCTCGAACTTCGCGATACGGCTTTTACCATTGCGAACGAAGGGCGTCGGTTGATCGAGTGTGACCGAGTGAGCGTGGCGGTCATGCGAGGTGGCAAGGCCAAGGTCATCGCCATCAGTGGTCAGGATACCATCGAGAGTCGATCCAACATCGTGACGGCCTTGAATGACTTGGCTACGCGAGTTGTGAAAAGTGGTGAACCGCTTTGGTATGACGGTTCGACCGAAGATTTGCCTCCGCAGCTTGAAGAGTCGGTCGAGGAGTACGTCGACCTTTCGCACGGGCGAACAGTGACGGTATTACCGATCCACCGCCCTGAGAAGACGGTGGAAGGAGATATTCAAGCCAAGCAGAAGATCTCGACCGAGATGCGAATGTCCAATGAGATCATTGGGGCATTGATCGTCGAGCAAATTGAAACACAGATTCCGCGTGAAGTGCTCGAGGGACGCGTTGACTTGGTGTACGAGCATAGCTGTCGTGCACTTGCCAATACGTTGAGCCACAGTCAGCTGTTTATGATGCCCGTGTGGCGAGCATTGGGAAGAGCGACTTGGTTCTTCCGTGGTTCGGCACTGCCAAAGACCGTCGCGATTTTGACGACCATCGCAGTGGCGACACTCGCCATGTTTATTATTCCGATCGACTTCGATCTTCAGGGCAATGGTACGCTGCAGCCCCAAGTGCAACGCCATGTGTATGCACATATCAATGGTGAAGTAGGGGATCAAATCCCGGTCAAGCACGGTGACAAAGTCCTTGCTGGTAGTCCGGTTGTTTACATGAAGAACCGCGATCTCGAATTGCAGAGGAAAGAGTTGGTAGGGCAGTTAGAGGTGACGGCTCAGAGCTTGTTGGCTACTGTCCACCAGCTTTCTAATCAATCGCAGATGTCGAAAGAAGACGTTGCGAAGATCAATCGCGAACGAGCTGAGTTGATCGTGCGTCAGGAAAGTTTGCAGAACCAGATCAACGTCATCACGGAAAAAGAACAGCAGCTTGTCCGAACCACGCCGATCGACGGAGTGGTTACCACATGGAAAGTGGAGGAAGTCCTGCGAGCTCGCCCGGTCAATTCTGGGCAGATACTGGTCTCGATCGCGGACACATCCAAAGGCTGGGAAGTCGAAGTGTTGATGCCTGAAAAGCGGATGAAATACTTGGACAACGCTTTTGATGAACTCAAGACCGATTCGCTCGATGTGGAGTTCATCCTCATGACGGATCCTTCGGTAACACGCAAAGGCAAGTTGAAACGCGACAAGATCCACCAGCGAGCGGAAGTTGCGCCGGAAGAAGGAGCAACCGTTAAGTTGCGTGTCGAGCCGGAGTCGATGGAAGGTTTGGATCGTCCTGGAGCGAAAGTAATTGTGGACGTCAAATGCGGAAAGCGTAGTGCTGCCTTCGTTTGGTTCCACGAAGTGGTTGAATGGATTCGTGCCAATCTCTTGTTCTAAATGGAGTCATCCCATGAAGTTGAGTGCAAAAATGGTTGGACTGAAGAAAGCTGTTGCGACGTTGGGTATGGTTGGATGCATTGCGGCATCGGTCCAAGCTCAAGTCCCAAGCGGATCACAGATGGTGGATCGCCAAGCGATTCTCAAGTTTGTGAATGATTCGTCGATCGTAGCTCAAGCCGATGGGCTCATCACCGGTATCGCGGTAGATGAAGGGGGAACGATTGGTGCTGGTCAGACTCTTATCGAACTCGATACGCGTTTGGCTGCGGCTGAATTGAGAGTGGCGCAGAAGGAGCATGAAGCCGCGACCGAGAAGGCGAGCAATCGTTCGAACATCGAATACAACGAATTGTCTTATAAGCTCGCAAAGAAGATTACAGAGAACCATCGGATCTTGTTGCAAAAGGGAGCCACTTCGCAAGGTGAGTACGACAAAGTCGTTTTGGAAGAAGATAAGGCTCGGCTTCAAGGCGTACTGGCCGAAGTTGAACAGCGAACCAACCAGTTGGCGGCGGAAGTGAATGAAGCCAAGGTTGGGGCGGCCAATGTTCAGGTGGAACTGCGCCAGATCAAAGCGCCGTTCGATGGATTGGTTGCGGAGCGGGTCAAGCAACCCAATGACTATGTTCGCGTCGGTGAAAAGATTGTTCGCTTGGTAGGAATGGAAAAGCTTCACGTCATTGGGCGGATTCCTGCTCGCGATGTCGATGGGCCGCTCCACTTGTTGGAAAACGCCAATGCAACGGCCATCGTGATGCTGTCGCCTGCGATTGGCAATGTTCCTGCGAGAGAAGTTAAGATTCCTGGCAAGCTTTCTTTCGTAAGTCCAGTGCAGGGGGAAGATGGAACCATTCGCGTGAAGATGGAGATCGACAACGTCAAAGATCGCGGCAGCTGGGTGCTGCGCGATGGAATGGTGGCCACATTGATCGTCCAAGGCGCACGTTAAGGTGCGAAGGGTAGTGTAGGCGTTTCTCGGGCGGAAGTAGTTCGGATAGGGTTCAGATTTCGATGACAACGATGGCAGATAGTCTGGTCAATAGCGCGATGCGGCCGCTGAAGCTGCGCAAGCGCCCAGACCTGGAAGCTCGCCGTCATCGCTATCATGGACGTTCGTATTGGGTCGTCAAAGAACCAGTCGGACTGAACTACTTTCGATTTCATGAGGAAGAATTTGCCATCCTCAATATGCTGGATGGCAAGAATAGCCTGCAAGCGATTCGCGATGCATTTCAGTCGCAGTTTGCACCACAACGCATCACGCTCCAGGATCTACAGCAGTTCGTTGGGATGTTGCACCGAAGTGGGTTGGTAATTTCGCATGCTTCGGGGCAAGGGCGGCAGCTGCGTCGGCGCGGTGACGAGAAGAAGAAGAAAGAGCTCTTGGGCAAGTTTGCCAATGTGTTCGCTCTTCGTTTTCGCGGAATTGATCCCGAACGCTTGCTCAATGGCTTATTGCCATGGTTTGGGTGGCTATTTACGACTTGGGCTCTTTGTCTCTTCTTGATGTTCGGATTGGCAGCTGGAACGTTGGTCTTGGTTAACTTCCAAGAGTTCCGGGCCAAACTTCCCACGTTCGAACAATTCTTTGCGGCGCACAACTGGATCTATCTTGGCATAACCATGGCTACGGTCAAGGTTTTGCACGAGTTTGGTCACGGGTTGAGTTGTAAGAAGTTTGGCGGCGAGTGTCATGAGATGGGCTTTATGTTGCTCGTCTTCACACCTTGTTTGTATTGCAACGTATCGGACTCGTGGATGTTGCCCAATAAATGGCAGCGAGTCTTCATCGGCGCAGCGGGGATGTACGTTGAACTGATCTTGGCATCGATCGCTACTTTTTTGTGGTGGTTTAGCGTGCCGGGAATGTTCAACTTTCTCTGTCTGAGCGTAATGTTTATCTGTTCGGTGAGCACGGTGATGTTCAATGGAAATCCGCTGCTTCGCTTTGACGGATACTACATTCTGATGGATATTTTGGAGATCCCGAATCTTCGCCAAAAGAGTACTGAGGTTGTGAAGCGTTGGTTCCAGTCCATTTGCTTGGGATTGGAGTTGCAAGAAAACCCTTTCTTGCCACAACGCAATCAGTTTTGGTTTGGTGCTTATACGGTCGCAGCGGTTATCTATCGTTGGGTGGTGGTCGTAGGTATTGTGTTGTTTCTGAACGCTGTGTTGAAGCCCTATGGACTTCAGGTGCTGGGAAGGTTGTTTGCGATAACAGGATTCGGAGGGCTGATTGCAGCTCCGTTGTGGTCGACGATCAAGTTTTTTAGAACTCCGGGAAGAGCTGCCAAAATGAAAAAACCACGCGTGGCAATTACGGCGGCGGTGGCTGCCGCGGCAATCGGATTGGTCGCCTTTGTACCTCTGCCATTTTGGGTTCATTGCGCCGTGGAAATACAGCCTATCGATGGCTTCCAAGTGCGGACGATGGTACCTGGGTACTTGGTAGCATTCCATAAAAGACCGGGTGATTTGGTGAATCAAGGCGATGTGATCGCAACGCTGGATAATGTTGAATTGCGAGCCGAAATCGTCAAAGCCAAGGGCGAACTCGATGTTGCGAAAGCTCAGTTGGATTTCTTGCAGATCCAAGCCCGTCGCGATCCTTCAGCTGTAGAAATTCCTGCGCAAGTGGCCTTGGTGAATGCGAAGCAGAGTATCTACGACAAATTGGTAGAGCGGATGCAGCAATTGAAAGTGGTCAGTGGGGCTCAAGGAATTGTCGTTGAACCACCATCGAAAGAAGCTCCGAAAGGACAAGGGGCTGCCGATCAGCTACCGACATGGACGGGAAGTCCGTTTGCAATAGAAAACACCAATGCCTATTTTGCCGAATCGGATTTGATCTGTTTGGTTGGGCGTCAAAATCCTGCTTCGGTCGGAGCCAAGGGCATTCAAGATCAAATGGAAGCGGTGATCATTATCGATCAAGGCGAGATTGAATTGATCGATGAAGGAGGCAAAGGGGATGATGTCTACATCATGCTCGATGCGGCTCCGCTGAGCACCTTGCATGGCTTATTGCGACGTGAAAATATTTCGAAGACGGAACTTAAAGAGGTTCCACCGAATCTATCGTTGCAATCGGGTGGTCGATTGGACACGAAGATGGATGCCGACGGGAAGCTAAAGCCAATCAGCACTTCCTATCAGGCTCGCATCAGTTTAGATGATCATGAAATTCCGCTTCGCGCGGGTTATCGTGGCCAAGCCAAAATTTATTTGGGTTGGAAATCGCTCGGTTGGCGATTGAAACGTATTGTTATGAAGACTTTCAATTTCGAGTTCTAAGCGCGGGACAGGCCTTTCGCTCGGAACGAGAAGCAGACAGATCGGAGTAGAAGAATGTCAGAAGAACAAGCTGTAATGGAAAAGCAAGAAGAAGCTCAGCGCCCTCAGGCGATTCAAGTCCAAGTAAAGGATGAAGATGCAATCGCTTGCTATGCGAATTTTTGCCGAGTCACCGGATCGCCTGAAGAATTGATCGTCGACTTCGGTCTCAATCCACAGCCAGTTGGGGTTCCCAAGGATCCGATCGTTGTGAAGCAACGGATCATCATGAACTTCTACACCGCCAAGCGATTGTTGGCAGCTCTCCAAATGTCGGTACAACGCCATGAAGCTGTCTTTGGCGTTTTGGAAACCGATATTCAGAAGCGACTCCGCATTCAAAGTCAAGCGTAGTTTGCTGATAGACGCTCCTGCGTTTTCGATCAAGGCTGTTCGCAGGGCGTTCCAATGGTAAGTCCCGCTACCCGTCCCCAGGCAAGTCCTGGGGACGATGGGCGGCGGCTTGATGCCGTTCGATGGGTGCGAGGAGGTATCGACCGTGGCTACGGAAACCAAGAAATGGATCGGAATAGCCATCGTTCTATTGACGGTTTATTGGCTTTTCTTAAGACCGGTCAATGAGCCTTCGGTACCCGATTCGTTACCCATGTTGACGGAAGCGAGCTTTGACAGCGAAATCGCTGATGGGGATATCGTCGTCGACTTCTATGCGGATTGGTGTGGGCCTTGCAGGTATCAAAAGAAGATCTTGGTTGGTTTGTCTGAAACCAATCCTTCGTTCAAGATTGCCAAAGTGAACGTTGATGATAGCCCAGGCTTGGCACAGAAGTTCTCGGTCACTTCCATTCCCGGCTGATCGCGTTTCGCAACGGCAAGATCATCAACAGCCATGTCGGTGTCGCCGACGAAAGAAATTCGCGACATGTTTGCCCAGTAGGCGTTTGCTATCGATCGAATGTTACTCTTAGCTTTGGCATCTCCCATCGTTCGATTATCTCAATCGTAAGAAACGTAGTTCGATTGTCTCAATCGTAAGAAACAACCAACACACGATCGTTAACTTCTCTTCCCAATCGCAACGAAGAACGCCAACCATTCCAAGCGAATAACCCCTGATGACTGTTCGCCGCCAAGCAACCTTGTTTCTTTACGACGAGTCATTGGATGCGTTGCGTCGCCAATGGAATCCTCTACAAGCGGCACTGATCGACTGTCATGTGACTTTGTTACGCGAAGACGAAGTCGAGGATTGGGACGAAATCAAGAACCGGCTTCTTACCATGCCGCGAGCGTTCGAAATGGAGTTTGGAAAGCCCATACGCGAAGAGAATCTTGTGTATTTGCCGTGTGTCGAGGGGGCCGAATCCTTTCAATCGTTGCGAGCAACTTTGCTCCAGTCTGGCTCACACGAACCGCGACTGCATAAGCCCCACGTCACATTGATCCATCCTCGCAATGGACTATGCACCGACGCAATTTTTGAGGCGATATTTCAATCGGTTGAAAAAAGCGAGTCCTCATCGGCGAGGTTTGTTTGATTGAGCAAGTCGATGGAGGACCTTGGAGCATTCTCGGTCGATACGCTCTTGAAGGCCCGACCCGTTGAATGCAAACGCTCTCAAACGGCCAATGATTCGATGGGACGATGGTCCGTAGGTTGCAACTGCGTCGAGTGAACAATCGTTCGGCCATGAAGAATGACGACCAGCAAGAATAGAGAAATTGCTGGCGATAGCCATAAATCTATGCCGCTGGAGTCACTGAGAAGATTCACTGAAGCGTTTTGCCATTGCAATAATCCATAAGCCAGAGTGGCAATGCTGCAAACGATCCAGCATGGAATTGAAAAGGCTTTGTTGGCATAAGCCGTTAATAAACAGGTCACGCAATCAGGCCATGAAGCATTGGAAGCATGGCTAGGATCCACGTCGTTTCGTTTGGAATGCGCATGAAACCCAATGCGATGATGGATGCGAAGAAACAAAGAACGACCCATTGACCGATCTGATAAGACTTCAGGAATCGGTGACCTGCTCGAAGTGTTCCATCGGGCACAATGCCCATCAAGAACAGATGGAGTGCAAGCGCCATGAAAGGAATGAAAAAGGGAATGGATCCAGAGGTAAAGTGATCTGCCAAGTGATAATCGACAATCGCTAGAATGAAACCGTGGACCAGAGCCAATCGGGGAATGGTGTAGAAGGTTTGAGCCAGAATGCCATGGGAGACCATCAACATGCAACCACATAAGAAGGATGTGATCCGCCAACTCGCAGGAGCTTCCATCTGTTTCAAGGCTAATGCAACGACAAGCAGCATCAGGGCATAGCAGAACGACAGTACCCAGACCGCGTTGGGAATATCCTTTGTGATAGGCCTGCTAGGTGATTGGGTATCGTCTGCATTGGGCAAGGGTGAAAAGGATCGTCGCTTCGGAACGAATCGGGTTACATTCTCGAAAGGTAGAATCGTTCCCGTATCCTTGAGAATGGCATCTTCCAGAGTGCGATCAAAATCGGGTTCGTCGAGAGGTCCAGGAATGGCTTTTGAGGATCGCAAGATGAAGACTCCCACCCTCCTTGGTTCAACGGTAACGGTAAAACGGGACCTATCTAACGTTTTTTCAGTGATTAAGTTGGAAGACTGAGCAGAGATTGCGAGGCCAGACGATACTTCGGAATGGGCAAGGCATAGGGATTACAGAGCCAAATGGACTGGGATCTTTGCTTTACCAAAACAGTTGAGCAATGGAACGGAATCTTGATTGTGGCCGTGAACGATTGCCGAGGGCCTATCATTCCAGTGTAGTTGGAGGAATGGGAGTCAACAGACGATGAGTTCGTGAAAACGGTCAGATCTTTGATCGTGAAGCGTCTCAACCCCTAAAAATGTATGGTCGGTGATCATTTAGTCCAGCCAATTATTGCGTGTATCGGTTTCCCAGTAGCAGGAAACCCGACGCAGTTCGTATGCGAGCGGACGCTCAATGCAATGGGGTTGGATTGGGGTGTCGTCACGGCGGTAGTGCCTGCCGAGATGTTAGAGCAAGCCGTGTTGGGCGCACGAGCGATGCGGTTTGGCGGATTGGCCGTATTGCCTCCTCATCAAGAAGTGATTGCGACTCATTTGGATACGCTTTCACCTGCTTCTCAGAAGACGGGGATCGTTCAAGTCGTTCGCCGAATGGAAGAAGTTTGGTATGGTCACGACCTACGCGCCGAAACACTTCTGACTTGGATTCAAAAGCAAAGTCTCGACGACCACCATATCGCTCTTTGGTTAGCAGATGCAAAGCTCTTGGATGCGATTCAAGAACTCGATAGCAAACTCTCCCGTACGATGGCGACTTGGGAAGGTTGGAAGGCTCTCGCGGATCGCGTGCACGAATCGACCGAAGCCGTCGCCGAAGAAACTCCGGAGCCAAAGATATTGCCTGATGTCGGCTGCGTGATCGTGGATGCCAGTACGATGGATCCGGGCGAATATCAGAAGTCAAAAATCCAATGGCGAGCTCAAGGAACGGTCCTCGTTGCTGATGCTACGATTCAAGCAACAGCTTGGAAGAAATGGGCCTTGGACCGTCAGTGGCAATTCTTAGGGGCGTTGGATTACCAATCGCATTTGATCGCGAAAATGCTTGAGTTTTGGACGCAATCGGAACCTCCGGTGGCTCACATTCGCGACCTACTTGAAGAATACCTTGAATGGTAAACGCGCGGCGAGCGACCAAGCGGCCGTAGCGGATCACGTTCGCATTTGCATAACAGGGATAAGTGGATCCCTCTTCGGTCCGTGAGATTCTTCAGGCGAAGCCTATTGTCATCGGTGGTGCGCCGCATTCGTAGAGTGTTAGACTGTAGCCGAGTGTGAGAGCGAGTGGCTTCTCATGGAATAGGTCTTACAACACGGCGAGATTCAACGGGATGATGGCATCGGCGAATCGCGAAACGCAATGCCTTGGTTATCGAGCACGATACCTTGGTTCAAGAGGGGTGATGTTCTTGCGAATGGTAGTGGGAATCGTCGTTGGGGTTGAAATGGCTCTGACCTCGATTGCATGGGGACAGGAGTCAACAAAGACTTTTCATCAGGGCCCCGTTCAAGGCGAACGATTTCGATTTCGCGATGAAGCTAACGGAGTGCGCATCTTAGAAATCTGTCCCCATACAATGTCCAAAGCACGAAAGCGTTTGCTGGTGTTTGCAACGCCCAACGGCAACACTGCAGAGCAATCCTTGGGGTGCATTGCAGCGGAAGGAATCGATTGGCATTTCGATATTCAACATATCGGGGCGCAGTATCGTTGGCTTCGCGATCGCTCCGAGGATTGCGATTGGATTCTAGTGATTGTGCAGTCAAGCCAGCTCAGTTGGCCAGCTTTTCGTCAATCCAATCCACAAGCTGATGGGCAGATTCGCAAGATCGTGGAATCGCTTCAGCAAGAATGGCAGGCGGACGAGACCTATCTCAGTTGCCATAGCGGTGGTGGGTCGTTTTTGTGGGGGTGGATGAATGCTTATGAGACATTACCTTCGACTGTCCAGCGATTGATTTTTCTCGATGCCAATTACTCGTATTCGGACGAACTCCATCATGGCGATAAGTTGCTTCAATGGTTGAAGAACGATGCGAAGAACCGACTCTTTGTATTGGCCTACGATGATCGCGAGATCACCTTGGATGGAAAGAAGGTAGTTGGGGAAACGGGAGGTACCTTTCGCGCGACCGAACGTATGGTGAAGCGGTTTGGCCTCGAAGAAAAAGGGAAAGAGGGAACTTGGCTGGATTTTCGAACCCGCTCGTTTTTTGAGGAGCGGATTCAATGCCTGGTCCATCGCAACCCACAAAATGCCATACTGCATACGCGGCTTGTGGGTGAAATGAATGGTTTGATTGCTGCGTGTTGTTGGGAAGAGGGGATGACGATTCAATCTCTATTGAATGGCCCGCGATGTTATTCTGAAAAAGTGCAAACGCTTCCCATACGCGATCCCAGAAAATCCAATGCGCGACAACTTGCTTCTGTCCCGCGAATGTCCTTGGATCTTCCGACCAGACCGCACGATGCATTTACCGGTTCCGAGTTTGCGAAACGGATGGAGAGTATGGAGCGCGAAGAAAGTGATCAAGCCATCGCTTCAGAGATTCGACGCGGCAATGTACCCGATTGGGCTCGATGGCTCGTGCCGATCGAATGGGACTTCGAGACAAAGGACGGAGAGTCATCCACCGCTCAAGCATGGGTCATGTCCGACGTATTCGCCATTGGCTCGAACGACGATGCACTTCGGATTCCGATGTCGCCCCGATTGGCCTGCGAATTGGGGGATGCGATGGGATGTTCTCTACTCACCAAGAGAATGTCGGATCACGTGTTTGCCGCGGCGCAAGTCAAACTGGCTCCTAGGCCGATGACCGAGCGTCGCGACGAGGTCGGAACCTTCTTGCAGCATCAGGGTTGGATCGAACAACAATTGCAGGGGAAATCGCGAGACGGCATCGTTGTGGGAACCAAGAAGGATCTCATCGTAAGCAATGTTCTATCGAAGAAGGCTCATCGAGTTGCACTTTATGGGTGGCACTATCCCAATGGCACTCCGATTCAGCCCGTCTATGCGGGACATGTCGACTGGTATGTTGACTACAGTCACGGCGTGCGACTATTGAAGAACGAAGTCATCGTTCAGCATGAGAAGATCGATTATCGCGAAGCATTGAAGTCAGAATTATGGCACGTTGCCTTTTCAGACGAAGGGCCTATCGATATTCAAGCATTGCGGCAGGTTTCCCAGTGGTAGATATTTCGAGGCGATGAACAAGCAAGTGGATTGGTAGGCGTATGAAAACGAACCATCATCGGAAGCTCATCGCAATCGCGTCGCTGGCGGTGTTTCTTTGTTGCATGCAAAGGGTCGAAGCTCAGCGGTGGATGGAACGATTGTCGCGCGGTGTAGTTGCCTTGCCGGATGCGAAAGGGGAGACCTTTGTATCATGGCGATTGATGGCCGATGATCCAGCGAACATCGTTTTCTATGTCGAAGGATCTGATGACGGAACGCAATGGAAGCGGCTTACTCCAGCACCTATCTCCAAGGCAACTTCATGCACCGTCGGTTCCGATTCCAAAGTTTGGGGCTATTACTCGGTGATTCCATCGGTGGATGGAAAAGAATGGGAAAGAAGTCAACCTTGTAAGCGGTGGAGCGAAACATTTCTACAGATCCCGATAAAGCCCATAGAAAACTATAGGCTGGGCGATGCTTCGGCTGCTGATTTGGATGGTGATGGGGAATGGGAGCTTGTGGTCCATCAGCATTCCAATGGTAAGGACAATGGGTCGGCGGGAATGACAGGGCGACCCATCTTAGATGCGTATCGATGGGATGGAACTTTGTTGTGGCGAATCGATTTGGGGATCAATATTCGCGAAGGCCAACACTACACACAGTTTATGGTCTACGACTTGGATGGAGATGGTAAAGCAGAGGTAGCGTGCAAGACTGCCGATGGAACTCGCGATGGAAAAGGAAAAGTGCTCGGCGATGCAAGTCGCGACTATCGCAACCGCGAAGAAGGAAAGAACACCTTTGGCCGCATCCTCGAAGGGCCTGAATACTTGACAGTCTTTGATGGGGCAACAGGGGCCGAACTCCATACCGTCCCCTACGTTCCAGGTCGAGATCCGATTGATGGTTGGGGTGGCATTGGAGGAAACGGCGGAAACGATCGCTATGGAAATCGATGTGATCGTTTCTTGGCATGCGTAGCGTATTTGGATGGAGAGTACCCCAGCCTTGTGATGTGTCGGGGTGTTTATGGGAGAACGGTATTAGCAGCTTGGGACTTTCGGGATGGCAAGCTCAGTCAGCGGTGGGTGTTCGATAGTGGTATCAGCTATCCACCCTATCGCGATGCTTCTAAGTTTTCGGGGATGGGTGGACATTCCTTGAGTGTGGTGGATGTCGATCGCGATGGTAAGGACGAGATCATTTATCATGCGATGGTGATCGATGATGATGGGAAGGGACTCTATTCGACTGGATTTCGGCATGGCGATGCCATGCATTGTTCCGATCTCGATCCCGATCATCCGGGACAAGAGGTCTTTACCATTCATGAGAATGAAGACGATACCGTTCGTTTCGGATCACCTGGTGCGGCATTGCGCGATGCTGCAACGGGTGAAGTTCTTTGGAGTCATAGCCCTGGCATCGATGTGCCTGCAGGCTTAGCAGCCGATATCGATCCTCGCCATCCAGGGTGTGAAATGTGGGGTGGGCCAGGAGGGCTTCGTAATGCCAAGGGAGAATCGATCGGAAAGGCTCCGCGAACTTCGGACTTTGCCATTTGGTGGGATGGCGATCTTTTGCGTGAATTAGTCGGACGCGATTCTATTCTCAAATGGAATTGGGAAGAAGAACGCGAAGTCGTCCTGCTGCAAGGCTTGGGAAGGAGTGGTGGCCGTGGGCCGATGTTGATGGGCGATTTGTTGGGCGACTGGCGTGAAGAAGTATTGATGGTGGCCCCTGATGGGCGTTCGATGTGGTTGCACGTGAGTACGCATCCAACCCAATATCGTCTACCATGTTTGTTAGAAGATCCGCAGTATCGTTTGGGAATCACATGGCAAAACGTCGTTTATAATAAGCCACCTCATCCAAGTTTCTTTTTGGGAGAAAACATGAAGTCTCCTGAACGGCCGAACGTGAAGCGGATCGAGCGGCATGCTATCCCAAAGTGAGTGGAAGCGTTTGGAATCGTGAAAGTGGAGATATGAGCCAATCGAAAGTGAGTGGATTGTGGATCGATGGGAACTGGGTGCGAGGCACTCGTTCCATGGAGGTGAGGCACAAGTACCACGATCGCGTGTTGGGTGAATTCGATATCCCTTCTCATTCGCAGATTGATTTGGCGATTCGCAGTGCAGCCCAAGCGGCTCGCACCATGCGGTTGATGCCCTTGCACCGTCGTGCACGGATATTGAGTTCGGTCTCTGAAAAGTTACTCAACCGCAAAGAAGAGTTTGCATTGCGGATAGCGCAAGAAGCGGGGAAGCCATTGAAGCATGCGCTGGTGGAGGTGGATCGAGCTGCCACGACGTTTCAATGGGCCGCGGAGGAGTCCAAAAGAATTCACGGGGAAACAATACCTTTCGATGCCGTGGAATCGGGCGTCGGCTTTCAGGGGTGGTGGAGCCGACGGCCGATTGGAGTTGTGGGGGCAATCACTCCATTTAACTTTCCTTTGAATCTGGTGGCTCATAAAGTTGCACCTGCCATTGCTTCTGGCAATGCGGTCATCTTGAAACCAGCAGAACTCACACCGTTAACAGCGATCGCCCTGATGGAGTTATTGCTTGAAGCAGGAATGCCGGGACCAGCCATTCAATTGTTGCAAGGTCCTGGTGAAGAAGTTGCATCGCCAATGGTTCGCGATGCACGCGTGGGCAAGATCAGTTTTACGGGGAGTGCCGCAGTTGGCAAAATCTTGCTCGAGACGGCAGGCATCAAGAAGGTCACGTTAGAACTCGGCAATAACTCACCCGTGCTCGTCGATAAAGATGCAGATCTCGATTGGGCTGCCGATCGATGCGCGTTGGGAGCTTTTGCCTATGCAGGGCAAGTCTGCATCAGCATCCAGCGTTTGTTCATCCATCCTGAATGTTGGGACGAGTTCGTTCCCAAGTTGATCGATGCTTCTTCGCGATTGCAGGTGGGAGATCCTGAATCCTTGGGGACCGATGTTGGACCGATGATATCGGTCGACGCTGCTAAACGAGCTGAGATGTGGGGAGAGGAAGCTGTGCGCGAAGGAGCGAGAATTCTCCTCGGTGGATCGGCCCATCATGCGATGTTGCCACCCACCTTGATCGAGGCAACTCCTGCGCACTGTCGTTTGATGCAGGAAGAAGTGTTTGCACCCATGGCCAATGTGATTCGCGTCAAGACATGGGAGGAGGCCATTCACCGCGCCAATGAGACTCCCTATGGGTTGCAGGCCTCCGTATTTGGCAAGGATATCGAGCGTATTCACGACGCTATTCGCGAACTCGATTTTGGGGGTGTCATCGTCAATGACATTCCGGGGATTCGAATGGACCACATGCCTTACGGCGGCAACAAGCAAAGCGGTATTGGTCGCGAAGGTGTGCGATTTGCCATCGAAGAGATGACCCAAATCCAAACCGTAGCGATGCGTCTTCGGGGTTCGTCGCACGAATCTTAGAATGGTGAGAGGATAAACTGTGACCTTGGGGTCCTCATGGCAGTCGCCAAGGTTTGGCCGCTCTAGGTATCGTATTCGAGCCGACCGTGCTTTTGACTTCGACTGATCCGATCCATCGCATACAAACCGGCCAGTACGAACTCCACGCAGGAAGCACGAACAGCCATGTTTTGACTGGCGTTGACTTCGAATGCTTTTTCCCAGATTGCAGGAACGTGTTGAATGCGTTCTGCGTAGTGCGAGCTGGGTAGCATATCGCCGACTTCGATTTTGACTCCTTTTGCAAAGATGTCCGCGATTTCTTGAAGACCATAATCTTCAACGTATTCGGTAAACACGACCTTGATGGCCGAGGCAATCATCGCGTCGAGAACTTGACGCTCCGACATCTGATGACTGCCCATCAGATCTAGTTCGAGCTTTCCGAGTGACGATGAGTAGAGATGCCCAAGGTCGCTGATACGCGGCACGGCGATGGATTCACCTAGCAACAAAGATCGTTGCATAGCCGAAGCGATCATGGTTCGATAGTTTGCTAGAGAAAAGCGAGCTGAAACCCCTGATGCATGATCGATGAGTTTGCTCTTGCGAGATTGGATCGTGATCTCTTCCACGATTTCGGCCATGAAGTTTGGAATCTGCACGTTCTCTGGATTCCAATCTTTATGGGCTTCTTGTTGGAGGATTTCGATTCCCAGCCAACGGTCGCGCGGATAATGCGTTTGGATGATGGAGCCGATGCGATCCTTGAGTTGTGGGATGACCTTGCCACTGCGATTGTAGGTCGAAGGGTTGGCCGAAAAGAGGATGAAGATGTCGAGATCGAACTGCAAAGGGAATCCGCGAATCTGAACATCGCGTTCTTCGAGGATATTGAAGAGACCTACTTGGACCAGTTCATCGAGTTCAGGAAGTTCATTCATGGCAAAGATGCCACGGTGCATCCGCGGAATCAGACCGAAGTGCAGGGCTTGTTCCGTACCCATGCCAACACCACCAATCAGTTTGCCCGGATCGATTTCCCCGATGATGTCGGCAAACTTTGTTCCCGGTGCAAGTCGTTCCGCGTATCGTTGAGAGCGGTGCCACCAAGCGATGGGTATCTCTTCAGGCGAACGGCTAGCGACGATGCGTTTGCCGGCTTCCGTAATGGGGCAGGCTGGGTCTTCATGAACGGGCAGTTCTGGAAGATCGATGTAGGGCACCCATTCATCCAAAAACTGAACGAGGCTACGCATGAGGCGGCTTTTGGCTTGCCCTTTTTCTCCGAGGAAGAGAAGGTCGTGGCCGGCCAACAGAGCGATATTGATTTCGGGGATGACCGTTTCGTCGTAGCCGATAATTCCCGGAAACAGGGGCTCGTCCGACTGCAGTTTACGAACGAAGTTCTCACGAATCTCGGCCTTGACCGAACGAGATTTCCAACCGCTTTCGAGCAGTTCGCGGTAGTTTTGTGGGCGTGCCGTCACCTTGCAAGGCTCCTTGGAAAATCGAATCGCGAGCGTTTGGGACATTGTACGCGTTGTGCAAGGGCGAAAGCGGAGGCAGAGAAGTTCCGCGATGGAGTGCTTTACAAACTGAAGGGTTGGTATTGAAGGTGCGTGTTTGGTATTATCACAACCCAAAGCGTCCTCGCTAACGCTTTTTGAAGTTGCGTAATGAGCGGTCGGCGTGCAGAAAGCCTTGATTTTCACAACCCGACGCGTCAGCGAGGGATGGCATTCTTCATACCACGTAGCGTTAGCAGATGTCTCGGACAAGGCAAAACACTGCCAAAGTCAGTCCCTCGCTCACTCTTTGGGTTGTGATAATACTCAAATGCACGCTTCAAAACTAAAGCTCCGAGTTGTGAAACTCACGACTGTGACCAGAGCTGTGAAAATTCATAGTCCAGCTGAGAAATTTTACAAAAGGAGGGGGGCGGATTTTTGCTGGCAAAAAAGAAGGGGGACTGTCCCCCAAAATCGCCGAAGTTTCCGGGAAAGCTGGGATTCAGGCAGCGGCTGCGGGAAAATTCCGGTCGATAGCCCTTCAGTTTCACTTTGCAGGTTTTGGAACTCATGCTAACCTAGTTCCTCCGTTTGCCTTCCAGCAGCCATGCTAGCGATTTTGTCGCAGCGGAGTCGAGGAGGCACTAGCAGGAATCGGAAGGAATGATTGCTTGCTGAGATTCGACGCAAAGGGCAGGTAAGACGGGCTGTCCAAAGGAAAAGGGTTAAGAACTCCAATGGTTAAACCACACCGAAAATTGAAGAAGGCCAATCACGGCCAACGACCAGCCAACAGCAAGGCTCGCAAGGCAAAGCGCAAGAAGATTCGCACCTAATCGTCTCCAGGGTTCGCTGATCGCATCGAATTGAATTCGATAGCGCGGTGGATGGAGTGCCAGCAGGAAAACCCTGGTGGCAACGCGATAGGGAAGGGATTCGAAAAAGAGTTTTCGAGGGAAGGGCTGAGTGTGACTCAGCCTTTTTTTGAGCGAGCTAGATCTTATCCCAAGAGATGCAGGCGAGAAGATGAGCGGAGTCAACAAAGATTTCATCGTTGATTTGGATTTGTTGGATTTCAACAATGTCATTGCGGATATTGAAGAGATTCGGCGCCACAATGCTCAACGATTTGAAATGGAGCAGCTGACTGCGATCATCTATGAGGACAAGGTCCGCTTCGCATGTGCTGGCTACAAAGATATCACGGACCAAGAGTTTTGGGTTCGTGGGCACATGCCTGGAATGCCGCTTATGCCTGGAGTGGTGATGTTGGAATCAGCCGCTCAGATGTGTAGCTATTTCGCTCACAAGTATGACTTGCTCGGTGCGGGCATGGTGGGCTTTGGCGGGCTTGAGGATGTTCGCTTCCGCGATCCTGTATTGCCCGGTGATCGTTTGATAGTGATGTGCGAATTGATCAAGGCCCGACGGAATCGCATGATCATTTGTCGTTTCCAAGGCGTCGTTGGACGCAACTTGGTACTGGAGGGAATTCTGAAAGGGATTCCTATTCCAATGGATGCTCTGTCTAAGTTGGCAGAGACTCGTCAAGCAACTTCGACTTGATCACAAATCCATGGGGCGATTGGGATTTTTCGGCCTATTGATCTTCGTGTTGGGATGTACGCCCAAGACCTCCCATTCTCCTTCGTTCGACGCTGGTGCCGTCGAACAGTTTCGTGAGCAAACCGCTGCCTTACGCGAAGGATCGTCGCATCGGTTGATGCTCGAAGTGATGGCCAATTCCACGGTTCTTCGCGAATTTCAAGCGATGGATTCCTCGGTGCGAAATGGGATACGCGAGGTTTTGTTCGAAGAAGGTTTGCAATCCGAAAACGATCTCGGACTTTGGATCGAGAATACGTCGCTCATTCATCTGCGCGTTCGCAAGACGGCTTTGAGCGATGTCGGATTTGCATTTCTGTTGCCGCATCAGCATCAACTACGGATTCTCAATGTTCCTGATGTTCGATGGACGGGAGCAACATGGAAGAAGTTGCCTGAGTTTTCGGAGTTGACGATGTTGCGGATCGGCGGAGCCGCAATCGATGACCAAGCGATCGAGTTCATCGCTACGATTCCGAGGTTAGAATCGCTTCACTTGATTGGGCCTCGCATCACAGCGCGATCTCTCGAGTTATTAGCGAAAGCAGAGCATTTGCATTCGCTTTATGTGGATGATTGTCCGCTTCCTGATGAGGCTTGGCTAAAGCTCTTTGAAGTCAAGCCTCGAATTCATGTGCACATCGATCAAGCGCATCATGATCGCGATCCGGCCAAGCACTAGGCCAATGGATGGATCGCAAATGCTCTAAGAAGATTGACATCGAGCCTAGGATTCGATGGGTTCGATGGATGCGTACATGCTTCCGCGAGAGACGCGGCTTTGAGGATCTTTGCCGAAAGCGAGGATTTGATCCCGTTTGAGCTCTGCATGTTCGAGGGTGGTGGTAAGACAAATCGCGCGACCTTGGGTATCAACCATTTCGGCAATTTGAAAACCACGAAGATAATTGACGCTAAACAACTCTTGCATCATGCGGATGACATAGTCGTAAGTATGTTCGGCATCGTCCCAGAGAACGACGTTGTAGCGAGGTTGTTTCTTGGGGCGGGGTTTCTGCGCTTGGGTGCGAACTTCTTCTTCGACCACTTCGACCACGGCTGCATTGGAATCTGCCATCGTAGCCATTTCTCCTTTACTGATTTCCATTCATCCTCGGCCAAACCGCGTTGCAAAACGTCCCCCGATTTATTCGGGATTCGCATTACGACTCTTACGAGCCGTACAACAGGTGTATATTCTAGTGCCGTTACAGGGGTGCTTGGCAAGTAGAATTCGCAAGATCCTTAGGATCCAACATGGCAGATTTTTCATCGATTGATCGTCATTTAAGTCAAAATCGTCAAAGTCACTTGGATTCGCTGTTCGAATTGCTGCGAATCCCAAGTGTCAGCGCCGATTCCAGGCAGGCAAGTGCGATGCGCGAGGCCGCAGAATGGGTGGCAAATCGATTTCGAGCTTTGAAGATGTCGACCGAATTGATCGAAGGGGATGGGCCTCCTTTGGTTTATGCGGAGACAGCTCCCGTGCCAGGCAAGCCGGTGGTCCTCGTATATGGGCACTACGATGTGCAGCCAGCGGATCCACTCGAGCTATGGAAAACCGATCCCTTTTCCCCTGAAGTTCGCGATGGAAACATCTATGCTCGCGGATCCACCGATGACAAAGGGCAGATGTTGACTCACGTGCATTCGGTGGCTGCTTGGTTGGAAACCGGGCAGGAGCTACCGATGCAGGTCAAATTTTTGATCGAAGGACAGGAAGAGCAGGGGAGTTTGGTGCTGAGTGCCGCCTTGCCGGCTATACGCGACAAAATCAAAGCCGACGTCATCGTGATCAGTGATTCGTGTCAGTTTGGAGTGGGGCAGCCTGCTATCACCTATGGATTGCGAGGGATCGCCTATTACGAATTGCGAGTGCGAGGCCCCAAGGCAGACTTGCATAGTGGAAGTTTCGGTGGTGCGGTCGCCAACCCAGGGCTTGCTTTGGCCAGGATCTTGACCGAAATGAAGACCCCTGATGGCAAGATTCAGCTATCAGGATTCTATGATCCCGTGGTTCCTTTGGTGGATAGCGAACGGGCCATGTGGAAATCCTTGCCTTTTTCAGATCAAGCTCTTGCCGCACAGTTAGGTGTGAAAGAGCTGGTTGGAGAAGAAGGCTTTACGACCCTCGAACGTCGTTGGGCTCGGCCGACCCTGGATGTTCACGGTATGTTTGGAGGCTATCAAGGGGAAGGTGGGAAGACCATTATTCCGTCTTGGTTTGGAGCCAAGATCAGTTTTCGATTGGTACCCAATCAGCAACCAGCCGAAGTGACGCGTCAATTGAAGGCATTCGTTGAAGCCCATACACCACCCGGCGTGGAGGTCGAAGTCATCGATCTGCATGGAGGGAAGGGGGTGATGGTCGATCCGCATAGTCCTTTCATGGCGGCAGCCCAAAAAGCAGTCAGTGAAGGATTTGGAAAGCAAGCCGTATTGATTCGAGAAGGAGGCTCGATTCCAATCGTGGCCAACATGGTCGAGCAAACCGGGGCAGACGTGCTGCTCCTCGGTTGGGGACTCGATGATGATGGGGCTCATAGTCCCAACGAAAAGTTTCATCTCGAAGATTATTACCGGGGAATTAAGGCCAGCACCCGGCTATGGCAATACCTTTCGGAAATTGCGCCATAGCGATTCCACCGTTTCGTCCACAGTTTCATTGGGTATCTTTCAAAGCATAGGACATCATGCTCGACCGCAAGTTCATTTTGGAAAACACGGAAGCCGTCAAAACCAACTGCGCCAATCGAGGCGTTCCATGTGATGTGGATCGATTTGTCGAGCTGGAAAATCAACGCAAGGCCAAGCTCAAGGAAGCTGAAGAGTGGAATCGATTGGCGAATGAAACGAGCAAGCAAATCGGCAAAGCTTCATCTGCTGAAGAACGCGAAGCGCTGAAGGAAAAGGGCCGCGAACTCCGCGAGAAGAAAGACCAAGCACAAGCCGATCACGATGCGCTGGAGCTCGAAATTCAAGCCATCCATACCCGCATTCCCAATATGGCGCATCCCAATGCGCCGATCGGAAGGGATGACCTATCAAATCTGGAAGTGGCTCGCGGCAAGACACCGGTTCCATCGTTTGGCTTCAAGGCTAAGGACCACCTCGAGCTCGGAAAGAAGCTCGACATGATCGACTTCGAAGCCGGGGCTCGCGTGGCTGGAGCTGGCTTTTACTTTTTGAAGAATGAAGCAGTCTTGTTGGAACTAGCGCTGCAGCAGTTTGCGGTTCAGCAATTGATGAAGCGTGGGTTCATTCCCATCACTACACCCGACGTGGCTCATACTGGTATTCTGCATGGTATTGGATTCAATCCACGTGGACCTGAAACGCAGATCTACAGTATCGAAAACACCGATCTCAATTTGGTTGCAACCGCCGAAATCACTTTAGGCGGAATGATGTCGGGCGAAACGCTCGAAGCAGAATCCTTGCCACTCAAGATGGTTGGTATCAGTCACTGTTTCCGAACGGAAGCTGGAGCGGCGGGAAGAGCTTCGAAGGGCTTGTATCGCGTCCATCAATTCACCAAGGTCGAGATGTTCGCATTCACGTTGCCCGAGCAAAGTGATGCCATCCACGAAGAGTTGCGACAGATCGAGTGCGATCTGTTTGATGCTCTGGGTATCGCATATCGCGTGGTAGATACCGCCACCGGTGATCTTGGTGGCCCTGCCTATCGCAAGTACGATCTCGAAGCGTGGATGCCTGGACGTGGTGAACATGGCGAATGGGGTGAAGTGACCAGCACCTCGAACTGTACCGACTATCAATCGCGTCGATTGAATATCCGCTTCAAGAACAAAGCGGAAAAAGGAACGCACTTGGTCCATACGCTCAATGGAACCGCCGTTGCTATCTCGCGAGCCATTATCGCCATTATGGAGAACTACCAACAGGAAGATGGCAGCATCGTCGTGCCAGAAGTTCTGAGGGCATGGGTTGGCAAGGATGTGATTGCGGCTCGATAGGAATGAGATGCCTAGGAAGGCTGCGGCCGATCGACGAGGAGTTATCCGGCTTTGCGTCGAGGCTTACGCTTGCGCTTTAAAGTCTTTTGGGGAAGCGGCTTCAGTGTCGCTTCTTGGATGGCGTAGAGTTTCGCATTACCTTGCTTGTCAACTTGTTGAATGACGCCGCAACGATCAAGCACGTACGCTACTTGTTGCGCGAACCAACGAGGTCTCTCAATCCATTCGGCGATTTCAGCGGTGCCAAATGGTTTCTTGGGCAAGGGTGTATCTAAGAGATTCCAAAGGTCCAGATGGGTCTGGAGAGACTTGGAATCACCGCATTCATGAAGATGTTGATCGAGAACACGGAATTGTTTCTTGCGGCGATAGCGATGCGGGCGCGGAATGCGTCGTTCGATCACATCGACCAAAAGGATCTCGACCGTCAGATTGGGATGCGGATAGGCCGAGGTGAAATGTAGAAGCTCTGGAAAAGCTTCCAAGAACGACGCGTGCTTGGGGCTTTTGCGGCGGCGCTGGGGTTCTTCCGCGTCCTCGGACTCGTAGGTTTCGACCCACTTCGTTCGCAGCAGTGGCTTCACCACACGAACTGGATGGGACTGAATCAAGGTTCGAATCTTGTCGCGGATGGAACCCAAGCCAGCATGTTGGATTTCGACCAAGTGTCCACGATCATCGATAGCATCGATGCGATAACCATCGATGGTCACCTCCACTTGCTCGGGAGTCGCCGCAAAGATGCGTTTGAGATCGCGATGCAGGCTCGTTTCCATGCTCTTACTATCGGATCCTTCCAGCCAACATCGCTCGACCTAGTTTCGATAAGATCCTCGTGATCCTATTGCACGCATCGGTTTATGCCGACGGTTTGGAAATGCCGAAGTCTTCAATGGTGAAGAGTGTATGAAGCGGAATCCCTGCCTCTTCAAAGGCTTTGCGTCCACCTTCCAAGCGATCGATGACCGCATAGACCCCTTGCACTTTGAGCCCAAAATCGCGAGCAGCTTGTGCAGCTTGTAAGGCACTACCACCGCTGGTGATCACATCTTCGACGATGACGCACGTCATACCCGATGCGACGGGACCTTCCACCAAGCGTCCCATACCATGTTGTTTGGCCTCTTTGCGAACCATGAAGCCGCGTAAAGGAAGGCCGCGCTGGCCTGCAATGACGACAACCGAAGCCGTGATCGGATCAGCTCCGATGGCCATGCCACCGACCGCGTCGGGTAGGTTGGAACCCATCAGATCCAGCAATCCAGCTGCGATGTGATTAGCACCTTGAGGGTGCAGGGTAACTTGACGGCAGTCGAGGTAATAAGAGGCTTTCTTGCCACTGGCAAGAGTAAAATCTCCAAAGCGAAGGGCGTGTTCGCGGATGATTTGCTTCAGGGATTCAGCGGAATACATAGACGCACTTTCTAGCTGAGACAGACTTATCGACGGATCTGTACTTGGGATCCGCGACTAAGCATGCCAAAGACATCGCTGGCGTCAATCGGGCTTAAGCTAATGCAACCCATTTCTGCTTGACCTGGAAGAGCTTGTTCGGGGGTGCCATGGATGCAGATATCTTGGCCAAGATCGATCCAGAGGCCTCCGTACGGATTGCGGGGATCATTGCCGGCAATCTGTGTTCCCCCCTTGCCGTAGAAGTTGCGATTCTTTTGCTTTTCGAGAACTTGGTAGATGCCTTCCTTCGGGATTGGGTCTTTGCCGACTTCAATGGCAAAGCGACCAGCATAGAGTTCACCGAGAAACAGGGTAAGCTCGCTTCGCGTTAAGTCGATTTCAGCTCGGAAAGGGCCAGGTACCACCTTGATTTTGGTGCTGGCAGGAATGGTGCCATTCAGATCGAGTGCATTGATTTTGGCCAACAATTCCACCGGGATTTCGTACTGTTTTGCGATATGCTCGAGAGTTTCTCCCTGTCCAACAACGTAAGGGATGTCGAGGAGGTGGCGACGCGAATAGATCACTTCACCTGCAAGTGGATCGAGCAATTCAAGAAGTTCTTGATGTTGATCGATCGTCAGTTCGGGCGCGTTGTAGAAAAGGCTCAGCGTTGCTAGAGCTTCTTTGAGTTCGCCTTTCGAGGCTTGGTCCATGGCCATGGTCTTGGCGTTCTGGAAAGACTTGGTTGTGTTGCCATTGGGGAGTCCCTCCCACTTTTCCTTGGGTGTATCGTCGGAGGAAGATGCGGTTGATCCTGGGGTGGACGAGCCAAGTAGGGAAGGTGCTGCAACGAGATTTGTTCCAGCCGGCGGCGTTAACGATGGCGCACTCGTCGAATCTGACGATGCTGAATTCAAAGGTGGAGTCAACGGAGCGCTTAGTCCGTTGGAAGCGGTGTTGCTCGATGCGTTAGGCATCGAAAGGCTAGGTGCTGCAAGGTTAGGTGATGTGGGAGTGTTGTTGGATGGCAAGTTGGTTTGAGGCAGCAAGCTTGGTGACGCGTTTGGTGAGTTCATCGCCAAGGGAGCTGGTGCCAATGGTTCGAAGGGTTTGCCTGTATCGACCACGTTGTTCGATGGGAATGGCGATGGTGGCGGGGGCAAAGTTGCATCAGGCTTGCTATTAGGGAATGGAGGCAAGCTTGAAGCAGGTGGAAAGGGCGATGATGGTTTGTCATTCGATGAAAAGGCAGGAGGGAACGCAGCATGGTTGGACGGTGCACTCCCAGAAGCATTGGGTGCAAAGAACCCACTTCCGGATGCATTGTCCGCCAAGGGCGCAGGACCACCGAATTCGACGTTCAGTCCCATGACTTGATCGAGTTCTGGAGGCAACGGTGTATCCGAACCGTTTAATGCTACATAGGCTCCGTAAAGGACAGCCAAGAGCATGACCACCACGATGGCTGTTTTAATCGTTTGCACTGCGGTCCTCCTTGACCGACTAACTATGAATTGGACAGGCATCTTCCGCCTGACGCTTGTCGTTTAGCAAAATGCCGATCGGACCGGAAGGCGAGTTTTGAAAAATCGGTCTTTTCGAGCTCCTTGGAGCCTTAGCGATTGCATCGAATGGAGGGTAGTTGGGCAATTTCGTCTCCGTTTATCGCTCGTTGGCTAGCAAGCGGACACTGGACACTCGAGGTAGATGCAATAGAATGGAAGGAGAACGAGTCGGTTCCGGCGACGCCACCTGAATTGGGTGGTAGGTCGACCAGCTTTCGCCGCTTGTGGTACACCGTTCCCTCCTTCCCTATCCGAGCGACGAGGATTTCATGTTTGATTTTAATCCTGCCCAACTCTTTTTGTTCCTTGTGATTCTCCTGTTGTTGTTTGGAAGTTCGCGACTTCCAAGCTTGATGCGCAACCTCGGCCGCAGCGCGACCGAATTCAAAAAGGGGATGCGTGGAGAGTTCGAGGAAGAACCTGAATCGAAAGAGACTCCTAAGACCGAGTAGTTCGTTGGAAAGTCTTGGCAATCGAGAAGTCATCTCGAGCAGGGCTGCTCACGATCGGAGGATTCAGGCTCAATCATGTTTGGTAATTTAACACCGAGCGAGCTCCTGTTTTTTGGTGTCATCGCCTTGTTGCTCTTTGGAGCCAAGTTGCCGGATGTCGCCAAAAATCTTGGAGGCACATACCGCGAATTGCGAAAGCATCTCAATGAGTTTCAGAAAGAGTTTCAGGTATCGGATCGTTATGATCCTCCGCCGAAGCGTGTGACCGTGGAGCAAGATGAAAGTGCACCGGTGCAATCCTCAGCGCCGAAGTTCAAGCCGCCTCCTTCGGATGACTCACCAAGTTCAGAAGGGTGATCCCTTCGCTGACTCTTGTTGTCACTCTAGCTGTCTTTCAACTTCAACATGAACCAATACAGGTACATCGGTACCTGTCTTTCTTGCAATGGTTCTCTTGCAATGGTTCAGGCTTCAGGGCATTGCTCAGGGGTTGGCAACATCTGGCTTCGCTGCCAAATGTTTTTTGAGGAACTCGATGGCTTTGATGCGAGCCTTGGCATCGAGAAACGTGATGAGGTGTCCTTGGCCAGGGATTTCGTAGAGTTCACTGGAAGCGCCTAGTTCCGTTAGCTTTCGATGCATGGTCCGACTGTTTTCGATAGGGACCAGAAAATCCGTTGTTCCGTGAAACCAAAAGCAAGGTGGTGCATTGGAAGACGCAAATGTAATGGGAGACGCATCACGATAGACATCGGGTGCTTCACCACGAGTCTTTCCAAAAACCCCGGCCAGCAGGCGACTATCTTCGGGTATACCGGTCAGATCACAAGGAGTTCCACCTCCCACGCAGCATCGCGGTTTTACGGAGGAATCCAGAGGTTGAAGCGCTAACATGGCAGCCAATTGAGCCCCAGCAGAATAGCCCCACACTCCAAGTCGTTTTTTATCGGCTTTCCAATCATCGGCATGTTTTTCAATCCATGTGAGGGCGGCGCGACAATCTTCAAGTTGAGCCGGATAAGGGTGTTTAGGTGCGAGACGGTAATTGATCGACATGACTACAAAACCGGCATTGGCCATTTCGCGGGCATGATCCGTAACATTCCATTTGTCGCCAGTGATCCAACCACCACCATGGATCATGACGACGATCGGAAGGAGCTCGTCCGAATCGGGGCGGCAGAGATCCGCTGTGATCGATTCCTCTCCACTTTGGGTAAAGGATATGTTCCTTTCGACTCTTAATCGAATCGTATTCGCAGGCTCAATCTTCGCTGGTTGAGAAGGTTCTTGAGCGCAAACCAAGGTATCTTGGAGCAAGGCCAAGGCCATGCATCCCAAGAGAAGCAGTACTTTGCTTTGCATGTGGAGTTCTCAATCGGAGCCAAGGAAACTGGTCAAAGGAATACCGTGTACTCGGATTGTTGGGGCTTGCATAAGTTGTGACAAGGGGGAGGGGGCAAGCGAAAGTGCGGTAGAAAGGCCACTAGCTGGGGAGGTATAATCAAAAGATTACTTCACCATCGGAGCAAAGGTATTAGTTTGCATGGAATCTCCATTTAGTTCGATACAGGCTGCCGTGGATGCGATCCGCCAAGGGAAGGTCGTCATCGTTTTGGATGACGAGAATCGCGAAAACGAAGGGGACTACATTTGCGCCGCAGAATTGGTGACACCCGAGACCATCAATTTCATGTTATCGGGTCGTGGGCAATTGTGTGCTCCGGTGCTCAAGAGTGTCTGTGAACGGCTCGAACTCACACCTCTTGTATCGAAAAATACTGCACCCCTGCAAACAGCCTTCATGACGCCTGTCGATCACACCGGGTGCAAGACGGGAATCACGGCAGGCGAACGGGCCGAAACCATTCGGCGGTTGGCGAGTGCGACGTCCAAGGTCGAGGACTTCGTTCGGCCTGGGCACGTTTACCCATTGCTTACGATGGATGGCGGCGTCTTGCGACGTGCCGGCCACACCGAAGCCGCGGTGGACTTGGCTCGCATGGCTGGACTCACACCGGCAGGAGTGCTTTGCGAAATCTTGAATGAGAGTGGAGATCGCGCGAATCGAGATGAACTTATCGAGCTAGCTCGCAAGCATCAGCTTGAGATCATCACGGTGGAACAGTTGATTGCTCATCGTCGCGTCAATGAAAAGTTGATCACCCGTTCGGCGCAGGCCAAGCTACCCACGAAGTATGGGCCGTTCGAAATCATCGTGTACAACGTGCAGCATGAGGCCCAGGAACCAATCGCTTTGGTTATGGGGGATTTGTCTGCATCCGACATGCCTGCCCCTTTGGTTCGAATGCATAGTAGCTGTTTTACAGGGGACTTGGTTCAATCGCTGCGTTGCGATTGTGGCGATCAACTGTCGATGGCGTTGAGCATGATTGCGCAGGAAGGTCGAGGCGTGCTTGTCTATCTTCCGCAAGAAGGACGCGGGATTGGATTGGCGGAAAAGATTCGAGCCTATGCTTTGCAAGAGCAAGGTATGGACACCGTCGAAGCCAACCATGCGCTGGGATACAAAGCCGACATGCGCGACTATGGAATTGGAATTCAAATACTCAAGGATCTAGGGCTTAAAGAGATTCGTTTGCTCACCAACAATCCCAAGAAAAAAGAAGCCTTCAACCTTCGTGGTTTTGATTTGATGGTCGTGGATCAAGTCCCGATCATTCCACCCGTGAACGAACATAATGCGGCTTATCTCGAGACCAAGCGAATGAAGATGGGGCATCAATTGCCCGTGGTTGGAGAGGCTGCGTCATGATTGCAGGATTCTTGACTCGCGATCTTATGTTTCTCGCCAAAGTGCAAAGCAAGGCGGCGATGCGAGGCTGGAGCTTACATGCTGCTTCGGATGTTCCCAAGCTTGTCGGCAAGATCTCTGATGCTGCGCAGGTAGCGAGGGTCTTTATCGATCTTGGACTGCCTGGACTGAATATTGCCCAAGTGGCGGCAGAGCTATTGGAAGCGTTTCCCAATGCGGTACGCATCGGATATGGGGCTCATGTGCGCGTCGAAGATTTGAACGCAGCAAGGCAAGCCGGCATCGAGCATGTTTATACCCGAGGCCAGTTCGATAGTGCCATGGATCGGTGGTTTCAAGACGCAAGTGAATCAACCTAGGTTGGGATGGAGAATCGTTTGCAGAGTTCCCATCCAGCAATGTTGACCGACGAGAAGCTGCTTGAACAGTGCGAGCTTACGACTCTTCGGAGAAGTGGACCGGGCGGACAGAACCGTAACAAGGTTGAGACGGCTGTTGTCTTGAAACATTTGCCAACCGGTATTCAGGCTCAAGCAAGTGAACGGCGGAGCCAAGGCGAAAACAGGGGTGTGGCTCTCAAGCGACTTCGCGAAGGATTGGCCATTGGGGTTCGCAGCTCCAAAGTATCCGAAAAGTGGCAAGAAGGTTACCGGAAGTCCGAACGATGGGATGCGCATTTGAGTTCGGGCAAGATATCACTTTCTCGTGATAGCAACGACTTTCCGTACCTGCTTGCCGAGCTACTCGATTTCTTGGTTTGGGAACAGGGTGACCTGAATCGAATCGCCCTGTATTTGGGGACGACCGTCTCGCAGGTAGTACGTTTGGTTCGGCAAGAGCCAGCTGCATTGCGCTGGGTAAATGAGCAGCGATCGGCCTTGGGAATGGGCTCGCTTCGCTAACTTGCGTAAGTTCTCCGCAAATTCTCGCCCTAATCTTGAGGGGGAGGGCGTTGAGCTTCTTTTTAGGGGAATTAGCCTAGAAGAGTCTTCCGTTTTTGACGATTTGGCCCGTTATTTGCACTGGTCGGATCGTATCGGTTAAAGCAAATATCCTGGCGGGCTCGGAATGGTTCCGGGAAGGAAAAACCAGGGTTTTGTGGGAATCACTGAACTTTTTCAGAAAAGCCGAAGGAGTTTTTTGTCGCAAATTGCGAAAGGGATGAAAATGACTACAGTCGTCGCTGAAATGAACACAAGTGGATTGCCAGAAAGTGCGTTGAAGGATTCGGAAGTGCGAGCGCGAGTGCTCGCCATCAAGGCAACGTGGTCGTCGAAGGAGCGTTCGGAGCGAGCGATGATTGGTGTGCAGCGTCGATCCGAGCTAGTTGAGCTATTATTTGGGCCGGAAAACGACGCGGCCTGATCTTTGGCCCTCGATTTGCTAAATTCACCTCCAGGTGTTGAACAGAATCTGGAGAAAGCGATTCGGGAGCTAAAGGAGCTCGATCATGAAAGCTTGGGGGTGGATGATTGCATTGGGAAGCTTGTCCACGTTATCAACGGTGGGCAAGCTTTATGGGCAGGAAGAGTTGCCTCCTCTTCGGATCGAATCTCCGACCGGGGTTCAAGAGGTACCTGCGGCACCACCGTCGGCATTGCCTGCCGAGATCGGTGATGAGCCATTAGCGCAAGAGGGTGAGTTTGAAACGCTGACCCGTGGACCGCTTCACGAAGCATTTGCAGAAACGTATTCGATCGATCCAGCGCCGAGTCTATTGGTTCCCAAAGAACCACCAGCCATGGTCGATGAATTACCACCGGAATTTCGTCCCGATGGAGACGAGATGGTGTGGATCCCAGGTTACTGGGGTTGGGATGCAGATCGCAAAGATTATATCTGGATCAGTGGTGTCTATCGTGTTCCACCAGAAGGCCAACGATGGGTCCCTGGGTATTGGCAAGCTGCCGATGGTGGATGGCAATGGATCCCAGGCTTTTGGCTGGAGGATGCGGTCGAGACGATCGAGTATCTAGAACCACCTCCGGTATCGTTGGAGGCAGGTCCAACTAGTCCATCACCTGGACCTGACTATGTCTACATCCCTGGGTATTGGCATTACGCGCCTACGGGATATCAGTGGCAAGTCGGCTATTGGTACCCTGGTCAGATGAACTATGTGTGGGTACCTCCTCGATATATCTGGACGCCTGCGGGATGCATCTTCGTCAATGGTTATTGGGATCTTCGGTTGGCCCAGCGTGGATACTGCTTTGCGCCGGTCTATGTAAATTATTCGACCTACGTCCGTCCACGATGGCGATATCGTCCGATGGTGATGTTGAATACCAACACGATCTTCCACAATCTATTCGTGTGCCCTAATTACCACCACTACATGTTTGGCGACTATTATGCGTCGCACTACGTGTCCTATAACATTCAACCGGTCTATACCTATCACGTAAGAACGCATGGCATCGATCCGTTGATGTCGTTCTATTCCGCCTACTATGCTCGCCAAGGTCGCGATCTTGGTCGATGGTATCAAGACTACCATCGCGAGCTTCGGATGGATGCCACGAAGCGTCCACCAAGTACTTGGGCTCAAATGAAGCAATTGAACGACAAGCCATCGCACAAGGATGCGGATTGGTTGGCCGACTCGATTCAAAATGTGGTTGTATCTTCTAACGTCAAATCGAAGTTTATCGAAGACAAGGGAGCCAGTTTGGATCGCATTCGCAAGGTGCAATTGGCAACCAATCAAATTGCCGATGAACGAAAGAAGATCGAGCAGCTTGGACGCGGGAAGAAACCCGATGTAAACATTTTGGGGAACAACCCGATTGACCTTCAGGACCAACTTTCGAAGAACCTGAACACCAAGGAAGCTCGCGACCTCAAGAATAAGTCGATCACCAATCTCAAGCTACCTCAGCTCGATGATGCCGTGAAATCGAAGGTCCGCAAAGACGGAGTTACTGCAACGGGGCAGGCAGGACGAACGCTTCCTCCCTTGCCGTCTGCTGGGAATAAGTTGCCCGACTTGCGTACGGGTGGCAATCGCATCCAAGGGCTTCCTGGCTCTTTGAATGATTCAATCCAAAATGGCCTCAACAACAATCTCAACCGTCGTTCCAACAATTCGAATTTGAATCGTGGCACTTTGGGTGGAGCGAATGGGGTCGATGGAAATACCATCAAGCAATTGCCTGGACTAGGTGATACGCTCGGAAAAGGTTTGCCTGGGCAGAATCCACAAGGCAAGGGTGGGCAAGGCTCTTCCGGCAATGCTGGTGGGCTCGGCAATAAAGGACTCCCTGGTGGCGGTCTTCCCGGTGGAAATCTGGATCTGGATTCGTTGCGATCGCGTCGCAATCCTCCTGCAGGTGGCAGCTTGAACCCTGGCGGAAACCTAAACCCTGGTGGTGGACTGAACCCGGGCGGAAACCTAAACCCTGGTGGTGGTCTCAATCCTGGTGGAAATTCCAATCCCGGTAACAATCCACGTAACCGAGGCGGCAATCCATTGAAAGGTGGAAAGGGAGCGACGGTCGAGGATAACGGAAGCTTGCCAGGAACCATTCCAGGTAGTATCCCTGGAAACAATGGAAATCCGCTTGGAGCAGGCGGAGCGTCGGGCAACTTGCCTGGAACTTTGGATCGATCTGGCAATGCTCTTCGCGATCGCATCAAATCCGATATCCAGAAGGGAGCCAATCCCAATTCTGGACGAAGCGGATTGAACGATGGTTTACGAAATGAAGGATTGAAGAATGGTGGTGCTCCAATTCAGGGTGGATTGCCTTCGTTCCGAAATGAGTCTTCCAAAGTACCAACCGGTGGTGTCTTGAATTCAGGCGGTGGTAATCCAGTAGGTCTCGGCGGAAACCCGCTCAATGGATCGGCTTTGCGAAATACTCAACCCAAGAACGAGCCCAGAACCAACGTGGAAAACCGCGGAGGTACATTGCCACAACGCGAGAAGGGTAGCAAGAAAGAAAAGGATAAGTAGGACGCAACGATTCGATGTGCACTCCAGAATGGAATCGACGTAACTTCCTTGTGGCTTCGCTTGGCGGAGCCACTTTGGGTTCGACGTTGGTTGCGAATTTGTTTAGCGCTAACCCATTTTCAGAGACAGAGCCAACGCGATATCGCGTTGCTGCCTGCGACTGGATGATGTTCAAGAGACAAACGTTGGGAGCCATTGAACGTGCTCGCGAATGCGGCTGTGATGGTGTCGAAGTGGATATGGGCTCCTTGAGTACACAGCCCACTTTTACTAACCAATTTCTCAGCGATCCGAGTTTTCTCGATACGTATGTTCAAACATGTCGCGAATCGGGAATCGCAATGAGTTCCATGGCCATGAGCGCCTTTTACGCGCAGCCATTTCACGAGCGACCGATCGAGCGTCCAATTCGCGATTGCATCGAAACGATGGTGCGACTTCAGCAAAAAGTCGCTTTTCTACCGTTGGGCGTGCATGGCGATATGGTTCGATTTCCGGACCGTCGCAAGGCAATCGTTGAACGATTGCGACAAGTCGGGCGTTGGGCTGAGGATGCTCAGGTCACGATAGGAATCGAAACATCGCTTGCTGCCAAGGACGAGCGTGATCTGCTCGGAGAGATCGGCTCGGATAGCATTCGTATCTACTACAATTTTCAAAATGGATTGCGTTCGGGACGCAAGATCATTGATGAATTGGAGACCCTTGGTGCTGAAAGTATCGTTCAGATTCACGCCACCAACGATGATGGATTTTGGCTTGAAGACGACCCTGCGATCGATATGCCTGCCATTCGAAGTGCGTTGGATCGCATGAAATGGTCCGGTTGGTTAGTGCTCGAGCGCTCACGCCATCGCGACCATGGCAAGGATGTTAAACTCAACTTTTCCAAGAACGCGGCCTATCTCAAACGGATTTTCCAGTCCCCCGAAGGCACGGGGGGGATGGATTGATGCAGCAAGCAAAATCGCTACCGTTGGTACTTCCGTGAAGACGGTTAGCCGCTCATGAAGGAAGCAATGGTCTTCCCTCATTGCGGTTTTGCGATCAGGAACCACCATAGAGTGGTCGGCTGTTGGCTCGAAATTGGGGACACGATGAGACTTCGTATTGGTTTCATGCCGATGGTTGGATTTCCATCTTGTACTAACTGCGATTGATCTGACGACGCATGCCTAGAGTTGCCGTGATAATGGCGTGTTATAACGCCATGCCGTACTTGCCAGAAGCGATTGATTCGGTGCTTCAGCAGACCTATCGCGATCTCCAATTGGTCGTGGTCAATGATGGATCTACCGATGATTCGGGTGACTATCTCGAACGTCGCCGCGCCACAGATTCGCGAATGATCGTGGCACATCAACCCAATCAAGGGCAGCAAGCTGCAGCCGATCATGGCATTCGAATCTCGAATTCCGAGTTCATTGCTCGCATGGACTCCGACGACGTCACTGACCTCGATCGATTTGAAAAGCAAGTTGCGTTCATGGATGCGCATCCTGAAGTTGGATTGTCAGGTGGGCAGCTACGTCGCATGGGATCGCACAAAGCAGGATTGGTTTCCAACCTTCCACTTCATCACGATGAGATCGTCAGTGGACTCTTGAAGAATCACCACACCATGTGCAATGGTACGTGCATCTATAGGCGATCCTTGTTTGAAGCGATCGGTGGATATTGGAAGCACAATATCGCTGAAGATTGGGATATGTTTTTGAGGATGGCAGAACGCTCCAAGCTAGCCAATCAAAAAGACTGTTTTCTATCCTATCGTCAGCATACACAGAGCGTGAATGGACGACGCATCGTCGAGGCCCAGTTGTACAACGAGTATGCCGCGCACCTCTATTTGTTGCGGGCTGGCGGCAAGCCAGAAATTCCCTTTGAAGAGTTTCTAGCTCAACATCGCTCGCAGCGGTGGCCAACTTCCTGGCAGTTTTACATGGATGCACAGTCGATTGGGCAATATCGCGAAGCGATCGCAGAGATCTATAGCGGGCGACCGGTCTTAGGTTACAGTAGGCTTGCCTTTTCGATGATGATGTCGCCGGGGAGAACGCTTCGCCGAATTCACAATATGTTGGTGAAAGCAAATTAGTCGATTCTGCACTGCGTGGTCGGTGTATATTTTCTCCTATCGAGCGATTTGGTACGATGCCGACCGAATCGGAATCGAGCTTTGATTCGTTCACGCTACTTCCTTGAATCGTTGGAATCGATGATGTCACTTCGTTTTTTGATGGTTGGCTTCGTACTTTGGCCGGTAGGTTTGAGTTTAATGGCTCAGGATCAAGCCGAGAACGCAGAGTATCGTAAGGTGGCTCGCAGCGGGCCGAGAAAATCATCGAAAAGGTAGAAGGGCTTGAAATTGCACAACGTCCTGAGGTAACCGAGTGGATCACAGATTTCTATTGTCAATTGCACGATATCCAGTCCAACACCGAATCCGAAAAGGCAACGAAGAAAGATTCGCCGAGCCAAGGTGCAAACGCTTTAGACACGGACAGAGCCGCAACGGCAATTACACTTTTCTTTTGTTTCGAAGCTGGAGACATCGCTCAGCCATTTGCAAGTTGCATCGATCAAAGATGGCATCACGTATCACGTGAGGCCTCGGCCTCTTCAAGCATACAAGGAGCTCTATCCGCTGCTCAATGACGAGCAAACAAAGAAGATTCACGCCTGGCTATGGGAAGCACGCGAATGGGCCATAGATGCGGGGAGTTCTGATGCCAAACACGCCATGTTTGGAAAGTACAAAGGCAGAATCAATAATTACTTGTCGCAACAAGGATTGAATGCCAAAGAGGCAGAACGAGCGCTCAAGGAGCGTCAGACGCAGGCGTCCAAGAAATAATGCTCACTGCTTGCAGTGGTGATCCCAAAGAAAGACGGGCTCGAAAGCGAGCCCGTCGTGGGGATAAATTGGCAAGCAGGACTATGCGTCTAGGCTGATGGTAACGGTCTTTGTTTCGGTGTAGGGTCGAAGGCCATCTTCCCCGAGTTCGCGACCTTGACCGCTCATCTTAAATCCGCCAAACGGTGCAGCAGCGTCGAAGACATCGTAACAATTGACCCAAATCGTTCCTGCGCGAACGCGTTTGGCGAAGTCGTGAGCCTTGGAGATATTCGAAGTCCATACCGCAGCGGCTAATCCATAGAAGGTGTTGTTGGCGCGATGGATCAGATCTTCCCAATCTTCAAACGTGAGGACGCTCATCACAGGGCCGAAAATTTCATCCTGTGCAATGGACATCGAATCCTTCACTCCGTCAAACACGGTTGGTTGGACAAAATAGCCTTTGTCGCCATAGCGTTCACCACCCGTGATGCACTTCGCTCCTTCTTGTCGTCCTTTTTCGATGTAGCTCATGATCTTGTCGAACTGAGCTTGGTCGACTTGTGGGCCTTGTTCCGTTTCAAGCGAAAGTGGGTTGCCAAGTTTTCGGTTGCTGGCGAGCGACTTGAGGCGGTCTACAAACTCTCCATGAACTTTCTTTTCGACAAACACTCGGCTGCCTGCACAGCAACATTGGCCTTGGTTGAAGAAGAGGCCGAAGTGAGTCCCGGCCGCTGCCTTGTCGAGGTCTGCATCTGCCAATATCACGTTCGGGCTCTTGCCACCCAGTTCAAAGGTCAATCGTTTCAGCGAATCTGCCGCCTCTCGCATGATGATCTGCGCGGTTCGGTGTTCGCCGGTGAATGCAACTTTGTCGATCCCGGGATGTTTGACTACCGCGGCCCCTGCTGTCGGTCCAAAACCTGGCACGACGTTGATCACGCCGTCCGGGATTCCTGCTTCTTGTGCCAACTGAGCCATGCGAAGGCACGTGAGGGGCGTTTGTTCGGCAGGTTTCATCACGATTGTGCATCCCGCCGCCAATGCAGGGCCCCACTTCCACGCGGTCATCAGCATGGGAAAGTTCCAAGGGATGATTTGACCGACCACGCCAACAGGTTCTTTGCGCGTGTACGTAAAATAGTTGCCTCGAATGGGAATCGTTGAACCATGAATCTTATCTGCAAAGCCCGCATAGTAGCGAAGGCAATCAATAACCAATGGCAAGTCGGCAGTGCGAGCATCGCGAACGGGCTTGCCATTGTCGAGTGATTCGAGGGCTGCGAGTTCATCGATATCTTGTTCAATCAAGTCAGCCAATCGGTAGAGAAGTCGACCTCGATCGCGCGCATCCATCTTGCTCCATGGACCATTTTCGAAAGCTTGGCGAGCAGCCTTGGCAGCGCGATCGATATCAGCGGCATCCCCTTCAGCCACCTCGGCAATCACCTCTTCCGTGGCTGGATTGATCGTAGCAAAGGTTTTGCCACTCGCTGCTGGAACCCATTTTCCACCGATAAAACACTCCGTATGTTTCACTTGAGGTGTTGGTCGAACTTCGGTTAGGGTAGCCATACTCGGAACTCCTTGGAGAGGTAGAGAAGATAGGGGGATGTTATGGCAAAAGGGCCCTTCAGCATGCAGGAATACAAGCGTTTGGCAATACAAGCTGAAAGTAGTATTTCTACTTTGGTAACGAATGTGCGTGTAGATTTCCAGTAGTGAGTGGGTGGGGCGAGCCAAAATACCGCGTTCGTTCGCGCGTGACAGACTCATGAGGGAGTTGTAAGATGGAAGAAGTGGAACAATGGCGTTGAACATTTGCAGCAAGCAAGCGTTCAAGCGAAAAAATGTTTCACCGTCCCCGTTCAACTTCAAGACTTCATGGGAAAGCTTTGGGAATGCAAGTTTGGCCTGCAATCGATTTGCTCGACGGTAAGTGTGTGCGTCTTCAACAAGGGGACTACAACCGCGACACCGTATTTGGCGATGATCCAGGAGCCATGGCAACCAAGTGGTTTGAAGCTGGGGCGGAGTATCTCCACTGTGTCGATTTAGATGGAGCTCGTAGCTGAAGCATCGTCAATGAGTCCGCTATTCGCGCTATCGTGCGGGCAGCACAGGGGCGTCCCGTGCAGCTTGGTGGTGGAGTTCGTGATGAAGCTGCCATCGTGCGTTTGTTGGAGCTTGGTTTGTCGCGTCTGGTCGTTGGAACCAGTGCTCTCAAAGAGCCCGAATGGTTTGCCGCCATGTGCGAGAAGTATGCTGAGCATTTGGTATTGGGATTGGATGCGCGCGATGGAATGGTTGCGACGCAAGGTTGGCTCAAAACATCTTCGATGCCTGCCACGGAATTGGTCGCTCAGATTCAACAACTAACGGACGACTGCGTGGCAGTTGTTTTCACCGATATCAGTCGCGATGGCATGTTGGCGGGACCGGCTTGGGACTCGTTGGCGGCCATGCATGAGATAAGCCATTTTCCGGTGATTGCTTCGGGAGGCGTTACCTCCATGGAAGATATCGATCGGTTGATGGCCATGGAAATACCGGGGTGCATTATTGGCCGATCGCTGTACGAGGGCCACTTGGATCTTGCAGCGGTGATCGAACGGACGAAAGGCCGAGGTGCCCAAAATGTTTGTTAGTCCTCTGAGACCGCCAACACCGATGCGATCCTGAACGACCCACATTTGTTCTCCGCATCGAGTCTCGATGGCGGAGACCCCATGCGAGCCGGGCTCATCGAATCGATAAAGCGGTCCACCCTCCTAATTGAAAGGGACCGCGATGAGCCAAGGAACCAAACTTCGACGCAACATTGCCTTCTGTGGCCACAGCGACGCAGGCAAGACCACGCTTCTGGATCAATTGCTTGTGCAATGTGGCGCGGCGACCGGAGCCCACTCGGTCGACAATGGTACGAGCATCTGTGATTTTGATGCCGAAGAGATTCTGCACCACCATACGATCGAAACCAAGCTCGTTCATCTTCAACATCAAGGCCATTTTTTTAATCTCTTGGATACACCAGGCTATCCTGATTTTATCGGGCAAACAGTAGAAGCTTTGGAAGCTACCGATTGTGCCGCTATTTGTATTCATGCCCACGCTGGAATCGAAGTCAATACTCGGCGAGTCTTTCGCGAAGCCAGCGATTGCGGAATCGGCCGCATTCTGGTCATTACGCGGTTGGATGCCGATCACATCGATTTCGAAGAGCTCTGGCAATCGATCCAATCCAGTTTCGGATCCGCTTGTTGTTTGATGAATATCCCCGACCATGTCGGCCCCACGCTATCACGGGTTACTGGAGTCTTTGACGATGTCCTCGATCGCGCTCTGTCGAGTTCTATTGCATCCATGAAGAATGGTCTCATCGAGCGAGTCGTCGAAGCTGATGAAGAGTGGATGGAAAGATACTTTGAAGGAGAAGTTCCGAGTGACGATGAGGTTCAACGTTTGGTACCGCAAGCGGTGCTTCGTGGAACATTGATCCCTGTCTTCTGCACAGCCGCACGAAGCGGAGTAGGGTTGCTCGAACTGTTGAATGGTCTTGTTTGGGCTGCTCCTTCTCCTGAACAAATGGATCGCCATGCCATCGATTCCGACGGCAACGATGTTCGATTGCCTGCCGATGCCGATGGCCCTCTAGTGGCTCGTGTTTTCAAGAACCGAATCGACCCGTTCGTGCAAAAGTTGTCGTTTATCCGAATCTATTCCGGTTCACTTGCCAAAGATCAATCGGTCCATTTGTGTGATCAGCATAAAGACTTAAAAATGTCGCCGATCCTTGATGTACAAGCCTCTCACACTCACGCGATCGATCATGCCGAAGCAGGCGATATCGTGGCGGTTGCGAAGATGGAGGATTTGCATATCGGGACGACGCTAGGCGATTACCATCTTCCGGACATGCATTTTCCAACACCGATGGTCGGCGTAGCTGTTGCTCCGAAAGGCCATAACGATGAAAACAAACTCTTCAACGCACTGCATAAACTCGTTGAAGAAGACCCAACTCTCAAGATCGAAAGGGATGCTCAAACGTCACAACTCGTGATGACGGGGATGAGCGAATTTCATTTGAGTTTGATTCGGGAGCGATTGCAGCGTCGTGATCATCTCGAAATTGAAGTGTCGGATCCCAAGATCCCATTGCGCGAAACCGTCATGACGCAATCCGAGGGAAGTTATCGGCATAAGAAGCAAAGTGGTGGTCGCGGTCAATTTGGGGAAGTGCATCTACGTGTGATGCCATTAGCGCGAGGAACAGTGATTGCCGAATTCGCGACCAAGGAACGATTTCCTCAGATGAAGCAATACCATCATGATCCTCAAATCAACTTTTTGTGGATCGATTCGATTGTTGGCGGTTCAATTCCCTCCAACTTCATGCCTGCGGTCGAAAAAGGTGTTCGCGAGCGGATGGCGAAAGGAGTCTACGCGGGGTATCCCATTCAAGACATCGTCGTAGAAGTCTTCTATGGCAAACATCATCCCGTGGATAGCAGTGAAGCCGCCTTTAAGATCGCTGGCGCACAGGCCTTTCGCGAAGTTTTCATGCAGGCTCAACCCTGCTTGCTTGAGCCCATCGTTCACTTGCAAGTGACCTTGCCGGAATTGTGCGTTGGGGATCTCTATGGCGAAATAAGTATTCGCGGAGGACGCGTGCACGGAAGTGAACCTGGCAATGACGGTTGGCATAGTGTGTCGTGCGAAGCTCCGCTTCGAACCGTATTGCACTTTGGGCGAGTCCTCAGCAACTTTACGGGTGGACAAGGTGTCTTCACCATGGAAGGCTCACGCTTTGAACTCATGCCCGCCAATGTGCAACATGAATACCGCAACGGAAAAGTTCAAGAAGAGGATGAAGTACTCGCTTAGAGAGTACTCTTATTGAACTTTGAGGCTCTTTCCTTCGACGCGAATGACGGTTCCAGTGGATTCAGCCATCCGCTGGAACAGTTCTTCAATCGTGACGTTTTCGACTTGCAAGTCGACCCGCTTTCCAGCGATAGGTTCTGGAAGCGGCCAAGGTTCGACTTGCAACTGATTGGCCTCGGCAAGTTGGCGGAGAAGATCTCCTAGAGGGCCTTGGATCTTTCCAGATAATTTTTTATTCGAAGTGGGACGCTGTGTCGATTTTCCGTTGGGGTTGCTGGGACGCAAGAGATCGCGATGAGCCTTGGCAGGTCCAGTGATCTGCCACTCGGTATCTTTGGTGCTCTTGGCTTTGGCTTGAGGCCAAAGTTTCGCCCATGCCTGCTTTTGCGATGGGGTGACGCGGATGGAAGAGGTTCTTGCCGAAACTTCGACGTCATCAGACATGGGAATGACCAGCAAGTTCTTGTTGTCCTTGGATAGGCTGAGATCGAAGCCCGCCAAGAATAGACTGATTTTAGCCGGCAGCGAGCAGTCCTGTAATGAAGCAGCGTCCCATAAGTCGTAGTCGATTCGTTCGAATGACTGTAGAGAGTAGGATTGGTTTTCTAATTGCGTTCGCAAATACTCGGCCGGTTGAGTTGCTCGCTTCCATGACCAAGACTGATTGGGAACGCGTTCGCTGGAAGGCCAAGCTTGAAAAAGTCTCCAATAGGCCGCCTCGATTTTTGCTGCTTCCCCTTGAGGCGCGAGATAGACCACATTTTCGATCCATGCGACTTCGCCTCCGATAAGTTTGCTGAGTTCCTGGATAGCTTGATCATAAGTGCCAGTAATTCGAAAATCGACGAGCCGATCGGGATTGAGTCGACGGTCGAGCCATAGTTGGATTCCTGCCGTCCTTTCGATTTCGCTGATGACATCTCGAACGAGGACGTTCTGCTTGATCATGCTGCATTCAAGATCCAATTTCCCACGAAGGGTGGCGACCGATTTGAGGGAGAGCGGGCTATCGTTGGATTCGGCTAAAAGTGCGAATGCAGGTTGATTAGGTACAGAGGATTACGGTTAGGCAAGAAAGCAAGACTTGCTTGAAAGAATTGGGCTGAACTTTGTACGAGCTTGGCGCATGCAAGCGAAAAACATCGTTTGAAAAGGATTCAATCGAGAACGAAATCGCAGAACTCAAAGAACGCGCTGTTGCATTCCACATGATCATTGTCGTAACCTATCGCGCGAATTAAACTGGAAGGACACGCTTCCTTCTCATTCTATGATGAACTCGCGTAAAGTCGATTGAATCGTCAAATCATTAAATTGCTACGAAGTTACCAACTGTATCTTACAGATGGTAATGCTTCGGCATTTAGCTGCGAGTCGATATTCGGTCGGTACTTTGGCTCGATTAGCTCAAAGTGATAACGTACTTTATCGCCGTGCCAGCGTTCTGTCGCTTGGATTTCTGGGGGATGTGAACGACAACGAAACGATAGGTCGATTACTAGCGGATGAAGATCGCAAGGTTCGACTCATCGCCGATGACGCGATGAAAGCCATATGGTCGCGTCAGGCGGAACCCTCGATTGCGTCAGCAGATGAATCGCGTGGCACGGTTGCTACAAGGGGGACGGTACGAGCAAGCCATTCAAACGGCCGACGATATCGTTGCGCAAGGGGGAAGGTTTCCTGACGTCTTGAGCCAACGAGGTTTGGCCCGATTCTATTCAATTATCGCGGTACGATTGAAGATTGAGATCAACCCTTTTCATTATGTCTCTTGATTGGCATGGGGTATTCCTACATGGAATTGCCTGAACCATTGATGGCTCTTGATAGTTTTCGTCAGGCCTTGCGGATTTGCCCTGATATCGAAGCGGTGCGTTGCCAAATCCAGCGGCTCGAGCGGGCCTTTCAAGAACCGCATGAGATGCCATGAGCACCCGATTGGCTAGTTGCATGCTTGGCGTTGCCCATCGCGTTGTGGTCTTTGATGGGAGTGGTATTCCCGACTTCTCGGCACCTGCGCTGGAATATTGCCTCGCGCATTGCACACCCGCTTTGGAATGAAAGGTGTGCGTATTCTATTTTTGATCGTGATCTTGGGAATGGCTGTGCTCTATCGATTGATGTGGGGCCTGGGATAACCAAGGGTCAGGTAAGCACGATTCATGACGGGCGCTCCTCGATCTTTGAACGGTGCTCTGCTCTTGAAGGCGGTGAGCCTCTGCAGTTTTCGAAAGCGGCAATACGCGATCGATTTGTGGCTGCAGTGTTCCCGATGCAAGCCAATGATTGATGTCGTTTGCTGCGACGCGCTGTTCTTCAGCGGCTTTTGAACATCACAAACCTTGTTACGTAGGCTACACTTTCACGTAAAAAGGTCCTACCGGGAATGATGGTCGAGCGTCTCGTCCCGCCATCAAGATCATTCGACCTCGCTCGGCGAGATGGGCTACGGCAAAATCAAAATCAGGCTCCCGCAGAGTTTCCCAGAACAAGTGGACTCCATCCGGGGCGTAGCGTTTGAGTGATTCTTGAAGATCTTCGCTCTTGTATTCGATAACGTGGTCAGCCCCGAGTTCGCGACAACGTTTCGCGCGATCACTTGACCCTGCAGTTGTGATGATAATGGCTCCTGCCGCTTTGGCCATTTGCAATACCATGGAACCGACGCCACCTGTGCCTCCGCGGACAAACAGTCGCTGGCCAGGTTGAAGATTGCCTTCGCGAAAGAGACCAAGATGAGCTGTAATTCCGACCAACGAACATGCGGCCGCAGCTTCATAAGAAACTTCGTTGGGCAGAGGATAAATCCATGGAAGATCGACTACCGCGTATTCCGCGAACGTTCCTTGTCGCCCCAGCAAGCCTTGGTTACTCCCCCACACTCGCATGCCAGGATGAATGGGCCAGTGAGTATCTTGGGGGGCGTCGGGGCCAAGCGAAATCACTTCTCCAGCAAAGTCGCACCCAGGAATGTATGGGTTGGGAAGGGGCCAATAGTTGGCACCATTGCGAATGTAGGTATCGATCGGATTGATCGAAACAGCGCGAATGCGAATCAATGCTTGACCAACTCCCGCCTGAATATCCGGTAGATCCCCATAACGAATGACATCTGGTGATCCCGTTTCACAAAAATAGGCGGCTTTCATTTTCGCAATCGCTTTCCGTTATTCTCGGCATCCCAAGGGTTATCGTGGTTTGCACCTTGGGTTTTCATTCGCACGGCATGCATCTTCGGCATGGCCCAACCTAGAATCTAGCAAATTCTAGTAAGACGCGAGTACCCCTTTCGAGCTCGATGCGGAAATCGGTTATGATGTTTAGGTAAGGATGGATGCATCACGCTAGGTGGCTTGGCTAGTGTTTTCGATGAACAAGCTCGAGAGATCAGGGTTCGTGACGAAGGTGGAACGGATGACAAGAACGCGTGGAACCTTTCAGTCCGCATGGTTCGTTGCTTGCATAGGGATTACAACGACCCTTTGCATTCTCGCTCAGGGAGCACGTTCGCTTCAGGCCGCTGATTGGGAACTCGAGAAAATCGATGGAACTCGAATTCGTTTTGAGTCCTTCGAACTCGCCGCTACATCGGTCCGCTACCGCGAGCGTGGAGAAACCCAAGAGCTGGCGAACAACGAAATCAAACGCATACGGCGGGCTGGTGCACTCGGCGCTCCATCCAAGTTGCGCCTTGGCTTAGTAGATGGCTCTGAGTTAGCCATCGACGCAATCGAAGGAAAAAGCGACCAGTGGAAAGTGGTCTCGAACGAAACGGAAGCTCTCGTTGGCAAAGGGCTGGCCAAGTGGTTACTTTTTCGCTCGCCAACGGGCAAAGAGTCGACTGCGTGGAAAGAGTTTTTAGAAGGCAAACAAGATTCCGACATTTTGGTCATCGCGCGAGACGAAGGGGTTTTGGATCGCGCGAACGGGATCGTCAATGCAATTGTTCCTCCATCGGTTCAGTTTGATTTTGATGGACAAGCCATCGAAGCACCGATCGCAAAACTGCTTGGGCTGATTTGGCTACGAACGAATGCAACTCGCATCGAGCCAACGCTCAAGGTTTGCTTGACGGACGGGACTACATGGATGGCTCGCGAGGTTCGCTTGCCTGAAAACAACACCACGGATGTCACGGGAACGGCAACATGTGGTCTCCCCATTCGATTTCCCCTTCTATCGCTTTACGAGATTGATTTTTCGATCGCCAATCTGAAGTGGTTAAGTCAAACTGAATTGCTTGAGTCCAAGGGCAGTGCTTCAACCTTAGTGAAGAACAATCCACTGCGCGATACGGTTTTCCGGCCACATTTTTCGGTGAGCAATGGTATCGCGGAAAGTCTCGATCAAGATCTCGATTTCAAAGTCCCTGGTGAAGCTTCGTTTCGAATACCGAAAGGCGTTGCGCGTTTCGCGAGTTCCATTATGCGGACGAGCGAAGGGGACGTTCGATCCGAGCTTTCGTTAGAGATCTGGGTGCAAGATAAGAAGGTATGGGAATCTAAGATGGATCCCAATCAAGAGGTCGTTCGCGTCGACGTTCCAGTAGAAGTTGACAAACGCATGAAGTTAGTGGTGCGATCAACATCTGCCTTGCCTGCAGGTTGCGAAGTCAAATGGGTACAACCGAGGTTCCTTCGTTAGTGCTAGTGGGAATACCGCAGACCAGCTTCAAGAAGGGCCATGAATTTTGGGAATCGAAGAGGAACCGCAAGTGATTCGAAAGGGTTGGGCATTGTGGATCATGACGACGATGCTGGCGATGAACGTCTGCATCTCCATGATCGCTGGCGCGGATGATGATCTTCCGCTCTATCCAGTCGTTCAGCAAGCTCAACAAAAGCGAATCGACGCCATTGAATTGGCGCGGAAATCGACGGTAGGTGTGTTCGGGACCGACGGTCAAGGAGGTGGAAGCGGAGTGATTGTTTCTCCTGACGGATACGTCGTGACCAACTTCCACGTGTCGAGTCCTTTTGGCGATAGGATGCGTTGTGGAGTATCCGATGGGAAAATGTATGAAGCAGTGATCGTTGGTGTCGATCCCACCGGCGATGTGGCGTTGCTCAAAATGTACGGTCGCGATGATTTCCCAGCTGCCGTCATTGCCGACAGTGATTCCGTCAAAGTCGGTCAGTGGTGTGTTGCTGGGGGCAACCCTGTTGTGCTCGCAACCAACCTTCAAATGTCATTTACTTTTGGGCTCGTGAGTGGAGTCCATCGCTACCAGTATCCAGCCGGAACGATTTTGGAATATACCGATTGCATTCAAACGGATGCAGCGATCAATCCTGGCAATTCGGGCGGTCCCTTGTTCAACGCGGAAGGGCACCTTATCGGAATCAATGGTCGTTGTTCGTTTGAAAAGCGAGGGCGTGTCAACGTAGGAGTTGGATATGCCATCTCCATCAATCAGGTCCGAAAGTTCTTGGGGCAGTTGCGGGCCGGACGTTTGGTGGATCACGCATCGCTTGGATTCACCGTAGCAACGGATAACGATGGAAAGGTGTTGGTGACCAACATTCTCGAAAAGTCGGATCCCTTTCGTCGGGGTTTGCGGTATGGAGATGAGATCATTTCCTTTGCCGGTCGCGATATCAAATTCACTAATCAACTCAAGACACATATCCCCGGCATTTCCTTTCTCCTATCTCACAAGCGCGTTCCCTTGGTCTATCGCAATCGAGATGAGTCGTTTCACCATGATTCGGTTAGCTCCACTGCATCAAGGAAGAAGAACTTTGCCGCGATGCGATCGGAAGAAGAACCCGCTGAACCTGAGGATAAGAAAAAGCCGAGTCGGAGGACAAAAGCGAGCCTGACCCATTGGCGGATTGACTCGTGAAACGCGAAGCGGTTCATCAATCATTATTTCAATGCTTCAGAGATTCAACGAATCGTAACACGCGCTCAAACGCTTGGGGCATGGTCGAAAGCCGCGAGCCTTTGGGAAATGAATGGGAACCCGCAAGGGGAAGCGACGTTGTTTCGCGGTGAAGTACAGCGCGATGGTGCGATCATCCAGTTTGGTTATAAGAGATTAGAAGTTACGTCTAAAGATGCGAGTAAGTCGATAGGAAGCGATCGCGGAAAAGCCATTGGTCTTGGTCTAGTGCTTTGGCAACGCTGGTACAGAGAAGGTCCTGGGGCCATGGGGGATGCAATCTACTTCGGAGAAGCTCCCATTCAGAATTTGGAGACATTGGCCGACGTCGTGCATCTTGCGCAAAATGATATTCAATGCGCATTTTACAGCGATCCCCAATCAGGTCAGCTGAAGTTGATCGAAATGGAGTGGGACGAGGATCGTGATCCCATCGAGATCTATTTCGATCGATATGAAACACAGCATGGACTGATGGTTCCAGCTCGCGTTCGGTTGGTGGAAGGGACGGAGACTCTCTGGAATATTGAACTCAAAGAGTTTGCCTGGAAAGAGGTTTCGAATCCCACCGAGCTTCAAGGAAAGGACGTGAAATGAGAACTTCCATCCGTCCCTCGGTTTACTTGAACACGATGGTTTTAGCAATTCTTGCCTGCTTGATTTCAAGCTGCTTCGCAACCGATGGGGAGGCAAAAGGGGATGCGCAGGATCCGGGCGGACTCGTTCCGCTGATTCAGCGATCTCTTTTGAAGACGGTCAAAATATACGGTGCAGGGGGATTGCGAGGACTTGAAAGTTATCAGAGCGGTTTCTTCGTTTCGGATCAGGGACACATCGTCACTTCGTGGAGTACGGTGCTCGATGTCGACAAGATTCGGGTCATTACTTTCGACGGCAAGAAGTGGGATGCAGAGTTGGTGGGGTCGGATCCCGTAACCGAAATGGCGGTCATCAAAATCGAAGGGGATGGCTTTTCTTATTTTGATATGAACAAGGCCGGAAAAGTCGAGGTCGGCGATCGGATCTTAGCCATCAGCAATTTATTCGGAATCGCTACAGGGGATGAGCCAAATAGCGTTCAGCGTGGAGTCGTGATGGGATTTTCCAGTTTGGCTTCGCGACGCGGTCGATTGAAGACTCCCTATCAAGGAAAGATCCTTGTCATCGATGCAATGACCAATAACCCTGGCGCGACTGGTGGTGTCGTCGTCAATCTCGATGGTCGATTAGTTGGGGCTCTTGGTAAGGAGCTTCGAGATGATAGCTCTGGAATATGGCTTAACTATGCATTGCCTGTCGACGTTGTATCGGAAGCGGTAAAGAGCATTCTCGAAGGTAAGACGATTAAAAAGCCTGCCGAATTGGTTATGGCAAAACGGCCTCATCGCTTGGCAAATATGGGAGTGGTGATGATTCCCAATGTGATTGCGAAGACTCCCGCCTACATCGATCAAGTGACTCCCGAGTCGTTGGCGGCTCGCAGTGGCCTGCTGGCCAACGATCTTGTACTCGCTGTGAACAATCAACGGGTGGATTCTCGCAAAACCCTTGAGGATTTGCTTTCCACTTTGGATCAGGCAGACGCGTTTACGCTTCTTGTTCAGCGAGGAACCATGATTCTATCGGTTGAGGTTCGTCCATGATGCCCAGCAGAACAAGAGACGCGAGTCATGGTTTGTTATGGAAGCTACTTGGAGTGGCTCTAGGGTTCATCATGATTCTGGGGATTTTGCCTCATTCCGCTTGGGCCCAATCCGAACTCCACGAGAAAGAACAAGAGGCATTTAAGCGCGCTGCCAATGCATCCAATGCATCCGTGGTTCAAATGGAGATCTTTTCGGGATTGGATCCAGCAAGTGGAGAACAGGGTTCCGTTTCAACGTTGACGGGTACCCTTGTGGAGGATGGATGGATCATCAGTAGCTTGTTTCACTTTCGATCTCCATCGGCAACGACAACTGTCGTCATGCCCAGTGGCGAACGTTTGGCAGCAAGGCTGGTCGCGAAAGATTTTGCTCGTGAGTTAGCTTTGCTGAAAATGGATTCAAGAACTGAACTCAAACCCATCGTCCCTTCAATTGCATCCAGTTGGCAGGTAGGTCAATGGGTTGTTGCGCTCGGGAAGCCGTTCGATCCATCCATGACGAGTCGTTCGGTTGGAATCTTGAGTGCCAAAGGACGAGCGTTCGATCGAGCGATTCAAATCGATGCAAAGGTTTCTCCTTTAAACTATGGAGGGCCAGTGATTGACTTGAATGGAAGGACGATGGCAATCTTGACGCCGGTCAATCCCAACATAGCGACAGAAGGTGAAGTTCAACAATGGTACGACTCGGGGATTGCTTTCGCCATTCCGATACAAGATGTTCTCGCGCGGTTGCCGCGAATGAAGGAAGGCAAAGACATTTATCCTGGCAAGATTGGAATTCGCCCTAAGTCCAAAGATGATTTTGGTGGCCCCATCGTTCTTGCGGGGGTTGCACCAAGTTCACCTGCCGCGAAAGCCGGTCTGAAATCGGGCGATACGATTCGCAAAGTGCAAGGTCGTTCTGTTGCCACCATGAACGAATTGCGACATGCATTGGGCCCTTATGATGCGGAACAATCGGTGGAAGTGGATTTTGAACGAGATGGAATGCCAAAGTCGACAGTGTGTGAATTGGTAAAAGAGATTCCTGTGTATCGCGAGCCTTTCTTGGGATTCACATTGGTAGCGACCAAGGCAGACGATAATCTCGAAATCGAATCGGTGTTGTCAGGCTTTGGCGCCGAAAAGGCAGGTCTAAAACCTGGAATGATTCTTGAATCGATCAACGGAGTTAGAATCGAGAATCGTAACAAGCTGAAAGAAACACTCGCTTTTCTTGACTACCGCGACACCATCCGTTTAAACGTTCGCGACAGCAAAGGCTCCAAGACCGAGTTTTCATTTCAGCCATCCTATGTATCAAAAGAACTGACTACTTGGGAAGCCAATGCGTCAAGCACTCAAGCTAAGGAAGGGAAGGGCTTGATCGATGTTCCATTGGCGGATGTACCTAACAAAGTCTTCGCGTATGTCCCTCCCAACTATTCGCCAGATGTTCCCATGGGACTGATGGTGGTTCTTCCTGAAGCTGGCAAAGTAGAGCGCAAACCATGGATCGATGCATGGGATGCGAGTTGTCGCGATCTCGGATGGATCATGGTCTTCATCACCTCTGCCGATTCCAAACAATGGAGTCGCGAAGAAACGGAGTTGATACCACGTCTCATTCGTCAGTTTCAAAAGGACTATTCGATCGACTCGCGCCGAGTTGTCGTAGGAGGACTTGGGACAGGTGGAACGATCGCTTTGGTGGGTGCACTTCAGCAGAAGACAACGATTCGTGGCCTATGGATGGTAGATTCTCGTGTTCCCAATCCGGGACGATTGCCAGCGGCCGAACCCATGGAAAGCACCCAGTGGTTGTTGGTTGGAAGTCGCAAAGAATACCCGAAGTTCGCAGACCTTATTGCTAAACTTGGTTTTCCCATTCAGGTCGTTTCGCAGCCTATCGAGTTAGAGAAGTTGAACCATGCTAGCTACATGCCTGCTATGCAGAAGTGGTTGAAGCGAATGGAAGCTTACTAACGAGGATCCGATGGGTTTAGATGCAGATTGGGACAGTCGAATCCGGCGAAGGATGGCCCTTGCAATTGCTGTCGCTTTTGGTGTGATCGCCGCTCTCGCTTCTTGGACACCAGGATTGGATCTGGCGAGTGCTCGATGGATTGCCGGAACCGCTTTCAAGCTGAGCGTGATGGTCGGCGCTATCTGGCTTGCATTCCCTCAGATTGAAAAACTGCGAAAGCTTCCTGGTGGAGCGAGTATTTTAGGGGTGGCCGGGTCCCTAGCGTTGGTTGTTTTGGTGCGACCCAAAATGATTGCTTATGCCATTCCAATTGCGGTCGTCGCCATGGTGTTACTCGTCGGGCTGGATTGGGCGTCGCGAGCCACCAATCGGCCGAAGCGATGAGAATGGGGCTGAGATTTCGCTCAGCAGAATCAAGCAGGTTCAGAAGATGAATCCTGCAGAGATGACTTGGCGGTTTGGGCAAGAATGGTCGGGAGGCTCGTTTAAGGGAGCGTAACGATCGTTACCAAAAAGATTCTGGGCAGATTGGTTTTTGCCCCCTGTTTCCGTGGGGACAGCTGCCGATAGATCCACTATAATTTGGAGGGGTAGCTTCAGCTTACGCATAACCAATCTTTGGAACGCAAAGGTGGATTCCTATGGACGAGATTCTTCGCCAGTCCGTTCGAGCTCGACGTCGATTGATGAGTCAAGCGTTCTTTCGTTACCTTTCGCCGTGGCTTCTGATCACTTTCTCGATCGCGGTTGTTGGCGTTGCGATCCCTAAGCTTTGGTACATCAGCGTTGCAACCCAACTATGGACTTGGGGATGGGTCGGTGGTGCTTTTGTACTAAGTCTCACTGCCGCATTGGTTATGTCTGTATGGAAGCGTCCGAGCATTCCTGCAGCCGCTGCCGAAATCGATCGTCGCTTTGGTCTGAAAGAGCGACTGGGAAGTGTTCTTCATTTGACGCAAGAAGATACCAGCACGCCAATTGGCGAAGCCTTGATGCGAGACGCAACAACCAAGGCCGAGAGAATCGATGTTCGCGATGCGTTTCCAATTGGAATCCATCGCGGCTTGGCATGGAGTCTATTGCCTCTTGGGCTCGCGGTAGCATCGTTGATGATTGCCGATGCCATGCCGGGTGATGTTGTTCTGGCGAAGGATCAAGCCAAGGTCGAAGTCAATCAAGTCCGCAATAGCACTCAGCCACTGTTTGAAAAGATAAAAGCCAAACGTGAACAAGCGGAGAAGCTTGGCGATGCAGATGCCGCTGAACTCTTCAAGCAGCTTGAAGACAAACTCGAAAACCTTCGCAAAGATGAGAAGCTCGATTCAAAGCAGGCATTGGCCAAGCTCAATGAGATCAAGAAGGAAATGGAAGAGCGCCGTAAGGAACTTGGATCTGGCGAAAGTCTCAAGAAGAATCTGCAGGATAACCTGAAGCAAATCGATGCAGGACCGGCCGAGAAGATGGCCAAAGCCATGCAAGAAGGTGATCTTCAAAAGGCTGAAGATGAACTTCAAAAAATGATGGATAAGATGAATAGCGGTGAGATGTCCGCTTCCGAGCAACAACAATTGGCGAAGCAGTTAGATTCGATGCAAAAGGCTTTGCAGGATTCGGTAGAAAAGCATGATGAAGCCAAGAAAATGGTTGAAGAACAATTAAAACAAGCTGAGCAATCAGGAGACGTTCAAAAGGCAGCGCAGTTGCGCAAGCAGCTTGAAGAACTCAACGCGATGGATGACCAAATGCAACAGCTTTCGGAAATGCAGAGTCAGCTACAAGAGCTTCAAGAAGCTCTCAAGTCAGGCGACTCCAAGGCTGCTCAGCAGGCCATGGAAAAGATGATGGCCAAGCTAGAGCAGATGCAAATGGACATGGATCAGCTCGAAGATCTGGATAGCATGATGGATGAACTTACCGACAGCAAGAATTCGATGAACTGCAAAAACTGCAACGGCAAAGGCTGCAGTCAATGCAAAGGTAAGGGAATGATGAATCGCCCTGGAAATGGTTTGGGCCAAGGGACAGGGGTTGGTGATCGCCCAGAAGAAGAGAACGATACCAATTCATTCGATTCGCAGGTTCGCGACCAAATGCGGGCCGGCGAAACGGTCATGAAAGGCAAAGTGGCCGGGGCCAACAAGAAAGGCGTGACTCGAGAAGAAGTCAAGCAATCGATTCTCACGTCAACCGTTGAGGAAGCGGAAGCTCTGGAGTCAGTCGTTCTCCCCAAGGCTCAGCGTGACCAAAGTCGAGATTATTTCAATCGCATGCGTGAAGGCAACAAAACGGGTAAGTAAGCAATCGTGTGATATCAATCTCGACCAGCCGAAATCCAGGTAGGTTGGGATGTTCTCGTGCGAAACAATTGCTTCTAGGGTGGATCGTATCCACCTTTACACCATGGATGGCATCGGAGAATGCGCATGGCGCCTTTGATGGATCCCTTGATGACGCCGTATTTCTGAACGGCGAGAATATAGTATTCCGAACAAGTCGGAAGATAACGGCAGTTCTTTCCCAATAGAGGGCTGATTCCCCACTGATAAAATCGGACCATTGCTATCGCTAGCTTGGAAGGGACTTCAACGAGCCAGCGAATCATTTTGATCTAGCCTCAGTTGGTCGATTTTCATTTAATACACCTGACAGTTTAGTCTAGCCGAGCTCGATGAATGGATGCGTTGAGAAATGTCCAAAGGCAAGATAATAGCATTTCCAGTCGAGCGTAGAATCATCTTAGAAATCTTGCATGCAGCAAGATCGATTCCTGCTTTCCCCATCGACCGCCATTTTGACCTAAGCCAACTGGCGGAAGCACGTCGGCATGCAATGCCTCGAATTTCATGGACAGCCATTTTCTTGCGAGGTTGGGGGTTGGTCAGCCATGCTCAGCCTGTGCTCCGTCAATTGTACATGACCTTGCCAATGGGGTATTTGTATGAGTATCCATGCTCCGTGGCTTCTGTAAGTGTTCATCGTCGCAATCAAAAAACAGGCCAGGATTCATTGATCTTTTGCCGCGTTGCATCGCCTGAAACGAAATCGCTCGTCGAAATTCAAGGTTACCTTGACCAATCTAAGACAGGGGACATACGAGATGTCTTTCGCGATGGATTCTGGTCAGCTTATTTGCCATGGCCTCTGCGTCGCATAGGCTGGAATCTTTTGATGCATCTATGGGGTCGAAAGCGGGCGAAAACGATTGGAACTTTTACGATTTCTAGCTTGGCCGGTATGAAAGCAACCAATCGCGAGCATCCGCTCGTCGCCACCACAAGCCTAAGTTATTCACCCTTGGATCACGATGATCACTGTGTGGTCACATTGCAGTCCGATCATCGAGTGCTCGACGGTGTAAAAGCGGCCGAATGCCTCGAGGAATTAGAGTGCCATTTCAATTCCACTGTTCTCGGTGAACTTCGGGCTTTGTCGCCGAATGCTAGCGTAGTGAGGGTCGCTTCGTAGGCCCACATACGACTTAATCCATACAAATTCACTAAATGGAATTCCTTGAAGTACCGATATCAATGACGAGGCCGAGTATCTGTCGATGCCCAAGTTCGGTGAAGAGGAACTCGTCATGGTGCGAAGGTTTGTTGCGGGATTAATGCTGTTGAAGTGCATTCTCCTTCCAAGGGTGCACGCTTTGCTGCTCACCATACGATTTCGATTACATGTCGAGAGGAAGTGTGGTGCAGCGTCAGGATATGGTAAGAGGTCGTCTGGGATCAACTCTTAGCGATCCAACGGTGGCCAGCGATGCAGAATGGCGCAGTCGAAGAAGGCGAGGAAGTGGTCGTTGAAGAACTAGGTTTTTCCTGAGGGTGATCGAGAATAGTAGCTTCAGTTGTTTTGCTAGCTAGCGGATGTGTTTGAGAATAGCTATCGTTTCCGCTGTGGTCGAGCGGCATCGCTACGCAAGAAATCGGCGGCAATCCACAAAGCAAATCCGCCAATCCTGAGCCCGTCATGACGACCCAAACGGGTAGGTTGCGAACGCGAATTCCAACTTCACGGGTATTATTGAGAAGAATGCCATCTCTTTCAACCTTTTGTATGCCAATAGCAGGCAAGAGGATGGCTAAGGTTAGGCTCGCGCATAGCAGCACGAGTCCAAGCATTTTGATTCGATCACGCGTCATGTTGGAAAGGTCTCTCATGACGGTACGTTAGCGATCTCAATCACGATGCTATGGCAGTCATCCGAGCATTCGAGATCTATTGACCTGCCGAACGAAGTTTCTAAACTCCGCAATCAACTCGTACGAGAAAACGTATGGAAAGGGCTACATGGATGTGGATCGATGCAATACAAGGACGTGGCTGCTTCGCCGCTACTGCCCGGTGCTGCTCGTTTGGTTCATGCAGATTCTCGTCTGGTTTCATTGAAGTGGCTCGAGGGCAAGAGTCGCAATGGCCTGTGCAGCGAGTGGTCGGTCCTTTTCACTTTCATTGTGATGTCGATCGCGGTAGAGTGTGAACAATACTCTGCAGCTAAGTCAACTTCGCGATGATTTGCAAACGGCCTTGGGCGTTGAGTGCAAAGTCGACAAGATTCACTTGGTGATATTGCAAACCGAATCAGATTACCAAAAGTACATCAAGCACTATTTTCCCCAATTGCCAACGCGGCGAGCTCTCTACATTCAAGATCGTGGACCTGGGATAGTCTTTGCCTTTCAGCACAGCGAACATTGATCGATCTCAGGCATGAATGTACACATGCGCTTTTGCAGGATCGCTTTGCGAAACTTCCTCTGTGGCTTGATGAAGGGATAGCAGAATACTTGGAAAACGAGCCAGGATCTCGCGACAATCATTCAGTGCATTTGCCGATTGCGATCTGGCAAGCGAAGTTGGGGCATGTTCCCCCGATGGAAGAGTTGAGTTATGTTTGACTCCGCAGCAAATGGATGCAAGGAAGTACAGTGACGCGTGGGCCTGGGTGAATTTCTTGCTGTCCCATAGCGACCGTTCCCGTCATGTCTTCAAGAGTTATCTCGAAGAGGTGTCAGCGTGGGGTGCCAAAGCGGGCAGTCTCTCCGCCCGGCGTTCGTGAGTCACTCCCTCATGCTCGCGACGCATATCTCGACCACTATCTTCGCATCGCGGTCCAACGCGACTCCGTCCGTTTATCCTCCGCCCCCTAATCCCCACCCCAATAGATGCCACCCATCTATATTTGACGCGCAACTTCGCTTGTTTTTGCCTTTTGGCACGTTTTTCAGATGGGCAAAGGGCTAGAGAGAACCTTCATTGCAGGCTGTCGGTGGCTAAATGAGGGCATTAGGACGTGGTCGGCGGCCGTTTGCAGAGAAGAGGAGAGATTTTTCGGCAAGGGAACGGCTTTTTTGCGGCGGAATTGCAGTGTAAGAGCGCGGCTAGAGAGCCTCAGAGGATTGGCTTGTGATTCATGCCAACTGAGGGCGTTGTTGCCCTTGATCTAGTTGAAGATTGCAACGGATCAGGCAAGGAAAGCAAATGGCCGAAAGCTTTGCCCGCGGATCCATGCGAGATTGTTGTTCTGAGCTTCCTTCTTCAGGCTCGATGGGTGACCGGCGGCTCGTGAATGCCCGAAGTACTTCGTATACTCCCACACTAGATCGCACCACATCGATCCTTCAATGCCAAGTCGTTCGAGAATCGGAGCTAGGTTCTCTGGAATGCTCCCCGCTTCCCTTCTTGCTTATGACGCCCAGTCCAATCGAGCAGCGTAAGATACTCGTCCGAACTCATATTCAGGAATCCTTTGTCGCTTGCACGCACGCCGCTACTGCTGGCTTGAGGACCAGGCTTGCCTCGTTCATCAATCTGCAAAGGTGCCATCCACGAACCCACTTCCATTTGAAGTTGGCGATTCTTGCCTTTCTTCGATGATCGCAGCGATGCTAGCTGCTTTTTCAATTCTTCCGCTTCGATTCGTCGATTGGCAGCGATAGCTTCCTCTAACTTGGATGCCACTTGCTCTTCATTCAAAAAGTCTTCCCAGAACTGCTTGGATGCCGGAGTGACTCGCTTTCCTTTCTTGGCCTGAATTCGATCAAATGCAGATGTAAACCTCGACTGCTCGGGACTCTTAGCCAAAGCAGTTCGAACTGGATTCAAGTCCACATACATAGCGCATGCCAATAACCCCGCCTCCGTCGACAATCTTCTGAGCCTTAAAACGTCCTTCCCAAAACCTTCCAGTGCATTCATCTTCTCGATTTGCATGTCGTGCGATGGGTTCGGCAAAGGCTCGCATAAACCAAGAAATGTTCGACAACCGAGTTCGCCATTCGTAAGCTGCTTGGCGTCCGCAATGGCTTGGGCAATATCCTGTTGAGTTGGCGTCCCGAGAAAATCCTCAAGTCGTTCACCAGGAAAGAGTTGCAACCAACGTCGAGCCACCTCTTCATCATCCCAGGCTTTCACGACGTCCGGCCTTGTCCGAAGAATGGTATGCACGTGGTTGGACATGACGGAATAATTAAGAACGTCGATTCCGAAAGTCGCTGCGAGCAACTCCAATCTTCGACGAATCCACTCTCGCCGGTATTCGTAATTCTTACCCGAGACCGAATCCTTTCCCGTAAGAAAGGCTCGCCGCACACATCGCTGAGTGCAGTGTGCAATCGAAATCTCATTGGGCGGAAACTGTTCAGAACGTTTCGGTGCTTGTGCCATGGCTTACTCCTCCCCCAAATTCTACGCAACATCCGCAGGTTGTCAACATTAGATGGGTGGCATGTATTGTAGTTGGCGGGGGGAGGGAGATTTGTTAAGATGGCGAGCCTTAAGGAGAAGATGGCTGTGGATGCACGCAAGCAAGAACCAATACCGAACGATTTGTTGCGACCGATCGAGCGGCTTCGAAAACTGATTCATCAGTATGTCTTGCTTGAGGGTGTGGTTGTGGCAGCGTTGTTTGCAATCGCTGCCTTCTGGTTTTTTGGACTGATGGATTACGTCCCTATTCGCTTGGGGGCAAATGAGTCGCCACGCTTCGCCCGCATGGTGATGCTGGTGCTCACACTTGGTGGGGCCGCCTTTCTGTTTTTCAAACTTGGTATTCTGAAGTGGTTGGTGCATTGGCCTGAAAGTTCATTGGCACTACGAATTGAGCAGTCATTTCCGGCGTTAAAAGGACTCCTAAGCACTTCCGTTTTGGCTCATACCAATCCACGCGAGTATGCAGACCGTGAAACGGTTTCAATCCATCGCGCTATGATGGAAGATGTGTTTCACCAGGCTTATCGAGCCGTCGAAACACTTCCTGTAGATGAAGTCATCGACTGGAAGCCACTCCGTCGGAAGTCATGGATTTTGCTCTGTGTAACGATCCTCAGTATTCTTGCGAGCGTGTTTCAGCCAGGGTGGGTTTGGCATTGGAGTAAACGATTCTTGGCCTTGTCGGCTGAACCTTGGCCGAGATCGGTGAAGCTGGAAGTAGAGGGAATCGAGTTTAGTATTCCAACATTTGCCGGCCAGACAGTTGCCGCTCGCTACATGAGACCGTTTCGTGACCAACAAACAACGATCATTCGGGGCCAGGCAGGAGTATTAAAAGTCTTGGCGGATAGATCGGCGCCGAAGACTCCTGAATATTGTTCGATCTATTATCGTTCTGAAGATGGTGCATCGGGCCGAGCGAACTTGCGACGCCTAGCCTCCAATCAGTCAGAATACGAAGCATTCGTTTTGGAGGGGCCTCCGCTTGAGTCTATGGATCAGCCCATGCAATTCACCGTCATTGCAGAAGATTTGAAATTGCCAAGGCATTTGGTGTTGCTGGTGGATAGTCCCATCGTGCAAGAGGTCCGATTGTCTGTGGAGTATCCGAAGTATTTGCAGAGTACAACTTCGGGAAATTATCTTTCGGAAGAGCTCGAGTTCAAGAACGGGCTTCGTCTGCCACAGGGTTCGGGAGTGGTCTTTAAGGCAAAAGCCAATAGGCAACTTAGTCGCATCGACTATGTTATTACGACAACGAATGACTCTGAACCGCAGCGATCCCAAGGAACGCTAGACGTTGAAGGAGATCAATTTGAAATTGAGGTTTGGAAGCCGAACTCGTTGACACAGAATGCCACCATTGAGTTTCTATTGTGGGATGCAGAAGGGCTTTGTGCTGATCGCATTCAAAGCTACGTTTTGAGTGTCATCATGGACGATGTTCCCAAGGTTGACATGGTATTGCATGGAATTGGCACTGCGGTCACGCCTAACGCAACGATTCCGATTCAGGCGACGCTTCAGGACGACTATGGAGTCAAAGAGGCCGCCATCGAATTTACAGCCAATGAGTCTCCGGTGTTGCGGCAACCCCTTGTCATGGATAAGGATGGGCAAACCCGATCATACCTCGACCTGGATTCGCTAGCGGAATCGTCTCAATGGCCAATTCGATTTCAATCGACTCTGGCTCTTACGGTATCCGGTACCGACCATTTTGATTTGGGACAGCAGCAACATGTGGGACGCGCGGCCCCCATTCAGCTCGCCGTTGTAACGCCTCAAGCTCTTATTATCCTTCTGGAGAAGCGAGAGCTGGCGATGCGGGTAAGGCTTGAACAAGTTATTAGTGAAATGAGCCAGATGCGAGAATTGCTGGGCAAATTAAAGGCGAGCGATCGGAAAGAGTCGGCCGGCGACGATTCCGATGATTCCACTCAGTCGGAAGCTCGTCTTCAAATCTTGCGTGTTCAGCAGTCGATTATGCAGGCATCCAAGTCGGAAGGGGAGTTAAGAGGCATTGCTCGCGAAATAGGGCAAATCGCATTGGAACTTGTGAACAATAAGGTTGACGCAAAGGATCGGCGAGAGCGTCTGGTAGAAAAGGTTCAGCGTCCGATTGAGTTGATCTGTTCCGATCGATATCCATTGCTTCACCAAGCATTGAAGAAGGTGGAACAATTGGAGTCGGGAAGTGAGATCCGTGAGCCCATCCAAGATTCCTTGAATGCCACGGATGATATTCTTGTACGATTGCGCGACGTCCTTCAGAACATGATCGATATTCAGGACTTCAATGAACTAATCGATATGGTTCGTGATCTCGTCGACGAGCAACAAAAGATTCTTGACTCGACGAAGAAGGAGCAAAAGAAGCAAGTATTGGATCTCTTCAAGTGATCGCAAGATGATCGCGATCGGGAATAGCTCTAGTCGGAATCGCCATTTTGATCGAGATCGTTGCTTCTTAGGTTTGTTTCTCAGCAAACGCTCTGTGCTACAAATTGTTGAAGTGAAGTTAGATGCGGCAAGAAGTTTCGTCGACTCTCGCTGAGGGCTTTGGCTTCTTTGAATGAATTGTTCAGCGATTGTGCAAGGAAATCGCATTCTGATTTGGTACGATCAATTTGGGATCGTACTTGCTTAAAGACTTCTGCAAACGATTCGGTATCGGGCCAAGCTACAGCTTCCTTCTCGCCCGCGAATTGAACGAATCGCAGTGTCTTGTTGTTGCGAGCTAGGCGATTGACGCGATCTTGGAGATCATACATGCCTTCTTCCGCTTCGCTCAAATGCGTGAATACAGCATCCATTCGCCCGGTCATTTCTTCGAAGAGAGTCGTCAGGCTTCGCTCGAGGCGGTAGTCATGTTTGTGTTCGGGAAGAGTGAGGATTTCCTCTACGAATTGAAGCGATATTTCGCTTTGTAATTTGGTTGCTGCGAGGTCGAAGATCAAACGATCGAGGGTCGTCACCAAAGCCTTCATGCGTGAAGCCAATTGCTTGGTCGCTTCTTGGCTGTCATCCGAGACAGAGCCCAATGATTCCGAAACAACTTGCAGCGTTGCTCCTTTGCTTCCAAGTTTGCTTGCCGCAATGGTTGCATTGAGAGAAAGGGTGCGAATCGATTCTGCCATGGAGAGAATTGAAATCGAACGATCCATAAGGGCTAGGTTGGTTGACTTGAACTCTTCGATGCGAGAATAAGCATTCATCAGTTTTTGATCGAGGGCCTCACAGTCATCTAGAACCATCGCGTACTTGTTGGATGGATCGCCTCGCCAGTTGCGGAGTGAGTCTCGCTTTTTCATTTTGGAGTAACGGCTTGCCATTTCTGCGGACAATGCATGAAGCATAAAGTCTTCGTATGAACGGAAGCCGTGTTTATCCAAGAGCTTTCCTAATTCTTCTGTTGACGCTGCGATCGCGGCTTTGCGTTGCTTCGGTTCAACCTCTATTGTTCGCTCCACGAAGAGCAATCGAGCGTAGATGGTTTGAACGGCTTGAAGGAGCTGTGTCGTCGGTTTCAGGCGAATGGATAGGTACCCATCGCGACAAGGCATTGCGAGTGCAAGGACCCAATAATAACGACCGCTCTTGGAGAGATTCTTTACATAGGCCGCGATGGTCTTTCGAGCGCGGATTGTGTCCCATAACAGCTGGAAAACAGCGCGGGGCATATCCGGATGGCGAATAATACTATGAGGCGCCCCTATCAATTCCTGCTCAGTATATTCCGAGATCTCCGTGAATAGATGATTGCCATGGAGAATGATCCCATGAGCATCCGTCGTGGAAAAGAACAGGCTTTCCAATGGAAAATCGCGTTCTACATCGAGCACTCTTGTCACATTCGTTCCCGCCATCGCTCAATCCCCTAATTCACTGCCTCACGAATCATTCGTTTCATTGTCCGAAGTCCGTTGCTGTGGCTGGTGTTGCAATCGCTACCTTCTTTCCAGCTGGAAAAGATTACATCATGCAAGTCGATTCGGTAGAGAATCCCACAAGAAACGGATGTGGAACGATCCGCAATGCACCTGATGGATGCTTTATTCGGATCTTGAAGTCCCAATTACAAACGCGTTGGCCATGAGAATCGTTACAACCGGTTTAGATGTCCCATAGGAATCGCGGAGCATTTTCCTAGAGTGGTTCGGAAAGAGATCTTTTTCGCGCATTGGCGAAGTCTTGGTGAATCCATAGACGCGAGAACAAGATGAAATTCTTTTCAAAAATTCTCGACATGCCGCGAAGAATAAACCTACGTTTTTAATTGGACACCTTTCAGTCGATCAAGCGTGAGGAGAAATCAAAATGTGCACTGCCAAGCGTTGCGTCGTAGCTCTTTTGCTCTTCAGCGGTTTTGTGCAGTGCATTCAAGCTGAGAGCCCGAAAATATTGCGGGTCGAAGAAGATTGGCGACTAGTGCTTGGTGATCCTGAGCCTCTGCTCGATTCTCCTCAATTTAGTACCTGGATGAGTCCCACTGGCAGTCTGGACAACGAACATTTTTGTGTGGACTTCAACCACGCACAGCGTCCTGACTTTTCTTCCGGTGGATTTCAGACGAAAGCTCTCGTTGGAGACTCGATCACGGAAGATTCCTTGAGCGAGAACGGAGACAACCTTTCGCAATATGGCGAGACGGTAACCTGGACTCAGATGATGGCCATCCATTCCGGGCGTCTCTATTTTGCTGTTAAAGACGGGAGTAGTACGTCATGGGGTACATTCGGTGGAGGCTCCACCGTTGTCAAGTTTCAGCAGACGCCCGTATCGGATTTGGGTGGCTACAGTCCAACGCAATCCGCTGAGTGGGCAGGCGTGGGTTTTGGTGGCAATCGAGTCGAGTCGCTTCAATTGCTTCGTGTGCGATACTACCTCGATAACGGCTCGATCGTTCAGCAAGAGCTCAATCTAAGTGTCGATTAACCTTCGTGGTTTGCTTTCTCATTTGTCTTAATCAGTCGTTGCTCCTTCACTATCGCTCGTATCTAACACTGCAAAAAGGAGAGGATCATGGTTCACTACCCGAACGGCAAGAAGTATGGGGTCATGAGAAACCATAAACGCCGGCGTGGTGTTGCGATTGTCCTCGCCCTTTTCTTGATGACGGTGTTGATAGGAATGTTGGCCTTCTCGGTCGACATCGGGTACCTCGCAGCTTCGAAATCCGAACTGCGACGTACCGCTGACTCTGCTGCATTGGCAGGAGCCTGGCAGGTTCTTGATTCTTCAATTCAAGGACAAAACGAAGGGGTGATGACCAGTGCTGTGGTCACAACCACCTCTCAGGCAGCGACGCTGAATCGCGTCTGCAATGCCTCTCCAACATTGTCGACGAGTCAGGACATCTCGGTAGGCTATTTGCCAAGTCTCGAAGCTGGTTCCTCGCTCACAACCAACCCCAATAACCCGTATCGCGCGGTCAAGGTGGTTATTCGAAGGACGGAACAATCGAATGGTAAAGTACCTTACTTCTTTGCCAGGATCTTTGGCAAGAACGGCCACGAGTTAACAGCCGAAGCAACGGCAGCCACTGCCACTCAAGTTCGAGGATTCAATTCTCCGAGTGGAGGTTGCGGGGATACCCTGGATATCCTCCCTTTCGCGCTCGACGAAACCACCTGGAATGATTTGATGAATGGTGGAGGAACGGATAGTTATCGAGTGAATTCAGCGACCGGATCGGTTGTGTCAGGCACCGATGGTATCAAAGAGGTAAATCTTTACCCACAAGGGACTGGATCGCCTGGAAATCGTGGAACGGTTGATATCGGTGGAGCCAACAACAGCACCGCCGACATCGCAAGGCAGATCGTCCATGGGATATCGGCCGAGGATCTTGTGGATCTTGGAAAGCCTCTACTTCTCGATGCGCTGGGGGAAATGACCCTGAATGGAGACACCGGAATCAGCGCTGGCGTCAAAGATGAATTAACTTCGATCATCGGCCAAGTACGGATCATACCGGTCTTCTCGACGGTCAGCATGAATGGAAACAACGCGATGTACAAGATCAAGAAATGGGTTGGCGTTCGCATCATGGCCGTTCGACTCACCGGACCAATGAAGTCGAAGCATGTGATGGTGCAACCTGCTCCTGTCATCATCCGTAACGTCGTACCGGGAGATGCATCGCGGTCATGGAGTAGCCACGTCTATTCGCCAGTTGTCCTTGTTCACTAATCGTTCGTATGGGAATGTCTTCACTACTTTCCGTAACGCAAGTATGAAGAAAGAGCTGATCATGTTGAAGGCTAATAAAGTAAAACGTAGGGTAAATCGAACGAAAACGCGAGATCGTCAAGGGGCCGCCTTGGTCGAGTTTGCCTTGGTGGCTCCTCTCATGATTCTCTTCTCGCTGGGATTGATTGAGATGGGGCGAATGACGATGGTCAAACAGTTGTTGACCAATATTTCGCGCGAAGGAGCCCGACTGGCAACGTTACCGAACGCTACCAATCAATCGGTGACTAATGAACTTGAGGATTTGCTGGAAGGATCGAGTATTGTTGGATCGCAGATCACCATTTCCCCATCGATCACGTCCACTTCGGCAGGATCCTTTGTGACGGTATCGATCAGCGTGCACTCGGAAAACGTAAGCTGGCTTCCGACACCCTTGTTCATGGGTGGCAAATCCGTGCAGGCATCGACCAGCATGCGACGTGAAAGCCTTTAGAGTGAAGTTGCTTGCAGCTTTCGCTGAAGCCAATATAGTGCCGACAATCGAAAGATCGCCATGGCGACGACACCACAGCAAAATCCTATGGATGTTGTCAGGATGCTGGATGGCAAAAGAAGCGTTGAGCCAATCGAAACGACGAGGCCAATAGCGGCGGCCCACAAATCCAGATGAGGATGATTGGCGGCACAAAGACCGTTGGCTGCAATGTAACTGATGCCTTGAAAGAGAACAGCAAGAGAAAGCCAAAAGATGGGCCAACGTTGCCCTTGAAAATCTTCGCCAAAAATCATGACCGCCAGCGGTTCGCCAATCAGGGATAACGCAAGGGTATATCCACCGAGGACGAATGCAATCAACGCTAAGCTTCGGATAACTGTTTTGAGCACGCCAAGCATTCCATGTTCGACGAAGGCTCGCGATGCTTGGGGGCCATGCAGACTGCTGACACCCAACAAAAATGGATTGGCAAGCAGGGCAATCGTATAACAAACCGTGTAGATATCGGCGTCGCGAAGAGGATCGCGACTAGAAGCTAAGTACCAGTTCGGGAAATAGGTTTGCGCCACAGCGCATAGGTTGCTAAGAACGATCCACTGCCCATATCGCATCGTTCGCAAGGCATCATGCTTGAGCGTGTCGTTGGAAACGGAGAACTCCTGTCGATAGGAGTAGATGCATTGGAGTGAAAACACAAGGCTGGCGACTCCCATGACACCGATGGCAAAGTTCGCGGTAAGTTGCTGCGTACCTAGTAAGGCGATCAGACCTGCCACCTGGAGAATGGAAAATCCAATCTCCATCCATGCAATGGCTTTGATTCGACGATTGACAAATTGCCATCGGCGCATGAACTCGCGAAATAAGTGAAAGGGCAATGAAAGGCCGAGAGCAACTAGGACAGGACTGAGATCGGTGGTCATGGGCAGGTAATTTTGAAGACAATACCAGCCGAGTAGGACCATAGCTCCTAAGATTGCAAGTCCCATTGCAGTTGCAAGAAGATTGCCACCTAGCCGCGATTGATCGGACTTGGCTTCTCTCGGGAAAAAGACTTGATAGGGAGTGGTGATGAGGGACTCTTGAATCGTCGTGAACAGAATCAGCAGTGAGAACGCCAGCGAGTAGATTCCCAATTCACCATCGACTGCAAACTTTCCCAAAAGAAATGTGGTGAGGAAGCGCGTTCCACTTAGGACTCCTTGATCCAGAATCGCCCAAATCGAATCACGAGAGTTTTTCATGAGAAGTTGTGGGACCACGGACTCGCAAGGGATTTCACAAGCAGCATCTGATGGATTGGGTCATCCCCTTTGATTCAGGGGTAATGTTCCTCGGTCAGGGCTCCAACGCGCTGCTCGTCCCATGATAGTCGGAAAGTGCCTACAATCCCATGGTGTTCCCTGGATGGTTTTCGGTGGGAGGGGCAATGTCGCTTAGTCTTGAGATATCTCGAGAATAAGATTCTGCTGATCGCGATCGATGTGGATCTCTTTTTTGAGAACCATTGGTGAAGGAATCACATGTGATGATGGTTCCAGCGGTGAGGCCATTCGCTGAATGGTGACTCGATAATTCCCGGCGGCGCAGCCTTCCGAACAACCTGTCCAAAGGACAAACTTTCCTTCTTGATCCGTCTGGCCACTCGCGGTTAGTCCGCCGCGAGCTTTGATTGGGGCAAAGTGGAGGAATGCATTGGCAACAGGCTCTCCGTTCTGTTGGACAACTCCTTCCACCAAGTGAATTCGAGGGCGTTTGGGACCGCATCCGATTGGGAAAGCAACCACAAGACTGGTTGCGAAGGTTGCGAATACGGTCCAGGAGGAAAGGGAATTCATTAAGACGTCAGGCGGTCAATCAAGATTGAGTGCGAGGTTGGATTCATTCTTGGTAACGTCGTATTTCATGGGCGAACGACCTGGACCGAATTTTGCGATGACGGCCAAATAGTCGGGTTCGGTGCTCGTCTTGCTTCCAACGTCAATCAAGGGATCGTGGGCAATCACTGTATGCTCACCGGGAAATACCCCTGGGTTATCGTAAGCTACTTTTAGCTCAAATTTTCCATTGGCATCGGTAAAGCCGGTGGCCTGGGCTTTGGTCATCTCATCTAAGGGTTTGAAAATAATCATCAAGTTGGGAACGGGTTTCCCTTTGTGTGTGACTGTACCTTTGATCCGATAGAGCTTGGGTCCATTATCACCGCATCCCGTCACCGCTATCATACAAAGAGCAAGGCATCCCAAAAGGACTCGCGATTTCAATGCGAACATACGGTTTCCTATCCGAGTGGGTTGAATTTGAAAACTGATCCACGTACAAGGTTCGGAGCCTTGTATCCAATGATTCCAAAATGGGGCTTTCCAGAATTGCTTCGGAAAGCCCCGACAGGACGTTGAAATCAACTTAGTTTTCCACGGTAACTACTTCGTTGCCATTTCGAGTGAACATGGCTCGCCAAGGAATCGTCGCTACTGTGTTGGGAACAAAACGCACGCTGCCATCGCAATTGGCGGTGTTGATGCCGCCGGTATGCCAGCTTCGTGTATTCCGACCAACAAGTCCGATTCCTACCCCATTGGAAAGAGGGCTGCCAACACGGGAAACTTGGAAGATTGGATCCATGTTGGGTGGGAACGGCGTGTCGGCTTGATTGGAAAGGGCCAAACCTTGGGACTGGTGATTCGTCCAGATGAACGGGTTGGTTGGGTATTTCCACTTGGGAATGGCTGAAGCTTGTTCAAGAATCATGAACGTATTGGAAGTACCGTCAGTGATCCATGCCATCTGAACGTAGCTGGCTTTGAAGCCTATCCCATTCCCTGCAGTGGCTCGTTCTGTGCAGCACGAGCTTAGGTTGGTGCCACCAGGCAGTGGGTTCGCTGCAGTCGATTGGCCCTGTCCAGCATTCATTGCATAGTCTTTGTACATGCCGGGGGAGCCGATTCGTGGCGTGCTTGGGCACGAAAAGGTTGGTGGCATGGAAGAGCATTGAGCTTTGTTGAACTGAGCTGCAGTCGTTGCGTCAGGGCCAGTCGTATAAAACCATGCGTCACCGCGTTCTTCAACCCAAGGACGCTGACTAAAGTTGAGTTGGTTGTACAGGGCGGTTTGCTCCATGAAGGGCAAAACGAAGGCTGGCCAACTCCACATTCCGTCGTAGAACTGCCCATTGGCCGTACCGTCGGTTCCAGCATTTGTGTTTGTAGCGCCAACTCCGATGGTTCTCCACGCCGTTACCCCAGCGGGAAACGCTTTGAAGGTATCATGGTAGTTGTGCATTGCGATGGCCAAATTGTGGATGTTGTTTTGGCACTGCATGCGTCGCGCTGCTTCGCGAGCTTGTTGGACGGCGGGCAACAAAAGGCCCACCAAGATCCCGATGATGGCAATCACCACCAGTAATTCCACGAGAGTGAATCCGGTACGAATGCGAGACATTTCCGAAACTCCTAGTAAAAAGGAAGGGGCCCACAAGGTCGAACCAGTTTCTTGACTGGGGTCAGGAAAGAAAATCGGTAAGATTAAGAAGGCAAGAAGTAGATCGGCTTTGGGGGGGTTATGCGTCGCTAAAACCGCGACAAGGGCGGGTTAACCAGCAAAGTAGCACTTACCAGAGGGGGGAGTCAACTAAAATCTCATGATACGTGACATTTTTCTGAGAAACCTTTTTGATGGTTTGGGGTTGTCGCGATTCGATTCACGTTCGTCATTGGGTATTTCAAGCTCATTCGCGATGCTAAGTTTGGTCGCGATCTCGTTGGTCATTGGATGTGGAAAGCAACCACGCCAAGCGAGGCGTGGAGTTCCACGAGAGCTGGAGCGGACTGGAACTATCAATTCCACTTCAAAGACGATGTATCCGCTCATGGTGGGTGGGGATCCGATCGAAAATTGGTATCCAAGATCACCGATGCTTTCTCCTGCCAATGAGACCTTTGGCGAAGCTTTGCGTTCAATGGGAAAAGACGTCGCACGATCGCAAATGTTGTTCGTAGAGGCTGGGCATCAGATTCGGGACAAAATGCAGTTGCAACCAATGACTCTTGAAGATGAAGACCGTTTTTTTGCGAGTGAAGCACTGTTTCAGCAAGCTTGTGTCTTAGCGGAAACGCGGCATCTGGAAGATGCTCTTGAAGCGATTCGTGTTGCTCAAGCCAACGGCTTTTACGACGTCGATCGATTGATCCGTTCGAATCGACTAAACAATCTTAATAATGATGAGCGTTTTCATGCCATTCTTGAAGCGATGCGAGCATCGCAAGAAAGCGAAGTCGCAAGCCGAGTGCGCTTTGCGCTTGGAGGTACATCTACGTTTGGGCTAATGATCACTGACTTCATTTCGCTCGAGCCTGGTGAAGAGCGTTCGAATAACAAACGGTGGAAGCTCTATTATTGCATGGGCCATACAAGTCCACCCTGTATGGAGATGATTGATACCCTTGTTGAACTTTATCCAGAATGGAAAAGAAAGGACTGGGAGTTTGTCACGATTCTCTTAGAGCCCCCCGAATTCCGGCAGGATTTCGCAACATTGCGGAAATGGAAAACAAGCTCGAATCATCCTTTTCGAGTGTTGGTTGTAGGAGATCTTCGTACCTATTCGAATATGCGAGGACTGGGTGCTTTTCCCTCAATCATTTTGGTTAATGATGAGGACATTGTGCACGCATCGATTAGCGGAATTCAATCGCGGCTTGTCGTGGAAGGCATCTTGAAGGCGGTGAATGAAGAGCGAGAAGCGTTGTCCTCACTTTGATACCGAGAGTATCCAATCGAATACGCAATCAAACGGGGCTTTTTGCCAATGCTTTGAAAGGTACGGTACTTGAAAGAGAGTGAGTGCCGAATAACCGTGCAAAGATGCTTCTAATTCCTAAGTTCGCCTTGTAATAGAGGACCATTTTCCCCTGCACAGAATAAGACTCTTCCATTGGCACAGCATTTGAGTATTGGTTTCCGAAGGAAGTGTTTTGAAGTTGCGCCAACTAGAGTTCGGAGAGGTAAAGCCCGCCGATCTCTGACTAGCGCAACTTCAAATCGTACGCGTCGGGTTGCAAAAAAACTCGAAAGCGCAACTTCAAAAAGGCAATATTCGGTTTCGCTTGCAGGGGAGTTTGAAATGGGAATCGTGAAGACAAGGGGAGCATTCGCATTGATTGCTCCGGTATTGGGAATCGTTTGGCTGTGCACTTTCGGGTCCGATAATGCGGAAGCTGCAAATCGCTGGAATCGAGCGAAAGGACCTGTGACTGTTCTGTTTGATAATGCCAAGAGCATTGAGAAACGATTGGACTATCTCGAATGCCATGGGTATTCCCATCAAATCGCGCATTCTTTAGTGCATGCTGTTGGCGAGGTAAAAGAGGCATTGTATGCCGATGCCGATGCTTGGCGGCTGGAAGCCTCTTTGCACGAAGTACAAAGTCTGAACCGAAGGCTAATTGAGGTTGTGCAATCGCGACATAGCTTGCATGAAGATTCGCGATTGCGACATGATATCGAACGATTTCAGGATCGGATCAGTGTCTTAGAACGCGAAGTTCGCAAATGCGTTCTCGCTTCCAAACCTGCTTGTCCGATGGAAGAGCATTATCCATCGCCTAGCGTTCCATCGCGTCGAGGCTTTGAGTTTCGACTTCAGATACCTGCACCACCAACATCACACTATCGTCCTAGCGTTGAAGTTTTGCCACCGTGGAGAATGGAGCCCAGCATTGCCCTATGAGTTCTGATCCCATCGAGTTTGCTTAAAGAATGTGTTTGGCTTTTACCTCGAGGTATTGATTGACCAAAGGACTTGTCAATTGTTCGGGGAAGGCATCGACGACAAGTACACCGGCATTGTGAAGTTTGAACATTACTTCATGACGCCAATTGAGAATTCGTGCAGCAGCTGCGCTTCGATACAAAACTTGGTCATCATTGGAAGGATTGTCCGCGAAGTCAAAGATGCGGTGATCGCGCAGAAGGGTTAGTAGAGGTAAATGTTTTCCACTGAGATTTGCTAGATAGCTGGTAATCTGATTCGAGGTCACTTCATCGATAACATTGGTGACCAACACCACTAGCGACCGACGACGGCAATGCTTTGAGAGATAAAGGAATGCTTCGTCGAAACGCGAGTGAACCATGTTGGGAAATCGATTGAATCCAGCATGGAGTAAACGGTTCATCTGGCTTGGGCCGCTTCGAAGGGGAACAAATTCATGGATCGTATCCGAGAAGCAGAGTAATCCTACCGAATCTCCTTGATGCAGGGCCACGTAGCTCAGCATTAAGATCGAGTTGAAGGCGTGGTCGAGCAAGGAAAGATTGTGCGACTCATTGGCCATCATTCTTCCGCAGTCGAGCATGAAGATGACCCGTTGGCTTTGATCGGATTGAAACTGTTTGACGGTTAGTTTTTGGCGGCGAGCAGTGGAACGCCAGTCGATATGTTTGTAATTGTCGTCGACGGTGTAGTCGCGAAGGCGTTCGAAGTTGTTGTCTTGGCCTAGCTTTCGGGTTTGGCGGACGCCGATCAAGCTCAATCGATTGGTTCGCGCCAGAATCGCATACTCGGCAAGTTGTTTCATGTCAGGATAGACGTGCAAAGTCCCTGGACAAGAATACGAACAGTATTTGGACCAGAATCCCAATCGACTTTGAAAGCGAATGTAAACCTTTTCGAGATTAAAGGCACCACGTCGGAGAGGAGTGATCCAATATTGGATTTCTTTGCAGGCTCGTGGGCCAAGATCCATCGACTCGAATTCGCGATAGGTAGATAGTCCATCTACAATATCATCCACGATATCGAATCGTATCCCGAAGGAACTATTGTTCCATAGCGTGAGCTTAATGGGATGCGGAGCTGCAATCGATGCCGCGCGTTGCATCGAACGTTCGATGCGTAGGTGCGAAGCGCCAGCCAACAAAAAATAATCGACCGTGACGATGAGCCCCAGAAGAACTTCGAAGAAGACTAAAGGGATCCAAGCGTGTGGATGGAGAAGCACTCCAAAGGAAAGCAAGAAAAAGGCTGCAAAGGGCCATGCCCACCGCGCGGTCGGGTAGGTCTTCGAGAAAAGCCCCAGGCAAGCGATGGGTAGAACCATGCAAGCGACGAGGAGCCAAGGCAGACTGGCTAGCCAATGGATCATAGGGTGCTCCATCAAATCCGAGGAACAGCAATGGAGCGTATCAACTGTTGAAGCTGGTCGTCTACCTTTTGACCTTCGACTTCTGCTTCTGCATTGAGGACCACGCGATGCCGAAGCGCGGGCAGAGCAATTTCGACCACATCGTCCGGGATTGCAAAATCGCGTCCGCGGAATGCAGCCAAGGTTCGAGCTCCTTGCATGAGAGCCAAGCCAGCTCGCGGCGATGCTCCCATATGAAAGGTTGGCCATTCGCGAGTTCTTCGAACGATTGCATTGATGTAATGGAGAAGTTTCGGATCGATGCGAATCGATGCGTTTGTTCGGATAGTCTCAAGAATGATTTCAGGTGTGGCTACTTGTTGGACCTCATGATCTAACTGTTGTCCAAGATCGATTTGTCGGCTATGGAGTTCGAGAATTCTCGCTTCTTCTTGTTCGTCAGGGTAATTGACGATCGTCTTGAACATGAAACGATCGAGCTGGGCTTCGGGGAGTGAATAGGTTCCTTCGCTTTCGATCGGGTTTTGAGTAGCCAATACCAAGAATGGACGAGGTACTGGATGGCTTGTACCATCGATCGTCACACGAAATTCTTGCATGATTTCCAGCAGTGCCGCGTGCGTCTTGGCTGGAGATCGATTGATTTCGTCGGTGAGAAGCAACTGCGTGAAGACTGGGCCTGGACGAAAACGGAACTCTTGCGTTTTCATATCGAATATCGGTGAACCCGTGATGTCGGAAGGCATCAAGTCAGCCGTGAATTGAATGCGGCCGAATTGGCATCCAAGTGCTTTGCCCAAGGTTCGAACAAAAAGAGTTTTGCCCAAACCGGGAACACCTTCGATCAGAACGTGTCCCCCTGAAAACAAGGCAATGAGCGTCGTGGCGACCAATTCATCTTGGCCCACAAAGATCTTGCTCACTTGTTGCGTGACGGAATCGAACAGTTCTTTGGTTCGAAGCGATACATTGACAACATCGGGACTGGGGTCGACGGAGCTCAAGAAGATTCTCCTTTGGAGGTCTGACTAGTAGGTGCTTGTTTTACTTGCGAATCATCGCTTGTCTGGATAGGAACAGGTGGTTCCGATGCGACGACGTTATCAGCGTAGATAGGAGCCGATTGAGTTGTTGCTGCAGGCGTTGGGTTGGTTCCTTGGCCTGCAGTTCCTTGGCCTGCACTGACGGGCTGGAGGGAAGGGCGAAGCGGGATCTTGAATGGCATGCGTTATGGGTGTATTGGCCCATGGACTTTGAGGGTCCCGACGGACTTTTGAGAAAGTAGTCCGGAATGACCGCTATCGCAAACATGCGGTCGTCTGTTTTCGCCAATAGGTTTCCGGCGCTTCAACGTGCTGACCAAAATCTTGTGTCGATTCAGAATGCAATTGTCGTGGTCGACCAAAGATCGGAATCCCTGCCACGATAAGCATGATCCCCAAGATTACACCGTGTAAAGTAATCCAGTTGAGAGGCCAAACCGTTAGCAATTCAATCCCCTTAAGCCCCGGAACATTTTCGGAGTTCTTGAGCACGAGCGGACTGCTTGAAGACTCGAGAAAACCAATATGGGATCCCACGGGAAGGGATTCAAATAACTTGGGCGTAAGGGCTCGTCCTGCCGGCGAGACGGCTCCCCAGTTCAGCGTCAACTCTCCCTGGCTCAGCACCAGGATATGGCCTTGTTTCCAGTCTTTATGATCGACCCGGAAACAAAACGGAATGCCATCTGAAGTGGCCATCAATTTGCTGTATTGATAGGGATGTGAGGGCTCTGGTGTCGCATCATCGACGAGCGATTCATCCATTTCCTCTTCTGCATCGTCTTCCTTGGTCTCCTCTGAGCGAAGTTTGGATTGAAGGTCTGGATTGGAATCGTCGCTTGGGAGTATACGGTCGCGAAGGGTGAGTTTTGCGTTTTGAAGGGATTCATGGTTGGTCCAATCACCTTTCCAATGTTCTCTTACGATGGGAGTTGTTTTGCGATCGTAAAAGAACCAACGACACCACAATCGCTGTCGATCGCTATGTCGTAACCAGTTATGTTTGGTTTCAGCGAGTGCGCGACTGAGTAATAGTGGTGGTTGATTCTCAGGGGGTTGTCTGACTGCAGCGAGCTCCCAGTAGGCTGAAAGTGCATCGAAATCGCGTCCGATGAAGATTAGAACGCGTCCTTCTTTCTCCTTGAGCCAAGATTCAAACCATTCGATCGCTTCATTCGAGGGGACCTCAAAGTCGTTGGGAGCCCATACGATCGCGTGCAGGTTTCGAGTTCTTTCGGATAGTGCCAAAACGCGATGGGGTTTATGGCCAGCATGTTCGCAATAGGAACGGACGACAGAAAGGCCATCAAGCGCGTTGGGCGTCAAGCTATTGCCATAATCAACGAGAGGCGAGTTGCTATCGCGGCAACCTGCCAGCACGAGAATCGAAAGCATCAGCGACGGAATTAGTCGGCGGAGAATCATGCGGATCCTCCTTGGCCGGTAGCTAAGCCTTGCGATGATTCTTCGTTAGCCTTGCCTGTTAAGACGGAGTGAAAACCATCGAGTTGATTCCAGATCGATTGAAAGTACTCCTCTCGAAGAGTGTGCTTTCCAAAAAAGACCCACTCGAATGCAAGGAAAACACGTTTCGAAAAGGAAGCGAGTTGAGGGTGGCTTCTCAATTCGCGCAAATACATTCCATTGGTTTTGCCTCGTTGAATTCGTATGCAATGTGCTTGATCGAGCTCGAGGAGAATGTGCCCATAGAGATAGATCATGGCTTGCGAATACTGCCCCAGTTTGCGCAGCCGATCGGCTTCTGCCAATAAACCTTCCAGAGGCGTTTCCAACGGAATCGGAAGATCGGTCACTTTGGAGTGAAGGATCTCATTGGCTCGAGATCGTTTCCGGTGAATCAGATTGAGGTTGGAAATGGAGAATAGGAAATAGATCAATAGTCCAAGGAGGATCGCGAGTGTCAGGATACCGACGAATCTGAGGATGGTTGCAAGCGAACGGGGAAAGGTGCCAGGGGTTCGTGTCGGCGCCGCAGGTGTATCGACCCGGGTACGATCCAAGCGATTGGCAAGTTGCTCATGATGAGCCGTTTCAGGAACAACGTAATCGCTCTTCTCAGGCGAATACCAGGTTCGATGGGTTCCCTCTTGAACGGCCTGTTGAACCATCTCATCGGTCGTGGCCGGTTGCTTGGAGGGAGTGCAACCAAACACGCAGCAAAGAGCCATTGTCAATGCTAACAAGGAGATTCTCAAACGAAACATCATGGCGAAGGCTCCAATCGAAGCGCTTCGGCTCGCAATCGTAGCTCCACTTCCCAGCCCTCGAGTCGGATGCGGCGAATCGAGGTAAGCCAAGAAACGAAAAACCGTCGACATGATGACAAGAATCCACAGGTTTAGCGGGAACAAAATCCACGTATCCCACCAGCCGAAGTTCCAATATCCCAGCAAAACGCCGATGCAGAACTTTTCGCTGAGATAAAGGGAGATAAAGCCTGCCACATTGACGAACGCCAGAAAGAGTGCGCGACCAAATAGGTCGGAGGCGATAGGTAGGTGTAAGCTTCGACTGCGAGCCGCATAGGAAATGCCTTCGCTTTTCGGAGGCTTGCGAAGTTTGCTCCTTTCGAGCATCAGCATTTCGGGAGCATAGGGACGAAAGACTCGCGCGATCAGTGCAAGCAGTATAACGGCGCCGAGCATGAGAAGTTCGAGAACAGGTTCGAAGGAGGTCTTACTAGGAACGAAGAACAGAATCGGTAATCCGAGAAGACCGCCACGCAAGATACCGAGGATCAAGATGCAATTGAACAAGCTGAATCGTACTTGTTTCAAAACATCCTGGAAGCTCGGTCGATCAACGAAAACAGCTTGGCCTAGGAAGTAGGTAAGGGCTTGCATCGCAAAAGGGGCCTCAAGGCAGACGAGGCAGGTCATGGACCAAAAATAGCGAACATAAAGCCACTCTTCGGTTGCCCCAAAGGAAGATTCCAAAAGAATCCAATCCGTATCGAGCATTTTGGCGAGAACCAAGCCGTTCAATAGGGCAAAGGGAATCGCGGATAAAACACCCCAAACCAATATCGGCTTGGCATATTCGCGAATGACGACGAACGTGAGATCGATCAAATCGTTCCAGTTGCGTTCGCGGATGACGATGCGAGTGCGATCGAATTGCATCAGGAACTCCTCTCCGCGGCTTGGGAAGGAAATCCTAGAAGCACGAAGTAGAAGAGCATGGCGCCTGTTGAACCGATAGCCCAGAGAGTTTTTACCACATAAGGTAGCGGAGAAGGAGAAATGAATCCTTCGGTAAAGGCCGCCAGAAAGAATAGGATGGCAGCAGCGAAGATCACCGGCAAGGCTCGCACGGCATGGAGTCGAAACGAATCGATACGGCGAAAACCAGCCGTGAGGAGCAAGCCAACGCCTAAACGCAGACCGGCTCCGCCCGATAAAGCGATGGCAGTCAACTCAAAAGGACCATGGGCAGTGACGAAGTGAAAGAAGTTTGCACCACTGTCCACTTCCGGTCGCGCCATATAACCGAACAATGTTCCAAGTTGGACTGCGTTGTAACCTAAAGTGAAGAGCGATGGAATGATCAAGGGACCAAGACCAAAACATTGAAGGCCGATGCCCGTATTATGTCGAATATAAAAGGCAGCCATGATGACGTAGTGATCGAGATTGCCCATCGGTGGATCGGCAAAGTTCTTCTCGCACTCTTTGATGGCTTCGGTTCCGACGATCGCTTCGGCAAATCCCGGAAAAGCCTCTTCATTGGCGGCCATATGGGCGCAGGTGATGAAAAGTCCAAAGAAGAGAATCGCCGCTAACTGAACGCACCAATCAGAAAAGATCTGTTTGGGAGCAACGTTGAAGATGGTGTCGACCCAGGTCGAAACCTGAAACGATTGGGAGCGATAGAGTTGGTTATGAGCGCGACCGACCAGGCGGTGCAAATAGTTGACCGTCGTGAGAGGAAGTTGGAGGATGTCCGCCATCGCCAAATCACTACAGGCCGATCGATAGAGGGCCGAGAACTGGAGAATTTTGTCTCCATGTTGTTTGAGTGTTCGGGGCGATGATTCCAACTGATCGCATAAGGCTTCCAGTTGAGACCAACGAGCTTGTCGTTCTTCTAGGAGTTCACCCGTTTTCATTCTGGGGAGCCTTTTCTTGCGAGAGTGGGATCACCGATGGTTCAACAGGTTGAGACTCGATGGCTTCGAGAATGGGAGTATTCGATAGCGCGATCGCCGTATCCAGAGTGATTGCTGGAACTGATAGGTTCTGCGGAGAGTTTTCAGCAACCGCTCGCGCTAGTGGCATGGCATCTTGAAGATCGAAGGATTCGTTGATCGCCATGAAATCGCGGTAGTAGAGTGCACACAACGTGAGATCGGGGCTGGTATCTTCGCGAAAGCCAAAGATTTTTAGCAATGGTTGCGCTAGAGTCGAAGCAAGTTCGGCACGCCGAGCAGGAGATAGCATCAACCGTCGATCGACATAATGCGCGATGGTTTGCGCCATCGTGCGGGTCATCTGAAAGCTGATGGGAATATGTGCAGCCAGGGATGGAACGCGAGGATCTTCAAAGACGACCTTCTTGGGATGCCAAGTACGATCATCGAGTACCACCATGGTGCCGGCAGCGAGATCCCCGATCCGTTGCATGCGTTTGGTAAGGATCATCGAAACGAACGCAAAGAAGAATGTTGGAATCATGTACGCCGGAGGCATTTCTGGCGACAGGATTTCGAGAGAAACCAATGGAGCCAAATCGGCAACGCGAAGAAAGTTCCGAATGGTCGCTTGGATTGCATTGATCGGGCGACCATCCACGGAAATGACTCGCAGCCCAGCCAGACGCTTTCCAGGCGTTTGGCCGTTCATCATGGCTTCAAAGAACAGTCCATAAAACCACGTGAAGAAAAAGTAGGCCACGAATAACCCGGCCGTCATGAAAGCACCGGCGCCAATTCCCAAACCGGAGATCCCTGCCACGATGGAAATCGCAATTCCCACGAAGAAAAGTAGGAGGATGATCGCAAGCCGGACGATGAAATCGAGCGTCATGGCGTGGAATCGACGCAAGGGTCCTGCTAGTCGGTATTCAAAGCAAATGTTTTCAGGGGTTGCGATTTGAACAACAAGATCTAATGGAGCCTTATCGATGAGCATGAGCCAGGTCACATGTGCATGAATTTTCACCAACTTCATCCCTATTGTAATGGGATTGAAGGCCGAATGGTGCAGGGAAGCGATATTCGAACCACCCCTTAGCAATTTGGGAGCAACAGGCGACAATGAGGAAGCTTTTGACGGGCAGAGGGTCCGTGGGGCTTGGTTGGGATGGGACGTCTACGAAAAGAGATTAGAAAACTATGCAAGGTGCGGTGGTTGCGATTACGGGTGGCGCGACGGGAATGGGTCTGGCAGCAGCCAAAGCGTACGCTGGCCGCGGATTTCGCGTTGCCTTGGGTGGGCGTCGAATCGAAGTAGTTGAAAAAGCTCTCCAGTCATTGCCGGCGGGTTCCGATGCCCGAGGATACGCTTTGGACGTCGCTGACCGCGGGAGCGTCGATTCGTTTTTTCAATCGGTTCGAAGAGATCTTGGTGAAGTCGATATCCTGATCCATGCGGCTGGGGTCAACATCAAGAATCGCAGCATGCAGTCGATGGAACCCGATCAATGGGATGAGGTGATGGCTATCAACGCAACAGGGGCTTATAACTGCCTGCGAGCGGTGTTGCCCGGAATGAAAGCCAAGAAGAATGGCTTGGTGATTCTCATTTCCAGTGTAGCCGGTAAGCGAGCTTTGGCATTGGGTGGCATCGCATACAGCGCGAGCAAATTTGCCATGACCGCACTTGGAACGTGTGTGTCGAATGAAGTCGCTGCAGATGGTATTCGCATCACCAATGTTTACCCTGGCGAAGTCAATACACCGATTCTGGATAATCGCCCAACGCCCGTTTCCGAGGAGCATCGTGCGAGCATCTTGCAACCGGAAGACGTTGGTGAAGTCTTGTTGCAGTTAGCCTTGCTTCCTGATCGGGTTCATATTCCGGAGTTGGTCGTCAAGCCGTTGATGCAATCTTGGTATTGATACGAGGTGTCTATGCAGTCGGTTCCTCTGCTTCCGCCAGGTATTCAGGCCCGAAATTTCAATGATCTGCCCGAAATATCTCGTCCTTTGGATGCGTTGGTGATTGCACCGCATCCCGATGATGCCGAGCTCGGGATGGGAGGAACGATCGCCAAGTTAGTCGATGCGGGATGGAACATCGGAGTGCTCGATCTCACATCCGGTGAACCGACACCGCATGGATCAGTATCGATCCGAAAGAAGGAAACGGAAGCTGCGAGTCGATGTTTAAAGCTTCCTTGGCGATACAATATGGGATGGACCAATCGATGTTTGGAGCCGACGCTAGAAAAACGGCATGAATTAGCGGGAATCTTTCGTTTGACGCGCCCGCGTTGGTTGTTCGCACCCTATTGGGAAGATGCTCACCCCGATCATATCGCTGCCACGCAGTTGGTCGAAGCGGCTCGATTTTGGAGCAAGTTGACCAAGTGTGATTTGGCAGGAGAACCCTTTCATCCGTCAAGGATTTTCTACTACTATTGCATCCATTTGAAGTTAGCGATTACACCGACATTCGTGGTGGATATCTCGGATCATTGGGATGTGAAGCGGGATTCGATCGTGGCATATGAAAGTCAGTTTATTAAGGGGCGTCCTGCAGAGCCTTCGATGATCGATCGATTTCGTGATGAAGCGGCATTCTGGGGCAAATCGATTGGAACGCGTTATGGCGAACCCTTTGCGATGCGGGAACCGCTTGGGTTAACCGATCTGGATCGACTGATCTGATAGCATGAGTGACTCGGCAATTCAGATAGGTCGGTTTTCGTTAGCGTCTAGCGATCTGATCTTGTTGAGTCTTGGGGCGGCCGGCATCGGTTTCTCGAAAAGTGGATTTTCCGGCGTCAGCATGGTGCATGTCATCGTGTTTGCGTTTGTATTTGGGGCGCGAGAATCGACCGGAATCTTATTGCCCATGTTGATTGTGGGTGACCTGCTCGCCGTCAAATTCTTTGGGCATCATGTGCAATGGAAACAGGTGGCGCGATTGATGCCTCCTGCGGTTATCGGTGTGATCCTTGGAACGTCGCTCATGACGGTTATGGATGAATCGATATTCAAGCCCTTGGTTGGTACCATTGTTATGGCTTTGACCTGTATCCAGATTCTGCGATTATGGAATCCAAAGTGTTTCGAGAATGTGCCTCACGCACGCTGGTTCGTGTGGACCATTGGGATCTTGGCCGGCATCACAACGATGATCGCCAACGCTGCGGGGCCAGTGATCGCTATTTATTTACTGGCCATTTCTCTTCCGAAGTTTGAATTTGTAGGGACCAGCGCGTGGTTCTTTTTGACCTTAAACACCTTCAAGGTTCCGTTCAGTTTGGCCTTGGGATTGATCGACTGGAGCAGCGTCCTATTAAATGGGATGTTAGCACCCTGCATTCTTGCTGGAATGTTGATAGGTCGCGTTTGTGTGCAACGTGTCCCTCAAAAATGGTTTGATGGATTGCTGCTCATCTTTACTGCAATTGCTTCCTTGAAACTCATGGGGTTGTTTGGATGACCGAACCAAGTGAGATCGAACAGTACCGTCGCCAGTTTGCCGACGTTAAAGATGTTTCGTTCGGACAGCTCGCGAATGGATTTGGATTTATCGAAATCGATTCGCCAAAATGTTTTGGGAAGGTCTATCTTCAAGGGGCTCACCTTGCCGAATTTCGGCGGAAAACGTCGGCGAAACCCATTCTTTTTATGAGTCAGGAGGCCTGGTTGGAGGACGGGAAGCCGATACGAGGTGGAGTACCGATCTGCTTTCCATGGTTTGGAGGTCGAAGCGATGCGCCTCATTTGCCAGCGCATGGCACGGCTCGTATAACGCCTTGGAAGCTTCGCGCGATTGAGAATGCGAGCAACGGACTTCGATTGACCTTTCAATGGCAGAGTGATGGATGGGCATTGGTTTATTTGCTCGTGTTAGGTGACCAACTTCAATTGGAACTCGAAGTGACCAATGCGAGTTTCCAAAAACAGACCTTTGAAGCAGCTCTCCATACCTATTTCTTGTTAGCCGATTCGTCGAAGGCGTTTTTAACAGGATTAGAAAAGGCAACGTATCTGGATCAACTAACAGGTAAAGATTGCGATGCGGAAGAGCGAGCCATTGAGTTTCGAGAAGAGACCGATCGTATTTATGCTGGCACGCATGCGCAGATTGTTTTGGAAGACCCTGTTTGGAAACGACGAATCGTGATTTGCCCAAAGGGCTCGCAATCGACTGTTGTATGGAATCCATGGATCGCTAAGTCGCAACGAATGCCTGACTTTGGCGATGAGGAATACCATGGGATGTGTTGTGTCGAAACGGCAAATGTTCGACGGCAATCCGTCACGTTGGGGCCGGGCGAGAGAACTCTTATGTCGGTAGCGATTCGCGAAGAATTCTTTGAGGGCTGACGTTTAGGAGAGTAAACGGTTTACTCGTTGGCGAAGCTGTTCTTTGCGATGGTTGGTAAGAGAACGCCAATCCTTGTTTCTCAATCCTGCATCCATAGCCCACAACAAATTTAGGCTGGCTCGAGGATAATTTTGTTTGACCAAACAATAGGCATCGATCGGGCCAATCGATCGCAAATCGTCGATCGAAGCGATGCCGACCGCTCGCAGCCATGCACCACTCTTGGGGCCGAGATTCATCAACGATTCAATGGGTTCATGCATGAATTTGCTGGTATTCGTTTGAGCTGTCGAACGTGGCGATGGAAAGCGAGCAAAGGACGTGGCATCGATGAGTGAAGCTTGGAGCGTCGTGGTGCTTCCAGCGGCCGCGTCATTATTTTATGCCGTCGCTGTCTTGCTGCTCAAACGGTCGAGCGATTTGGGCACGAATGTTTGGCAGACTACCTTTATTTGTAATTGTATGAGCGCCGTCTGTTATTGTTTTCTGTGGGGATTCGGCGGCAAGGTGATCGCTTGGACCGAGATCTGGCAGCCAGCCTTGATTGCGCTATTGCTGATGGGTGGCATGAGTTTCCAATTTCTTGCCATCGATCGCGGAGACGTTTCGGTTGCGGTTCCCGTGATGGGATTGAAGGTGTTGGTCGTAGCTTTTCTGACTCCATGGCTGACATCGGAGGCTTACGAAGCCGGGTTATGGGGGGCGGCTCTTTGTTCCGTATTGGGTATCGTCCTCCTCCATTGGCAAAGAGGAGAACGATCGGTTCGGGCGTGGCGTGTATCCTTGCTGGCAGGAGGAGCCGCTTCGATCTGCTTCGGTTTGTTTGATCTTCTGGTGCAACGTTGGGGGCCGGATTGGGGTATGGGACGCTTGTTGCCTTGTATCTTTGGCATCAATGCGATCTTCACGCTTGTGCTTGGGATGATCTTTCCGTTGTCTTGGAAAAGCATGCCCCAAGGCGCCTGGAAATGGACGCTTTCGGGAGCGTTTTTATTGAGCTTACAGAGTATTTTGTTCGTGAGTTGTTTAGCGATCTATGGACGTGCGACGTCGTCGAACATCATCTATTCTTCGCGCGGATTGATGAGTTTGTTCTTGGTACTGATGCTTGGCCATTGGTTTTATAGCCAAGAGCAAAAACTCGGGTGGAAAGTCAAGTCGACGCGAATGGTCGGTGCGGCCTTGATTTTATGCGCGATCCTTTGGACCGTTGTCATGAAGTAGAGTGGATGGCAACGCAAATCCCCGATCGAGATTACAATGATTTTTCGTTACTGAAATCGATTAGGTTCGGCGAAGCGGATTGAAGTACAAGGAAAAATCCTTGGTATTTGTTTTTCCAAAAGTCTTGGTGATGGTTTAAGAAAAGAGTGATCGTATGGCCGTAGGATTTGGAAGTAGTGGTCACCATCGGTTGGCGTATTGCACGAACGTTCATGCAGGAGCCACTTTGGAACTCGTTCTTCAGAATCTGGAGCGATATGCCTGCAAGACTCAAGCATTGCTCGACCCTCACCGGCCACTAGGTGTTGGATTGTGGTTGGCAGAAGATGCTGCCGCGATGGCTCTGAAGGAACAATCGATCGATACGTTTTGTGAATGGATCCGTGAGCATCGGCTTTCGGTATTTACGATGAATGGTTTTCCGCAAGGCAACTTTCATCAAGCGGTCGTAAAGCATCGCGTCTATTTGCCGACTTGGTTTGAGGCGGCGCGACTCCAATACACTCGGTCACTGGTTCAGATTTTGAGGCGATGCTTGCAGCCAGGTCAGATCGGTTCGATATCGACGTTGCCAATCGCGTGGGGATCGCCGCGACCTTCTCACCAGCAACTTGTTCAGGCAGGCCAGTATTTGATCAACTTGGCGGAGGAGCTGCACACCTTGCGGGAAGAGTCTGGGCAAGAGATCGTATTGGCATTGGAGCCCGAACCTGGTTGTTTGGCCGGGAATTCGCAAGCCATGCGGGAGTTCTTTCGCGACTATGTTTTGACGCAAAACAACAATGATTGCGTAAGGCGTCATCTCACGATTTGTCATGATGTGTGCCATGCAGCGGTGATGCAGGAAAATCAAGCCGAGGAGTTGCAGGCCTATAAGGACATGGGGTTGAGAATTGGCAAAGTCCAGGTCTCATCGGCCATCGATATTGACTGGGATCGATTGGACAGCGATCAGCGGCAGAAGGCGTTGGCTCAGTTGGGGGCTTTTGCAGAGGATCGGTATCTGCACCAAACATCTATTATGCAAGGCGGGCAGTTTGAACTAGTGGAGGACCTTCCCCAAAAGTTGGCGTCCATTCGCGAAGAAGGTGAACTTGCGGGACGTTGGCGTGTCCATTTCCATGTCCCGGTTTTCGCTGAACAATTGGGGCTCTTAGGAACAACCCAGCGGGAGATATCGACCTGTTTGAAGTTGCTTCGTGGATACTCCCTCGAAGACTTTACAGGGCACTGGGAAGTGGAAACCTATGCATGGAGTGTCCTGCCCGAACCGTTTGCGCCATCGGATCTTTCCGAGGGAATCGCCAGGGAACTGGCATGGTTCGAGCAGCAGTGGTAGACATTTTGGACGGTCATGGATACTCTTGGTTGACCTTTTGAGTGTTCTAGGGGAGATCCCATCCACCCTTCTTTCGGTGGCGTTGGTCTGGTGAAGTGGAAAAAGGAATGGAGAGGTGCCAGGTCGGGCGAAGAGAAATGATTGAGTTGGGAATCAATATCGACCACGTTGCAACCGTCCGACAAGCTCGGCGCACTTACGAACCCGATCCGGTAACCGCGGCCGCGTTCGCTGAATTAGGTGGAGCGGACGTTATCACGGTTCATCTCCGCGAAGATCGAAGGCATATCATCGATCGCGATGTGCGGATCCTTCGGCAGACTGTGAGCGTCAAGTACAACTTGGAAATGTCGTTGGCTGACGAGATTGTGGATCTGGCTTGCGAGGTAATTCCCGATCAGGTAACGCTGGTACCCGAAAAGCGCGAGGAAGTCACGACCGAAGGTGGCTTGGATTTGAGTCGCGATGTGGAACGTGTACGCAGAGCCATTCAACGATTGCATGAGCGAAAAATCTTTGTAAGTCTTTTTTTGGATCCCGATTCCAAGCAAATTGAACTCGCCAAACAACTCGACGCAGACGCTATTGAATTGCATACGGGACAGTATGCGTTAGCCAAAGGGGCAAGCGTCGAGCATGAGCGTAAAAGGTTGGCAGATGCAGGATCGCAGATCGTTCAGTTGGGGATGCGATTGCATGCGGGGCATGGTTTGAACTATCGCAACGTGCAAGCCATCGCAGCGATTGCCGAGATGCGTGAATTAAACATTGGACATAGTATCGTGGCCCGCGCCATCTTCGTTGGTTTGAAGGACGCGGTTCGCGAGATGAAGGATATTCTGCTCCATATGGAGCGAACTCGTTAGTTACTAATTCGTTCGTTTGAGACAAGATAAAGAATGAGTACAGACACGACCAAGCGTAAAGGGTCAGATTTTGCCGGGCTCGGTGTAGCAATTGTTACACCTTTTCGCGATGGGCACCTCGATCGCGATAAATTGCGAGAGCAGATCGAATTCCAGATCGCTTCTGGTACGACGTTTCTCGTCCCAGTTGGTACGACGGGTGAATCGCCAACGCTTACGCATGAAGAGCATGAGCGCGTGATCAGCGAAGTGATTCAACTGGCGCAAGGACGCTGCAAAGTGATGGCAGGAACTGGTAGCAATTCCACTGCCGAAGCTCTACGACTCACGCGTTGGGCGGCGCGAGAAGGGGCGGATGCCTCATTGCAAGTGGCGCCCTATTACAACAAGCCTATGCAAGAAGGCTTCTATCAGCACTTCAAAGCAATTGCTGAAGACGTTGGCATCCAGCATTGCGTGTACAACATTCCTGGTCGCGCTGCCAAGAATATCGAGCCCGAGACGATTGCACGTTTGGCTGAATTGCCGAATATTACCATGGTGAAAGAAGCAACGGGATCATTGGATCAATGCTCTCAGATTCTCAACACTACGAACCTAACCGTGTTGTCCGGTGATGATTCTTTGACTCTTCCGATGATGTCGGTTGGTGCTGAAGGGGTTATCTCGGTTGCAGGTAACATTGTGCCTCGCGATATTATTGCGATGGTCCAAGCGGCTTTGAAAGGTGATTTCGCAACGGCGCAGAAGTGGCATCACAAGCTCTTTCCACTCTGTCGCGATATGCTCTCTCTTGCGACCAACCCCATTCCCGTGAAGGGCGCGATGAAGTTACTGGGGCGCGATACCGGGGAACTCCGATTGCCGATGACGGCGCTGGAAGAATCGCAATTTGCGAAGCTTCGTCAAACGTTGGTCAACTACGGTCTATTGTCCTAAATCGTTTTGGCAGCCTCGGGCTTTCCCAGTCGAAGATTGGGCGAATGCCTGACTTGCTCTGTGAAAAATAAATGCAATAAGGCTCTGGGAGAGGCGACTTTCCCAGAGCCTTTTTTCATAGATGCAGCCGTTGTTGAGCGGTGTATATGGATTCGAGATGGGGTCGACGAAAGAAGTGACAAGACGTTTGTAGGGGTTGTAGGGAGCGTATCGCAAAGAAATCGCAGCGGATTCTTCGAGCGGTCCGTGGAAGTCGGAACCGTGAGATACGTTTTCTGAATGGGTATGAGGGGGAAGGTCTGTACCCACTCAAGTTCTAGCCAACACCGTCTCCGTGGATCGAGTGTTGGACCGATCGAAAAATCGTCCTAATGAAGGGCGATAATCTCGATGAGTTCGTGTGTCGCCAGGGACAACGCCATGGTGAAAGCAAATCACAACGTGGACTCGCTTGACGGGAGGTTCGGAAACGGCCAGCCCTCGATGGAGAGAGACCGCGCTCACACGAAAGAATCATTGTCGAATGTCGAGCTAGGAATCTTCGTAGATTTCGATTTTGGTTGGGACGAGGAAGGTGCCTGGCAAGCCAAGCGGTCATGGAAGGAATGGGGCTAGACTGTGACGACTTGGTGGAAGGGTCGACAGGCTGGCAGATTCGGGTCCGCGTTGACCTCTTTGAGGTACAAGATCTAAGCGTCCTCATCGACCAATTGGAACAGATTGGTTGGCAGTATGGTGGTCGCCTAGTCGAGAACGCCAACAAGCGGGCGATCGAAGAAGTCCAGAAAACCACGCAGGCTCGGCGTCGTTTTGCGAAGGTTGCTCATCGGCTCGGGAAGTACGAAGAGTCGATCGACCGTTGGCGCGAAATGCAGACCACTGGGATGGCAACTCGTTCCGAGGCATCTTTGTGGATCGGATGGGCGGCGCTGTTGCGAGGGAATTGGGAAGACGCGAGGCAGGAATTTGAGATTGCTATCGCCGAATCGCGGGACATTGCGAGCCGAGCATCAGGTTTGTGCGGAATGGGGTGGTGTTTATTCCGGCAACAGAAAACGGTGGAGGCCGAAGCCTTTTTCCTGGAGGCACTGGCAATAGAAACGCAGGCAGAATCGCAGTTCGGCATGGCCTGTTGCCGCATGGAAGAGGGGGCCGTCGACGCTGGACTCGGTTGGCTACGATTGGCCTGTGCTTCGAATCCGGCTTGCAAAGAGGCTTCACGCAAGGAACCCGCCTTTGAGGCGGTGCGATATTTGCCGCTTTTTCAGCATTTATCGAAAGTGACGTGGAAGGACCGCATCTGGTTGGTGTGGAACCGACTTCCATTTCCTTCGAATCGCAGGTCTGATTTCGTTGACCGTATGAGAATAAGCGAATTATACTGATGGCTAGGTTTCAATCGCATGGGAATCGGCAGTGCCTTGGGCAGGAGTCGATTCATGAGGCCATCCTCCTTAGTTAAGCTCCTCCGTTTTGAATGGTTCTTCCATGGTGATGCGGTTCGTTCGCGTAAGTCTTTGTTTAGCGCTATCGAGTGTCTGTTCGATGGCCGTTGCAACCGCGCAGGGCAAGGATGGAGTGCAAGGCTCCAAGTCTGGATTGCCTCCTCGCAAGTTGGCAGAAGGCGTATTGACCATTGTTCCGCCCAATCCGCAACCAGAAGAAACCGCATTGGGGCCAATGGATTTGGATTTGGTGAAAGCTCATCCGGAGTTGGCTTGGACCGCACCAACGTTTCCGGAGAACAGTCCTTTTTATTCTTCTTCCGCCGAGACTTTGCTCGAGAAAAGCAAAGGAGTTGTGCTTCGCCATCCGGTTTTCGCCTTGGAATTTGCATTCAAACCAATGCGAATGATTTCGGTTGAAGTGAATGGTGAAAGCAAGCTGGTATGGTACCTCCTTTATCGAATTCGGTATTTGGGTAACGACGTGCATCCTACGGTTATCGAAGGTGAGGATGGCATTGGAGTTCCTGAAGAACCGAAACGAAAGGTTTCCGAAAGCGTGCTATTTTTGCCTCGCTTTACATTGATGGCCACGCAGTCTCAGCGAATGCTTCCGGAGCAAGTGATTCCTGCAGCCAAAGACGCCATTGCCGCTCGCGAGCGAGTAGGCAAGCCTTTGTTGGATTCGGTCGAGATCATGCGAAAAATCCCCAAGAGTGCTGACGGAATCGAGCATGAATTTTGGGGCATTGCTACTTGGATGAATGTGGATCCATCGACCGACTTCTTCGCTGTACACGTCGAAGGGCTTACCAATGCGTACCGGATCGTGGAAGGTCCGAACGGCAAGAAATTTGAGAAGAAGGTCCTTCAAGTTCACTTTTGGCGGCCTGGGGACTCCATTGACCCCACTTTGGACGTGATCCGCCTAGGTGTGCCTGCATTTGAAGATCAAGAGCGGGTCCAATATGCATTAAAGCAATTTGGCCTCGAACAACGTCTTGATTACAAGTGGATTTACCGATAAACTACGGGACTTCACAGGAATTCTGTAGTTTGCCGCCTTGAAAAGATGGCGGACGAAGAGGCAGGGATTCGAATCGCTGTCATCCTGTGCGTCGCAGAATCGGTAAGTTGCAAGGGATACATCGGAGCCTTCCATGGCACACAAAAAAGGACAGGGGTCGACTCGAAACGGCCGTGATAGTAACGCTCAGCGTCGTGGCATCAAGAAGTTTGGTGGCGAGCACGTCATTCCGGGCGCCATTATTTGCCGTCAAGTAGGCACCAAGTTCCAGCCAGGTCGCAACGTCGGCATGGGCAATGACTTCACGATCTACTCGCTGATCGAAGGCAATGTTTACTTTGACCGATCAGGCAAGCGAATCAACGTCGCTGCGATCGAAGGCTAAGGCACCGCGCCTTTCGCATTGAAAAAACATAAAGAGCCCGGGGCTTGGATAGCAGGTCCCGGGCTTTTGTATTGAGAGGTTGTCGCTGTGTTTGTGGATCGGGTCGAAGTCGAGTTGATAGCCGGACGTGGTGGTCATGGTTGCATGAGCATGCGTCGCGAAAAGCACGTCCCCAAAGGTGGCCCCAACGGTGGTGACGGTGGGCATGGGGGCAGTGTGATCATACGTGCTCGTAATGGTGTGAACTCCCTGGTGATGTTCGCGCATCAGAAGCATTGGCGAGCAGAAGCGGGTGCCCCTGGTGGACCTTCCGAACGGCATGGTCGTAATGGCGAAGATTTGGTTCTCGACGTTCCACCTGGTACCGTTCTCATGGATCGCGAATCTGGATTGGTCATCAAAGACCTTGTTCAAGATGGCGATGAAGTCGTTGCTGCTCGAGGCGGCAAAGGTGGATGGGGAAACGCTCACTTCAAATCGTCTACCAACCAAGCACCTCGTGAAACCACGGATGGCGGTGAAGGAGAGAAACGCCGCGTCATCCTGGAACTCAAAGCCATCGCCGATGTGGGTTTGGTTGGTATGCCCAATGCAGGGAAGAGTACCTTGCTCAGTAGGCTTTCCCGAGCTCGTCCAGAGATTGCCGATTATCCATTCACGACGAAGTTTCCCAATTTGGGAATGGTCAATATCAACGGTGATCGCAGTTTCGTTTTGGCGGATATTCCGGGATTGATTGAGGGAGCAAGTGCTGGCGTTGGACTCGGCCACGATTTTCTCCGACACATCATGCGGGCGGGGATCTTGGTGCATTTGGTCGAGCCATTGCCGATGGATCAAAGTGATCCGATCGCCAATTATTTAGCGATTCGAAATGAGTTGCAGCAGTACAGCGAAGAGTTGGGCAAGCGACCCGAGGTTGTTGCTGTAACGAAGTCCGAGTTGCCGAATGCGGAAGAGATCCGTTCGCAACTAGAAGAAAAAATTGGAAGGCCGGTGTTGTTGATCAGCGCAGTGACCGGAGCTGGATTGAACACGCTTGTGCATCGTGTTGCGGACTTGCTCGATCAAGCCAAGGCAAGTTAGGAGCATTCGTCTTCCGATGCGATCATCGATTGCGGTTGATATCGGCAACACAGGGCTCAAAGCAGCGACCATTCTTGGGCAAATGGAAGATGGTTCACTGGCCCAAATCGATGCCGAAATCTTTTATCGACGATGGAAAAAGAGTGGATTGCCGCAATCGAAATTGAGTGCTTCTGATTTGGATCGTGACAATGTCGATCTTCAGGACCCTCAGGCATTCAAGCAGATGGTTGGCCGAATGTCTCGCGGCCAGGATGGGCCGACCGATTGGTGGATCAGCAGCGTTCAAAGCACCGCCTTAGACCAGTTGAGTCATGCGATTCAACAAACGCGTCCGCATGATCGCGTATGTGTATTGAGGCATCGCGATGTTCCGATGATGCTCAATATCGAATTTCCAGAGCGATTGGGAATGGATCGATTGTTTGCAGCATGGGGAGCTTGGATTGCTCAAGGGCGCAGTGGGGCCGTCATCGTGGTGCAAGTGGGCACGGCGCTAACGATGGACTTTGTAGACTCGCGAGGTGTGTTTCAAGGCGGAACGATTCTTCCAGGCGTGCCTTTGGCTTTGCAACTCTTAGCTTCTGGCACAGATCTGCTGCCTTGGGTCTCAGCTCCGCCCGATTTTGAGCACATTGCGATACCAGGAAAGAATACCGAACAAGCGATGCTCGGAGGTGTTTCGGCAAGTTTGATTGGTGGTGTGCGGTGGATCGCCGAACGATACCGTGAGCAGGCCAGTGATCCCAAAATTCCGATCGTAGCAAGTGGAGGGGATAGTCCATCGTTTTCGCGGTGGTTGCCAGAGCCTGCTCGCTTGATCGATCAGCTGGTTCTTCGTTCGATTGCAACGCTCGCCCTGAAGAAGGGTTTTTCCTGACTTCTTCGAGTGGCATTGGATCAAGCCAGCGATGTTTCAAATGGGTGATCCCGAGCGAATTTCGGTGCGAAAGTTGGGATCGGCTAGTACAATTGAGACAGGCGTTTCAAATTGCCAACTCGTCTTAAGGAACCGAATGAGTCCACATCGGATTCCTCTTCGATCGTCGAGCTCTCGAGGACAGAACATGAAGTATTTGGGTATTGGATTCCGAACGATGGCCGCTTTGTCTATCGTCTTGGGATGGGTTTCCACCTATGCGTCTGCTCAAGTGAGTGAAGCCGAATTGGGCCGAATGGGGCTCGAAGTTGCTTGGCGTGCTCAAATCAACCAGAGTCCGAGCGCGGGAGTTCCTATTTCCGTTCAGCTTTTCGCTCATCCGACCAAACGCAAGCAGAGCGTCACATTGGTGTCGAATGGTCGCGTGATGGAACGCATTTCGGGAGATGCAATTGATCGCGATGCTTACGAGCAGATGGTGTTGAAGTCGGACATCCAGTCGGCAAATGCCAAAGCACTACCACGCTTGGGGCTCGAAGGCGCACGCACTTTGGTTGCGAAGACTGAAGCTCGCTTGCAGGTTCTGGGACAAAAGTTTGAGCGCGTTGAAATCGACCAACCAATCATTTATTTGGTAACAACATCCAGCGACGGTAACGTCCAAGTCTTTGATGCCGAGACGGGAGAGTCCTTATGGAATACTGTCGTGGGACAATCCCATTGGCCGACGCGTCCTGCTGGTGTAAGCGATAAGTTTGTGTCAGTGATCAATGGTCGTGAGTTATTCGTTCTGCGATTGGAAGATGGAACGATCTTTACGACTCGCAAGCTGGATGATGCGAGTGCCGGAAGCTCGATTCCAGCTGGTAATTGGGTCTATGTTCCAGGACTCGGTGGCCATATGTTCGCATATGACGTTACCTCGAAAGGATCGCTTCCTTGGCGCAACGTGACCGGAGGATCAACCACCGCATTGCCTGTGCTATCGGCAGATCAACGATTCTTGGCTTGGAACTGCGAACCAAGATTCGTGAATATCGCGAAAGTAGATGATCGAAGTCCATCGATTTGGAACCGTGTGGAATGCACCGAGCCAGTTCGATCAAGCGCCCTCGCCATTCGAAACGGGCTCATCATTGCTACTGAGGGTGGCGGTGTTGTGAAAGTGATTCTGCCAGCAGAGGGTACGAATGCCTATCGCAATAATGGACTTGTATGGCGGGTAAGTTCGGGAATCATCGCTCCTAATACACCCATTGCAACGGATGGAGTGGTTTACATTTGGTCCAAGAGTTCAGGTTTGACAGCGCTCGCAGAAGAAGATGGTTCCCATTTATGGAATGAGCCTATTCGAGGCGTTCTCGATGTTCTGTCTATTACTTCCAAGCACTTGTATGTGCGAACGGTCGATGATCGCTTGGCAGTGCTCGATTCCAAAACTGGGGAAGTTGTTTCTGCATCCAGAAACGTGATTCCAGCTTCGTTTACGAATACTCTGAACGATCGAATGTTGTTCATCAGTTCCGTTGGGCAATTGGTATGCGTCCGAGAAATTGGTGCATCGTCTCCAATTCCTCAAATGGGAGACGCACCGGTTGCCAAGCGTGGTGATGCCAAGGCAGACGCTGCTAAACCGCAAGCCAACGATGCCAAGGCCGCCACATCGGACGATCCTTTTGGGGCCGCACCTACAACTTCGGAACCAGCAATGCCCGCAGCATCTGGCGACCCATTCGGTTCTGCAGGTGATCCGTTTGGATCTGCTCCAGCAGCTGGTGGTAACGACACCAACAAGAAGGCTGCTGATCCAAACGATCCATTCGGATCGTTCTAATCCCTTCTCGCTTTGCAACACAACGTGCCATCCACCTTTTGTTGACGCGCGCACAAGGTGTCAGCCACCTATTGTTGATGAGGGAATTTGGGTTCGTTTGCAGGTTTGGGGGCAGAAAACGAGCACGGAATGCTTAAGCGGTTCGGCTTTTGGCTGAGATGGATGCCAGAAGAAGGCGAAAATGCCTTTCGATGTGAGGGAATGCGCGGACCGCTAGACAGAGTGCTGTTTGAGATCGCTTGAAGATGGAGTAGTGGTCGAAAAAACTACTCGGTAAAGCAGGCGCGGCAGGATCGTTGGCCACGACTCCAGGCGATGTTGCGGTTCTTGGCTTCCTTTTGGAGGTTCACTGGCTTGCCCGCAGCATAACACTTCCCAAAGTACTTGGAGAAATCCCACACCAAGTCACACCACATCGAACCTTCAATGCCGATTCGCTCGAGAATCGGTTGAAGGTCATCAGGTATCTTGCCACGTTTGTCCGAGCGTTTTTGACGTCCCGTCCAATCGAGCAGCGTCGAGTACTCAGCAAGCGTCATCGACAAGAAGCCTTTATCGCTGGCTCGTGTTCCTCCATGATGCGGCTTGGGACCTACGACATCATGTTCGTTGAGCTGAAGCGGCGCAAGCCATGCATCCACAGGCCTTAGGCATGAAGAGTTCGCTTTGCTTTTGCCTCGTTGTTTTTCTTTTGAATTTTTTTCGTTTTCTGTACGAAAGTCGCTTAGACACTTTTGTAATCGAGCAACTTCTTCTTTGTCGCGACACCGCTTAGCCAACTTGATCTGCTGCAGAATCGATTTCTCATCGATCCTCGAAGGTTCCAAAGCAATCGCTGCTGCGATTCTTTTAGAACCTTTTTGCGCCTTGATGCGATCATAGGCCGAGGTAAACCTAGATGCCTCTGGAGTCTTTGCCATGGCGGCTCGCACGGGATTCAGATCGACATACATCGCGCATGCCAAGAGTCCCGCTTCGTCGACAATCTTCTGAGCTTTAAAGCGTCCTTCCCAGAAGCGACCTGTGCACTTGTCTTCATTATTGGCCTTGCGAGCAATCGGCTCCGAAACAGCTCGCATGAACCAAGAAATACTCGATAATCGCTTGCGAAGTTCCAGCATTCGCTTGGCATCGGCCATCTCTTTCGCGATCTGCTGTTGCGTTGGTTCACCTAGGCAATCATCCAGTCTTTTCCCAGGAAAAAGCCTCAACCAACGCGTGGCGACATCTTCATCCGACCACAGTTTTACGATGTCTGGCCGGGTTCGAAGGATCGAGTGAACGTGGTTCGACATCACCGCATAGTTCAGCACATCGACGCCGAAGGCGGATGCTAGCAGTTCCATCCTAAGCCGAATCCAGCCACGCCGGTGTTCGAAATCCTTTCCCGAGGCCTCATCTTTGCCTGCAAGAAAGGCTCTTCGCACACATCGCTGGACGCAATGAGCGATGGCGACTTCCTCTTGCCCAAACACCGAATCCCGCTTAGGTCGCGCCATGATTCAACTCCTCCGTTGAATCCTAGCGCGGCAACTTCCAAAGTCAACAGTAGGTGGCTGACACCTTGTGTTGGGCGTCAACAATAGGTGGATGGCACCTTGTAGGTTAGGAGAGGATTTCGTGGATGACGCGGCCGTGGACGTCGGTGAGGCGGCGGTTGATGCCGTTGTGGTAGTAAGTAAGCTCCTCATGATTGAGGCCGAGAAGATGGAGAACGGTAGCATAGAAATCGTATACGCTGGTGACGTTTTCAGCTGCCTTGCGACCAAACTCATCGGTCGCTCCGAAACTGCAACCGCCTCGCACTCCGGCACCGAGCATCCATGTGGTAAATGCATCGGGATTATGATCGCGACCGGTGGTACCATCTTGATGCGTTGGCATCCGTCCAAACTCGGTAACCCACAATACCAACGTATCTTCGAGTAGGCCTGTGCGTTTCAAATCGCTTATCAACGCAGCTGTGGGTTGATCAAAGATGGGACAGTGACGTTCATAATCGGCTTTCAATGTTTTGTGAGCATCCCAATTCAGCAAACCATCGACTGCACTAGCGCGTGACGCACAATACAAGCTGACGTAGCGTACACCTTGTTCAAGAAGTCTTCTTGCGAGCAAGCAGTTGCGAGCATAGGCCGCTTTCAATTTGTTATCATCATCGGTTCCGTAGAGCTGATGGGTTTCACGACTTTCGCGAGACAAATCCGCGACTTCCGGTGCAGCCAATTGCATTCTCGCTGAAAGCTCATACGCTTCCATTCTCGCTTTCAATTCCGATTCTTGAATCCTCGTTTCCGCGTGCCACGTATTCATCGTTCGAAGAAATGCTCGCGTTGCTAACTCCTCTTCTACCGTAATGTTCTTTGGGCGATCGATATTCCGGAGTGGATAGTGAGATGCCAACGCAATCCCTTGATGTTGGGCAGGTAGAAATCCGTTGCTCCAATTGGCCTTGCCATTGGGAGGTTCCCCTCGAACATCCTGGATGGCAACATAGGTTGGCAAGTTTTCATTAAGGCTTCCTAAGGCGTGGCTTACCCATGATCCAGCGGATGGAAATCCCTCGCGAGTGAAACAAGAATTCATGAAGATGCAGCCGGGGCCATGCGTGTTGGTTCGCGATTGCATTCCATGCAGAAACGCAATATCGTCGACGTGCTTTGCCATGTGTGGCAACATCGATGTAATGCGTTTGCCTGATTGGCCACAGGGAACAAAGTCCCACGGCGAACGCATGATGTTTCCATTCTTTCCTTGGAAGCTTACAAATCCCTCGGCTCCTGGAAGCGGCTTTCCGTGGTACTGCTCGAGCGCAGGCTTGTAGTCCCAAAGGTCGATATGCGATGCAGCACCCGGACAGAATATCTGAAGTACGCGTTTGGCTTTTGCAGAATGTGAAGAGGATGCGACACAGTCGCCTCTCAACAGGTGAGTCAGCGCCACACCACTCAAACCACTAGTTACGTTTGATAGCCAACGACGACGATTCCAAAGCAACGAAGCATTCATTCGACGTAGATCAATTCATTAAGGTTGAGGAGGGCGCGACAAAATGCTCGGGTTCCAAACCGCGTCAGGAGTTCACTTGAAGCGGTCTGTTCGCGGTCGGACGGTTGGCGAGCCAGGATGATTCGATAGCCTAGGGCTACCTTTTCCGTCAAATCCGTGGAGGCGGAGTCAATCCGCGACGCAATTGATTCTGCCATGTCCAACGTAAAGGAATGGTTCAGCAAAGTGAGCGCCTGTAAGGGAGTTGTGGTTTGCGATCTTCGTGGAGAGGAGAATGCTATGTCCGGGAAGTCAAAGTCGCTAAGAAGATCGACAACACTCGCACGAGCATTCTGATGGTAAACGGATCGTCGGTATGTCTCTGGGCCATGATGGTCGAGTGGGAAATAGGTACACACATTGTTTTGCGTGAATTTGTATAGCCGAAAGCCCGGGCCACCTTCATCGTTCTTGAGTTTGCCGGCGATCGACAATATCGAGTCACGAATTTCTTCCGCTGCGAGCCGTCGAGGAGGAAACCGCCAAAGCATTCGACTATCGCGATCGACCTTGCCAGCATCTTCTCGATAGTCCGACGATTGCTGAAACGTCTCGGATAAAAGTATCTCGCGATGGAGGGCTTTGATTTTCCAATCACCCTCCATCAATCGTTGAGCAAGATAATCGAGTAACTTTTCATTCGAAGGGCGGCCGCCAAGAAATCCAAAATCATTGGGTGTATCGACGATGCCGGTTCCAAAATGGTAGTGCCAGATGCGATTTGCAAGGACTCGCGGTGTAAGTGGGTTCTTGGGATGCGTGATCCACTTCGCAAGAGCAATGCGTCGATCGGACTCTGGCGCATTGTTTGGTAATTCAAAATTGATGGAGGTGTCGTTCCAGAAGGAGAGACTCGCTGGCGCGATTTCTTTTCCAGGTTTCATGGGATCGCCTCCTTGATGGAGGAAGGTTGCTGATCCAGGTTGCTGGAAATTTCCGGCGAAGACTTGCCGTAGTTTAGGTACGCTTTCTAATTCCCGACGGAATTCAGACGATTCTCGCCGAAGTGCTTCGAGTTCCTTTTGTTCTGCCTTGCGAATCATGCGATGGCGAACTCGATGGCTGGCATGGGCATCACTCCATGCTTGTCGATCCGAACTCGAAGCAACTTCCGTCCACGTTTTGCCATCGAGTGAAACCGCAATCGAATATTCGCAGGGAGTTTCCCCTTCGATTTCGCGGCGCTCCGCATCTTGCGTACGAGCATTGGAGAATACAATGCGATCGATGCGCGACGGTTCTTTGAATTGAATGCGAAGCTCGGCCGGATTACCGATCATCCATTGTTCGCCATAATGACCATCGTTAACCAACGACGCAGAATAGGCATCGGGAAAATCTTCGGCAACGATTGCTTTCGCGCCTTCTGCAATGCCTCCTTGCTTTTGCAATGCAACGTTGATCGGCTGAGAGCCGGATGTCCACACTTCGAACTCGACGAGTCGAGAACCCACGGCCGATCGGGGATTTCCAGTATGGCTGTGCATAGTGAATCGCAGGTGTTTCGCTTCGATGGGCGCGAAGGTTTCTTCAGTCCTTGCGATTGCGATTTTGGGGCGAGCGTAGGGGAGTGTCTTGGACCATTCCAAGCATCTCGTTGTAATTGCATTTTCGATCGATTGAATCTTTTGATCGATCTCAGCGATCTTTTGCTGAAGAGGCTTCACTGCTTGTTCATGGGCGTTCTTTTCTTGCGTTGAAGCCAAGATGCGACGTCCATGTTGAATGCCTTCGAATGCAGCGCGGACGCGGTAATAGTCTTCCGAAGGTATCGGATCAAATTTATGGTGGTGACATCGCACGCAGCTAACCGTCAATCCCAAAAAGGCACTGGTCGATGCGGTAATGATTTCGTCAAGCGTCGCGGCTCGAATATTGGCTTGAGCAACCGGATCTTGATTCCCTACATCATCATAGGGCCCTGATACCAAGAATGCGGTTCCAATTTCGATGGATGGATTGTCTCGACCAATCACATCACCGGCCAAGTGTTCGCGGATAAACTGATCGAATGGTTTGTCGTCTTGAATGGAACGAATCACGTAATCGCGAAATGGCCAGAGGTCATCGATAATGACGTTGCGTTCAAAGCCGTTGCTCTCACCGAATCGAATGACGTCTAGCCAATGTCGTCCCCAATGCTCGGCGTAGGCACGCGAATCCAGAAGTCGATCTACCAGGGCTTCTAAGGCTCGTTTTCTTCCCAGTTGATCCACTTGATTTTGGAACTGTTGATGATCTTCCCAAGTTGGAGGCAATCCCGTTAACGTGTAGTGAATTCGTCGCAACAGGGTAGCCGTTGACGCTGGTGGATTGGGCGCGAGCTCTTTCGTTGCCAGCATCGCGCTCACCAAACGATCGATGGGCTGATCCCAATCTTTGAATCTGGCTTCGGGCAATGCATGAGGTGCAATGGGTTGCAATGACCACCAGCTTTTATCAGCTCGCTTGATTTCAACATTCGTATCTGTTCTAGGATCAGGAGCCCCCATCGTTATCCATCGTCGAAAGTCCGCCAATATCGCATCGGGGAGCTTTTTGTCGGGTGGCATTGCTAAGCCATCATGATGAGCCATCGCTTTCCAAAGTGGGCTTTGATCTGGATTGCCAGGAAGGATTGCCGGTTCGCCTGATTCACCTCCCAATTTCCAGCCAGAAACACTATCCAATACGAGTCCGCCTTTAATCTTGGATGCTTTCTGGCTATGGCATCCATAACACTCTTGTGCGAGAACCGGTCGAATCTTGGCTTCAAAGAATTGAAGTTGGTCCGAAGGAATAGTGTCTTGCGCCGATAGGGTCGCCTTGATGAGTAGGACGATTCCAAGGCAAAGGATTCTCAATGAAAACGTGTTCATGAGGACGGTTTCAGGTGGGAAGGAGGAGGCAATGGGACTGATGCGTTCAAGTCGAGGTGGGGGCGGCTTGCGTTTGCAAAATGCATATCTAGCCGCATTCCTATCATAGTCCTTTCGATAACCCGAGAACATGGAATAGCCTTGGGGCCGGGGCGTCTTTTCAAATTCGTTGTTCCGCTACCAACAACCGCTCGGGGGGCGTTGGGAGTGTTTGGGCCAACATGACGAAAGGAATCAGGGCCCTGCGTTCGACCTCAATCGACGGGGGTGAGCGTGAGGGAGTGCTGAACGGGAGTGACAGCAGCCTTTACCGCATCAACGAGACGTTGTCGTTCTTTTTCCGTTTCGGCGACAATGGCTTCAAAGTTCTCTTTGGCTTTGGGGCTTCGGAAAATTTGTTTGATCTGTTGTGTCTCGAACGATTGCTTCGCTAGAACGGCTGCACTTACTTTTTCAAAGTTGGTTGAAAAAGGATTTTGCGGAAAGGCCTCGGGAAGATTGATGCCTTTCAGGAGAGTCTCCGCATCAAAGACTTGTTGGTATTCACCCCATTGGACACGATATTGTTTTGCTTTAGGTTGCGCAATCGATAGTTGAAAACGATTCAAGTCGTGATGAAATGGTACCAAGGTCATTCCCGATCGCATGGAGTCATCTCGGTCGAGTGGTCCATCGGCGCAGAATGGATAACGTGTACTCTGAATGAGGAACGTTGAGCTTTGTTGTGATTGTATGGTGTGGCCCTCGGAACATGTGAGCTTGTTGTCTGCGGCGTCCCATGTGAACGATGCTAGGTTTCCATCAAGCCGCATGGATTTCAAAAAGGCATGAGCCATAATCACTTGACCGGCCCAGCCTGGGTGAACACCATCTTTGCCGGCTACTTCATAAGGACGATCGGCCGAAGCATAGCGATCAGGGGCTAAGATTTGCGACTGATACATTGGCCAAAAGATATCGGCAAAGGGGAGCTTTCGTTCCTGTGCCGTTCGCAGTGCAATATCTCGCAACGCACATAGATGCAGATTGTGTTCATCGAGGGTGCCGGTCCGGCTCTTCACCCAAGTCGCGATCTTACCGGCACACCCAGGTGAACCAACGATGGTTCGAACGCCTTGATTTTGAAATCGGTCCAATATCTGTTCGAGCAACTTCTGGTAGAGCACGCCATTCCCATCATCGTAAGGTCGGTAGCGGCTATCATTCATGCCGTAGCAAAGCGTAGCGACGGTAGGTTGGAAACGAAGGCAGTCTTGATCCATTCGCTTGAGGAAGCCATCGAGTCTTTCGCCGCTCCAACCGAGTTGTCGAATGTCTAGTTCGAGTTGCGGGTTGCATGCCAAGAGATACGTCTCGATGATTCGAGAATACATTTTTTGTTCGGTGATGGAATCGCCGATGACTGCGAGACGGTCTCCCTTTCGCAGTGCGAATTCGGCTGACGATTCTCCCTTGCGTGGGAAGAACTTTTCAAAACGAGGATCGTCTGGCTTGGCCGCATACACAGGTGATGGAACGATTGCGGTCGTTGCGGCTACTAGCGGTGCGTTCGTGTTCGAAGGAAATTGGCCAGCAAGTGTAAGCGAATATGTCGCGAAGGTCCCAAGCCAATGCTCACCTTCATATTTCCCGCTAAACACGTATTGCATTCCCATGGTGTCGTGGGCAATGGCGCTTCGCAGTAATCGTTCACGCCATGGGTGCTTTGGAGCCAGGCTGCTCGCAATGCCTTTGAGTGTCCAGGCACGCGAAAGGTCAAGTCCCGCGAGATGGACGAGCTTTCCATCGGAAACATCCGTCACTGCCACAGGCGACAGTAGTCGACTCGTATCGTTTGCCAAGCTCGGCAAGAATTTCTCGAGCCAATCTTGAAACTGTTGTGGCGGAAGAATGCGCCGCATGAAATCCGCTTCATTCAAGCTCGTCGAGAAAAAATCCTCTCCCGATGGTTCAAAGGCATCATTGTAATTTTGATCTTGCGCGTAGTATCGCAATCCATTTTCACGGAGGAGCGTTGTCAGTTTGGTTTGCCCGACGATTTGGGCATAGTCATAGATTTGCCCAAGAGCAAACGCAGTATCGGGATGAACTCCGGTACGAATGGGGTGACTAAGACGCGGAAGGTAGTTTTCGACGAGTTCAACAATTTTGGTTTCTAGCGGAACGAGATTCTGACGCCACTGTTTCCCTTCCGAATCGTCCCACTGATGCAATTCAGCCACTAGACGAAGCAACCACGCCCAACCGTACATGCGTTCGAACGAACGATTCTCTTTTTCCAGGAAATAGTCCGCCTCAATCTGACAGTTTGGAAGAGTCAGTTGCTCGCGAAGGAGTTGACGTGATCGTTCGACATGAGAATGGTTGGGATTTGTCTTGAGCAAGCGGACAAGCATCCAATGACCATGCACGCTGCTATGCCAATCGAAGCAACCATAAAATGCCGGGTGCATCGCTTTGGGGCTTTGAAGCGACGCGGTGCTTGTAAGGACATTGGAGGGCTTGTTGGGATATTCTTGTTGGATTCCTTTCAGTGCCAACTGAGCCAAGGAGGAGGCTTGAGCGTCGTTGAGAGACGATTGACCGCAAGCAGTTGAGCCAACAAAAAACGAGAGGGCTACTAGAAAATGGATCGTCAACCGTGCATATAATGTTCGCATTCGAATCAATCTCCCGATGACAAGCGACGTGGAATTCAGAGACTATCTTAACGGATACCGCGCGAGGGTTCATCCGGGGACTTCCAGCCATGGTTAAGTAGTCTGTTTTGATAGCCTCGAACATCGAGAAGGCAAGATGGCACCATCGTTCCGCGAATCGAAAAAAGCATCTGTCGAGCTCAAGCAACATCGTTGGTCAGCTATGCTCGATCTTCTTTTGTCCTGGGAGTCGATTTCATTGGCCAGGGTGGAAGAGTCCTTTATGAAAGGGAAACGCGATGCGGAAAAGCTGATTTCGCGGCTGGTTCAAGATGGTTACTTGCAGATGGTTGCAGGAGAAGGAGACGAGGAGTGGACCTGGAGTGAAGCGATACTCGATCGCGATGCATGGGTAGCGCAGCAACTGCGCGGTTCACAAATTACGTGCACTCCTGAGCATGAACGACCTCGCGAACGACTCCTTGCGCAGGGTGCTGAGAAGCTTCGAACGGCGGAGTTATTGGCCATCTTGATTCGCTCGGGCAGACCCGGCGAGTCGGCATTGCAAGCGGGCGAGAAGATTGCCAATCGATTTGGGGAACAGTTGGATCGGATGCGATTTGCTTCGGCGTCTGAGATGAAATCGATTTCATGTGCCATATCGGAAGCGGCTTATTGTCAGATCCTAGCAGGGATCGAGTTGGGACGAAGAGTCGAACGATCGATTGCATTGCAACGCAAAGCTCCTCAACGAATCGATTCGAGCCGAGCTGCGGTGGAGTATTGTCAACTCGAGTTCACACGATTGATGGACGATCGTGCGCAAGAGGAGTTTCATATCGTGACACTCGATACGAAGCTGCAACCGATTCAGCGGCATTGTGTGACTGTGGGAACATTGGATGCCAGTCTCGTTGCACCTCGTGAAGTATTTCGGCCCGCGATTCGCGATGCAGCCGCAGCAATTCTTTTAATCCACAATCATCCATCGGGTGATCCAACGCCAAGCCGTCAGGATTTTCAAGTTACCAATCGACTCGATGAAGCAGCCAAAATCATTGGCATTCAAGTGATCGACCATATCGTTGTGGCGTCGCGTGGCTGTGTGAGTCTGCGAGACTTAGGGGCAAACTGATACGATTGCTCGATAGAATTCAACGACTGCGGAAATGAGAATCGTGTTCTAGGATTCCGAAGAGCATCGTCGTGAGGAGCAGCAGACCAAGCGAATGTTGAGTACGTGGGCCAGAACCAGGAGAACGCCCCCGAGTGGTGCCAGAATCGGGTGGAGGTGGATGAGGCGATTGGCTGGTTGAACTCCGACCCAGGTGACGAGCTGATGATGCGATAGGAGTGTCTGTCCCCACGCTTCATAGTTGGCGGCAATCACGTCGTCGTTCGGTTCCGTGAAACCATCGGACGTGGACATCGAAATTGGATGCAGTACCAACCCTTCCGTAGACGCCGTTCGCAGTCCACTGCAGCAAGCATCAGGAAGGACGAACGCGGCGACGAGCAACAGCCCAACGCCGAGCATCGCTAGGGTTGCAACGCGTCGGTCGCGATGGATCTGAAAGCCAGGAACAATGGATTTGAGCACCAAGTACGAACAAACCACGGCGACCGACTGGTGAAAGAGTGGGTCTGCCAACCACTGGATCGTGCTGACGGTGGGGAGCAGCGAGACCAGAATTGGGGTCGAGGCGCAGTGAATTGCGCAGCCAATCGAGCAGAATATGCCCAACCAATCTGCTTTTTTCTCGACTGTCGAAACGCTGCTCATCCGTTGTCCAAGCTGAGAATAATCATCCTGAAAATATTGCCCTCCCCGAGGGAGGTCAGCATGGTATCGACTATCGGACTTACATGCAATTGGTATGCAATAGGGAATGGCTTGCACTAAGCATTTTTTGAGAATAGGTGGGCAATTTGCGGGGGATGGGCTGGTTTCGGCCCAAATGCCTCGCCCTGGATAGGTGGGGTAGGTTGAATTAGGATAAAGAGGTATAAATTTCTTGAATCCCACCTCGACCTTCCTACCTCTCAATATGCTGGAGTACTCCTCGATGGGCTCTACGCTCAGGTTCTCTCGCGGACGATGTTCGATTCGCAGTGTTTGCCGACTTGGAATCGGACTGCTCGTTTTGGTTGCATTGTCGAAGGGAGCGGACGCGCAGGACGCAGTCGCCCCGGAAAAGCCGACTTTGGAGGTCGCCAAAGAACGAGCCAAAGTGATGACAGAGGTCCATTTGGCAACATTGGAAGTGATTCACGATCGATACTTTCACGGCGAGCGGGCCATGGTACCTGCGCGAGCGATGGAAGAGGTGTTCGACAAGTTGCGCAAACAAAACGGAGTCGAATCCCGTTGGATCGCTGTGAATCTCAAACCGATGAGCATCACTCATGAGCCCAAGACCGAATTTGAAAAGAAGGCGGCTCGCGAGCTGGAAAAGGGAAAGGCTTATTGGGATGAAGTGGAAGACGGTGTTTATCGTCGCGCCACTCCCGTGCCATTGACCAGCATTTGCGTCAATTGCCATGCCGGTTTTTTTCGAGATCCACCCACGCATCCATTGTTCGCTGGCTTGGTGATCAGCATTCCGATTCGCTAAATGGAAAGAACGAGATTCCCATCGGATCTGGAGGAGACGTCAACATGTTCGGTGCGAAAGAGTGGTTTTGGGGTGCGTGTTCAACGCTCGTTGCATCTGTCATTTCGATGGTATGGGTATCATTCCAAGATGATTCGGAGGTTCGCACGGCCTCCGCAAGGAATGAAGCGACAACGTTGCACGAAATGGTGCATTCATCGCTTCATCTGATGCACCATCGGTTCTACAAAGAAGATGAAGGACTACCATTGCCTGCCGTGGTTTTGAAAGAAGCATTTGCGGAGGTTGAGAAAGAACGGCAAGTGCAACTGCGATGGCTGGCGATCGAGGGCGATGCCATGAATGTGGATCATAAGCCTCGTACTGATTTTGAACGCAAAGCCGCGCAGGCGATTCGCGATCGCAAAGGATTTTTTGAACAGGTTGAAGAGGGTGTCTATCGCCGAGCCGCCGCGATTGAAATGACCAATCACTGTCTGAAGTGCCATGTTCCCGATCGCAAAAGCCTCGAAACCCGCTTGGCGGGGTTGGTCATTTCGATTCCCCTTAAGGACCGTCGATAAGGATTGGATCAAGTAGCGACGGTCCATCTAAGTTGCGAGGTGTTACTCTAGGCTCTCGATGACTTCGCCACCTTGAATGGTACCCAAGGCACGCCAAGTTGATAGCGGAATCGATTGAGTAATGAAACGCACCGATCCATCGGCCAGTCCAATACCGACTCCACCGGGGTGATAGCTTCTGCTGGTGATGGTGGCATAGGTGACTCCAGTCAGCGAGTTGCCTTCTCGACTCGCATTGAAATCGATGTCATAGGTCTTGCCACCTGAAACATACGGGACGCGAGTGTTGGGTGTGAATGTAGTGGTGAAGCCGGTTTGGTGAATCCGAGCATCAACCCATTCGGTGTGCCCAGAATCGGGTTTGAAGCTGCCTCCGAATGCAACGACATCGGCAACAGAAGTGGGCAAAGGAGCATTAACTCCATTTGGGGTTCCCGAGTCACGCAGGTAAGGTGTCCAGGCTTTCACTTCTGCAAAGGCTAGGGTGTTGGAAGTGCCATCGAGGATACTTGCAAACCGCGTTCGGCCATTGGGAGAGAACAATCCCGAACCTCCCAAATTCTGCACAGGGTTGAAGATCATCCATTCGCCCATATTCACCGCGTAATTGAGCGGATAGTGAGCAAAGTTGGGATCGGCAGGTTTGGGGTCTGGTCGCAGTTCGTTACGAACCTCACTTGGGCAAAGCAAGGTTGGAACCCGTGTACGCGCGACGTTGCCTTGAACATTGTAGTCGTAATTCCAGTCGATGAGGTTTTGCAGATTCGCTTGCTCGATTTGTGGAAGAAGGCGAGCTTGCACCGACCATGCTGCTGAGACTTGGCCATTCTTGTAAACGCCAGCCGGTGGAAATCGGCTAAACGTGTCGTGGTAGTTATGAAGAGCCAACCCTAATTGTTTGAGGTTGTTGCCGCAGCTCATCCGCCGCGCGGCTTCGCGAGCTTGCTGAACTGCAGGAAGAAGAAGACCCACCAAAACGCCAATGATGGCGATGACTACCAGTAGTTCAACCAATGTAAATCCACGGAAAGTTGCTTTTCCATGGGCTGATGCGAAGCGATGCATTGCATGTTCCTTTGAAAGTGACATGAAACCGTGACCGTTCCGTCCGGTTTCTCCATTTCGCTGGCTAGGCAGTGCAAGGCACGCGTTGGCTGGCTTCTATTGAGTCTGTGTATCAATAAGAATGCCAGTTGATGCCGTTTTTGTCAATCGATTTTGAATTAACGCAACGTTTAGTTTCAAAAAAGTTTGCGTTAGGGCTTGGGAATGAGTTGATTCATTTCTGCTAGAAAGGAGTCCAGGCTATCGAGTGAAGCTGGTCCACCTTTTCGGCGCAACCACGTTTCGTAGGAGACGGGCGTTGGGGCTGACGGAAGAGGAGCTTTCCAGCTCAGGCCGTCGCCACTGAAAATGACTTCGGTTTGGCCCTCGGTGTTCTTTCGTCCCCGGTACTCGATTTCTTTCTTGCCATTCTTGAAGATTGCCAACGTGTATTCATCGCTCACGACGCCGCTTTTCTCTCGAATCCATTTCTTGGGTTCCAGAAGTTTGGCCAAACGCTCAGCGTTGGCTGGTGGGAGATCCGGAAACACACATTCAATCTGTTTCCCATCGACATCGAACTTGATTTTAGATGCTGTAGCTAATGGGAACTCGGCCGCTTCGATGACCGCCGTTTCCGGTGTGGATGGGGTTTCGGTTTTCTCAACCAGTTGCCACGAGTTTGCTTTCTTGTTTCCTGTGTGCACCCATGTTCCTTTTTCGGTGCCTTGCAAAATGAGTTGTAGGTCGCGTTGTTCATGAATGAATGGGAGTACGGCGATCTTCTCTTCGGATCGTTCCACTCGGCCCGCTTTTCTTGCTTGCCAACCTTGTTCTGGAAGAGCGGTTTCGTAATAGGCCATCACTTCTTGAAGAGGTAGCGGGCTGTATGCAACCATGAGCATGTCTTGCGACCCATCCCATTCAATCCATGACGATTTGGGGGGAACTGGAATAGCATTGCGATGTACTTGAAGATTCATTTGCACGGCGCGAGCTGACGCATCATCTGCTGGGATCGAGATCATGACACTTAGTTCCATGCCATGCTGTAGCAAAGAGAAGAGTCGCATGTCAGGTTGTTCGGCCATGCCTGCATTCAAGCGAGAATATGGTACCCATCCGAGCGAAGAGAGTGTCTTAAGAATGTTGACTTCGAGCTCTGGGATACTCGCTTTTGATCGATAGCCTACCGTATTGAAAAAGGCATAGCTCAACTTCGAGGCATCTTCCAAAGGCTTGGGAAGAGTTCTCGCGTCGACGTTGCCCACTAAATACATTTGGACATCGCAGGAATCGGCGTTTGGACTTGCTTGACCGGAAGGATTTGGCGCAAAGGATGGTGAAAGCGTCCATGCGATTCGGCAACCCTCTTTCTCAAAAATCCGACCAGGTTGTTCGGTATCGCGATCGATGACCTCGTTCCATCCACGGCTGCTCAATAGCGCGCCATAGTATTGTTCGGCCACATCCATTTTCATACCGACTTTGATCGAAGCCATCGTCGGTGTTGACATGGAGTATTCGCTCTTCGGTGGCAATGGGAGGCTTCGAAGATCGATGAGATGGCTTAAGAACAACGCGGGAGCGGGCTTTGAGTCGGATGGTTTCGGCACTTTGAAAACCGGGATCGAATCATCTGGGATTCCCAGAGTTTTCCTTGCATCGTCGGTGCCCCAAATGCGCAATCGTCCTTGTTCTGTGGCAATCAACAATGCGTCGGTTCCTGGGAGCCATGCCAAGCTGTTCGCTCGATTTCCAGTGGTGTCGATCAACTGGTGCAGTGTTGATTGTTCGCAGTTCCAAATGCGAATGGAGGAATCGTTGGTTTGGGTCGCAAGCCATTTCCCATTCGAATTGAGGGCGGCAGCATTGCCAACGATGGGAGCATTGGATTTCTTCGTCCAGTTGTCGCTCGCAAAAATTCCTCCGATGCCTTGCTGTTCTTCGGCGTAGATCGTCTTTCCATCTGGACTTACAGCAAGACCTGCATCGACAAGTCTTCCTTGGCTCAGGGTTTTTACCGATTCGCCTTTTGCCAAATCCCAAATTTGAATTTGGTCGACAGCGATGACCATTTGATTCTCTTGAACATAGTCCATCGAAACGATTTCTCGTTTCGCAACTTGAATGGTTTGACTCTTCTCTTTCGCTTCGAGATCCCAAAGGAAAACGACTCCATCGTAGCTCGTCGTTGCCAATTGCTTTCCGGATGGTGCGAATGCCAGTTTCACGAGTCGGCCTGAATGGGCCTTTTCCTTCCATGCCAGTGAACCATCGGCAACTTTCCAAACCAGAAGTTGTCCCTTTTGATCGCCGGCGGCCAAGAGTTTGCCGTCTGGTGAAAATGCTACACAGCGAAGAGGTCTTTCGACTTGATCCTTGAGTCCATCGAGCCATTCGCTGGAAGGAGTGGCTTGTCCGGGACGCCAAAGATGCAGACGCGTTCCGGCGATGGCCACGGTAAAGTCAGGTGCAACATCGACTGCTTGCACGAGACTGTCACCAATACCATCCACGCATGCCAGGAGTTGCCATGGATTCGTTGGTGCAACTTTCCATTCTGCAATTTGTTCAGGTGTAGGAGTGGCAATTTGTTTGCGTTTGGGCGTTTGCTTGATAGTGCTCGCTGCCGCTTTCTCCGGAGCTGGTTTGTTGGCAGCGGTTTGAACAGCGATATCGGTTGAAGCCTTGGGTTTGTCTTGCGCATCCGCGAAGTTTTCGACTTCCGCTTGTTTGGCATCATCCTTCGATGCTGCCGCAGAATCGGATCCCATGGATTTCGTGGGAGAGGTTTCTTGAGCGTTTGAGGAAGGTGTCGAATTCGGTGGAGATGGTTGTCTTCCGCACCCAAGGCAGGCCCAACCGGTGCAGATAAATGTACAACACAAAATACCAATGACTTGTTTCCGCATGCTCTTCGCCCAATCGCGCTGGTTCACTCAAAATGTATCGAGCCTGATGGTGGCTCGTATTTCGACGACCATTATAGAGCGTAAAAGCGTGGATTGGGCAGAGGACGACGGGTCATCGCTGGCCAACGATTGTCAATAAAATCTCGCTTGGCAAGATCTTCCGAGAATGCCAAAGCACTTGCGAGCTATGCGTGTCACGTTGGTGAATGGCGTAGCGATCATCTCAGGTCGGAGATCTCAATTTCAACCATTGTGAGTGAAGGGCATGGCCGCGGATCGGAGTTAGCTGATGATTTGCTGAACTACATTGCCATACACATCGGTCAATCGAAAATCTCGACCCGCATAGCGATAGGTTAGACGTTCGTGATCGAGTCCCATCAGGTGCAAAATCGTTGCGTGCCAATCGTGGACATGGCATTTATCAACCACGGCTTGCGCGCCATGATCGTCGGTTTCCCCGTAGCTCATACCGCCACGCACACCGCCGCCTGCCATCCAGATGGTGTAGCCTTTGTGGTTGTGATCACGTCCATCACCGTTCGGAGCATCGGGAGTACGACCGAATTCACCACCCCAAATGATCAAGGTGTCTTTGAGCAATCCACGTTGTTTGAGATCGGTCAATAAGCCTGCAATAGGTTTGTCGACTTCGGAGCAAAGTTGCGGTAGTTGAGTCTTGAGTCGTTGATGGTGATCCCAATTGCCGTGAGTGATTTCCACGAAACGAACACCTTCTTCGATGAATCGACGGGCCATGAGGCACTGACGACCAAATTCATCGGTATCCCCTTGGCCGATGCCGTAGAGATCTTTGGTTTTGTTGGTCTCTTTGGAAAGATCCATGAGTTGAGGCAGGACGTCTTGCATGCGAAAGGCCAGTTCATAGGATTCGATAACACCTTCCACTCCTGGTTGGTACACTTCGCGTTTTAGCTTGGCTTGATTCAATTTTTGAATCAGATCTAGCTGATGACGTTGCGATTCCTTGTTGGTGCGAGTGTTAGACAAATCGGGAACTTGTTGATTGCCTTCGTTTCCACGAGGACCGCCGCGTCGTTGCTGCGAGCGACCAACTTGGGTTCCTTGATAGATAGCGGGAAGAAATGCGCTGCCATAGTTTTGCGCTGAAGCGACCGGCGGATTGAGTGCAATGAAGCCCGGCATGCTCTGGTTTTCGGTACCAAGTCCATACAGAGTCCACGCGCCTAAGCTGGGGCGAACGAACTGAGGATTCCCTGTATGCATTTGGGTCATCGCTCTTGGGTGCGTCGGTTGATCGCAATGCATCGAGCGAATCAAGCAGAGATCATCAGCGTGTTTTGCCACTTCAGGAAAGAGCTCAGAGATCCAAAGTCCGCTCTTGCCATGCTGTTTGAACTTCCATGGAGAGGGCATGAGTTTGCTTCCACCATACTTGCTGGCTTTGCCGGCATCTTTTTCAAGCAAGGGCTTGTAGTCGAAGGTGTCGACGTGCGATGGTCCACCCTGCATGCATAGAAAAATGACTCGTTTGGCCTTTGCTGGAAAGTGGCTTGCTTTCGGAGCCAATGGATTGCTCGATTGGTCTGCCATCGCGGCCTGATGCGATAAGCCAGCGAAAGCTACATAACCAAAACCAGCAGACGCGGTGCGAAGTAGTGTTCGGCGGCTCATGAAGGATTCAAAGACGCTCATGGTATTATCCTATCGGCTTGGAAATTGCCTATTGGCTTGACAATGGGTGTGCGATGGTTGATCGAATTGGAGGGTTGTTAGTTGACGTAGCGGAACTCTGCTGAGGCCATTAAGGCTTGGCATAGTTCACTGAGTAGTGAAAATCCTTTTTCATCACGGTTGCGTCCACTGGCCGCGTTGCTCGCTTTGCGAACAAATTCTTGACATGCTTGCATCTCTTGAGAGGTGGCCTTGCGACCATAGATCAAAAGAAATGCTGAGGCCAATCGATCGTTGGGCGAAGAGCTCATCTTCATCACGCGACGGGCGATGGCATCGCTTTGTTCCATGACGAAAGAATTGTTGAGCATGTAGAGCGCCTGATCCGCAGTATTGGATTCTTCGCGCTGTCCGACCACGATGCTCGACTCCGCGAAGTCGAACACATCCAAGGATCGGGGCAGTGCATTGCGTACAATAGGGAGGTAAACCGAGCGATGATAGAATGGAGCTTCGAGAGGGTTGGTGGGGCCGCCTCGCAGTCCTCGCAGAAGTTGCATGGTGGCGGGTGACATTGTCCCCGAGCCATTGGACATGGAAGTCAATGCTTGTAATGCGCCTGGGGGAAGGGCGGGGCCGTTGGGGCCAATCATGGTGGAACCAAACGATGCGACGGTGGAAGCCTTGGGACGTCGAAGATCGAGTTGGCCGCTGATGGCCAACATCGAATCTCGCAGAGCTTCTGCATCGATTCGGCGTGGACGGAAGCGAGAAATATATTTGTTTTCGGGATCTTTTTCGAATTGGCCTTCATCGAATTGAGAGCTCAGGCGATAGGTTCGACTCACGGCGATCTCTTTCACCAGCTTTTTGATCGACCAACCTTGTTCGGTAAATCGGACGGCTAGATAGTCGAGTAGCATGGGGTGAGTTGGAGCGGGGCCCGAGGCACCGAAGTTATCGGGTTCATTCACAATTCCTTGACCGAGCATGTGTTGCCATAGTCGGTTGACCATCACGCGAGCTGTAAGCGGGTTGTCTTTGTTGGCAATCCAGTTTGCAAGTTCAAGACGACCACTCGACTTCCCTTGCAGCTTCACCTCGTTAGTGCATAGAACCTGCACAAAACCGCGATCGACTTCTTGTGCAGGCTGATCGATTTCACCACGCACGAGGACTCGGGCATTACGAATGCGATCGGAGTCTTGGACACCCATGCAAAACGTAAGAGGCTTTCCATTGTCATCAACGCTATGAAGGCGATTGTTGAGAACCGCTACGATTTGATCGAGAACCGCAGCATTGAGGAGATTGCGTCCAGCGTCTTTATCGTTCTGAGGCTGGCGCTGAGCACGTCGGGCTTCGATGGCTTCTTCTTGACGCTTCTTCACTTCTTTCTTTAGATCATCCAGTTCGGATTTACTCATGGCCGTCACGCCAGGATTCGGGTCGTCGATTGGAAGGATGATCTGATTGCTGGGTTGGCGATTGCGCTGCGAGCGTTCGCCACCGTAATAAGTCTCGGTGCTTTGGAAGATACCTGCCAGGCGATAGTAGTCGAGTTGTGGAATGGGATCGAACTTATGATCGTGACAACGAGCGCAGGCAACGGATACACCCAGCATGACGCGAGTGGTGGTATCGATCTGCTCATCGATTAGGTCGGCTTGAAATTGCCGTGGGTTCTGTTCGATGAGAGCCTTGGGGCCAATCGCAAGAAAACCTGTAGCGATAAGATTTTCGGCCCAGTCCTGATCATTGGTGGGGCGAAGGAGGTCGCCAGCCAATTGTTCGCGGAGAAATTGATCGTAGGGTTTGTCTTGGTTGAAAGCATCGATCACATAGTTGCGATACCGCCATGCATGAGGATAGGTAACATCGACCTCTTTCCCACTCGACTCGGCATATCTTGCCACATCGAGCCAGTGACGTCCCCAACGTTCTCCAAATTGAGGTCGCTTCAACAATTGATCAACGCTCTGTTCGACTGCTTGATCTGCATCCTTCTGATATGCGGCCGTGAATGCCGTTATCTCTTCGATGGTGGGTGGAAGTCCGATGAGATCGAGATAGACGCGGCGAAGAAACGTGGTTGCATCGGCGTCCGAGGCGGGCTTGAGTCCTTGCTCTTGCTGGGAGGATGCAATGAAGCGATCGATATCTGTCTTCGCCCAACCGGTAGGGTCGGATGGGGCGGAAGCTTTTTCAGGTTTTTTGAACGCCCAAAATTCTTTCCCTTTTTCGATGTCTTCGGCGGTCACTTTGGAGTGAATGATCGTGCCCGTAGCGACTCTGGGATCAGGTGCCCCCATCAATATCCATTTACGAAAATCTTCGATGACCTCTTTGGGAAGCGGATTCTTGGGTGGCATCTTGAGACCTTTGTAGGTGATGGCATCCCATAAAACGCTCTCTTCCAAATTTCCGGGCACGATCGATGGCCCCGATTCGCCCCCGGCCAAAAGAGCATCGCGACTATCGACTGCCAAGCCACCCCTCGTTCCCACTCCATCATTGGAATGGCAGCGATAGCAATGCTCGACCAAGACCGGGCGGATCTTGGTTTCGAAGAACTGATTCCCTTCGGGCGACGGTTGGTTCTCTTGGCTCTGTGCCCAAGTTGGGTTTGCAGAGCATGCAAGCAAGCTTGCCATCCAGAGGCCTGCAGTCGTTGGTATGCATGTGTTGCGAAGGACGATCCAGCGAGACATTGAAGTGCTCCTAGCGACTGCCATGAGATGTTAAACGAAAACGAGAGAACCGAACCCAACCGAGACTACTGGCCATCGCCAGGTCGTTTGGGGCGAACGCCAGATCCATCTTTGTCACTTCGTTCGCCGCGAGGACCAGGTCGGTCCCCTAAACGCGAAGCCATGCGTTTCATTTCTTCTTTGTCGATGCTTCCATCGCCGTTGGTATCGATCATGTTGAGCCGCTCTCGCATGCGTTCAGGGATTTCATCCCCTGTTAGTTTGCCATCTTTGTTGGCATCACTTCGCTCGAACATCATGGCCAACATTTCACCGGAAGGAGGGCCGTTTTCACCTGGGCGAGGCATCCCTTCACGCATCTGGCTTGGATCGGGACGAAGCTCTTCGAGGCTTACGGCACCGTCGCCATTTTTGTCGAGTTTCAGCAGGGACTTGGTTGCGTTCTCGAGTTCCGAGGCGGAAAGTTTGCCGTCCTTATCGGTATCCAGGGCGATGAATAAAGGGTGAGCTTGAGGACCGAGAGCTTGGCCTAGTCGCATCCCAGGAAAGTTATCGCCAGGACCTCCTTCCGGGCGGCCTTCCGGTGAACGCCGTTGTTCGCGAGGTCGATTACCACGCCCTTCTTTCTCTTCTTGGGCCCAGGATGTAGTCGTGAAAAGGGCCAAAAATCCAAGGCTAAAGATGGTTTTGATTCGCATGAGGGTTCATCCTTACGGCAGCGTGAAGGGGTGAAATGGCTTGTGATAGGGAGGGTACCGATTTTCCTGTCCACTCATCCACTGCGAATCCGCAATAATTTTTGGGATAGGGTTCTGCCCAAGATCCTTCTACCATGCAAACGGAAGCATTTTCCTGAAAAATGAGCCCCTAAACCCTTCGACGTTCCTTGTAAGATGGCTGGCAGAATGTTGAAAATCTCAGCCCTGGAACGGAGAGTTCGTGCTTCATGCGAGAGCTTGGCCGAAAGAGGTTTGTTGCCCTGTGCTCATCCCTACAAAGCCCCTATCAAAACGTTGATGCCGAAAGCTGTTTCCCCAGGTGATTGGACCGAGTTGGAGTCGGAAGTCGATGCAAGCCGAGGATGAGCAGTTATTAGATCGATTGCGGAGCTGCGGGCACCAAGCCTTGGCAGAAGCGTTTACCGAATATCGCGACCGCTTCGAGCGAATCTTGTCCTTTCGCTTAGATGCGCGGGTTCGTGGCCGAATGGATCCTCAAGATGTTTTGCAGGAGGCTTTTTTGGCGATGGCGTCCCGGCTTGAAGAATACCTAAGCACGCCATCCGTATCCTTGTTCGTATGGATGCGGCAACGAGTGCTCCAGACGATGATCGATATGCAACGAAGTCAGTTTCGTGACAAACGCGATCCCAATCGTGAGATCCGATTCCTAGCATCGTCACCGGTGCATACGACGAGCATGTCGATCGCGCGGTATCTGTTGGATGATGTCACTTCACCCAGCCAACATGTTGTCCGAGCCGAGGAAGCAATGCAACTCGAATCGGCATTGGATGCGATGCAGGAGATCGATCGAGAGGTTTTGGCCCTGAGGCACTTCGAGCAATTGACGAACCAGCAGGTCGCAGAAGTGCTTGAGATTACGCCAACTGCAGCAAGCAATCGATATGTACGCGCTGCTTCACGACTAGGCGAGATTCTGACGAATCTTGGTCATGGTACGAATGGAAACAAATCATCGTGAATGATTCAGAACGTCATCCAGTAGACATTCTTGCAGACGAGTTCGCGTCGGATATTCGAGCGGGCAAGCAACCCTCGATCGAATCGTATGTGCAACGATATCCCGAGCATGCCGCATCGATCCGCGCCATATTCCCTTCGATTCTACTGGTTGAACGAGTCTCGCATCGAGAGGAGGCACTCGCTCGTTCTTCAAGTGGTGCATCCTCCGCAGCGATTCCAATGGGCATGCCATCCTCGCTGGGTGATTTTCGAATTCTTCGAGAGATTGGGCGGGGAGGTATGGGGGTTGTTTATGAGGCAATGCAGGTATCGCTAAAGCGACGCGTTGCGCTCAAAGTTGTCGGTTCGATTTCATCCGACAAGCGACAGTTGGAGCGATTTCGAAGAGAAGCCGAGGCTGCCGCGTCGTTGCACCATACGAACATCGTACCGGTGTTCGGAACGGGGCAGGATCAAGGCCTGCAATACTATGCGATGCAATTGATTGAAGGAATTCCTCTTACCGATGTGCTTCACTACTTGAAGCAGCATCCCACCTTAACATCGCAAGAAACAATCAGTTCCTCGCAAACGCATCACTATTTCGGTGTTGCGGATGCGGCGGCGATGCTTTTTGATCCTAGTCAATCTTCGGTGGCCGTCGTTCGATCGCCATCCATGTCGATGAAGGATTCAGTATCTTCTTTCACCAAGAACGAGATTCTGCAGGAAACGTGTGATAACGCAACCGAAGCGATCGCTGCATCCCGCGTTCAGCAAGCTATGGATTTCGCCATCGAAGCCGAGGCCGAAGCTGCGAATCGATTGGAAGGCAAGGCATTGCCAGCGGCCTACTTCCGTAAGGTAGCTCAGCTTTGTATGCGAGTAGCAAACGCCCTACACTATGCGCATCATCAGGGCATCTTGCATCGCGACATCAAGCCGGGCAACTTGATTCTCGATCGTGAAGGGACGATTTGGATTACCGATTTCGGTTTGGCGCGACGCGACGATGCAGCCGATGCGACCGGCGGCACCGCACTGGAGAAATCGTCGGACACTCGAAGTATGTAAGCGCTTCCGGAACAGATCCGAGGCGAGGCCGATGCGCGAACCGACATCTACAGTCTTGGGTTGACGCTCTATGAAATATTGACATGAACCAGCGATGTTGAACGGCAAAGGCAAGGCTACTGCACAACGCTGTCACGGAAATACGCAATCCCAAACAATTTCAATCCAATCTTCCCAAAGATCTGCAGACCATCACGATGAAGGCTTGTGCCTTTGAGCCTAAGCATCGTTACCAATCGGCATCGGAACTCGAAGAAGATTTACGACGTTTTCTAGAAGATCGACCAGTCTGGCGCGTTGAGCCAATGCGTTGGGAACGATTCCAGCGTTGAGCGCGTCGCAATCTGTAAGGTGGCCTCAATGTCGACGGCTATGTTCGCATTGCTGCTTTTGTTGTGGGCGTATTGTCGACATGGAATTGGCAAATGGGAAATGCCTATCACAAGATCGGTGATTAATCGCGCGGAAAGCGTCTCAAGAAAAACGGCTGCTCTCGAAAGCGTGGAACGTGAAAGAACGCAGGCGGAACGAAACTTGGAGTTAGCCATGGAGGCGGTCGAAACGGTGATCGCCAACATCGCTGCGCGGAGCGGAACTTTTGCAACGGCTTCGGAGATACAAGAGGAAGAGGTGAGTGTCGAGATCGCGGAGACACCACTGAGTCGCGCGGATATCACGATGCTCGAAGATCTGCTCGTGTTTTTCGAACAATTCGCTAGGGAAAACACCAAGGATTTGAGTTTAGAAGCGGCGAACGCGAGGCGACTTGTGGGCGAAATCGAGCATCGGTTGGGACGACTTGAAGATGCAACGCGATCGCTTGAGCAAGCGCTCGATGTTTACGATCGTCTAGGTTCTCAGGCGTCCGATTCCAAGCCCATCGTGTTGCTCAAGCTTCAAACACTCAGTCAATTGCTCACGCTTTGTTTGAAGCGGGGAGATATGCCTCAGTCCATTCAGTACTATCAGGAAGCGAGAAGGACACTGAATGATCATCCAGAAGTTAAGGCTTCTGCCGAAGGACGATTTGCTTTAGCGCTGGTACTCAACGATATTGCGTCGATTGGGACCAAGATCAATCCGATGGGACCGCCTCGCGGTCCACTGGGGCTGCGGGGTGGATTTCTCAATCCTAAAAACGATCCTAAAAACCCACTGCAAGTTCCTCGATTAAAGCGGGAAGCGGAAGCGAATCAAGAAGCCCTGCGATTGTTGACGGAACTGGTTAAAGAAGATACCGAGCAGGTTCCATATCAATTGGCTTTGGCGCAAGCGTTGAAAGTGGAAAGCCGTTTGGCGATGGCGCTGGAAGAGCCGGTTCGGTCTGATGAATCGTTGGCGAAGGCAACCGCTATCTTTGAGTACTTGCTTGGAAAGTTTCCCGAGTCCCATCGATACAAGTATGAGTTAGCGGATGCGTTGGTGGCTAGCGGAGGCGTTCGGCCTGGTGATTCGTCACGTTTGATGAAAGCCTTGGAATTGTGCCGCGAGTTGATCGAGTCGGATTCAAGAAATCCTGATTATCGATCGTTGGAAGTTTCCATTCTTCGCCGATTGACGGAGAGCCAGTTTCGTAGTGGTTCCAAAGATCTGGCTCTCAAGACACTAACGAATGCATGCGAGATTCAAAAGCGATTGGCAGAGCAGTATCCTGAGGGGATACAGTATCAAGTCACCTACGTCCAGTTGTTGGCTCGATTGGCTGACTTCTATGACGAGAGTCGCAAGCCTGAACTAGCCAAAAAAGAATTGGAAAAGGCAATCTCCATCTTGGAACAAACGCAGACCAATGGCAGATTCAACAACATGGTGCAGCCCCTTCGGAATCGAATCAAAGAGCGACAAAGGGTGCTTGAAGGTGGTCCACGAAATGCTCCTCCCAAGCCCTTAGGTCCGCCGAATAATTGATGCACTTGGAAGCCAGGACCGTTGCCGCGATCGAAAGGAAAGGTGTGAATACGGGGGTGACTACGAGAAATCCGTGAGGGAGAGTCCGTGGGGTCGGTCAATCCTCTCGCGGTGGCATTCAACAGTCGTTACAATCCAACTCGGTTTTCATTTGAGAGTTTGCAGGAACTATAGGAACTGGGAAACATGTCGGACGATGGATCGCAGAATCGCCCTCATTATGGTCGGGTGATTTTGAAGTTGAGCGGAGAAAGTCTTGCGCATGCCGGGGAACGCGGCATCAGCATGGATGAAGTCGATTCGATAGCTCGCCAAGTCAAGCAAGCCCATGGATTAGGTTGCCAAATCGCGTTGGTAGTTGGCGGTGGCAATATCCTTCGCGGCGGCCAGTTTAAAGGGGCGAGTGGAGCCAAGATACAGGAAGCAACAGCTCACTATATGGGTATGTTGGCCACCGTCATCAATGCTTTGGCGATCCAAGATGCATTGGAGTTGATTGGATGCGCGACTCGGGTGATGTCGGCCATTCGCATGGATGGTGTTGCTGAAGCGTACATTCGCCGGCGAGCCATTCGTCATCTAGAAAAAGGACGAATCGTCATTTTGGCCGCAGGGACCGGTGGTCCGTTCGTCACTACAGATACTGCGGCCGCGCAGCGCGGATTGGAATTGGAAGCTGATATCGTTCTTAAAGCGACGCGGGTGGATGGCGTTTATAGCGACGACCCCGAAAAGAATCCACACGCCATTCTGTACCGTGAACTCGATTACGACACAGTGATTGAGAAAAACCTCAAGGTTATGGACAGTACAGCCATCGCCCAGTGCCGTACGCACTCGCTTCCGATCTTGGTATTCAACTTCAAGAAAGACGGAAATATCGTTAAAGCCGTTAGTGGCCAAAAAGTCGGTACCCGAATCGGTCCTCGAGCGGGCGGATTTCAGGTTACCGTGGCCAGCAGCACCTAGGCTTTCATGACCTATAGTACAAGTATCTCTCCCCATTTTGGATTAGCAGGAAGAATCGCATGAGCGTTGAAGAAATCATGATGGATGCGGAAGACCGCATGGATAAGACCATCAGCGTTCTAAAGAACAGTCTGGCTGGTATTCGAACGGGACGCGCTACACCAGGTCTAGTCGATTCCGTGCGGGTATCGGTTTACGGATCGCAATCACCTTTGAAGACATTGGCGTCGGTAAGTGCACCAGAACCACAGCAGTTGGTCATTCGCCCCTTTGATCCGTCGACGATCAAAGAAATTGAGAAGGCGATTGTGGCGAGCGATCTGGGGCTCAATCCACAAAACGATGGCCGCATCATTCGGATCAACATTCCGCCGTTGAGCACAGACGTCCGCAAGAAGTTGGTCGCGCGGATCAAAGAACTTGCTGAAGAAAGCCGTGTTGCCATTCGCGCGATTCGACGTGATGCCAACAAAGCGGTCGAAACCGAAGAAAAGGACAAGCTTATCAGCGAAGATGATCGCGATAAGGCAAAGGATGATGTTCAAGAATTGACGAAAAAATATGAGAACGAAGTCGGTGAATTGGCCAAGGTCAAGGAAGCTGAAGTGATGGAACAATCCTAAATCGCATGGGATCGCATCAAAGAAAAGAGCCGCCTTTTTTGGGCGGCTCTTTTTATTGATACCAAGCAGTCCGAGGGAGCACTTACTTGACCTTCAAGGATTGTGCCATCTTCTTGAGGCCATCAACTTGCTTTTCCACCGTATCGTTGGGACCGGTCATTTTGAGGAAGTGCGTTCCCATCTCTTTGGTCGCAATGATCAACCCGAGCATGCGGTAGTTGGGGATCTTGGTGGTAGGACCAGGAGCAAACGGACCACCGGAAGTTTGTTTGAAAGTACCAGTGATGTCGACGTAGTGTACTGTTTGTCCTGCAACTTCCATCTTCTCGACTTTAACGTTCGAATCTTTAACGTCATCGAATTGTCCCTTCCAGCGATCGATGTTCTGTTCGATCGATCCGCCAGCAGCCATGAGCGTTACGCGAGCTCTTTGCTTTTCATCGGCGTCGTGAGGCACCTGAAATTCGTATTGGATCATGTTGATGCTGGGTTGAATCTTCTTCCAACCTTCAGGAGTTTCCAGCGTCATCTTGCCACCAGCGAGCTCCAACGTTGTTGGCTTAGGAGCATCTTGTCCCAACGCAACTGTGGGTTGAGCAACGCTACCGACTCCAGCACAGAGCGCCAAAGCCATTGCCAAGGATCGCATCGAACGAAACAAAACGTGCATTTCAAAAACCTCGTTTAGGAAGGATGGAATCGCGACCAACTGTATGTTGCCTAGGGAACGAATCCATTGTGAACTGGGCCCACCAGGCAGAGGGCCGCTTTTGTGAACCATGAAAAACGAAACGCCGTGTCGAACGTTTTCCGAGTCGAAGATTTCAGAATGAGGATTCCTCCATCTCCGACGAAAGGATGTACGAATCCTTCACTCTAACGGTTCTTATCACTTCGCTCCAGGTGGTGTCGTCACCGCAGGGTTCCAAATCAGGACGACGATCAGAACGATAATGAGCAGGATTGCCAAAACACTCAATACGCCTACGGCCTGCAATTGCCGGCGTTTCTTTTTTCGCATCCTCATCATGGCTTTGGTTTGAACAGCCGAAAGGGCTTCATTGGATCCTGTGGCGTTGGATGGGGCCTTTGCCGATTCTAGGATCGGAGCGACAGTCGGCGATGGGATGGAAGCCGAGGGAAGTGGAGCGGGAGCAGCAGGAGGAATTGGAACGGCTGCGGGTGGAATGGGTGCCGGCGGGACAGACGGCGCAGGGGGTGGAAACAATTCCGGAAAGGCTGCTGACGCTGCGAGCCACTCTTTCCACCCTTCTTTCCAAACGAGCGAATCGGAAGTCACGCGGCGTTCGCGAATCCACTCCACCAACATTTCTTGGGTAGCAGGTCCATATTGTCCGCCACTGGGTGGTCTTACCATCCAAGCGCTTTGCTGCACTGTTGTTGCAGACGTGCTTTGATTTGCAGCGATTTGTGTGAGCGTGGCCGTCGATGCAACAGCTTGAGATGCTACGTTGGCTCCTTGCGCCGGTGCGTTGGCCGCTTGCGCGTTGGCCGCTTGCGCGACGGACGCAGGGGGATTGCGAAAGGGACTCTTGTTGCTTGGGTCCTCACTCCCATCCACGATTGGGATCGATTCGCTTTCACCTTCGGAAGGAATACGAAAGCGCGTATCGCACTCAGGACATCGGCTTTTTTTGCCAGCCAAATGGTCCTTGACATTCATGGTGTGCTTACATTGATGGCACTGAAATCGAATTCCCATCTCGGCTCGGCTGTATCTAGTCTTGCTTGGTTGTTGAAAGTCTGTGGAGCATCAACTCAACGATAGCTGTTGTGGCAGTTGTCGCAGGCTTGATTGATCAAGGCTGCTGCTTCACGTGCAGCGTCGGGGCTATTGAGTTTGACTGCTTGAACGATGGCAAGGGCTTGATCGCGCATGGCGATCGCGTGTTTATCGTATTCGGGGTCGCCTGCGTCCGTCATCCCCTTTTGCATGAGTAGTTCGCCAGAGGATGCGATGAGTTCGGCATACTTCATGACCTCTTCAGGGCTTTCCTGAAAAGTTTTCGGTGTTGCACAAAGTTTGATGAGGTTCTCGCGAGTTCCCCAATCCATGACTTGCATCAGAGGGACGCGGTCGATGGCATTGCCCCAATCCAATTCATCGAGTGGCGAATTGTCATTTGCAGCGCTTCCACTCACCAGATCGGTCAAATCTTGCTTGCGTTGCTTGGCTTCATTGTAAGCTTGGGACGAACCGACTTTGGAACTCAATGCAACGCGGACCATTTTCATTCGAACCCAAGGTGACACCTTCTTCCAACGAACTTCGGTTGGATACTGTTCGATGATCCCGAACATCATGGCGAGAAGGGTGTATTCGCGGCGAGCATCTTTGAATCCACCCCCAGCAAATTTGGTTTCGGTCGTCACGACAGAGTCGAGTCGAAGTTTCGATTCTTTGATGAGATCCTCGATCGACGGAGCCGCTAATCAGTTTGGGCCATGGGGAACCGCCGGTCGCTTCGGACGCCATGGTGGAGTTGGGATTGGCGGAAGGCCTGGCCGAGGAGGAGCCCTTTGCATCCGACGCTTTGGGTGGTTCACCTTGCAGTTGTTTTTTGACGTCTGCAAAGAAAACACCCTCCATCGCTTTGGAATCGAAGGTTGGCGGCTTTGCGCGACTGCTCTTTCGCTTGGGAGGCTGAGCCATCAATGGGCCGGTTATTCCACCCAAAACCAAGGCAACTACGAGTATTCGGCGCATGCATGCCTCTACCATCTCGAACCCAACGACCAAAAGGACCATAATTCAAAGTTTACCACAAATCCTCCAAAGTTTGAGGACGAATGCGCGGATGGCCGACACGGAAAATAACCAACGAGATGGATCGAAGTCCCATTTTGAGTGGGGATCGCATCAAACGCGATCGTACTTTCCGCTTGAATTCAGTCGCCACGCGATGGCTTGTGAGTTTCAGGTGCTCTTGAATCAAAGGCATCCTGCTCGTGGACCGGATGTTGCGATCCAGGCCTTGGATCGTATTTCGGCACTCGAACCAGTGCTGAGTGTATACATCGAGACGAGTGAATTTTCGGAGCTGAATCGTCGGGCAGCTGAGGAGTCGATTCGTGTCTCTTCCGATGTTTTCGTTGTTCTTCATGAAGCGAAAAAGTTCTATGAGTGGACCCGTGGTGCGTTTGATATTTCTGCGGCCTCGTTATCCAATGCCTGGGGGTTTTCTCGCCGAAATGGTCGGATGCCGACTCCAGAAGCGATCGAACAGGCAAGGCTTCAATGCGGATCCGATGCGATCGCTTTGGAGGAGTCAACGCAGTCTGTTCGCTTTCTCCGTCAAGGACTTCAAATCAATCCCGGGGGCATTGGAAAAGGCTATGCCTTGGATTGTGCTGCCAAGATGCTGCTCGAAGCCGGTATCGATGAATTTCTCATCCATGGTGGAAAGAGTTCGGCGATTGCCCGTGGAACGCAACATGGTTCGGGATCCCATGGATGGTTGATTGCAGTTCGCCATCCTTACCAATTGGAGACTCTCTTAGGCGAACTCCATTTGAAGGATCGAGCCATTGGGACGAGTGGTGCGGCTAATCAGTTTTTCTATTTTCAAGGGAAGCGATATGGCCATGTGATCGATCCACGTTCGGGTTGGCCGGCGCAGCATTGGCTTAGCGTGACAGTGGTCTGTGCTGACGCCATGGCGGCTGATGCATTGGCCACTGCTGCTTATGTGATGTCTGAGGAAGAAATGGTGGCGTTTTGCGGCGAGCATCCAGAGATTGGAGTGCTTGCCATTCGAGCAGGTCAACGACAAGGCGAAACCGAAGCGGTGGCTTGGAATTTGGATTCTTCCACTTGGTGCCCGATGCGATAGGCATTGGCGAAGAGGGCCGAACTCGAAATCGGAGCTGCAAAACGCTCGAAACTCCTGCGGGATCTCAGGGTTGATCTTACCCATACATGAAATGAAGAAAAGATGAGGATCTCTTCATCTTCTTTTCAGGTAGGTAAGGTTATCTTGGGTTTGCCCAATTGAGTCACTCTTATCAGATAGCAAGCATCTTGAATCAGCCACTTCAGTCACCTGCGTTATGGAAAACTGCGACTACAGCGTCGCACGAGAATGGAAGTTCTGGTCCTTCGCCTAGTCCTGCGTCTCGGGCAGGGGCGTTTGAGATGAAGTTCTTGGTGCCCAATGATGTCGCGCTGCAATTGCAACGCAGCGTACGCGATGCCATGTTGCAAGATAGGTTTGTCAATCCAGAAACAGGAACCTATGAAGTATGGGGCACCTACTTCGACACTCCGCGATGGGACGTGTTTCAGCGTAATGCGGGATTCGCACGGAAGAAGTTTCGTCTAAGACGTTATCCCAAAAGTGATGTAGCCTATCTCGAACGCAAACGCAAACGCCAAGGTCGCGTCTCGAAAGTGAGAATCCCGCTGAGCCTTCATGAATGGCATCGCGTCATTCGTGGCGAAGCTCCAACCTTGCACGATGATCCGGTGACATTGGATTGGTATTTGCATCGTTTGCAACGACGTCAACTAAGACCAGTCGTGTCGATTACCTATGAACGAACACCCTACATGCAAATGGACCGTTCGGGCCCCATCCGGCTTACGGTCGACCGTCACCTGCGATGTGGAGTTGTTGAAGGAGATCGTAGTTATCTAGGGGCTCCTTTGTCGGCAGAGATGATTTCGCGATGTTGCATCGTGGAGATGAAATTTTTAGAGGCGATGCCTCTATTATTTCGAGACTGGATTCGCGATTTCGGACTTGTTCCAACGTCCTTTTCCAAGTATCGAACGGCTGTGTCTCTGCTTGGAATAGGTACGTCCGTTGCAGGAACGGATTCGCAACCATCGATCACGGAATGAGGAAGAAGTCATGCCCTTTAACGGATTGGATAACGCTTCGACACACCCCGTTTCAGCCGCGTATTTGTTGACCTGTTTGGTCATGGCATGTTTCTTTGGAATCGTGGTGGCCGTTTCGTATCAATACCATCGTCGACCCGTCGTGGTACCGAACACGTTTCCGTTGACGTTGGTCTTATTGTCGATACTCATTGCGATCGTGATGCATGTCATTGATGATCGCGTGGCGCGTGCTTTTAGTTTGGTTGGGGCATTGTCGATCGTTCGTTTCCGTACGGTGCTCGATGATACGCAAGATATTGCCTTTGTCATCTTCGCCGTCGTGGTTGGGATGGCCGCGGGAACGGGTGCGTATCTCGTTGCCGGATTGGGATCGTTTGTCGTCATTGCAACTCTCATAGCATTTCGCTTTGCCGAACGATCTCCAACCCTTGGGGCCTCAACGCCAACAGGCGGAATTGTTGAAGCCAAGGTATCGCTTCGGACTCCTATTGAAGGAGAGTTCAAGTCGAAATTGCAAGCTGTGTTGGATCAATTCGCTCTCAAGGTTGCGCTCGAGAAAGTGGAGTCGGTACGAGGTGGGGCCGGAATTGAATGGCGGTATCGCGTTCGTTTTCGTGCGGATCGACTTCCAGCAGATTTCATCTATGAAGCAACGCGGATCGAGGGAATTCAAAACGTTGAAGTGGATATTGTAGATCAACGAGAAAGGGAAGGTTCATGAAACGCATCAAGGTCCTTTTAGGGTTAGGGGTGCTTTTGCTGCCATCCCTCTTCCTCTTAGCGCAACCACCACGAGGTGGTCGTGGATTTCGTGGTCCGCTTGAAGTAGAGAGTAAGACTCGCTTGTTGCAGATGGTCGATGTGCAACGCGAGGTGGGGATTGAAGAGAATCAGTTGAAAGATCTGGATGAGTCCTTTCGTCGGCTAGATGAAGTGACTCGTGATCAGATGGCAGATTTCAATCCAGGCGAATGGATGGGACTGACCCCCGAAGAACGAACACCGCGATTCGATGGGCTCCGCAAGAAAATGACCGAGGCCATTCAGAAGGTAGATGATGCTTCGGATAAAGTACTCAAACCAAATCAGCGCAAACGATTGGGTGAGTTGTTGGCTCAACGCGAAGGGATCATCTCGCTTCTGCGTCCCGAATTCAGCTCAGCCGTTGATCTTACCGCCGATCAAAAGAAAGGCCTGATGGATCTTCAGCGGAAGTTGATGGAGCCTCCAATGCCGCCGCCCGATTTTGGAGGTCCGCCTGACTTTGAACAATGGCAACGCGATCAACAGCAAGCAGAAGCCAATGTTATGAAATCGTTGTCCGACGAGCAGCGGAAAGCATGGACGGCAGTGCAAGGCAAAGCATTCGCCTTTCCAGAACCCCAATTTGCCGGTGGACCTGGCTTTGGTCCTGGTCCAGGTGGTCCAGGTGGTCCTGGAGGCCCTGGAGGCCCTGGATTTGGCCCTGGAGGTCCTGGATTTCCGGGTGGCCCAGGTGGACCTGGTTTTGGTCCAGGAGGCCCTGGCGGGCCCATGGGTGGTGGCGAGCGGCCTTTGGTGGCAAAGTTCGACAAGGATGGTAATGGCTGGTTGAACGCTGAAGAACGCGCTGCTGCACGAGCTGAGGCAAAGTCAGGTGGTGGAGGTCGTGGTCCAGGTGGCGGAAGAGGCCCTGGTGGCTTTGGTCCTGGAGGCTTTGGCCCTGGTGGACCTGGTGGCTTTGGTCCGGGAGGCCCAGGCGGTCCCGGATTTGGGCCAGGTGGGGATCGTCCAACGCCTAAGCCTGGAGTGAAGGTAAAACCCGAGGATGTAAAACGCTTCGGCGATGAAAGCTTGTATGATCCAAAGGTTGTCCGCACCATCTTTTTGCAATTCGAGAATGAGGATTGGGAAAATGAGATGGCCGACTTTAAACCTACCGATGTGGATGTTATCGCCGACATGATCGTCGATGGCAAAAAGTATGGACAGGTTGGGGTCGGATATCGTGGAGCGTCTTCCTTTGGAATGATCGGTGCGGGATCGAAACGATCCTTGAACATCTCTATGGATACGGTTCACAAAGATCAACGATTGCTCGGTTACAAGTCTCTCAATCTCCTGAATTCCAATGGAGATGGAACGATGATGCGATCGGTCTTGTACTCGGCAATGGCAAACCATTATTTGCCATCACCGAAAGTGAATCATGTTCGTGTCGTCATCAACGGTGAGGATTGGGGCATTTATCAAAACGCTCAGCAATTCGACAAGATCTTCCTCAAAGAACATTTTGAGAAGTCCGGTGGTACGCGTTGGAAAACTCCTGGCAGCCCTGGGGGTGGAGGAAGTTTGAAGTACTTGGGCGATGATGTCCAAAGTTATCGTCGACTGTATGAAATCAAGTCTGAGGACAAAGACGCTGCATGGCAACGACTGATTCTGCTATGCAAAACGTTGGAGGAGACTCCCGCCGATCAACTCGAAGAAGCTCTCAAGCCGATGCTCGACATCGATAAAGCTCTGCGTTTCTTGGCGGTCGACAATGCGTTGATCAATAACGATGGTTATTGGGTCCGTGGTAGTGATTACAGCATCTACCTAGATGAAAAAGGGATCTTTCATCTGATCCCACACGATATGAACGAAACCCTTGCTGGCGCGATGATGGGGCCAGGAGGTGGGCGAGGCGGGTTCGGTGGACGAGGAGGGCGTCCCGGAGAAGGTGGTCGTCCCGGAGAAGGTGGTCGTCCCGGAGAAGGTGGTCGTCCCGGAGAAGGGCCTGGACGAGGAATGGGAGGAGGTATCGGAGGAGGCGGTATGCAGTTGGATCCGCTGGTAGGATTGGATGATGCCAGCAAGCCGCTCCGTAGCAAGCTCCTTCAAGCACCGAGTCTTCGCATGAAGTATCTGAAGTATGTAGGTGAAATCGCCAAGAATGATTTGGATTGGAGTCGCCTAGGTCCTGTGATGGAAAGCCATCGCGATTCCATCAAGGAATTCGTACTCATGGATACTCGAAAGCTCTCTTCGGACAATGCGTTTTTGAGTGAGACATCCTTGCAAGAATCGGCAGGAGGTCGATCTCCATCCATCAAGCAATTTGCTGAAACTCGCCGCTCTTTCCTCCTAAATCATCCGGAAGTGAAAAAGGCAATGGAGGAATCTCAACGCTAAAGAGATCAAGTAGGATCGTAACAGATGTTCTACCAATGAGGGTGCTGCGATTGGCAACGATGGCAGCCCCCTCTTTTTGTTTGCAAAAGCCTTATCGAAAGTAGTGAAAAGTGCTTTGATCAAATTTCGCGTGCTACGATTGGGGGCACGACACGCTAAGGAAATTTTGAGCCATGAATGAGTTTGGACTCATCCCCATCAGCCCTCTTACGTTGAACCCTCAATACCCTTTGGGAGTCGACGTCTATGCTTGGGGGCAGTCGGATGAGAAGCCCGTATTGTTTCTCGCGCAGCACCAAGAGATCGCATCCAATTCCTTGGATCGCATTTGCAACGCGCCGCAGATCAAGCTCTTCATCAGTCGACAAGATCAATCGCTATATCAGCAATATCTCAACGGTCACCTTCAACAGTGGCTGGAAGATACGTCCATCAGCGATTGGCATCGTACTGCCGTTGTATCCGAAGTGATTCGGTACACATTGGAACAAGAGTTTGCTGGGAACGATACTTCTTCGATCGTTCAATCGGTCGATCAGCTAGCAGGGGATCTCTGCAAGCTCATGACCTCTGTGACCCTGTCGGGACGCGAGTTATGCCAAATACTGCATCATGACTTCGGTACCTTTACGCATTCAACCAACGTTGGATTGTACTGTGGATTGTTAGCCTCCGAACTCGGTTATCGCAACGAAGAACTCAAGCAAATCATCTCCGGTGGATTGCTGCATGACCTCGGGAAGCTCGACGTCGATCCTCGCATTATGAATAAGCCAGGAAAACTCGATGAGTTTGAAATGCGAGAAATGCAGACGCATCCGATTTTGGGCTACCGTCGATTGGTTTCGATAGCGGATATCTCGATGTCGCGTTGATGATGGCCTATCAGCACCATGAGCGATTGGACGGCGAAGGATATCCCGTGGGTATTGATAACGACGAAATCGAAGTTGCCAGTCGCATCTGCAGCATTGCTGATGTCTTCGAGGCATTGACGAGTCACCGGCCTTATCGGAACGCGATGAGTTTCGCTTCGGCGTTGGCCATTTTGAATTCTGGTGTCGATAAGGCTTTTGATCGAGAGATACTACGATGTTGGCAGATGGTAGTGCGACAGCATTCCTAACTTTGATATCCCAATTGCCTAACAAGATCGAGTTGCCACGCGATCTATTCGAAGCTCTTTCTAAAGAGCGTGGTGTGGTGGATAGCACACCCTTTGAAGCGCGGAGATCAACGCGATTTCGCTGCAGCGGTACTTGCATCGTCGAAGCCGAACCTGGGACTCGCGTTTATCGCCGGCAGGAATTGCAGAGCCAAGGCATTGTAAGAGATGTGTCTCGTTCGGGAGTAGGAGTGATCACGCACCAGCAGTGGTTTCCCGGGCAACGCTTGCGACTTCGATTAGAGCATGCAACGCTTGTGGTAGAGGTGGCCCGCGCCCGAAAGATTGCTTCGTCTTGCTATGAAGCAGGAGCAATCATCGTGGAGCATCGACGGCATGAAGCGAGTACATCATCGATCGATGTCGAAGCTTGACCAGCGGCCCGATGCCTGGGACCATTGCACGTCCGTGTTTCGCACGAAGTCGGTCATCTTTTCTTGAATGGCTGCGATGAATGCTTCGATGTCACTTCGCATGCCTTCTGCACACAAGTAGACGCTTCCGTCCTCTTCATTCCGAACCAGTCCGGTTACGTCAAAGGATCGCGACAATGCAAGGCAGGTGAAACGGAATCCAACTCCTTGCACCCGCCCCTGAAATCGAACTTCTGCTCGAACCATCGTTCGCCTTTCGACTCAGTTCATTTGAATCAGTTACTCGACGCCAAAGCGATAGGTGGTCTTCGACTTCATCGAAACAGGTGGGCTGATCTTTGTCGTCGGAAATTCGGGATGATTGGGTGAGTCTGGATAGTGCTGTGTTTCCAAGCAAAATCCACCATGGCGAGGAAACGGATTATTGCGGAATCCGTTGGCTGTATAGAGTTGAACACCGGGCTCGGTACTTTGGCATTCCAAGGTAATGCCAGTACTAGGATCGCGAACCTTGGCGACTGGTCGCAGCGTTCCCGGATTTCCGCGAACGACATAATTGTGATCGTAGCCGCCTGCAAAATCGTAGGTCGCAAGAATGCGATCGCCGATACGCCGAGGCTCGCGAAAATCGAGCGGAGTTCCTTCGACCGATGCGATTTCACCGGTGGGAAGAAGATCAGCATCAGCGACGGTGTACTGGTCTGCGAACAGTTGGAGATCATGATCGAGCACATTCTTGCCCGATCCTGCCAGATTGAAGTAGGCATGGTTCGTCAAATTGACGACGGTTGGTTTGTCGCTTCGAGCAACATAGTCAATGGAAAGTTCATTGTCGTCACTGAGCGTATAGGTAACGGTCACTTTAAGAGTTCCTGGAAAGCCCTCCTCACCATCAGCGCTGGTGTATTCGAAAATCACGCTTGCTGCTTCCGACTGCAAATTGATCTTTCCGCGCCACAAGGCTTTGGCAAAGTTGCTTCTGCCTCCATGGATATGATGCTTGCCGGAATTCTTGGCAACCTGATACTCTTTTCCATCCAAAGTGAATTTCGCATCACGTATACGATTCGCATAACGTCCAATGACAGAGGCGGCAGGAAAGCCCTTCTCGTAAACTTCGAGCTGATTGGAGCTCAGAACGATGTTGACCGGGTTTTTCGAACGATCCGGTACAAGAATCTCAGTGATGGTGGCACCGTACTCGATGATCGAGACCTGAACACCCTTTGAGTTGATCAAGGTGTACTTCTCGACCTCGCGCTTATCGCCCAAGACTCCGAAGGTGGAACGTTGAAGCGTCATCTTTTGAGCCAACGCTACGTTTGGAGCGATCGTCAAAATCCAGAGAATCGACCACAGAGACATCCTATGGCGAGAGCAACTTGGCGGGAAAATCCAATTCATGACCAATCCAAGAAAGGGTTCAATGAGATCCGTGCGTTGGGGCCGGAATCGATTCGCATGGTTCATGGGGCAACCAGATTGATAGGGCAAAAGGATGCGGGAGGATGGCGGCGATCTCAAGTTTCATCCTACGTTCCAACCCGCATGCTTTTGAATGCACGACTGGAGCGAAGAATCGATTGCGATGCCAGAGGATTGCGGATCGGTATCTTACCGCCTTATTCAGGCGAGCGACGAATCCCGGCAAAGCTGTGGGCGAGGGTGCCTTGGTTGGAAACGCCAAGGCGTGTCGGATTGGAGTACAATAGAGATCCCATCCCACGCTTCCCACCGCTTCGTTGTAATTATGTCATCTCAAATTTTTCGCAGCGCTAACTTCATTTTAATTTTCCTGACTTCTTGGATCTGGGTGTCCTTTCCGAGTGTCGGCAACGGTCAGGAGGATGACATCTCCTTTTCGTTCGATGTACGGCCCATTCTTTCAGATCTTTGCTTTACGTGCCATGGGCCCGATAGCCAACATCGCGCTGCCGATCTTCGATTGGATACAGAAGATGGAATCCGGCACGCTCTCCAAGGTGAAGGAAAAACCGGAGGCTTGTTTTGGGAAAGGATTCGCTCGGCAGATCCCGAATTGCAAATGCCGCCGCCCCATACCAAAAAACAAGTGACGCCAAGACAAATAGAGATCCTACAAAAATGGATCCAAAACGGTGCACCATGGGAGGATCATTGGGCCTGGCAACGATCTTCCAAGCCTGCTCTCACCTATTTTTCAAACCCAAACACACTGCGAGGACCAATCGATTCGCTTATCCAAGAGGTTTTGTCCAAGCACAACCGCAAGCCTAGTGAAATTGCAGATCGTACGACGCTGATTCGACGCCTCTCTTTGGATCTTCGAGGATTGCCACCAAGTATCGATGAGGTCGAATCATTTCTTTCGGATGACTCGCCTAACGCCTATGAGAAACTGGTCGATGCATTTCTTGCTTCGCCTTCCTTTGGTGAGCGAATGGCATGGGATTGGTTGGATGCAGCGCGTTATGCCGATACGAATGGATACCAAGGTGATAACGAACGCACGATGTGGCCTTGGCGTGACTGGGTCGTGCGTGCCATGAATGCCAGTATGCCATTAGATGATTTTACTGTTTGGCAATTGGCAGGTGATTTGTTGCCCGAGCCGACTCACGATCAGAAATTAGCCACTGGATTTCTACGGAACCATATGATCAACGGGGAAGGTGGGCGCATCGCCGAAGAAAATCGAATTGACTACGCCATGGATATGACCGAGACCGTGGGTACGGTGTGGCTGGGCTTGACGCTCAATTGTTGTCGTTGCCATGACCACAAGTTTGACCCGATCAAGCAAAAAGAATACTACCAATTGTTGGCCTTCTTCAATCAAACGCCTGTCGATGGAGGAGGTGGAAATCCTCAAACGGCACCTGTCCTTGCTTGTCCAACTTACGAGCAGGAACTCCAAATCAAGTCGATTCAAGCGTCTTTGGATCGTATGCAAAAATCGATTCAAGAACGTCGCGACCTATTGAAACAACAGCTTGCCGAGTGGGAGGCTCGATACCGTGAGCAATCGCCGTGGCATTACCCCAAAGTATTATCTGCCAAATCCGAGCAGCAGTGCATCATCGAAGAGAATCAAAGCATCCTGATACAAGGAAGCAAAATCGATCGCGATGTCTACCATTTAGAACTTGAAGTAGAACCCGGCGAGTATGTTGGCGTTCGAATCGATGCATTGCCACATGAGTCCCTAACAGCTCAAGGCTTATCGCGAGCCGATAGTGGGAACTTTGTGTTGACGGACATTCGTACAGATCTTCAGCGTCAGCTCCCAGAAAATGTACCTGCCTCAGAGCGATTGGTATTTCGCGAGGGGCGAGCCACCTTTGAGCAACCAGGACATGCGGTGAGTTTGGCCATCGATGATCAGCCAGAAAGCGGTTGGGCCGTTTGGGACGGCAAGAAGGTAGATACAAATCCCTCTGCCTATTTTCTTTGGGATCATACCGTCACCGTGCGACAAGGGGATCGTCTTCGCGTCGTCATGAAGTTCGAATCGCCACACGCCCATCATCAATTGGGATATTTTCGCGTTGCACTAGGAAAGAATCGGAACTCTTCATTGGAACGCAATGATGGATTCTTGGAATCGGGATTGAGTAAAAAGGTCGGATCAAGAACTCAAGCCGAACGCAAAGCGATCACCGAAAGGTATGAAGCTGATGATTCCGAATTGAGCGAATTACAGAAATCGCAAAAGCAGATTGAGAGTGAACGCAAGCAGATTCAGGAAGCCATCGCTAAGGTCATGGTGATGGAGGATCGCAAAGAGCCACGAAAGACACACTTGTTGACGCGAGGACTTTATAACCAACCGTCCGATGAAGTTCAGAGCCAAGTACCAGAACGGTTTCCAGCACTGCCCGACACATGCGCCAAGAAATCGTCTCGGATTAGCGCGCAGTGGTTGGTGGCCGACAATCATTCACTCACAGCGAGAGTTTTGGTCAATCGATACTGGCAACAATTGTTTGGAATCGGATTGATAAAGACCGTCGAAGATTTTGGTTCGCAAGGGGAATACCCCGTTTACTTCAAGTTGCTTGCTTGGTTGGCAACCGATCTACAAGAGCATGAATGGGACACTAAGCGTTGGATTCGTGAGGTAGTGATGAGCCATACCTATCAGCAAAGCTCACGTTGGAATAGTGCACCGGACGAGGGCGGGTCGTCGGATCCAGAAAATCGTTGGCTTGCCAGAGGTCCCCGGTTTCGAATGCCGAGTTGGATGATTCGCGATCAAGCGTTGGCTCTCAGCGGATTGGCCGTGCATCGACAGGGTGGGCCCGGAGTGCGACCTTATCAACCGGAAGGGGTTTGGGAGGAAGCAAGTTTCGGTAACAAGAAATATGTACAAGACCGAGGTGAGTCGCTCTATCGGAGAAGCCTTTATACTTTCTGGAGACGCATCGTCGCGCCGACGATGTTTTTTGATAATGCATCGCGACAGGTTTGTACGGTCAAGTCGGTCCGCACCAATACACCACTGCAGTCCCTTTATCTGCTGAATGACCAAACTTTTCGCGATGCTTCGTTAGTCCTCGCTTGGCGGATGCTAAACGAACCACTTTCGAAGGAAGGCGACCGAGTGGATTGGCTCTATCAACATGTCTTGTTGCGAATGCCGACCACGGAAGAGCGTGAACGTCTATTGAAAGGTGTACGCGAAACCCAGCAGTTTTTTCATGCTCATCCGCAAGATGCTAAGGATTGGATCGAGGTGGAGAGCTTGCCATGGATTCAATCTGCGGACCGTATTGCATTGGCGTCTTGGTCCAGCGTGGCTTTGGCATTATTCAACCTCGATGGAACATTGACCAAGGAATAGGCTACCATGCAACATCCCAATCAACTCTATGCACACTTGCAGCGGCGAGCATTTCTTCAAGAAGGAAGCCTTGGATTAGGAGCTGCGGCACTCTCTGTTCTCGCATCGTCATCGGCAAGTCGCGCGATGGTGCAGGCAAGTGAAAACGGACTCAGCCTCAAAGAGAACGGATTGCCCGGTTTGCCTCATCATCTTGGCAAAGCGAAACGAATCATTTACCTCTTTCAGAATGGTGGACCGACGCACGTCGATCTCTTCGATTGGAAGCCCATGATTCAATCGATGCACGGAAAACCCATTCCGGCAGAGATCGTCGGTGGGCGGCGTTTCAGTACGATGACCGGAGACGCCAACAACAAATTGATGCTCGCGCCCGTCGAGCCCTTTGCGCAGTACGGCCAAAGTGGAGCTTGGGTGAGTCGCTTCATGCCTCATACAAGCCAAATCGTGGACGACCTCTGCTTCGTCAAGAGCATGACCACCGATGCGGTGAATCATGCGCCAGCGATCTCGCTCTTGTTGAGCGGAGCACAGATTCCCGGACGTCCAACGATGGGAGCTTGGTTACAGTATGGGTTGGGAAGCGAGACAGAAAACCTGCCCGCATTCGTCGTGATGACGAGCGTGAGTAAGAATACGACATGCGGTCAGATTTTTTATGACTTTTATTGGGGAAGTGGTTTTCTACCTTCGCGTTATCAAGGAGTAAAGTTTCGAAGCAGCGGCGATCCCGTTCTATATCTTTCGAATCCTAAGGGAATGCCGACCGAGTTGCGACGAAAATGGCTCGATGAAATCGCATCACTCAACACGATGCACGCGGAACAGGTTCAGGATCCGGAAATCGACACGCGTGTCGCATCGTATGAAATGGCCTATCGTATGCAGTCCAGTGTTCCGGAACTGACAGACCTGACGAAGGAGTCCCAAGAAACGCTCGATCTTTACGGGCCTCAGGTCAAGGAACCAGGAACATTCGCCCACAATTGTTTGATGGCTCGACGGTTGATCGAACGAGGCGTTCGATTCGTACAGGTCATGCATGCCGGTTGGGATCAGCACAATAGCCTTACCACCGAACTCTATACGCAATGCAAGGACACCGACCAGCCAAGCGCCGGGCTTGTAATGGATCTCAAACGGCGTGGATTGTTAGAGGATACGTTGGTCGTATGGGGAGGCGAGTTTGGTCGAACTCCTTTTATTCAAGGAGACATCAACAATCGACCACGATGGGGACGCGATCATCATCCCTATGCGTTTTCTATCTGGATGGCGGGAGGCGGAATTCGAAGTGGTTTTACTTATGGAGCCTCGGATGATCTTGGGTTCACTGCCATCGAAAACCCGGTTCATGTTCATGATCTTCAGGCAACGATTCTGCATCTATTGGGTATCGATCACGAGCGTTTGACTTATCGATTCCAAGGTCGCGATTTCAGGCTTACCGATATTCATGGCCATGTCGTGAAGGAACTGTTTGCCTAGCACCTCTTTGTCGACGCTGCTCTAGGCATGATCAAAGCTCTCTCTAGGTTCTCTATTGTGAAGGATTTCACATACTCAGATTAAGTGTTGCTAATGGCTTGGGAATTCTTGAAAAAGCTGTGCAAGATCGAGGCCTTTTCTTCGTTGACTATCTACAAACGGGTTTGGATTGGGACTGATGATTCATCGTCGATGGAAAATAAAGTTGCCATAATCCGAACCAAGAATCCCATAGTTTGTCCGAATAACGAGCAACATTGCGATGGAAACTTCAAGAAAGATGGTCCATCACCGTCTTTCAGAAGCATCGTGAGACGTGGATTTGATAAGGGAAAAAGCTGGTTTCGGTGACTGTTCCTTATCAAACGCAAATGCATTCAAGCTATGGAATGGCTCAATCATCATCAAGATGAGGTGAACTGATATGTGGAATCCAAGACGCAATTTCTTGATGGCCATGATGGCATTTATGGTGCAAGTTCCAGCGGTTTGGGGTTCGTTGGAGGCTCGCCTACCAACGACGCTCAAGTGGAATGCTGGCCCTATTGCTCTGCTTCAAACATCGAGTGTGCAACGCGAGCTCAAACTTGGTGAGCGACAACAGCAGTTCATTCGTGAGTGGCTAGCGGAAACCAATTTTCGAATTCTGCAAGATGCCATGCAACGTCAAAATGAATTGATGGAGCTTGGGCAAGTCGAGTCGTTCGGAAATGTGATGCACCAACTTCGTATGGAACGTGCAACGCAAGCCTATCAAGAACTCGATGGCATTCTCAATCTCGCGCAGATTCATCGATTGCAGGAAATCGACATGCAAGTCGCTGGTCTAGAAGCTTTTATGGATCGGGACATTCATCCCAAATTCAGCATTGAAGACAAGCAACGCGAGCATCTTCGCATCATTCAACAGGTGTATCTCTCGCGACTTGCCGACCTGCGTCATCGTTACGATGTTCAATCGAGCAATGAGTTACAGGGGAAACGCAAGGAAGACTATGAACGCGATGTTCGAAAGGCGCATGATGCGGCACTCATCGCCTTCTTTCGAACATTCACAGAAGATCAGCGGCGAACCTATTGCGAAATCTGTGGCAACGCTCTCAACGTTGGAAAGCTCCGTCGCGAACTGGAAGCAGTCATACACGGTGCATAGTTGGTTCGAGATTCGTAAACAAGGTCGCAACCGATCTTCATAGCTCGTCAAGTGAGCGTTGGTGCAAAGTAATCGAAGACGCGTGCACTGCGATGGCTCCGATATGACGAGCTCCAACTGGAATAGAGGCAAGTCTCCAAGCCTTGGGATCAAGTATCTTCGGGAACTGTAACTTGGTTTTTTCGACAATCCATGGAGATAAGGATGCGCCGAAAGAATGAATTCTTGCATCGGCTTGTGGACTTTTGAGATCGAGATCGACGGTGTTCGTTCCGGCGGCAATGCCGATTCCCAAGCCTTTTAATAATGCTTCTTTCGCCGTCCAGCATTCGAGAAAATAGCGGCTTTGGTTTTTAGGCGGAATCGATTGCCCATGTTTAAATTCCGCCGCAGTGAGCGCCGAGCGAGCTAATTCATTCCACGCAACGTCGCGATAGAGTTCGACGTCGATACCTACCAAGGTTGAACGGGACCACGCGATCACTGCCAGATCTTGAGTATGGCTTAAACTAAAATGAAAGCCGCTCGCTGGGCAGGGTATGTACATAGGGCCGTCCATGGCTTCGGATTTCGAAAGCGATCAGACGGGGGTCCTTATGGAGGATGGAGCCAATCACAAATCGGAGTGACGTTCGCGTTTGTTCCCAACGTTTGGCGAGTTCCATGCTTTGGAATCGATCGCGCCTGGCACGTTCTTGCGAAGTAAGCCAATTGGTTGGAAATTCAGGGCCGTTTGGACCGAGTGGAAAGGAAAGCCATTCGATATTCTCCATTGCAGTCGCCATGATGACATCGTTTGCAGGAAGAAGCCAGCCGCTTGGGTTGCAGTGGTACTAGGCTGGTAAGGACGAGTGAGGATTGTATCCTGAAAGCAGGGCTAACAACAAATCCCGATGGTTCGTTTTATGAATTGTGCGAGAGATCGATCATGCGAGAGCTAACGAGTTCAAAGGCGATCATTGCAAAAGGGCTAATGTTCTTGGTCTTGGGATGCATGACCAGTTGTCTCCTTGGATGGTGGGCTGGGGCATGGACGATTCTGCTGTTGCACCTTATCAGCATCTGGGCATTTTGTCGTTTCTACTTCTTCGCGTTTTACGTGATCGAACACTATGTCGATCGTTCCTATCGGTTCGATGGGCTCTACGCATTTGCATGGTACCTTTGGCGGCGAAAACGCTAAGGATCTTGCAACCGACCACCTTTTGCATGGGTTGATGATTCAACAAAAAAGCCCATGGGGATAAACCATGGGCTCGATTTGCAGTGATCTCCACAGCGTCCTAAAGATCGGCCGTCTTCGGAACGATGTAAGGGGCTCGATAGTCACGAGTCAGCATGGCGTTGGCGTCGGCATTGCCAACGAATTCTTCTTTCGCAGCATCGAAAGGCAAGTTGGAACCAACTTGAACCATCAATTTGCTGGTGTCGACCTTGTTGTCCTTGAGGTGATTCAAGGTGCGCTCGAGTGTTTCACTGGCATCGTCTGGACCGGTAAGATCTTTGAGATAGTTGCCCATCTCCGCTGCCGGAACTTGTTTGCCTAAACGGTACGAGATGTTACCGGTATGGCACAGAGCGCTGGAATAGTGCCCTTCTTCAATGTCGGCATTGAGAATCTTGTGATCGCGAGCTACTACCGCATCGACAAAGTTCTTGAAGTGATAATCATCGCTACCACCGGAGAACTTTTTAACTTCTTTGCCTTGTGGATCAAAGGCGATACCGGCATCGTAAGAGGTCATCACGACATATCCTTCGGTCCCTTCGATGATGATTCCAACGCTAGCGCCCATGAACGGTTTGGTTTCCAAGCCACGGACTTCGAACACCAATTGCTGTTTGCCATAGGTATGAACGACGAGTTGGGTGTTGGCGGTTTCACCAGCGTCTTCATATCCAAATCGTCCGCCGTAGGAAAGAACCCGATCCGACAACGCATTCTTTTGCAAGGCCCAGCGGCAAAGATCCATTTGGTGAATGCCTTGGTTCCCCAAGTCGCCATTACCATAGGCCCATTGCCAGTGCCAATCGTAATGGAATTTTGGACGGGTAAGCGGTGCCATGGGAGCAGGGCCAAGCCAAAGGTCGTAGTCGACATTCTTGGGGACTTCGTACGTTCCCTTGGGGCCAATCGCATTGCGACGCTTGTAGCATAGGCCACGCGCGATCTTCACCTCACCGATGCCGCCTTTGTGGATATACTCCATGGCTGCTCGCATGCCCGGATTCGATCGACACTGCGTACCAGTTTGCACAATTTTCTTGTGCTTGCGAGCTGCCGTGACAAACTGACGTCCTTCAAAGACATTGTGGCTGACAGGTTTTTCGACGTAGACATCTTTGCCAGCTTGGATGGCCCAGATGCCCGCTAGCGAGTGCCAGTGGTTTGGTGTGGCGATGGTGACGATGTCAACAGACTTCTCTTCCATCAATTTGCGGATGTCTTTGACATAAGTTGGGCTTGCCTTGCTTTTCGGCGATCCCTTCGATGACGCGATTTCCCACCGATTCATCGATGTCACAAATGTGAGTGATTTCGGTCTTAGGGTGCTTGCCGAATTGCGATACGTGAGAACCACCGCGACCATTCACACCGACGATGGCAACTCGCAATCGTTCGTTGGGCGAGGCCTTCTTTTCGTCTTGAACGGCCAAGGCAGGGCGAGCCATCTGGCTTGCAGCGAAGACCGATGCTGTGGTCCACATCGAATGTTCAAGAAACTGACGACGAGAACGATTCATAGTTTGACTCCTAGATGGACAGGCGGGGGTTGGGCCAAAGGAAGGGCGTTCAATGTATCACGTTCACCAGATGAATCCCATCCGATGCTCTTCATGGGACATCGGATGGGGTGAGATCTTTGAGCGAATTTACTTTGACTTGAGTTCGAACTTGATGTCGGATGTTCCTGACTCGGGAATCGTGAAGGTTAGCCGGAAGTGGTGAACGTCGCATACTTCTTGGGAAGCCCTTGTTTCAAGTTCACAACGGCTTCGCCTCCTTTATCTCCACCGCTTTCAACAATCGTCTTGTTGATTTCAACCTTGTACGATCCAGGAACGGGCGCCTTCTTCTTTGAAAGCTCGCATGGAGAACTTTCCATTCTTGTCGCTGTTGCCCGTTGCGTTATAGGTCCCGGAGTCTGCAATGAATACGACGGTAGCGTTCTCAACCGGTGTTCCATCGAGGGTCACAATACTGTCCGCCGTTACGGTTTTGGGAAGAACAGGGCCATTGTTGCAACCGGTTTGCGCCAATGCGACCAACACCAACAATCCCAAAACCCGCCGATTCAACTTCATTTCATCTCCTAATGATCGCCATAATGTCATGTGTAAACAAAAGAGGGCTGGAGCGTTGACTCCAGCCCTCTCGATTTAGGTTTGTCAAAGGGAATTAGTTGTCCATGGTGAAGGTCTCACCAGACTGTGCGGTTCCCATCGCACCCCAGACACCGTAAGGGTTATTTCTGCGCCGGTTGCGGCAGGAGCAACCGTAGCGGAGTTACCTGAATCGATGCTGGATGAGACAAAGCGAACGCTGCCGTCAGCCAAAACAATTTGCGAACCCCAGTGTGCTGGCTACCAGCGGAGTAGATACCGCCGAACCAGTGAGGTGGATGGCTTCCCGTGCTGACCATGCAAGACGGCGAGTTCGGAGGAAGAATGGTGGTAACGCCCGCGAAGAACACGTTTCCAGCGTAAGCGCGATAACCGCGAGCGGTATCACCAGTGAATACCAAGCTCTGGTTGACGAAGGCCTTACCATTCCATTGAGCTTTGCAGCTCAAAGGAGAATAGGTCGTCGGATCCGAGGCGATTAACAGAACCATACCAATCGATTGTTGAGACTCTGGTCGATTGAATTCCGCCATCGCAATGGTATTGCTTGTTCCGTCAATGATGTCCCCGATGCGTGGATAGTTACCGCGTCCAAAAACGCCACGGTTGCGGATGACCTGCTTTTGGGAGGACAAAGCCACATCATTACGTTCTTCCGTTCCACCAACAACAACTTGAGACATCGCATAGTTGTCCCCAGCATTGAAACCATAGCTGGTCAATCCGCGTGTACGACCAGCGCTGGTTGGCTCTTGACTACCCACATCGCTTGGGCACTCCAAGAAGTTGAGGCGCGTCAAGTAGAGAGCATTGCCATTCCAAGGCTCGAGATTCAGTGTGGATAAACCTGAGTAAAGTGCTTGTTGTTCCAAGAACGGAAGCATCGAGTAAATACCCGACATGCAATATCGCTGAGCTGCACCATGGAGAGTACCGGGGTGAGCGGCTCCGGTTCCTTGTTGCATCGATGGGAATCGCTTGTAGGCCGATTCATAGTTGTGCAATGCCAGACCCAATTGCTTCAAATTGTTTTGGCAACTCATGCGGCGAGCTGCCTCGCGAGCTTGCTGAACCGCGGGAAGCAACAATCCAACCAAAATACCAATGATGGCGATGACCACCAACAATTCCACCAAGGTAAAACCTTGGCGCACGTTTCTTAGACGCTTCATAAAAAGTCCCTCCGATAAGATATGAAAAGAGCAATAACTACCACAAAAGTGACCTCAAGTCCTTGAGATCCCGCCTAAGGGTATCAATGCGATTGTAACGGTTATCTCAAGGGGAATCCAATCATCATAAATTGAAATCTCAGATTTTTGTGAAAATCGTCCGAAACGGCCCATGCGGGGAATTGAATTGTAGTGAGATTTCTTGTCTGGCACCCGTCTGTATGGGTGGTGTGTTGGGCTTGGCTTATTGGATGGTTCCACTACAAGATACCTTTGTTTCTTATCGAACGCCGTGAGGTTGTTATGCAAAAGTTCTTGGATCCGCTTCAAAAACACTTTGAACAAGTCTCGCTGCTTGCCAGCACCCAGTCGGTCTTGGAGTGGGACGAGCGAACAGGGTTGCCAGAGGGAGCCTCCGAGTACCGAGCCAATCAACTTTCTCAATTGAGTGGCATGGTTCATGAACGAAGAACGGACCCTCGAATCCGCGAATGGCTCGACGATCTCGATACTGCGACATCGCAACATGACGATAACAGTTTTGAGCGAGCTTTATGGCGAAACTGGAAACGCGACTACGATCGCGACACACAGCTTCCCGCGAAGCTGGTGCAAGCACTCACCAAAGCCATCGCTTTGGGGCAACATGCTTGGGGACGTGCCAAATCAACTCGTGACTTCGCTGCCTTTCTACCGAATCTCAAAGAGATCATTCAGCTCAAACGAGAAGAAGCGGCCATCCTCGCAAAGCCAGGTACACCGATCTACGATGCTCTTCTCGATCAATACGAAGAAGGGCTCACATCGATCCGTGCCAAGTCGATGTTTGATAGTATCAAGCAGCCCTTCATCCGACTGATTCAAGCAATACAAGGCGCAATTCAGCCTCCCGACGGAAGCTCACTTCAAGGACGATTCCCTCAGCAACAGCAGGTCCAACTGTGCCACTGGATCGCCGAGCAGATTGGTTTCGATTTTCATCGAGGGCGGCTTGATGTTACTGAACATCCCTTTTGTACGACTCTGGGGCCAAGAGATCATCGTATCCTAACGCGATATTTCGAAGATCATTTTGCGAGCGGATTCTTTGGAACCTTGCACGAAGCAGGGCATGGAATGTATGAGCAGGGACTTCCGACTGCGTGGTACGGGATGCCACCAGGGCAGTATGCATCGCTAGGCGTTCATGAATCGCAATCGCGACTTTGGGAGAACATGATTGGACGCAGTCGAGCCTTTTGGGAGTGGTGTTTACCCCATGTACGTCGGTTCTTCCCAACGATGGGAGATGCAGATGTTAGACGGTTTTACCGCGATATCAATCGAGTATCGCCAAGCTTGATTCGTGTGGAGGCGGATGAAGCCACGTACAATCTTCACGTTTTGATTCGCTTTGAAATCGAAGAAGCGATATTTGCCAATCAATTGGAAGCGGAAGATCTCCCGCGTGCCTGGAACGAACGCTACACCAATTACTTGGGCGTCACTCCAAGTCACGATGGCGAAGGGGTGCTACAAGATGTTCATTGGAGCGCCGGGCTCTTTGGTTATTTCCCAACCTATACGTTAGGAAACATTTATGCGGCTCAACTGATGATCGCGGCCGAAAAAGCATTGGGCTCCATCGACGCACTTGTACGCCGGGGTGAGTTTCAAGCTTTGCTCGAATGGCTTCGCACGAACATCCACGCCCATGGTCGGCGCTATCGGCCGTCCGAGCTCGTCGAGAAAGCCACCAGTGAACCCATCCAAGCCGATCATCTCGTCAATTATTTGACGACGAAACTCAGTGACGTCTATGGCTTGTGAGAATGCGAGTGGCTAGAGTGATGCTGGTGGCAATTCTTCTATGCCTTTCAATGGATTCAACAATAGTGCCACGAAAAGCGCGAACGATACGGACGATAGGAAGGAAATCAGGGATGGGTGAATTGCTCGGTTGAATTCAAGCGGAAGGAAGTAATGGAGTCTACGACAAAGAGCACAGAGATCACGAAGTTTGAATGAGAACGAATCGACTCGGGCAATGGCTAGGACAAGAATGCACCTAGCCAAAAATCCAATCCAAAGGGAGCGCGTAAGCTGCGATCACTTGACCTCTAGCGTCTAGAGACGAGCGACTAGCCACCCTTAGACGATACCGAGTCGTTCTTTGGGGTCTTTGAGGCCATTCTGCAACTTTGCCAGCGCTTCGGTCTCGATTTGACGTACGCGTTCTCGCGTAAGGCCCAAAGAGGCACCTATCTCTTTGAGCGTGTGGGGAGGTGTATCGTCGAGACCGAAGCGCATTTTCAGCACCGTGGCTTCCCGCGGATCGAGAGTGGCCAGTAGCTCGAGCGCAGTCTTCATGACGTCGTGATCGAGCAACTCTTCATCGGGGCTTTTGAGTCGTTCATCCATCACCATTTCACCCAGTGACCAACCTGCATCGGCTTGATCGCTATGCGGTGTGGCGTTGTAGACTTGGATGGCTTTTTTGATGATGGACAGTTTCTTTTTGGGAAGTCCAAGAACGCGAGCGACTTCTTCTGGCGTGGGGGACCGTCCTAGTTCTTCCGTCAACCGAGCCGAAGCACGTCGCCATTTGCTCAGCAGTTCAACCATATACGCTGGAATGCGTATCGTCTTTGCTGAATTGATCAGGGCGCGTTTAATCGATTGCTTGATCCAGTAACTGGCGTACGTACTGAAACGGGTGCCAACGCGTGGATCAAATCCTTCAACGGCTCGCAAGAGTCCAAGATTTCCTTCCTCAATCAGATCTTGGAGAGCCAATCCTTTGCCCACGTATCCGCGAGCAATGTTGACGACAAGACGTAGATTGGCTCGAACCATGCGATCACGAGCTCGGACATCACCATCGGCAATGGCTCGCGCTAGTTGTTGTTCATCTTCGGCGGTCAGCAACTTGGTCTCGTTGATCTCGCGAAGATAGGTCTCCAATGGAGATTGAGGTGACGTCCCGTCCTTGGGCGCTCGCTTGGTTAGAAGCTTGAGTTCTTCTCGAGATTCATCAAAATCATCGAGGTGCGAATCGGCAAAGGACATAACGTACAACCATCAACTAGAGGATCGAGGGAGTTTGTGGCTCTTGTAGACACAGATATCGATCCAAAGTTGGCTGTGAATTGATAGCACTCTAAAATGTGCTGCCTATTCTGATTATTCCGATCACAGCGAGTTGATTTGCGAGAGGGGAGGTTGCGGGTTAGCCAAGAGGTAGGGTGGGTTTATTGAACGTGCTGCCGTCGAAGCTGAATCAATGCATCGAGACAACTACGTCGGTTGCCTTGGCAATCAAAAAAACCAGCATTGGGGAAATAGTGAGGGCCAATATCGCTGGCTTGCGACCATAGTATGGCGTGCACATTCGGTTTCGATAGAAGCAACTGAATCATCTCGACCGCTGAAGGAGGCATGCCCGTTGCCGTATCCGATTTGGGGATATCTGCCAGATAATCTTGCTTCCAATCGCTGATCAACCCAACCTTCCCATTGGCCTGCTGGTCTTTCTTACTATCGAATGGGACTTGGAGAGATGCGATCAACGGCAGACCGAGCAAGGACCAATGGTCGATTAGATCGGCAAGGTCGATCAAGTCCCGAGGCAGGCTTCCGCCGGGGGATGTATTCATGTTGAAGTCGAGGCAGATGCCGGCTAAGCCAAGATCGGCTCGAATCAATGCATCTGCCAAATGGATCGGCGATACCGCATTTTCATGTTGTCCGAGATATTCGGCCCAAGGCAAATCGAGCTGCAAGATTACAGGTGTTCGATCGTCGGCGCGACGCACGGTTTGGATGACGCTGACGGCAAGCCGCAATATTTGCTCATCGGTGAGCCCCAGTTCATTGGGGCTATTGAGCCCTGCAGCAGCAGACCAAAGATGGACCTTTCCTTTGTAACGGAGGACTGTTTTGCGAGCGAATGCGCAGGCTGCATCTAAGAAGGTGTCGAAATCATCGAGTAGATAGAGCCACTGAGGCATCGCATACGATTGCAGGCCGATGAGTGGGCCGCCGCAAACGCGAAGATTGTTGGATCGCGCCCATTCGATTTGATCATCAAAGAGATCATAATCCACGCGTCCTGAATGGGCTTCGATCTTGCCCCACTCCAATCCGATGCAGGCCATACTCATGGCTGGAAGGCTGAGCTCTGCGGGCTCGCGCCATCGCGCATGCGCATCGAGCTTTACGCCGAGTAGTGTGCTGAGTTTTGCTTCTTGTTGATGCCTGGCCTGGATCGATTGTTGAACAAAGGATGAGGTCAATGGACGTGAAGCGGCAAGCGCATGTTCGATGGCTCGCTGCGCATGATGATGAATATTCGGGTCGTGACGATGAACCGAGATGCAATCGAGGAACGCATCGAGAGCTGCTTCTGCCGATTTGCAAAACGCATCTGGAAGTTTGAGGCCAAGACGCTGCCAATCCAAGGCTCGGCCACGAATGCGATGTAAGGTGCCTCGCGCTAATTCAACAGGCAATGAGTACAACTCGTCTCCACATCGAAGACTGGACGTGGTTAATGTGATGGGGCCAAACTCGCGAGTGGGCCATATCAACGACAGCTTGCCCGATTCGTCGATGGTTCTTTCGAGTTCAAGAATCCCCTCTTTCAATCGAACGCGTCCAACCCAAGGTATCCCTTCGATTCCGGTGACGACGGCAGTATTCCATTGACGATCGTCAAAGCGATTCGCTTCTGGAACTCGAAATCTCATTTGACCCATCGTCGTCTCTGTTTCCGGTCTTGCTGCCTAGATCGTGGCGACCGAGGCTTATCGAGGTAATGGCATCGGGCAACTCGTCAGAGAAAGATACCCAATACGTTGAATTGGTGGATTGGATTAGTCTCCGCCGAAATATGCGGATCACTTTACCCTTTTATCTTGGTTTCCGATTTTGCGAGGATTACAAACACGACTTCGTTGGTAGTGGAACCGCTGCCACTAGGTCTCCAAAACAGGCTGCGAATGGAAGCGGATTGGAGGAAAGGAAATAAGCAGGCTCGTCGGTTAAGTCGCGTTGTAGGGACTGTTCCTTGTTTAGCGAGTTAGGGTCGAAACGGGAGGCTGGGAAGGAGGTTCCTGGCTGGCCGAATTTCCGGTCGGGGATGCCCCTCGACACTCTCTCTAGTGTACGCTAAGTTTCGTTTTCTGAACCCACCCCTGCGGTCGAGAGAATTCTATGGCAGCCTTGATTGAAAGTTCGCTCCCCTTTCCAAAAAGGCAGGGGAAAGTTCGCGATGTCTACGATTTAGGGGATCGCTTGCTGATCGTCAGTTCGGACCGAATCAGTGCCTTCGATTGGATTTTGCCCACGCCCATTCCTGACAAGGGCCGGCTTCTCACTCAGATGAGCCTGTTCTGGTTTGAGTTTTTGGGGGTAGAGAATCACCTCCTTTCGGCCGAAGTTCCTGAACAGGTCAAGCCATATGACCCCCAGGGAGTCCTTGAAGGTCGAGTGATGCAGGTCCGAAAAGCCTCCGTAATTCCATTTGAATGCGTGGTTCGCGGCTACTTGGAAGGTTCTGGATGGCGCGATTATCAAACGACCGGATCCATTTGTGGAGTTGCATTACCGCCAGGACTCTTGCAGTGTGCGCAGCTTCAAAGCCCCATTTTCACACCGGCTACGAAAGCGGAAACCGGTCACGATGAAAATGTTGGGGTCGATACGATGATCGCGTCTTTGGGCAAGGATGTGGCGAAGCAGCTTCAAGAGCGATCGATCGCCATCTATCGCAAAGGCGCTGATTGGGCTCGCGATCGCGGCGTGATCATCGCCGATACGAAGTTTGAATTCGGGTGGTGCGACGATCGAATCATTTTGATCGATGAAGTCCTCACTCCCGATAGTTCGCGGTTCTGGCCGATGGACCAATACCAACCCGGCAAGGCGCAGCCGTCCTATGACAAGCAGTTTGTTCGCGAACATCTCATGCGGACGACTTGGGATCGCAATAGCCCGCCTCCCGAGTTGCCCGACGATGTCGTGGAGCAGACGCGAGCCAAATACGTTGAGGCCTATCAGAGAATTACAGGCCGCACGTTTTTGTAAGGATCGGTGCGACGACTAAGGTTGTCGAATCATTTCTCGTCGTGGCTCGCTGTTCGATCGAGCGCATGTTTTCGATGGTTGGCGACTACAATTTCATTTGCAAGTAGTCGGGAAGTCGACGAACATTCCCTTCGCGATCGATGCAGGCAATTTCGCTATGGCCTGTAACGAGTAAGGTAGAATCCTTTTCGATCTTGTAAGCGTGATGGATTCGCACACCTTTGGAGCGGACTACTCGGGTAGTCTGATGAAGCAAGTCGTCAAACTCTGCAGGAAAGAAATACTGAATTTCCATTTTGGTGACGACGAGCATCAGTCCAGTGGCCTCAAAGTCTTTGTAAGAAAAGCCAATCTGTCGTAAGAGTTCGACGCGGCCACGTTCAAAGTAATTGAGATACTGGGCATGATGGACGCGACCTTGCCCATCGGTTTCGTTATATCGAACCCGTATCTCAATCTCATGTTCATGGATCATGCCGCAAATGCTCCAACGAAGTCGTTGAGTCGTTCAAGTTCTGTGATGGCGACGGCGTCTAGTCGTTGGCATCGTCGAGCAAGTCGGCTTCGGAGATCATCTTGAGGCCTTTGCGGGCCAAGGTTTCCATAGCCCCTTCGGTGTTGTCGACCATCAATGCTACGGCCGGTCCACCACGCGGACGAACGATAAGAGGATAAGCTTGGATGATATTGATTTCGGCTTGCAAAAGAGCGGTACAGATTTGCAATAGAGGGTGGCCACTATCGGGCAATTCCACTCCAATCAAATCCGATTCAATAATCGCTAGTCCTGCGCGCTCGAGAATTTCTCGGCCTCGCTCGGGATGACTTACCAAGAAGCGGACAAAAGCGCATTCGGCCGAATCATTGATCGATAAGGCGACGATCCGGATTCCCGTACCTTCAAATCGCCGCACCACCTCGAGCAGCTGGCCGACTCGGTTTTCGAGAAACACCGTGAATTGACGAATAGTCGGGTAATTTCGTCCGCGTGCCGTTTCGAACGAAGTCGAAGATCCCTCTCCTGAACTCATGTTGTGTTTCTTTCCAAGATTTGTCGCGGAGTCCTAAATTCGGAAGTTGCGACTCTTGTATAGTTTTTTCTTGAGTTCGGGTCAATCAATGTCTATCGATTTCTCGCACCCCCTTCGCGACGAGAACTTAGATTTGAAGGCATTCCGAATCCATCCGCCAAAATGTTGGGTCCACCGTCTCAACCGTAGGCACCGTAGATCGGTTGTCTCAACCGTAGGCACCGTAGATCGGTTGTCTCAACCGTAGGCACCGTAGATCAGTTGTCTCAACCGTAGGCACCGTAGATCGGTTGTCCCAGCCGTAGGCACCGTAGATCGGTTGTCCCAACCGAAACTATTGCTCATCAAACCTATCGCCTCGCCCATGATAGCACCGCTATGCAGCGAGCCAATCGATATGAGCGAGTTCGTCAAGATTTCGATGAATGCTGACAATAATCGATTCCAAATTGGGATTCGCATCAAGAATGGCATCGAGCGTAAAGTGAAACTGCTCGATAGCTTGCTGGACGCGTTCTAGAGAATCCATGGCACTCCATTCGCGAAGCAACGACCATTCTCGTAAAAGCGCATCGATCAAGGGAGTCTGAGCATAGGGTTCGCGGAGCTCTAAGAGAAGTTCGCCTACCTTGCACCCGAGGCTAAAGAGTTGAACAAGGTCGGTACCTGTTTCGGCAATCGTGTCGTGATCCTCGGACGGACCGAGCGAATAGATTGTTGGACTTGGATCGGATGTTATTTTCTCTTTCCGAACGCGAAGGCTATCTTGCGCATGATTACGAAACTCGATGGCCCAAGGTTCCACTCCATCGAATTCAATCCATTCAGTTGAAAACGCAAGCTCATTATCGAGATGTGATGCATCTAGTTTCCAGAAGGTAGGCTTTGAAGAAGACATCGCAAGTTGGCATAGTTCGCAATTGCAGGTTTCTTGAGAAGCGTGCCCCAGTACCTCGGGAATGCGTTGCCATTCCCTTTTGAGAATGGTTTCGGGAGATCGAAAGTGAAATTCTGGTTGCGATGTCTGCAGCCATCGCTGTTGCTCTTGTTCTAAGTATTGGATCAATGTTTCGTGGCTCATTGAATAATGAGGCGCATTCCAAACACCGACTTGCCAAGCCGTCATCAGCATATGCCGCACAAAATCGTAGTAGAGAATTCTCTCATTCTCGCCAAAACTTTGAGTTCGATAGATGTTCGACTCCATCGACAATGGCGTGGGTGGATGACCCATGGCTGACCAATAGTCGGCGCGATCCTCTAAATCGTGAATACGATGAGCGTGTTGTTCAAGCATCATTTCGCGAGCGGAAAGGCCTCGCCATTCTTCGCGTGGAAGCCAGAGCCACCGCTGATGCATGTCACGAATCGTTGACTCGAGCGTTTCATAATCGATATGGTCCGCAGCGGTCCATGGAATCTGAAGCCATTCGTCTACCACAAATTCGAGAAAGGGCCGGCCATAAAGAATCTGTCGATAATCGATCTTCGGATTGGACTTCCGTACGATCGCTCGCCGCCACGCGAGACTTTGCCAGAACTGGTGTTCTCCTTCTCCATGTGATATCTCGACGCACTGCCAATCCGAGCCTAAATGGAACGGAACTTCCACTTGCACACCATTTGCATCGGTCAGTTCCACAAAACCCTCTAGCAGTTCATCCTCATGGGAAAGCGCAAATCCACAACCTTTCATCACGATTAAGCGGGCAGCCAAATCAATCCAAAGGGCTCGTTTTGAGGTGCCAAAAGCATTTGCGGTTGATGGTTCATTGCTTCCGAATCGATTCGCTGTTCGACAGGCATGTCCGGAGTCATAAGTCGCCAGGGAATAATACCATTCCTGGAGAGTATCGGGAGAGGAAGATAAGGCGGCCAACTTAGCGATGCATTGACGCTGCGAGGTCGATTCCCATTCAGAATACACGCCGTCGGTAATGAAAACATCGATCCGAATCATGGAAGCCACTCCTTGTTTCCCGCGAATTGATTTTCAGCAAACTCCGTCGTTGGATAGTCCCAACCATCTCTTAACGTTGCGCGGTGGTCTCAACCGCCGCACAGTAACGATTGAGGACAATCGAGCTACTTGCAGTAGCGCGGTTGTCCCAACCGCGAACTAGTATTCTTTCAAACGATCCCCCAAAACCTTTGCAGCACGAAGCCCAACCGCCAACTCGTCCTCGATGGGACGATTGCCAATAACTTTTGAACAGCAACTCCCAAATAACGCGCAGTAGCCATCGAGGCCCGTCGTAGACTTGAGTAGTATTGTGTTCAGGTAGGTGTGTACGTATGGATGGTCATTGTGCCAGTGAAAGCGGTTTTGTCAACTGGTTTGTTCACTGAATTACGTCGATTTCAAAATTTAACGCTCAGGAAACCTTTTCGGATTGAAGGGGCAGAAAGCCTGGAAGCGAGCAAGGCCAAGTTCGGGCCGTACTCGGACGATAAACAAAACATCGCTGTCTTGCGCGAAGGAAATAGCAGCATTTCCTACCGAGAAAGTGAAGAGGATGAGTGTCGAGCGCGTTGGCACCTGAGGCGAGGGATCGCAAATGAAAAACCGAAAGTCCAAATTGTTTGCGATCGCTATGGTCGCCTTCGCGTCTCAAGCCGCATCGGCGGGCTGGCCAGAGTTTTGGCATTCGTGTGGAGTGGATCGAGAACGAAATAACATTTGGCCTCATCCTTTCCGATCTGCCGATGCGGGAGCGGTCTACGCTCCCTTCGATGTGATGAAGGCAAACGGTTGGAAGCTCTACAATACCCTTGGTACTGGTTTCTTTACCGAGCAAAATGCGCTAACCGATGCTGGTCGCATTCGTCTCGAATGGATTATCTCGCAAGCACCTGTGGATCGAAGACAAGTTTTTGTTCTCAAAGGTGCAACGGGCGATGATACGGCAGCGCGAGTCGAATCGGTTCAAGTTGCCATTTCGCAACTGCTACCCGTCGGTGAATTGCCACCCATTTACGTAACGGATGTTGAACCCTACGTTTCCTCCGGCCAGTATCAAACCGCCATCAATCGCGCTTTGATTCGCACGACACCGAACCCTCGCTTGCCTGTCTTCAAAGGCTTGAATACGCCATCCAGCAACTCAGGATCAGGCGGTGGAGCAGGGGCTGGCGGAAGTTCAGGCGGATCGAAGTAGTTTGAACCTCTCAAGCGACATGCATTCAATACATGCAGGCGCCCGCCTTCTCGACCAGTCGCAAGCGGGAAGGGGCAATAGGAGGAGTGAGATCAATTTCTATTTAATTGCGAGCACCTCTTTGGGAAGGCCGTCAAATAGTTTGTTATTCTTGCGCCCCAGAGATTGAGATAATCGTTTCTGGAAATTGAGAACTCAGATCCTTCTGTTCATCTTCAGACAATTCAGGATGGATCCAGTTGATATGAGTCAGCCACGGCAATTCTTTCATGATGGCAGCCATGAGTAGCTTGATGTCGAGATAGTTTGCATTAGGAATATTTACGGTAATGGACTTCATCCAGAAATCGAATGTAAGGGTCCCTTGCCATTGGTTATCGGATATTTTTTGGTTGATGATTCGTTGAGCTTCATTCGTTCGCGAGATCGGTAGTGCGATTCTCGATCGAAACGCGGACAGCAACGCAGCGAATACGGCGATGATCGTGATCGTCCAAAGCCATTTCCTGAGAGACAAAATATCCACCCCTATGAGGATAAAGTTCTGGCCTACATAAATCGTTGAGCACTATCTCCGTATTTGCTCAAACGGCCCATGCGAACATGTGCCAAAACGCATTACAAAATTCTCGACGTTGGCGCTCATTGTCTGCACGAGTAGTTCTTGAAAGAGAACCATCCGAAACCTTTCGTGCTCTTCACAATCATCAAATCGATGTAGTCGGAATCGTCGATGATCGGTGATTTCTTCCATTCTCGAAACAATCAATTATTTCGTTGAAGCTACTAGCGATTTGACCTGCAAAAAACTCCAACTCGCTATTTGCATAAAGAGGACTCCCCGTTTTTAAATCGCGTCTTATCGCAGTCATTCTTGCCCATGAATGTCATGGCATAGGCCAACAACGCACGCCTAAATGCAGAATGGTTGCGATTGGAAGTAAGAGAAATGGAAAGAAAAAAATGTGCATTTGACCTGCTGAATCAACATAGTCATTGTCGCCCGTCAAATACAGCGCATATGCAATAGCGCAGAATGCTGAAATCCCCAACGCCATGATTCGAGACGCGTTGCTTCCTAAAAGCCCAGCCAGCATGTTTCCAATATGGAGGCAAGCCGAGATGCCTATGCATTCGAACAGGAAATCCTCGGGAGGTCCGACATGCAGAGCATCAAAGATGGAAAGGATCATGTTCGATAGAGCGAACACGACGATCGCTGTGAATAGCACGTTAGTGAGCGTTTTGTCACGCTGTTCGCAATAAACGAAGCTTGAGTAAGGGTTTTCGTCCATCATTTCTCCAAATGTCCCATTCCTTCGTTTTGAGGTACGCTTTTAAGAACTCGTACTCGGGGAGCCTGAATCCAACTTGATATCACAACCCGAAGCTTTAACGAGGGATGTCTTAGACAAGCCACGAACATTGCAAAAGTCAGTCCCTCGCTTACGCGTCGGATTGTGATAATACGCACATGCGCAATGAACGAAGAAGTAGCCGGACTAGTGCTTTCTGAGGCACCTTGCTCCTCAATGGGCTTTGAAATATCTGGGGGCTTAAAACAGGTCGATGCAGTGACCTTCTTCAAGCAAGCGATAGGGGCGTCCCTGGGCATCGACCGCGTCGAGATTGGAAATGCCCATGGCGGCGTAGACGGTTTTTGCAATATCTGCGGGAGTAACGGGTTGATCGGCGGGATATTCTGCAAAGCGATCGGTCGATCCCCAAACGTTTCCGCCGCGAATACCGCCGCCTCCCATGACGACGCTCATGCAGTGAGTCCAGTGATCTCGCCCCGTACCACTAGGTCCTCCCGATCGCGGGTCCCCAATCTTCGGTTTGCGTCCCATTTCGCTTGTGACTAGCAAGAGTGTTTGATCGAGCAAGCCACGCTGCTGAAGATCTTCCACCAGTGCAGAAAAGCCACGATCGAATTCGGGCAACAGATGCTTTTCCAAACATTCGAAGTTGTTGGCATGTGTATCCCAGCCACCAGCACTCTTGCAGCGATCAGCGGTGGCTTCGTTTTCTTTCCAGAAGACCGTGATGAAGGGGACCTCCGCTTCCACAAGACGCCGTGCCAGCAGGAGACTCATTCCGTTGATGGATTTGCCGTAACGTTCTTGCAGCGACTCTTTCTCCTGCGATAGATCAAAGGCTGTGGTTGTTCGAGCGGAAAGCAGCAGCTCGAGACCCCGCTTTTGGTGTTCTTTCCACGTTTTCTCGGTTTCAATATGCGACCATAGATCTCTGTTCTGATGAAGCTGTTCGAGCAGACCTTGGCGCTGTAAAAGTTGTTGCGGTGTCACATCTCCCGACAAAGTTAGGGCAGGTGCAGTGAATCGCGTTGGACGTTCTTCTTCGCCGATGACGTAAAGAGGATCGTGCTGGGCGCCGAGTCGCGCGGCAAACTGACCGGGCCTTGTATAGGGAGCTTTACTAGGTTTGTGCGGAAGAGTGATGGAAGATGGAAGTTGTTGAGGGCATTGCTTGCGTGAACCAACAACCGATCCGACAAAAGGCCAATCATCAGGATAGGGTTTGCGATCATTTCCTTGCGTTTGAAATGTGACATCCGGGACGTGTCCCGTCAATTGATAGTAATATCCAGCGTGGTGATCGTTCGTATTTACTGTGCCGCTCACCGATCGCACAATCGCCAAATGATGCATTTGTTTGGCGGTCAAGGGTAGGTGTTCGCTGATATGGATGCCTGGGGCTGAAGTGGCAATCGGTTGGAACGGCCCGCGATACTCGAGAGGTGCCGTGGGTTTCATGTCCCACATATCGATATGCGATGAACCTCCACAAAGAAAAAAGAGTATCGTCGATTTGGCACGACCTGGCGGAGCTTCGGTGGGAGGAATGGAATTTCCAAGAACCTTCGCCAATGGGCTAAGTAGTCCACCTCCAAGGCACGTGGAGGCGGTGAGAAACGTCCTGCGAGAATGATGGCGACGCGGGAGGGACATAGCAGGCCTCGCATGGGGAAGGAGGTTGCATCGATCGGAGGGTAGGGAAGGTGTAAATGCGTAGGTTGTTAGTATATTTGTTCGCCCATGGCAGAGCTAATGAGTTCTACTGCAATGCGAGCCGTCAAGTTATTGGTATCGAGAATCGGGTTGACTTCAACGCAATCGAGACTCGCGATTCGCCCTGAGGCATGAATGAGTTCCATCGCCAAATGGGCCTCACGGTAGGAAATTCCACCTGGAACCGGCGTGCCAACTCCGGGGACTTCGGTTGGATCCAACACATCCATGTCAAAGCTCACATGGATTCCATCTTTGGCTTGACCGGCAAGATGGATCGCTTCCATCATCACATCTGCCATGCCGCGTCGATCGATATCGTGCATGGTAAAAACGTGTGCTCCTGACTCGCGGAGGAGCACTTTTTCACCTGGATCGAGATCGCGGACACCGACAAGAACAATATGCCTTGCATCGACGACTGGGCATTTTCCCAAGAGTCGCACAAGCCGAGGATCACCCAAGCCTGCAAGGGCAGCTAAAGGCATGCCATGGATATTGCCTGAGGGCGTTGATTCAGGCGTATTGAAATCTCCGTGTGCGTCGATCCAGAGGACACCAAGCGAACGCGGGGCGGACGACCCAGCCAATGCACTACCGTTGATCGTTCCCAGAGCAATGCTGTGGTCGCCACCCATAATGATCGGAAATCGATCTTGCTCTACGATGGCAGAGACCTTGCGAGCCACGTTTTGAAAGAATTCGTGCAAGGGATCAAAATAGCGTAGTTTTTCTCCCGGCGCTGGCTCAGGCAATTGCTCGGCCAAAGGCGCCGGGACATTGCCTGCATCTTGAACATCGAGACCAAGTTTTAGAAGTCGATCACGAAGTCCTGCATATCGAATGGCACTGGGCCCCATATCTACGCCGCGACGACCGGCTCCTAAATCGACATTGGCACCAAGCAACGATACCTTTTTCATTCGTGGATCCTGATTGAAAGAAGAGGTAGCAGAGGCCCTTCGCTTGCATGGAGGTCACTCATTGCATGATGACTCACCCAAGCCACGCGGCGCAATTGTATCCCGAAGGGACGCCATGGAAACCTTGCGGCATTGTATCAGGGTTCCAATGCGCCGCTGGAAGCATGGTTCGCTTTGCGAGGTTTTCCGAAGAAATCGAGCGGGATGAGATGTTCGGCGGCGACGGATTGAAAAAGGCTTCCACTTCGCGGTCGAGCATTGCGGTGGCTAGCATCCCAAGCAACATCCTGAAAGTCGCTGAGCCCTTCGCCTCGCTTGGAACCGTGGATATTCCCTTGGCCGACGGCAACATTCCCAGCGAATTGGACGCGAGCAAATCCATTAGGGAACAGCATGGCATTACCCGATTGAGAATAAAGCACGTTGTTGGCCAGAAGCATATCGTCCCGATCGTTCCATGATCCACCGCGAAATGCGTGGTTTTCGTTGATCATCGTATTGTGGATGACATGCAGTCGCTTGGTCTTACCCTGATGGTCGTGACTGGCGAAGGCGGCGTTTTTTCCGGCCATCAAGAGATTGTTGGCGACGAACGCATCCCCTTGAATCTGCATGACGCTATCATCGCTGCGATAGCAGAGATTGTTTTCGATTCGGTTGATGGGGCGATCGTCGGTTCCATAGGTGATGATGCAAGGATAGTGGCAATCGTGGACGAGATTGTTGCGAATCGTATTGCCCCACGATCCTTGTTTGACTTCGATGCCATCTCCCTGGGATCCGAAGCAATTGAAGACGTGATTACCCGCGATCATGCTTTGGCTCATCCGCACATGACTATGGTTGCCTCCCAAGTACATCCCTTCCGCGGTACCACCTCCATCGTGGATGGTATTGTTGATCAGGTAGAGGAACGAGCAGTCGTGCGAGTTTGCGCTGAGGCAGACATCGGCGGTGTGATGAATATGGCAATGATCCACGACGAGGTTGTGGCAGGACCCGATGCGAATGCCGTGACTACCACCGCGAATTTCCAATCCTTGAAGGACAAGATACTCAAGGGGAGAATCCGCTTCCAAACCGATGTTCAGAACATTCTGACGATCGTTTGAACGTGTCCACACCACATCGTTGCCAGGAGCAACAACCCAAATCGGCGCCTTTTCATTGCCAGTGATTTTCCAATTCCAATAGAACTCGAAAGCGTATTCTCCTCCTTCCACTTCCAAGCGGTCTCCAGGTTGCAATGCGGCGATTGCTTTTGCGAGTCGAGCTCCGTTCTCTTTAGAGGATGCAGAGCGATCAAAAGGATGTGCGAGCGTTCGCGCTGGTTTTTGCTGAGCCCAGGTAGGCATGGGTTCGGCGTGGAGCCCTGGAGGCTGAGCACGAGCGAGCCGAGTGTCTGTGCAAAGAAACATGCAACCAACGAAAATCGCACCGGCCAGCCCGCCGCGCATGACATGCGCGGCAAGGGTCTTCATGGAAGGAAGGATCAGCATTGAAGAATGCAATTACATAGGAGGTGTGGAATTCGAAGCTTCGCGAGGACCGAGAACGATTTGGAATTTCCCAATCGGAAGATTGTCATGTTCTTTCGATTTTGCAAAGGCAACGGTGACCGATTCCTGTTGTGGTTTGGTGAGGCCTTTATAGATACCGTCCTTTGCGTTATCTGAACCTTTGGATTCAAAATACATTTGAGTGACGAGCTCTTTGTGTCCCTTGGCTTGAATGCGGTAATGGATGTGGGGAGTACGTCCAGGATATTTGCCAGGAAGAATCGTCTTAAACGAATACTTCCCATCGTCATCGGTGAGGATGTGAGCCCAATATTGGAAGTTCGGGTCGAGCGGTACCTGATTGGTATCACCAGGATGATTGTATTTACCAGCGGACGAAGCTTGCCAAACTTCGACCACGGACTTCGCAATCGGATTGCCATGGACATCCACGATCTGACCTTCCACGACAATGATCTCGCCTTCAGCGAGTGGACTGTCTTTGTCCTTTCGCGTAAGGTCCGCATCGTAGAAGGGCTGTTCGAGGATGGCGGGCTTCGGATAATAAGGGCCCATCGTCTGAGCAGGTGTAGGGATGGAATCGCCCAGTACCTGATTGGCCGCTACAATGGAGGCCACTCCATAAGCTCCCGTAGTCACAAGAAAACGGCGTCGATTGGATGCGTGCATAAGTGGGCTCCTGATAAGAGGTCGAGTTAGACTAGGGAGTTGCCAAGCGAAATGCAATTGGCGATTTTTTTAAGGTTGGGGGAGTCGAGTGTTGAAGGCTTCGAACGATTTGGGCCAAGAACGCTGAGTAGCTTTGGAGTTGAAAGTCGTTTCGGATGCCATGAGCGAAAAAGACATCGGTTCGATTTTTCCCTACCTCGCAGAACGGTTTCCTACCTATTGAGAATATCGAATGTTCGTGATTCGATGCAAGGACTTGTCATGTTGCGCCAAGCGAATCCCATTTTCACAGCCCGTATTCGCGGATATTTGTTTGCTTTTGTCTGCGGAATAGCGTTGAGCTTTGGGGGAACCCAGTACCTTTGGGCTTTCCAAGTGCCGGTTCGAGCTTCCTCACAAGCAACTGAGGCAGCGGCCAAGGATGATGTGGGAAAGTGGATTGGAAAACAGCTGCCCGAGATGGTTCCGTTTTATCAATGGTTGCATGCGCATCCCGAAGTTTCCTTTGAAGAGGAAAAGACGGCCGAATATCTTGCCAAGGCCTGGGAACGCATTGGTTTTGAAGTCCATCGCAAGGTAGGAGGTCATGGAATCGTTGGAATCTATCGCAACGGTAAGGGGCCACATGTGATGTTGCGCACGGACTTGGATGCGCTGCCGGTGACCGAACGAACCGAGTTGCCATACGCTTCAACGCAAAAGACGGTCACGAAAGATGGGGCAACATCGGGCGTTATGCATGCTTGCGGTCATGATGTGCATATGACTTCAGTGACGATGGCCGGCAAATACCTTGTGGAGCATAAGGATCAGTGGAAAGGCACGCTCATGGTGATTGGACAGCCTGCCGAAGAACGTGGCTCGGGCGCGAAAGCGATGTTGTCCGATGGCCCGTTTACAAAGTTTGGCAAACCTGATTTTGCATTAGCGTTGCATTGCGAATCTTCGCTGACGCCCGCCGGAAAGATCGGAGTTCGATCGGGATTCTTGTTGGCCAACGTCGATAGTGTGGACATTGAAATTCAGGGAGGGGAGGGCATGGGGCTCGCCTGAAGCGACCATCGATCCCATCGTCCAAGCCGCCGAACTGATCCTCAGTTTGCAAAAACATTGTAAGTCGCGAGATCAAGCCGATCGAACCTGCAGTGACTACGGTTGGTTCCATTCATGGGGGAAATCAAACACAATATCATTGGAGAAACCGTCATCTCCAAATAACGGTTCGTAGCTACTCGGCGGAGGTCCGCAAGCAATTGCTCGATGCCATCCAGCGAAGGGCTCAAGGTGTGGCATCGACGTGGAATGCTCCCATGCCGAAGATCGCCATATCCGAAGGACGCCGGCCCTTGAATGATGTGTCGCAATTCCCACCTATCGAATGCGGAAGTTTTGGAGTAACAACTGAAGCGACCGTGTGCTCGATGCGGAGCAGGTCGCGTGGAGGAGGACTGTGTCAGTATGGATTGGCGGGTGTTCCCATCATGATGTACCGTTTAGGAGTGATATCGCCCGAGCGAATGGAGCGTCATCTAAAGTTAGATAAACCCTTGCCTTCGCTTCATTCTGAATTTATCCTGACCTTGAAGGAACCTTGGAAACAGGCGTGGCATCGCTTGTCTATGCTTCCTTGGATCTTTTGAAGTGAAGGAGTTCCGATTGAGTTCTTCGGAGATGCAAGCCACTGATATTGGACGGACCCTGATCCTTGTTTGTACCTACAATGAAATTGCTAACTTACCAACACTGATCGATTGTATTCGACGATTGTGCCAAGATGATATTCTCGTCATCGACGATGCCTCACCTGATGGAACGGCGGAATGGGTGCGTCAGCGCGGCGCGGTCGATCCTAGCGTGAAGCTCATGGAGCGACAGGGGAAGCTTGGTCTTGGGACGGCGATCCTTGCGGGGATGAAGTATGCCATCGACCATGGCTATGATTGGGTGCTCAATCTTGATGCTGATATGAGTCACGATCCAGCAAGTATCGTGTCGCTTAAAGCCAAGGCAGGGAACGATGTTGATCTAGTGATAGGATCGCGCTATGTGTCCGGTGGCGGACTACGCAACTGTAGTTGGAAGCGGCACTTGGTCAGTCGATGTGCCAATCTGTATGCCAAAATTTTGGTTTGGTGGAACATCGCGGATTGTAGTAGTGCGTTTCGATGTTATCGAACGCATGCCTTAAAGCAACTTCCTTTGGACGCGATGCGGTGTGAAGGTTATGGTTTCTTGGAGGAAGTACTTTGGTGGTTACTTCGTCACGGGTTTCGCGTGGTGGAAGTACCCATTGTTTACACCGAGCGGGAACAAGGGGAATCCAAGATTTCGATGCGGGAAGCGATTGGTACGATGAAGACCTTGCATCATTTGTCTTGGATGGGGTTTTTCGTACCGAAGCGACGCAGGCTGTAATCGATGCATGGCCAGCATCGGTATGGGCGATCTGGCCCGCTGGTCAACCTTGGAGACTTGATGGTGGGACTTCGGGGATGGGGAGAAATCCGAACGACCGATTTAATCCGCGAAAATTCTCGGAATTTAGCCATTCTGGGGCGGTACAACGGCCACATGAAGACGCTCGTATCATACTAAACAGATAGGTATTCCTTAATTTCCTCCCCCATCAATGCGGATGTACCTTGGCTGGTTCTCGCGGTTCTAACGATTGGAATTCCTCTTCGGGCGAAGAGCACGATCCGGAAACCAGGCTTGCATCGACCGAAGCTGTCGAGGCGGAATGGGAGGAGACCGATTTTGTATTTCATCCACCGGAGGCGAGTGAAGACTTTCCGGTTCTGGGTGACTATCAGATCCTTGAGAAGATTGGCTCGGGTGGGATGGGCCAAGTCTTTCGAGCTCAGCATCGAACGATGCAGCGCGACGTGGCACTGAAGATCCTTCCTAAGAAATTATCGAACCACGCTTATTTTGTAGAGCGGTTTTATTCGGAAGTTCGAGCCATCGCCAAGTTGATGCATCCGAACATCGTGACGGCCTTCGATGCGGGATGCGCTCAGGGCGTTCATTTTCTGGTGATGGAACTTGTCGAAGGCATACCTCTTTCCAAATTTGTTTTGCAGAACGGCCCATTGCGATTGGAAGAGGCCGTTAGTTTTCTGAAACAGGCCGCATCGGCTCTCGGATATGCGCATACGCGCGGAGTCGTTCATCGCGATATCAAGCCAGGCAATATGATGTGGACACCCGATGGGGTCCTCAAGATTTTAGATTTTGGATTAGCCCGGTTAACCCAAGACGTGAAACGACGTGAACCTTCCAAACAGTTGGAGGGTACCGTCGAATACATGTCGCCTGAGCAGGTCGAGAATTCGGAGCATATCGACCAGCGTACCGACTTTTACAGTCTAGGTGCATCTCTATTCTTCCTGCTCACCGGTCGATCCATGTTTTCGGGGGAAGCGGTTGAGATCGCATTGGCGCATCTCAAGAAGCAACCCCCTGCATTGTATGAAGTTCGTTCCGATATCGATCTCCGTTTAGATGCTATCTTTCAAACATTGGTAGCCAAGAAACCCGAACATCGCTTTGCCGATGGCGAAGCGATCTTGGAGAAACTCGAATCGATGAATCTTGCAACGACTTCCACTTTGCCCAATGTGGCCAATCCGATTCGTTTGCCTTCCTTCGTCGCGGAACCTGCGACGAATCGATCTTTGGCCGAATCGACATCGCAACGTACCTATGAAGCGATTGGAATCGAATTAGGAATGATGAGTTCGCGGGCGTCGTATTTAGATGCGCAGCGACAACTCAAAGAAATTCCTGTCGATGGTGAAAAACTCTATGTGCGGAACATGGTTTGGAGCGATCAAGACAAGATCGCTGTAGGGGATGCCGCTGCAGAAATGCGAGTCTCACAACCCAACCAAATCTTTTATGGTTTCCAGCGTTGGTATGGAATCCCACTCCTCGAACGTACCTTTGCGGGCCGCAAAGTCCCGCCTGAGGTCTTGCAGGGAGTGATCGTACGTAGGATTGTCGATGCGAGTCGCCATCTATTGAAAGATGTGACCCATGCCGTGGTCAACATTCCTTCTTGCTTCGATCAATTGCACCGACACTGCGTCCTTACGGCGTGCCGATGTGGTGGAGTCGAGCCATTGCAGCTACTCGATCGCCCTCTCGCTGCTGCCATTGCACTTTTGGAAACGCAGCGTCAAATCAGCAATGCCTCTCACGAAAAGCAGCATTGGCTGGTGATGTCGCTTCAGGCGGGGGCGAGTGAAGCGAGTATTGTTGAAGTAGAAGGTGAAGTGGCGAAGCTCGTGTCGACCGTTGGCGATTGGCGATCGGGGCTCACTCGTTGGCACAATCGAATCGCAGATCACTTAGTAAAACTCTTCGAGCAAAAACATGCCATCGACGTTCGGAATGATCTGAGTGCCGCATCGCGGTTACAGCGAACGGTTGAGATGGCCATGAACCGATTGAACGTGGTTCAGCAAGTGGAGCTCAAATACGAAGCAAAACAAAAGGAGATCTCATGGGTTCTCCATCGCGATGAATTGATTCGGATCTGCGAACCCTTTATGGCTGAATTGTTTCAGTTTAGCAAAGAGGCAATCCAGCAAAGCGGCGTTGATCCAAAATCCATTTCCCATGTATTGATGATTGGCGAGCATCTTTCCTTGCCTCAAGTGAAAGAATGCATCAAGAAATCGCTGGCTCCACAGGCGATATTCGAGCCCATTTCAAAGGCGGATCTGGCACGTGGCGCGGCACTGCAAGCAAGGTACCTCATGCCGCCTATGGATGCGTCTGGTCCGCATGCAGAACAGTCCACGATCTATGACATCGGCCTAGTGACCATGGATGGAACGAAAGGTCCTGGGGCTCCGAAGGTTCTCATCCCCAAAGGAACATCCCTTCCCGCCCATTGCAGCAAGACATTACGATTTGCAGGGAAAGCACTTCCCACGCTGCAACTCGTTGAGAGCACTCGGTTGGGCAGTTCGCACTGGCATCGTTTGGGATCGATTCATCCTGGCCGAGCGTTTCCACGTCGAGGCGAAAGCGATCCTCTGCAATTGCGTTTGGAAATGGATATCCACGGCATTCTCAGCAGTAAACTCACCTGGCTCGCAGGCAATGCGCAAACGATGATTGCGCCTTTGGCTGATCCACCGATGGATGCGACTGCCATTCAAGAATGGCGCAATTGGATCGAGACGCTCATGCTTTGCCAAAGCGACGACTAGTCTGCCAATGCATCCCTCGCGATGATTGTGGAATGGGTGAGGGGCTGTTCGAAAGAAGGCTCACCCACTCCAAGGCAAAGGCGTTGTGCTAGGTGTTCCTACTGAAAACTATTTAACGAGGTAGTCCTGAGGCTTGATCAGCTTGTCTTTGAAAAAGCTCTTGGGATTGTTCTGGAAACCAAAGAAGGTTGGCTTGTAGTTTCCGCCATATTCTACGTCGGCTTTGGCTGGAATCTCTTTTTCAAGTCCGGCGGCCCAGTAGGTCGCATTGATGACCATGCGTCGCAAGCTTTCGTTGGTCAAATCGATGGAGGCTCCCATCGTGGTGGTGAAGACGCGACATTCTTTTCCGGATTCCGTCTTGTAGGTTCGTGTCCAAACCATCGGCATCATCGGATCATTGCGTTTGTCGGTTACGGGTGGATCGGTTGGGTTCATGCCTGAAATGATTTGGCCAAGCATGAGAACATTGGCATCGGCGGGAAGGTGGACGACTCCGTAAACGTCGCTGGGGACGAAGACATCATCGACGCCGCGAAGGATCGGATCGCTGGCCTTATCCTTTGGGATTACGCCCCGAGCTGCCTCAATCTTGTGTTTGCCATGGTGACTGACCCAAGTTTCCCCCAAAACTTGTTGACCGAATCCACCTTTCCACTCGCCATGATCGTAACTCCATTTGGCATAGGGACTGGTCGAATTCTTCGGGTATTTGAAGGCGTGCGTACTGGTTCGCAAGCCGATCACAGCACCACCCCGTTCAACGAATTCAACGATGGGTTTCATCTGCCAATCCGGGAGTTCTCGAAAGCGAAGATCGAGAATCATGACGTCCGCATTATCGAGATGGAAGGTACCTGGAATATTGCTTGAGTAGTTCGGGTCGACGGTGCCTGTTTCAGGATTGATCGAGAACAGGGCCACACTATTGAAACCATGGCGTTCCGAGAGAATCTTGGCCAGCATCGGGACCGCTTCTTCGCTGCGGTATTCTTCATCGCCCGAGAGCAATACTACCTTCTTGCCTTTGCCTGGCCCACTCTTGCCTTCAAATTCAAGCCACGGTGCCACATCATCGCGGAGCGAACGAACCCAAATATTGCGGAAGCGAACGGGATCGCCATGATCTTGAAGAACCAAGGGACCCGTCGTCGGGTGTGGAGCGTACGGCGTAATGCCTTGATGAGCCATTTGGCCAATCATCTCGCGAGCATGTTGTACCAGCACTCCATTGTGAAAGACGGTTACCTTGGCTGGCTTGGTAAGCTTATCGCCATCAAAACGTGGCGCTTCAAAGACGATATCGTATGCTTGCCATTGACCGGGGCCGCGGGATGCATTGACCTGAGGAGCGTATTGACCATAGATCGATGCTGCTTGACCATCCGCATAGGTCGGGTTGTCGGAGGAATCGAGCACTTGTACTTCATAGCGGCCCATGAAGATTACGCCGCTATTGCCCCTTCCTTGGCTCTTTCCCTTCGGTTGCTCAGGACTTGCCCACTCGATATGAAGTTGCACATCGCCGTAATGATTCTTGGTTTCAATGGCTCCGGATTTACCCACGACCTCCATGTAACCATCCTGAACTTTCCACGCCGCGGCATCGTCCGATCCCGATTTCTTCCATTTGCTTAGATCATTGCCATCGAAGAGCATGATCGCATCGGAGGGAGGTGCCATCGGTGCGTCCGCAGGTTTGATAACTGGTGGCTGCGGTCGATACTTATCATGCACACGCCAAACCTGACCAGGAATTCGAGGCGTATCCGCGTATCCTTCACCACCCTTAGGTGGCTCTTGGCAAACTCCGACGGAAGTCATGCCAAAACAAAGCAGAAGTGATTGCCACTGAAAAAACCTGAAGGCTCGAGAAGAGAATCGCATAGGTAGGCTCCAAGGTCAGGGTGGGAGGAATCCATGGGATTCTAATCCACCCGAAACCAAATGGAAACATACCTGAGCGAGGAAGGGCTCAAGGTTGATCGGAGTACGTTTAAGGCCAAACGTACGGACTGACCAGCGAAGAGAGACGCTGCCAGGAAAGATCGTCACCCACCGCTTCCAAATAGGAGCATGCATGGTCCCAATCTTCGATCGACTCGATATTGAATCGTAAATCGTCTCTTTGAAGTGGTTCTGGCAAGGGAATGAACCGCATTTGAAAGAGGTCGGTGGCGGTAATCAAATCGGCCACAGGTCGTGAATCATTTTGCAAAGGACCGTTCATCAATGAGTCCAAGGCACGGACATGGCACAGTTCGGCTACCAACCCCAAACGCCGAAGCGAAAGCTTGGGATTCTTGGTTGCCATATAGCCGATATAGTCAGCCTCTGGATGCGACCATGCGCTGGCGATCAATCGATCCAAGAGAACAGGATCGGCGAATGGGCAAGTAGGCGCGATGAGGACTACCCATTCGGCCTGGCATCGCTTGGCAACTTCGTGAACGCGTTTGAGCGGTGTTGTATGGATGGAAGGTATCCACCGAGCTCCACAAAGGCTTCCGGAAAGCACACTATCTTTTTGCGATGGGGTACCGGTGATGGCAATCGAATCGATGAGCGTGCACTCATTGAGCCGACGTATGGACCATTCAAGCAGGGTCAGGCCGTTGAGCTTCCTGAAGATACAACCCGAACCCGAACGCTGCGTTGGCGACTTGGCCAAATCCAAAACTGCGACCGTTGCGTTGGTTGCTGCCATGATCTTCTTCCGTGCTAAGAGTTTGCAGGAGGCTTCCGCATCTCCCTCGAGATACTCGACCCTCCTGCGCAGCCATCTTGTGGACAAGTTGACCAAGCCTTCATGGGACTCGTCAACTTAGGTGAACTCACGATGGAACATCCTGTTGAGAAGCTCGATATCGAGCCTCCTTCTACCGGTCAGTATAAGAAACAGAACCACCAATCACAACTAGTGGCTGTCCGATTTGAAGGAGGAATCGACGCCCGAACTTCAACGCGATACGATCTAGGATTGACTCGTTTTTTGAGATCGATCGGTTCCTCGCAAGGTTGTGCTAGCGATGGTGGTGCATGGCAGATAAGAATCAATCCGTCAAACAAAACGCCTTGATTGGATTGGTAGCCAGTGTGGTTTTGGCGCTGGTCAAGCTCGGGGCCGGGATCATCGGCCATTCCAGCGCTTTGATCGCGGATGCGACAGAGTCCTTGGCAGATGCCATCGGATCGATTTTGGTTTGGCAAGCTTTGCGAGTCTCTTCCAAACCCAGCGATACCAAACATCCCTATGGCTATGGCAAAGCCGAAGCCTTGGCGTCGTTGTTTGTAGGGTTGCTGCTTTTGGCGGCAGCCTTCTATATCGTGATCAAATCGTGCCGCGAAATGTTGGTGCCTCATGATCCGCCTGAAGTTTGGACCTTGGCCGTGCTGGTGATCGTCATCGTCGTCAAGGAATGGCTTTTCCGAAAGCTCATTCATGGTGCCGAAGAAGCGTCGTCGGATGCAGCGGCGGCCGATGCTTGGCATCATCGATCAGACGCCATCACATCAGCCGCAGCCTTCATCGGAGTTACGTTGGCCGTGGTAGGAACGCATTGGTTTCAGATCGGTTTTTTGGCTCTGGCGGACGAGGCCGCTGCGATCCTGGCTTCGGGGATCATCGTCTTTACGGCAGTACAGTTGATTCGTCCCTCGCTGAGCGAATTGCTCGATGCTTCATCGCATGAAATGGAAAAACGAATCTACGATGCGGCTCACGTCAAAGAGGGTGTTCGCAAAGTCGAGAAGGACCACGTTCGCAAAAGCGGTTCAGGGTACCATGTCGATATGCATCTCCATGTATCACCGACCTTTCGGTGCGTTTGGCACATTCGTTAGCCGGCAAAGTGAAAGCCGAATTGATGCACGAGTTCCGCAGCCTTCATGGTGTTTTGATTCACATCGAGCCTGATGAGACCGACTCGCAAGGTCCATCAGCCGATGCGAATGCCGTCGAACTGCGTTGAGCCAGATTATGATTGCGTCCGCCGTTCAGTCTCGGTTGCGCTGGGACCAAGAAGGCGCGTCCAATGAACGGCGCCGACCACTCCGATGCCAGCGAGTGCATAAAGCAATCCAAAGCAAGGCACCAAGAAACGAGATCCCGTGCTATAGAGTCCCATCACGATGATCGTGGTAATGAGTGGGAGTCCTACCAGCCACAGTCCTTCGCGGGATCGTTGATGAATCAGAACAAGACAACCAAGTATCATCAATATCTTCCAGATCAAACTCTTGCCTGTGAATGGGCTCCACAATTGATACGCTCGTGCGACGGCAAGGTAGGGTAGGTCGGATCGATGATCGGCGATCCATAAGCGGACCCGCCGATTCGCTTCGTCCGCTACGATCAATTCTTGCGAGTTAGGAGCCAGCTTTTCAAACTCGGGATCTTGTTTGAGTTCGGCACGAAGTGCGAGATCCGCAGATCCTTGCCATTCTCCTCCCGCCTTCAAGGCCTCATCACAATAGCCTCCCAAAAGCGTAATCGGTCCTTGCGTACCCAAGGGCATCCATCGATCAAGGATCATACTATTGCGAACCCACCATGGAGACAAAAGAAGGAGGGCAACGATAAGTACCGTTACCATCGATTGGAGTCGGCCTGTAGTTGACGAGGATTCACTTGGAGGGAGTCCAATGATGAGTGCAATAAACGGAATGTAGAATACGAAGAGTGAACGGCAGTAGACCATCAGCCCGATGCAAAAGCCCAGGGAAAGATGCTTGAGCAAAGGACGACGCGGAAACTGGGACCATGCCAGGATCACAAGCAGTTGCGTTAAGAGCATGGCCATCGGTTCCGTCAAGAAGTCGGCCGCATAGGAAGAAGTGGTTTTATCGAGCATCCCCAATGCCATCGTGAACGCCGCGCCAAGCCAAGCAAGTCGATGGTCTTCCCAACGCGTCAAGGTCCAACGATAAACCATCCAACCGGCGAGAAGGATGGAGAGTGCCAGAAACGAGGCGTTGGAAGTGCGAACGAGCATCCATGAGAGCGGTCCATGGCCCGTGATACGGTAAATGGTGCTAATCCAAAGCGGATAGAGCGGTGGCCGGCTTGTCGTGAGGTGGTAGGGCGTGTTGCGATTCAGGAAGAGTGCATAGCGCCCATCTTGATCGTGCGCATGGTAGGCGGATCGCCACTCTTCGGAAGTCCAGTCAAACGCCACTCCTTTGCCATGAGCCAAATTCCATGCCATGTTTTCATAGTCGATGCCATCGCCAAGCGGTTTGGGTGGAAGACGCCAATACGCATCGAGCGACGTTTGATAGGTCTTGGCTGCAATCAGGAGCGTTGCCAAGAAGATCCAAATCCATTGATGCCATGGCGATGGTGACTTGATGTTCATGGCGCGGGCGACCTTTTGGCGGCCATGGCATGGCGAATTCCATAGGCAAGGATTCCTGTCGCAATCACGATCAAGCTAAAGAGCAGAATGTAACCTTTGGAAGTTGCTAAAAGAAAAGCCCAACCGAAAAAGGCGATCAAGCTAGGGAGAGGGTACAACCACATGCGAAAGGGCATGGATTCAGGCGTGTGTGTAGATCGATACAGATGAAGAGCAACCACTTGGCCCATGAATTGAATCCCGATCCGAACGCATACTGCAGCGCTTACCAAATCTTCCAAAGGAATGAAACAGAAGATCATCGTGAAGAGCCCCATCACGATCAGGCTCACCCAGGGGAATCGTTTGGTGGGATGAAGCTTGCCGAAGAAGGCAAAAAAGTCACCACCTTGCGCGGCTGCATAGGGAATTCGGGAATAGGCGAGCGTCGCTGCGAACATGCACGCCAAGCTGGTCCATAGAATGAGACCAGTGAAGCCAATGGCCACTTGCCGTCCACAGATGCGCTCGACAAAGTCGGACGCGATATGCTTGGATTCCATCGCTTCTTGCCACGGAATGACTCCCATGATGGCGACATTCATCGTCAAGTAGAGCGCCGCGATCACCAGGATCGAAACCAAGATGGAACGAGGTATGGTTTTGCCGGGATTGCGAACCTCTTCACCGAGATGGCAGACGTTGAAGTATCCGAAGTAATCGTAGATGGCAATCGCCATGGCAGCGCCCAAGCCCGTTGCAAATTGGGGACTCCACGTAAAGGCTTGCGGTGGTACCGACAATAGCGAAGCATCGAAGTGCGTCAGCCCTAATACGATGACGCTGATGACTGTGATGAGCGTTCCGATGCACAAAATGATTCCTAGCCAACCTATATTTTTGATGCGTTGGCAAAGCAATGCCGTTACGGCAACGACGGCCGCTGCGGCGAAAAACTGGCTTCCGTTGGAGATTCCCCAACGCTTCAACGATTCATCAAGTTGAGGAATCGCATACTGCACATAGCCCATGGCTCCAACATATCCCGAAGCCAGTTCTAAAGCTCCGCTCACTAAAAACTGCCAGATGAAGAGGAAAGGAAGGATGCGGCCCCAGCGATATCGCCCAAAAATCTCGCGAAGGTAATGATAGGATCCTCCACTTCCAGGAAGGGCGGCTCCTAATTCAGCCCATACCAATCCGTCGCAAAGAACCAGCAAGGCAGCCATCACCCAGGCGATAATGGCATGCGGTCCTTGCATGGCGGCGATGAAACTGGGGATGGTAATGAATGGCCCAATCCCTACCATATTGGCCATGTTCAATGCCGATGCCTGCCAAAACCCCAATTCCCGATCCAATGGCGGAGAGGTGTTTGGGGAAGATTGGGCAGGGGATGACATAGACGGGAAACTCGTTGGATCTTTCCGCCAGAGGAGTCACATAAACCAAGATGAAGTCAAACGAAAAGCCTAATGACAACTCGGCGAAACTCAATGAGAGAATCATCGAATTAGAGGCAAACCTGACCCATTTGCAGAAGAATTACGACGAACTCAACGAAGTCGTCGTCGAACAATCGAAGCGGTTAGTGAGACTGGAACGAGGGCTCTTTGCCTTGGAAAACCAAATCAAGGAAGTCATTCGAACGCTTCGGGAGCCTCGCGATCCCGACGCCGAGCGTCCACCGCACTACTAGTCTCTAGTCTCTAGTCTCTAGTCTCTAGTCTCTAGTCTTTAGTCTTTAGTCTTTAGTCTTTAGTCTCTAGCCCCTAGTCTCTAGCCCCTAGCCCCTAGCCCCTAGCCCCTAGCCACTAGCCACTAGCCTCTAGCCTCTAGCCTCTAGCCACTCGTCCACAAAATCCGGCCCTATCGGTTGGTGGGGCTACGTAGAAACTTCTTGGTTTGCGACGGTGTTAAAATAGGGGCTTCGTGGTGAGCTGATAAGATTCATTTGTTTCAGATGTCTGCGGGGTTCGAAGAAGGGAGGGAAGGAAGTTTTGTTCCTGCTTGGATGCTTGGATTGCGAAGGAGTGCAAAAATGGCTTGGAAACGCAGGGTTCGAAGAATCGGTACGTTGGTTGTGGCGGTAGCAGGTTTGCTATCGGCTGCAGGTTCAGTGCAAGCACAGGACAGTTTTGCGTCCAACTATGGACGAGGCGTACAGCCATTGTTCAACAACTACTTTACGCAAGGAGCATCGGATCAAGCCAATGCTAGCTTGTATATTTCGCCAGTGGATGTGCCAGGAAATGTAGGACACACCTACAACACCTACCAACCTTTTTGGCCTCATGAATTCACCTATTCGCATTGGGATCGCTATCACAGCTACTACGATGGTGGCCGTGGATTGAATCGTACCAGTGCTCACTATGGAAATCCCCCAGCACGCACGGCAGCACGTTGGGTCTATAAGAAGATCGAAATTCCGCGTTGATTGCGGAATGCCCGGTGAGTCGATTGGATCTTCATTGCCGGGAATCAACACAGGAATAAATCGAAATGATTCGAAGAACTTTGATGGCTGCGTCGTTCGTTGCGTTCGTCGCCGTTTCCATGAGCCAAGCGCAAGCCCAATGGCCGGATCGGTTTTCGAACCTCCGCTGGGCTCACCCTGCAACGCTCAGCGATTATTCGGCTCGCAATCATGCGCACAGCCAACCCTGGCACGGTAATTTTTACTACACGCAAACCGGTCAACCGACAGCCTTGGTCGTTCCACCGACTGCCGTGATGCAGCAAAATTACTCGTGGGGTGTCTCGCAGAATACGATGACTCCGATCTACAGCCAGTATGGACGCAGCGCGCCCATCGGTGGTGGCGGAGGTCGATTCTATGCGACTCCTGTTTGGCCAAGTCATACCGAGCAATTCGGGGTCTACCCCGTTCGCGCTCCTTGGTAACTTCCACCCAAGCAAAACAACCCGTCTCAACTCCGAAATCCGACCTGGTCTCCAGGTCGGATTTTTTTGTTGATAGCATTCGGCATCGGAAGAGATCTCAAATGTTAAGATTCACCTATTCGCTTTAAAACGCATAACCTTCCCTTCATTTCGTTCCGATGATGAAATCGTAACGGAACGTAATGTAGATCAGTGAGGTTGAGCGCATGAAGTTGGGTGACTCGTCGAAGTTGTTAGAGCAACGTCGCGTAGTGCTAGCACTTGTGTTGTTGCTACCGACTCCAGCATTTGCTCAAGTTTCTCAGCTTCCTCATGGTACCTACGCTCATCAAACGCAATCTGCCGTAACGGCATCGCAATCTCCATCGCTGTTTGGATCTTCCTATCCCACCGTTACTCCAGCTGGACATACGACCTACAGCCCGGTAACCGTGGCTGAGAATGATTTCGTGCAAGATGCTGGCGCCCCAACCGATCTCCTGTCGAGACTCGAACAAGCAGAACAAAAAATTCGCGAATTAGAATTCGCGAATTCTCAGTCGGGTAAAACGAATTCGGAAAAGGCCGAGTCTAATCAAGAGAGTGGGAAGTCGGATACCAAGAAAGAGGAAACCAATAAGGAAGGCTCTAAGGACTCGAAGAGTATCGAGAAAAAGAAATCGTGGTTTGATAAGTACACGATTCGCGGTTACGGCCAAGTTCGTATCAATAGTGTTCTCGATGAAGATGGAGGTACCGCTCCAGCTCATTATGTTGGCGATGCCTCGGTGGGTGACAATCAGAGTTTCCTCATCCGTCGGGCGCGGTTGATTGTTTCGGGGGATGTCAACGAGCACTTAGGAATCTACCTGCAACCCGACTTTGCTTCGGGCGTTCCAGGTGTCAACGACGCCATTCAATTTGGTCAACTCCGAGACTGGTATAGCGATCTTTACCTGGATACCGACAAGGTCCACCGACTTCGTTTGGGTCAATCGAAGATTCCCTATGGTTGGGAAAACATGCAAAGCAGTTCCAACCGTTTACCCTTGGATCGGAATGATGCTCTTAACAGTGCGGTCCGCAATGAACGCGATCTAGGAGTCTTCTACTATTGGACTCCGACCTTCGCTCAGAAGTTCTTCAAGGAGGTCGTCGACGAAGGTCTCAAAGGTTCTGGAAACTACGGTGTGTTTGGACTCGGCGTCTACAACGGACAAGGCGGTTCCTTGCGCGAACAAAACGATAACTTGCATGTGGTCGCTCGCCTTGCCTTTCCCGGATGTTTACCCAACGGACAGCGATATGAAGTGGCCATGCAAGGCTATACCGGTCGGTATGTCGTGTTGACATCTCCTATTTCGCCGCGAGGCATTGGTCCTGCGAATGCTCCTGCTAATTTGGCCGATGGATTCTCGGACGAACGATTGGCGTGGACCTTCGTTTATTATCCACAGCCACTTGGTTTTCAAACCGAATGGACGACAGGCCGTGGGCCGTCACTCAATGCCGCTCAGACCGCCATCGAGGAACAAGATCTCGAAGGGGGCTATGTGCAATCGATGTATCAAATCAAAAATTGCTACGGTGTGTGGTTTCCGTTTACCCGGTATTCGCACTATCGCGGAGGCTACAAAACCGAACGCAATAGTCCTTATTCCGAGATCGATGAATGGGAATTGGGATGTGAATGGCAGATGAACTCGGCTGCCGAGTTGGTCACGATGTACACGTTGACCGATCGCACCAATACAACCGCTCGAAGCACTGCCAATACATTATCGTATGGCCAATTCGAAGGAAGCTTGTTGCGGTTTCAATTCCAGTTCAACTACTAGCCCATTGACGGAGCAAGTTCCGTCTCATGCCGGTTAGGGGTGATGACGATGCCGCGTTCCATGGCATAGATGGCCGCATCGAGGGCAAGCCACCGGAACCAGCACATCGACTTCCTCCGTCACACACTTCCACTCGGTCTTCTCGCCGCACTTGATTTTCTTTTTGACCAACTGAGTCTTGGATCGGACTTCGGTCGAGCATTGATGGCAGCGATGGAGGCATCCACCGGGATGGTGTTGGCAGAAGAAGACTTCCTTCGTTTCATAGACGGTTTTTTCGATCGGAACCTGCACCGCCTTCCATGAGCATTGAGCTCTTTTGACGACACGGCATGGAACTTCTTCGCAGCCGCATTCTGGGCAGCTTGCATCCTGCATGGCAGGGTTCGAAGCGCCCAACGCGGTATGCATGGAAGCGAGAGTTGATGCTACGGCGATCGATTTCAAAAAGTATCTGCGTTTCATGATTGATTTCCTTGTAGGATCGATGAGCTGGATGGAGGCGATTAGAAGTCGATCGCCATACGCGTTCCGAAACCATGGATCCAACCACTTCCTGCTGGGAAGTTGGTCGTATCGCTCACATCGCGGTAGGTTGCGATATAGTTGAGCTGCATCTTCATGTTGGGATTCCAGAACCAGTTGACCCCATAGGTCATGTTGTGAAGGACGCCACCATTGAGTCCTTCATCATTGAGGTCGAGATAGTTGTATCGGGCACCGAGTTGCCAAGCTCCCCAACCTGCTGCGGCTCCACCGCAACCCCTTCGCACCAAGAAGAAGTTTTCGTGAGGCTTTACCCGTTCAAAGGCTCACGTTTTCTTGTCGTAATGATCATGCTCGCCAGTAAGAAACTTGAGAACTTGAATGTATCCGCCGTGATACACGGCTGTTGTGCCAAGAGGAGCGGCAGCGCTCGAGCGAGCGTCCTGTAAGCCATTCACCAGATATTCACCTTGCACGGTCCATGAACCATGGACCATCGCGAGTTCACCATTCACCGTTTGTTCATCATCGCCGAACAACGTTATGCTCGCTGGAGTTGGCCAATCTTGGGCCAAGCCTGCGCGAATCGCATCGCGAGTACGGAATACTTGAAAGCGAGCCGGTACACCTTGGTTTTCGACGGCCGTGGCTTGCCGGCCTGATACGCCAAGATGTAGCAGGTTCGCACCATCATTTTCGTACCATAGCAAGCGTGTGGCTCGACCGACGACTGAGAAATCGTGATCGCCTACACTGTAGGCAAACACGCTGTTGACTGGCTTGAACAAGCCGCCCGACAAGACACCTTGATTGTCGCTACCATAGTTGCGGAAGAACTGAATGCCCGGCGAAAATCCATTAAACGTTCCACCATAGAATGTATCTTGGTTATAAGAACGCTCCATGAAGGGCTGAAAACGGCTGCTGACGATGTGTTCGAATCCGATCTGCTCCTTTTGATTCCCGAGGCGAATCGTTCCGAAGATGGGAACTTCTTTCGTTTGAACCCAAAGATCGGTAGGGGCTGTCACCGCTGATTCGGTAAAGCCAGGAGCCGTTCCACTCACTGGTTGGTTCCGAACGAGGATCGCATTCATGAAGTCGAATTCTGCGGCCCATTCCACGGTTTCATACATCGTTCCATCGATGCGAAATCGAGCTCGTCGGAAATCGACTCCATCGTGATAGGGCGTGTTGATGTTCGATTGCACATTGTTGGGAGCGATGAACCAACCCGTGTCGAACTGATAGCGGCCCCCCACGTGAACGCGGAAATCTTTGTTCTTGGTGGCAACTTCTAGGCCATTGTTCCAAGACGCCGTCATGCCCAGATCGCTACCAACCACATGACCTTCGGCTTCCGCTTTTTCCTTGGCTTCTTTTTCAGCTTTCTCTTTCTTAGCGGCTTCTTCTTTTAAGACTTTGCGAACGATGTTTTCTAATTGTTCATCGTCCGAAGGAACAGCAGCTTCTTCGGCGATCACCTGGTCTGAAACGGGATAACCGATCGGAGGTTCCGGCGCCGAAAAGGGCTCGCGTGGTTGTGGGATTCCTCCAAGTCCATTGGATGGAAATGGTGAAGGCTGGGATAGAGTTTGCTGTGCCCAAAGAGAATTCGAGGCAGTCAAAATGCACCCGAATGCGACTCCGCCAAGTCGATAGCGCCACTTCATCATTGCATCCTTGCGTGATGTGCTTTAACAGACTTGGTAATCCTCCCAAGTCTCCACGATCATCGAATGCATGTAAAAAAGGAACGGAATAAAAGCACTTTGCCTCTTCAATTCTTAACAATCGAAAAGCCTTGTGTGGCGTATGCGTAAACTGTTCCGTCGAGCCTTGAACGCTAGCGAATAAGTGTCGTCTCAATGAAAAGACCCAATCGAATGGAGTCTATTCGATTGGGTCGCACTGTTTTTAGGAGAGCTTATCAATACGTTGTGGAATGCAAGCTATTGCAGTTGCTTCTTCAGTTCGTTGTCGATTTCCGACATGAATTCTTCGGTCGTTAGATAAGGATGGTCAGGGCGAATGAGTAGAGCGAGGTCTTTGGTCATGCGACCTGACTCAACCACATCCACGCAGACTTGTTCCAGCTTGGCCGCGAAGTCGACCACGTCTGGGGTGTTGTCGAGCTTTCCTCGATATTGAAGGCCACGGGTCCATGCGTAGATCGACGCGATGGGGTTGGTCGAAGTCGGTTTGCCTTGTTGATGAAGTCGGTAGTGCCGCGTCACCGTTCCGTGAGCTGCTTCGGCTTCGATGGTCTTACCATCGGGAGACGTGAGAACCGAGGTCATCAGGCCAAGGGAGCCATAGCCTTGAGCGACGGTATCCGATTGAACGTCGCCGTCATAGTTCTTGCAGGCCCAAAGGTAACCACCCTTCCACTTGAGGTTCGAAGCCACCATGTCATCGATCAAACGATGTTCGTAACCCAGGCCTTTGGCTTCGAACTGGCTTCGAAACTCTTGGTCGTACACTTCTTGGAAGATGTGCATGAAGCGACCATCGTAAACCTTGAGAATCGTATTTTTGGAAGAAAGGTAGACCGAATAGTTACGGCCGAGCGCGTAGTTGAAGCATGACCGAGCAAACCCCTTAATCGATGCATCCAAGTTGAACATGCCCAAGGCTACACCAGGCCCTGCTGTCTTGATGATTTCGCGTTCGATGGTTTGGCTACCATCTTCCGAGGTCCAGGTGAGCTTCAAAGATCCCTTGCCAGGGAACTGGAAGTCCTGAGCGCGGTATTGATCTCCGAATCCATGTCGCGCTACCACCACGGGCTTGTCCCAGTGTGGGACGATACGTGGAACGTTTCGACAAATGATCGGCTCGCGGAAGATCGTGCCATCGAGAACATTACGGATCGTTCCATTGGGGCTCTTCCACATCTGTTTGAGCCCGGAACTCTTTGACGCGACCTTCACCGGGAGTGATCGTTGCGCATTTCACTGCCACGCCATATTCTTGGTCGCGTTGGCCGAATCGATCGTGATTCGATCGTTGGTCGCATCGCGACTTTGAATGCTCAGGTCAAAGTACTTCAAGTCGATGTCCAAGTAGGGAAGGATGAGCTTTTTCTCGGATCCATTTCCAGATAATCCGAGTCATCTCGTCGCCGTCCATCTCGACAACCGGTGTCTTGACTTTGATCTTTGCCATTCTGGTAAGTGCCTTCTAACAAAATCAGGATAACGATAGGGGAAGTTCCAATGTGGCATTGGAACATGATGAGCCATTGTAGTTGGCGAGGATTCCCAGGAGGGAGGCGGACGATTATCGCAAAGCCGGGATAGGGCTTGAATAGTCGAAGTCTAGAGGCTGCGGATCGTTTCTAGATTCGCGCGGGGATCTTCCGGAAGGGCGAAGTATGCCGTTTCCGGAACGAGAAAACTCCGACCTGGGGGTACTAAGACTTCTTGGCCAATAGGCCTTTTCGCCAATGGAAGTTTGACTGTTTTGCCAGTTTTGGCCGCCTGGTAGATGGCCAAAATCAGCTCGACCCCGAGTGTCGTCCTTGGTCGCCATCGATCATGGAAGGTTTGTTCTGTTTGATGGCCTTCAAGAAGTCTTGGAAGAGCCGCTCGGCGCATGGTGACCGATTGCCGCAGGGTCGCCTGCTCCGCCGCCAGTCTTGGTCTTACTGAGCATCGCGTCGCGAATTTGCGCATCGGCTTTGTTAGGCTTGGCGAATTCCCATTTGATCAGGCCTTTCCTCTTCCAAAATTGCAAAGCCCGTTGAACCAGCGATTTCAATCTTCTTGAGCCGCTCCAGGAAAAGCCGCCGTAGTCGCTTCGATAACCCCCATGGTTCCATTGGCAAAGCGAAGTGTGGCCACGCACAATCTTCGACTTCGATCCGTTCGTGAGCTCGTGTGGCAGTGATAGCCGAGACTTCCACCACGGGTCCCATCAACCACAGCAAGAGGTCGACACTATGGATCGCTTGGTTCATCAACGCGCCGCCACCGTCGAGTTTCCAAGTGCCTCGCCATGCACCGCTATCGTAGTACTGCTGCGTTCGGTACCACTTCACATAGGCGTCACCAAGAGCCAGCGTTCCGAATCGACCTTGTTCAACTGCTTTTTTGAGGAGCTGAGCCGATTCGTGAAATCGCGATGGGAAGATCGTACCGAGCCTAACACCATGCTTTTTGCAGGCTTCGATCAATGCATCGCACCGCTTGAGCGTAACTTCGAGCGGTTTTTCCACGATGATGTGTTTCTTGGCCTTCGCTGCTGCCAATGCCGGTTCCAAATGCGCTCCGCTCGGCGTGCAAATCGTCACCACATCGATATCGGGACGAGCCAACATTTCTTCGAGCTTATCGTAAGCTTGGCACTGGTGTTCCGAAGCGAACTTCTGCGCCTTCTCCATCGTGTGATTGAAGCAGCCAATCAATTTGGCTCCTTTGATCTCCGCGATGGCCTTTGCATGAAATCGCGAAATCATTCCACATCCGATGATGCCAAAGCCAACAGGCATAACCAATACTCCTGGTCTCATGCGAGAGAAACGATCGATTGATAGGGGGTTACCGCGAAGGTTACAGGGCCAGACCTCCTCAAAACCAAGCAAAAAAGGGCTCGGAAAGGTCTCGATGGAAGCGAAAACCCTGTTAAAGCAGGTAGTTTGCGAAGCCCGGCGGCAGGTGAGTATACACCAAGGAGCAAAGATCGGGAGTATTCAGGGCTGCCGAGCTAGGCCGGATCGCATTTTCGCATTGGCGCGAAAGCCCCTTTTCCGACTATAATGGAGTCCTTCGTTTTCGATGAATCCTGCAAGTGAACCTTCCAACGTTTGACTATTTCCATGCAGCATGCGCCTTCCCTTCCGCCGCTCGAATCCCTCCAGCAATTCATGCATTTTCGGCGGATCATGTTCCTCCGGGGACCCAATATTTGGTCACGCAATCCGTGCATGGAAGTTTGGGTCGACCTTGCCGAATTCAAAGACCTTTCCAGCGAGTTGTTGCCGGGCTTCAACGATCGCTACAAAGCTTGGTTGCCCACGGTGATCGAGCATCGGTGCAGTGAAGGAGAACGAGGAGGTTTCTTTCAGCGACTGGATCGTGGAACCTATCTGGCGCATATTCTCGAACACACGACGCTCGAACTTCAAACCTTAGCCGGTTGCAACGTGGGGTTTGGACGAGCACGCGAGATGAGCGAAGAAGGGGTTTATAAAGTTGCCATTCGCTATGAAGAAGAAAGCGTTGCCACCGAGTGCCTCAATGCGGCTCGCGACCTTCTCAAAGCATGCATCTATGATCTCCCTTACGATGTCGATTCGGAAGTTCGTCGATTGCACGATCTAGCGGACCGACGTTGCTTGGGTCCGAGCACCAAAGCCATCGTCAACGCAGGGCTCGATCGGAACATTCCTTTTCGCCGATTGAATACGGGAAGCCTGGTGCTGCTTGGGCAAGGGTTCAAGCAACGACGCATCTGGACTGCCGAAACCGATCGCACCGGCGCCATCGCCGAATCGATTGCTCAAGACAAAGAGCTCACCAAGCAATTGCTTCGCGCCGTGGGAGTTCCCGTTCCTGAAGGACGTGCCGTTTCCGATCCCGAAGATGCTGTAGAAGCGGCTAGCGAAATCGAAAGTGCCGTGGTGGTGAAGCCACAGGATGCCAATCATGGTCGAGGCATTGTGCCGAATCTCGTTCAACCCGATGAGATTCGAAATGCCTATCATGTTGCAGCCAAGGAAGGAAGCGGCGTCATTGTGGAACGCTTCGTTCCAGGTTACGAACATCGACTTCTCGTCGTTGGTAAACGATTTGTTGCCGCGTCGCGAGGCGAGCCGGTCACGGTGACTGCGGATGGAGTTCGCAACGTTCGCCAATTGGTGGAAGAGGTGGTAAATGCCGATCCACGGCGCGGCGAAGATGAAACGTTGCCTCTTTCGCCGGTTGAAATCGACGCCAGTCTTGAGATGATCCTCGAGCATCAAGGCCTATCGTTGGATTCGGTTCCTGCCGACGGCAAAAAGGTGCTCATCAAGCGTCACGACAACCTATCGAACGATGTGACCGATCTCGTCCATCCATCCGTGGCTGAAAACGCAGTCCTCGCGGCTAGGACCGTTGGACTCGATATTGCCGGTATCGATATTGTTGCCTTGGATATTTCATGTCCGTTGGAAGATCAGGGTGGGGCCATCGTTGAAGTGAACGCAGGGCCAGGCCTGATCATGCATCTCAAGCCTTTGGTTGGCGAACCACGGCCCGTGGGACAAGCCATCGTTGAACAAATGTTTGGGCCAACGGGGAATGCTCGAATTCCTTTGATTTGCGTGACCGGAACCAGTGGCAAATCGAAACTGGTACGATTCCTACGAACCACCTTGGCATCGACCGGCTTGATCGTTGGCTCAGCGGAAAGCGATGGAACCTTTGTCAATGATCGCTGCATCCATACAGGGCCAAGCGACAATTCCCAGGCAACGAAAAATCTCATCATTCACCCGCAAGTGCAAGCCGCGGTCATCGAGGCTGGGGCTGATGGGATTTTGCGTGAAGGGCTAGGCTTCGATAAGTGCGACGTTGCCATCGTTACCCGAGTGGAACCCGAAGGGAATCTCGGCGGCGAATTCGATCTGTTTGATGATTCGAAGCTTTTCGGAGTCAAACGAACACCTGTCGATGTCGTCATGGAAACCGGCGCAGCAGTGCTCAACGCGTCCGATTCGTTGTGCTTGGATATGAAGCCGCTGAGCAAAGGGGATGTGATCCTGTTTGCAATCGATTCCAATCTTGCCTCCATTGCCAAGCATTTGGAGGAAGGAAAGCGCGTGGTCGTTTGCGAGTCGAATCTAATCGTTGCCAAGGACGCCCAAGTCCAAACGCCTTTAGGAGCGATCCCGAACGGACTCGACGCTTGCGATCTCGAGCTGTTATTGGCTGGCATCGCAGCCCTTTGGCATTTGGGAACCGAGCTTCAAACGTTGCGCAACGCCGTGCAGAACTTTGGCTAAATCGACTCGCACTTGAGACGTTTTCAACCCACCAATACTCCGTAAACGCACTCTGCAACGCACCAATCTTGATCCGTGGCGAGGAGAGAACACCGGTGTGTTGCGGTTTGTCGTATCGAGTGCAAGGGGCTGTTGAAGAATTGGAGCAGTTGGGAAGTTTTGCTCAAGGACGCGATCATCTAGTGTGAATGTCCGTGCGCATCGACAGGCGCGCCGGACTTGTTCTTGATGGCCATTTGAATTTGATGAGCCGAACGTAACGCAATGGTGTTGCCCTCGACCAAAGCACCATCGTTTTCGATGACGACATGCTGTGGATCGCGATGCCGTACATGAACGGGAATGCGTTCCAGCTTTTTCCCTTTGCGGCGAAACACAAACCATTCGGCTCCTTCTTTCACGACGGCGTCGACCGGCAGGACAAATTGGTTTTCCCAGACTTCCACGGGGACTTGAAGCTGCAGCCGTTGTCCAACGCGATACTTCCAGGTCAGGAAGCGCTGGTCATCGGCGTTCGATTCATCACGAAGTATCTTGTTCTCAAGTTCAACATAGAACGAAAGTGTACGGCTGCTTTCATCCACGGAATTCTTGAGGTATGCGATTCTAAGTTCAGGGACCGACTCTTGGCCCGACGCGGATGCAAAGTTGGCTTCCACGGGCCATCCCTTTTCCAACGCATTGGCAATCAATGGTCCATCTTGTTCGAACGCTTGCCCTTCGATGTAGAGCTGTGAATAGTCGGAAAGAGTGCAGAGCATTTCACCAGCTGTGATACCTTGCCCCTTTTGCACCCGTAGGTCTTCAAGAATAAGCGGTCTTGCATGAGTTCCATTGGACGCGTGCGTCAAACGAAAAGTGACAGGCTGAATGGAGGCTCGGCTGAGTCGCAATTCTTCTTCATGTTCGTGTGAGTCGATATCGGGAGCGGTGATCTCGAGGTCTCTTAAAAGTTTGCGCTCTCGCTCGATTGTGGCGACTTGGTCCGCCGTCAATCCATGGAGCCTGAGTGCTTCCCGCTGTGAGGCAAGAAACGCTTCAATCTTTTCACGAGCGTAACGACGATCGAGAAGGATCTTTTCCGAAACGGCTCCAGAGCGAGTGACCTCTTCGAGGCGTTTGATCTCGCGCGACTCGACTTCCAATTCGCTCAAAGACTTAAGAAACTGCGTCTGGGTTTCCACAAGGTCTTCATAGGTCAGTCGAACTTCGAACAGTAAGTGTCCCGATGTTACAGTCTCGCCCGTAACCGCGTGAACGTGCGTGACAACACCGCTCAGCGGTGAAGAAACTCTTAGTTGCGTTCGCCCAGGACGTGATGCAACGATGGCAGGTACGCTGATCGTCTTGCGATAGGACGAGAGAGCGATCGTTTTCAAATACTGTGCATCGAGTCCGAGATTCTTCAAGGCTTGAGAAGAGAGTTCAATGCTATTGGCATCTTCAGGGTGATCTCCGTGATCATGCCCCTCGTGATCATCATGTGCAGTCGATGGGGACTGCATGGCATTGGCCCAAGTTGTTTGACCCCATTGCGACGCCGATTCCCACCACCAAGGTGACGAACCAGCGCAGGCCACAACACCGACTGCCAAACCGAGGAGCAGCGGACGATTCACTTTGCCATGACGCTTTCGCATAGTCTCTCTCGTTGACCTTTCAAAATCCTTCGTCGCCTCGTACGGATGGCGGACGTTAGTCTCATCGTATCCCTTGGGGACGATTCAGACCATTACGGGAGCTTGAAGGTGTCTTTGCGATCATTTTCGTTTTCCGCTGAAATCTTTCGATGCAAAACAGATCTGAGCGATCAAAAAACTTGGGGCTCGCCGTAAGATCTCATTAAACACACTCTCCGCCAGTCCCGTCGCAAAGTGCATTGTCTTCGGAAACCGCGAAGATGTTGGGCTCCCATTCGAAGGATTATCGGTTTCGATTCTCCTTCAAATCCAGAACAATTCCGATTGCTGTTCGCGATGATTGGCTAGCTATTGTTGCTGGCTTTGGTATTGCTTTCGGCAATCCCAATAGGCTTCGACAAAGGCCTGAGCTGCTATGTCGATTTGATCTTCGGTCGTGAATCGTCCCACACCGAAACGAAGGCTCGATCGAGCCTCATCTTCGGAACGTCCTAAGGCTCGCAAGACGTGGCTAGGTTCGGGCATATGCGAAGTGCATGCACTTCCACTACTGCAAGCAACGAATGGAACGCGAAGCATCAGCGTTTGCCCTTCGATCCCTGGAAAGAAACAATTGAGATTCTGCGGCAAACGCTGCATGGTGTTCCAAAGATCGGGTCCGTTGCATTCAAGTTCCGGGATTCCGGCCTTCAGATTTTTCCAGAGCCGGTCTCGCAAGTTTTGTAATTGCATAGACTCGACGTGCATTCTCGCATGGGCAATCGTCAAAGCGCGATCCATTCCCATGATGCCTGGAACAGGTAGTGTACCTGAACGACGATTGTGTTGGTGACCACCGCCGAGCATTTGAGGATCGAGTCTCACCCGTCGATGGCGATTGCGAACATACAGTCCACCAATGCCCTTAGGACCATAGAATTTGTGGGCTGAAAAACTGAGGAGATCGACGTTGAGTTGATCGACATCGACAGGAATCTTGCCAACCGCTTGCGTGGCATCGGTATGGAGCCAGACTCCCTTGGCCGCACATGCACTTCCGATGGGGGCGAGATCCGCGATGGCTCCGATTTCGTTGTTGGCTAACATCACCGATACCATCGCAACGCTTTCATCGATCTGATCGAGAATGCATTGAAGGTCGAGTAAGCCAGCGCGAGGGTGAGGGTGTTGTAGAACGGGGAGGTTGACGATTTCGAAACCGAATCGTTCCAATCTCCGCAAAGGATCAAGCACGGCGCGGTGTTCCGTAATAATGCTCACCACTTTGCGACGCGTTTGTCGCGGGTGAAGACACACACCTAGGATGGCAAGGTTGTTGGCCTCGGTTGCACCGCTCGTAAAAACGAGTTCCTCTGCATGAGCCCCAAGCAGTGATGCCATACGGGCTTGAGCTTCTGCGATGTGCGAAGCAACGAGGCGTCCCGCTTCATGATTGACGCTCCCCGGATTGGCATAGAGCTCTGTCCAATAGGGCTCCATGGCTCGGACTACCTCCGGATCGACGCGGGTGGTTGCGTGATTATCGAGATAGATCAAAGGCTGAAGCATGATGGCCAAGTGGCTGAGAGTGAACGCCAATTAGTGGGTGGCGTTTTCGCTCGTTGAAGAACCGGGAGAAGGCAAATCGACGATCGGCATGGATCGACGAGGAGCTTCATGTGCTTCGGGATCGTGCCACTGCTTTTCATCGAAATGACGCGTGTACGTCCCGTAATCGTGGAATGCAAAACGCTTGGCGAGTTTATAGGCCCAGGATCTTTCTGGGATTTCCATGCCGGGTACGTACTGCGATCGTCGCGGTACCGTCTGATGGATTTCTTTCAGGACCGTTTGTCGTTGGGTTGTATCTTTCGCATGGTGTTTGGTAACCAATTGCTCTAGCAGATCAGGCCTTTCCAGAACGACACAGCCTCGCGTTTGGCTGGCCACGAGCTCGCGGAAATCTTTGAGAAAAGCACTTTCATTGAAGACCTCGCGAAGAGGTCGTTCATCATAGATGGATTCTTTGGCCAGCTGGATGATGGGACAAGGTTCGATATCGCCACCCGGACCGATGTGGTGTGTGAATCCCGTAACGGCAGGGCACAGGGCTTTACCATCCGCGTCGTGGTAAGCATCGATCACGATGATCGGTTTCTTCACGCGTGTATCGACGACGAATTGGCGTACGCGTCGCAACTGATCGGTCGTCAGGGCAAGATCGGGAGAGCTTTCAGGACCGACCACGCGATAAACGTGGAACCAGCAATACATCACACCCATCTCGATCAAGCGATCGACCCAAGCATCTTGGAGGAGATCGTCGATGTTGGTTCGGCACACGCTGGTGCAGACGCCCGTCATGACTCGATTGCGAAGGCAGTTTTCTAAGCCCTCCATCGTTTTGCTGAGAACTCCTTCTCGTCCACGACGCTCATCGCTGACGATTTGGCTTCCTTCCACGCTGATCAATGGAGTCACGTTTCCAAGCTGACGCAATCGCTGGGCAACTTCATCGGTGATGAAGTGTCCATTGGTGAAGACCTGGAAATAGGCATCAGGGTGAGCTGCTAAAATATCCAACAACTCTTTGTGCAAGAACGGTTCGCCACCGAGAATGCCAAAGAAGGAATTGCCCATGGCCTTGGCTTCGGTGATCAAGCGATTCATCGAAGCCAAGTCGATTTTGGTCTGCTTGCCGGCAACGTCTACCCAACATCCTTGGCAACGTAGGTTGCAGGTATTGATTACCGAGATATAGAGAAACGGCGGAAAGAACTCGCCACGCTTCAATCGGGCTTTATGCTTGAGAACACTTCGAAGTCCCTTCCAGCCCGCATTGTAGGCGAGCTTCCAAAGGAGTCGTTTGTCGGTTTCGAGCAAAAGCCGTTTCGCTAACTGCAGATACATAAAGTTGTGGTACTCAAACTCTTGATCAGGGAGTCGCAATAAGGGATTCAATCTTTTCGACAAAGGCATTTTCGCGAAGATTGATTGCGACCGTTTTTCCTTCGCGATCAACGATCAACACCATCGGAATGGCATTCACCCCAATCTCGGTTGCAAACGGCGCTTTGAAGCCAACAGCATCCGGGGCATTGGCATCCACCGAACGGACAACCGTCCAAGGCAATGCATCCTTCTTCATGAATTCTTGCACGGAGGCAAGTTCTTCATCGATATTGACGCCAACAATTTCAAAGCCCTTATCCTTGTGCTTTTCGTAGAGTGTTTTCAATTCGGGGAAGGAGGCCAAGCAAGGTTGACACCACGTTGCCCAGAAATCGACGAGAACGACCTTGTTCTTGAGCGAGGCCGTATCGAGCGGTTTGCCGTCAAGCGTGACGAGTTTCGATAGATCCAGTGGTTTGCCCAGAAACGCAAAGTGTTTTTCGGCATCTTGAAGGATGCGATCGATTTCTTGACGTTGCCGCTCATCCTTGATCTTATCGAGCTGTGACTTGAGAGATTCCGTAATGGTTTGAGCAGAAGCCAAAGCACCGATCGATTCGAGGTTGATTACGTAATTGGCAAGCATCAATAGCGTGGTCGGTTCGGGATAAGCCGTTTGAAGATCGGCGATCACTTTCTTGAAACCTTCGGCAAGCGAAGCATCGGATGGATTCTTGGCGATCTGTTCTACCGACTCGCGCAGGGCATCGATGACTTTAGAGCCATCTGCTCGAAGCATCCATGCATCCATCGCCAACCGAGTGTTTTGGTGTTCAACAAACGCATTGCCAATCTTTTCCTTGGCAACGTTGATCGCGTCGGTATGCCCTTGCTTTTGAAACGCATTCAGAATTTGAATCATCATGCGGAAGTCGGTTTGTGTGAGCAGCGTTTTATCGGCCAGGAAGGCTTCAATTTCCTTGAGGATCTCATCCGGTGATTTGAGAACACCTGAATCGTATTCGCCAACGCGGAAGCTCAAGAGAACCAATTTGGCCTGATGCGCCATCTTAGGGTTCTCGATCTTCGAGATCTCCGTTGCGTACTCTTCGAGCTCCTTCGCAGCGTTGGTGTCGCCAATGCCTGCCAAATGGGACAACGCTTCGATTTTCGCGTAGACTGCGACTTCTTTCTCGTCTTGTGCAGTTGCGACTTCAGCCAATGTCTTAGCGGCGCTGAGTTTCATCGCAAAAATGGACTGCAGTTTCTCCGCCATCGTGGATTGATTGACTTGGAGGCTTTGAGCCGCCATCAAGAGTTCCT
>JAXMBN010000007.1:0-190451 GCA_046349875.1 Pirellulales bacterium
CAACAACTCTTTGGCTGCAGCTGCGATGCGAGCATCTTGATCGGAGGTCAATTCACCGAGCATCGGTTGCATGGGCCCAGTGGATGCAATCCCTGCAAGTTCAACGGCACGATGCAACACTCGAATGGGATTGATCGTATTACGGAGATCTTCTAGTCCAAAGAAGCGCATGCGAATCGATTCCGCACGATCCCAATCTTTGTCGTGAATCGCTTGTAACATCTCCATTGATCGCTTGGGAGCAACGCACACACATCCGCTTGTGTAGCTGACGATTCCGAAATCGCGCATATGAATGATGGCAGGTTGCTCACCAATTCCACTCACCACGATATCGGATGGAACCACTTGAAGCACTTCGCGAAGGTACGCATCTTCCATTGGTTGATCGCGAACGACCGCATACTTGATCCAACTGACCAATCCATCGTCCACCAGCGACTTAACGATCGCAGGAGACAACCAACGATCGTGTTTGAGGTAAAGCACGATTGGCTTGCCATAGCGATTGCAGAACTGACGAACACCGCGCGCGATCCCGAGCTCGTCCGCGATCTCTCGCTGAGGCAAAAGCATCACGGTTGGAAAATCAAAATCCTTGAGGACTTCGGCTTGATCCATTGCCAATCCGAACGAAGGACCTACTGACGGAACAACCGCGGTAGTTTTTCCAGCAATTCGTTGAAGCGTTTCCAAGAGAAACGCATATTCGGACAGTCGTATGTGATAGAGGACAGCATTACCACCGTACAGGAGCGTGCGAACACCTCCTTCCTCCAAGAATCGAACCACCTTGGCGTTGTTTGCCTCATCGATCTTCCCATGCCCGTCACGAGCCAACGGAGGGACTGCAATCACACTAGCGGCAAGTTTGGAAGCATTCGAAGCTTGAGTATCCATAGGTTCCCATACCCTATCGGAGGAAATGAACAGCTTGGGTAAGCCGGCGAAATCAGAATGGATCGAGTTTAACAGCCAGCCCCAAATTGGGAATTGGATGACGCCAAAACCGACCGCGATTTCCGTTGACTTCAAGTATTCAGAAGCCTAATGTTAATCTTATGAGTTCCATCATTCGCATATTCGTGGTTTTCGTAGCGCTGCTGCTCGCCTTGCCACCTGGGTGGTGCTGTTTTCTTCAAGCGGGTGATGCAGGCTGTTGCGGCAAAAAGACGGTCCAAGAATCGAAGCCTTGCTGCCCGCACTGCCATAAAACGAAAACCTGCTCAGATGACTCGACAAACTCGAGCGACCCTTCTCAGAATCTGAAAGATGAGAATGGGCAGTCGCATCGGCAAGCTCCTCGGTGTAAGTGCACGCTGCGTCATGCAACCCTCCCCCAAAACCTCGAGTGGGAGACACCGCATCAGCCTTTCGTTGCCTTGATCCACGGGGACATCGATGTTCAACGCCCGAGCGATGTCCTTCCAAGTTTTAGGATTGTTCACGAGATAGGGCCTAAGCGTATTCGGCATTGTTGTTGGCGGTGTTGACCACCGTTGATTCGTTGTATCCATGGACCTCTTTGGCCACCATGGAAATCCGTTCGAATTCGATATCTTTTATGAACAACAATTTCTAAGGATCAAAATAATGGTTTACAAACTTGCATTCGCAGTTGCTCTATTCGTAGTGGGTGGAACCGTTTTTGCCGTTGCCAATTCTCAAGGCCTTGGAAGTCTGGGATCGGGTATCGCAACCCAAGGTTGCTGCTTGGACCAAGCTCCTTGCTGTGCCACGTCTGCATCCTGCTGTGAATCGGGAACTGCAGCAGCTAAGAAATCGGACTGCTGCAACCCAGGATCAGGATGCTGCGCTGACAAATCCTGCTGTGAAGATGGCGACTGCTGCACCAACGGACCTTGTTGCGAAGCGGGTGCTCTTCAATCGAAGGTAACTGCGAAGATCACATCCACCAATTGCGCCTGCATTCCTGGCGGATGCTGCGAAGACGGTGCTTGCTGCAGCTCGGGAAGCTGCACCATCAGCAAGTGATACGACGCGTCGATCGAGTTATACTTGTGAAGATCCACGATCGGGGAAGCCACTTGGCTTCCCCGGCTTTTTTCCCATCCGCGTTGATGGTGTTGGTTCACATGGCTGAACGGTAATCGATCGCGTGAACATTCCCCGACTCTCACCCCGATGGCTTCGCGTACTGACGCTTGTTATGGCCTTCATCGCGCTTCGATGGGCTCATCTCACGCCGCTTGATGGTCATCGAGCCGAACAAATCCTTCCCGAAGTACGGCGTCTTCTTCCTACCGCCGCGACCCTTGAACCGACTCAAGATGCAACGCGTTGGGAGATCCGTTCCGAGCAGGGCAACTATCTTGGAGAAGCCCTAACCACACTTCCTGATTGCCAAAACATCGTTGGTTATACCGGTCCTAGCGATGTTCTCATCGTACTCGATCCGAATGGTTCCATTCATGCGTTGAAACTTCTCGATAGCGAGGATACACCTAATCACGTAGAGGCCATTCGTAATGATTCAAGATTTTTGACTCAGTTCTTGGATTGGAACCCTCGTACGGTTCTTCCCAAAATCGAACATGTGTCGGGATCTACACTCACGAGCGAAGCGGTTCGAGCAAGCATCGAACAGCGTCTAAGCGGATCATTTAAAGAAGCATTATTTTCGAAATCGCTTTCTCCATCCCAAGTCCTTGAGTGGTTCCCCTCGGCATCCGAATCAACTACCTATCGATCCAATCCCAAAGAGCGAGTCTATCGCGACCAACATGGAAACGTTCTTGGATATGTGCTCCGCTCCTCGGTGACTTCCAACTCCACGATAGGCTATCAAGGCCCCTCGGACTGTTGGATCGTGTTGCAACCGGACCGAAAAACCATCGTTCGAGTTGGCTTGCTTGAGAGCTTTGATACGCCCGATTATGTCGAAAGAATTCATCAAGAGAGCGCATTTTTCGAAAGCTATGCTGGACGCAACATCCAAGAGATCATCCACGATCCGAAAAATACAATTCAGTATGAAGGGGTTTCAGGCGCGACGAAAACAAGCTGGGCTTTGATGGAAGGGATTCGTCGACGACTTACACAAGAATGGCACGACCAAGAACAAGAACGAACCATACTTTGGCGTTGGGTTCGCGAAGGGTTGGGATACAGTGTCCTTATCGGAGCCTTCTTGACGATGTGGACGTCGCTGCGAACAAGCAAGCGATGGATTTTTTGCTGGAGACTGATCCTTGTGACCGTTTCCGGCATCTACCTGGGCAACCTACTCTCACTCTCGTGGTTTGCCGGGATGGCGCATGGAGATAGTCCCTCTCAACTGATAAGTTCGATGGGATTGATCGGTATGAGCGCATTGCTTTCACCGATTACCGTTCGAAAGAATCTATACTGCCAACACCTATGCCCGCATGGGGTTGTCCAGCACTGGCTCGGAAGATGGATGCAACCTTGGAATCTACCTTCTTGGGCTATTCGCTATGGAAACTTTGTTCCTTTTATCCTCTTGGGCATAGGCTTCGTATTGGGAATCCTCGTCCCCACTTGGAACCTAGCGTTCCTTGAAGCGTTCGATGCTTGGACGCTCCGCACTGTCGTATCGGTATCGTTGATTCTCTTGATCATCGGATGGGTAGTCTCTTTGCGCATTCCTATGGCCTACTGTCGATTCGCATGCCCGACGGGAGCACTCCTCAAAATGATGTCCAGCGGTGGATCGCGTGACCGAATGGGACTGCGCGACAAGTGGGCGCTCGCTCTGGTCGTCACGATGCTCGGATTTGTCTTCATCGAACGCTATTCCATCTACGAAACGCGAATGCTCATAGCCCAACAACACACTCGCGATCGAAGGAAGTATCAAGCGGCAACCAACTGCTCACCGGACAAGCTTTTGGAACAACCTGGAGCATTCAACTGAGGCACTTCCCTTTGTACAGTACCCATCTGCAAGAGCTGGTTCAGAAAGAATTGGAACGCATCGAATCGAATCTGTCTCACTGGCGACCGGAATCAGAATCGTCGCTAATCAATCAGAGCAACACGACGACAGCCATGGAGGTATCGGAAGAGTTAGCCACCTTGCTAGAACTATGCCTTCGATTGAGTCGTGACACACAAGGTGCCTATGACATCACCGTTGGACCATTGGTGAATCTTTGGGGATTTGGTCCCGATCGAAACGTCTCACTCCTCCATCGTCCGAATCGATTGCAAAAACGCTCGCATCGGTCGGATGGCAAAAGCTTCATTTTGCACCCGAAACCCGTGCACTCCGCAAAGAGGTAGCCGACCTTCAGATCGATCTCGGATCAGTATTGCAGGGCTATGCCGTAGATCAAGTTGTGAAACTGCTGCGCTGAGCTTGGTACGTCGTCTGAGTTTCTCGTCGAGATCGGTGGCGAATGTATGCATCGGGATCGTGGCAAATTGGAATTGAAGATGCATCCAATCCGCATGCGATTGCTCAAACGGTGACCTTGGTCAATCAGGCATTAGCCACGAGCATGCCCTGAGCAGGAATGCGCGAGAAGGTACAGAAGCACCGCCGAATCATTTGATTCATCCATCCACCGGACATCCGATGCAGACACACTCGATCGGCTGCAGCGTTGTAGCGGAGAAGTGCATTGAGGCCGATGCACTCGCCACCGCATGCTTGCTGTTGGATCCTGATGCCGCGTGATCTTGCTCAGAAGTGGAATGCAGAATTGAAGGTGATTCAACTCCGCAAGCAGCCTTAGAAATCAGCTCTCGACCGCAATAACACCATCAAGCAAAGCCGACTGATTGCTTGATCTCTTCCGAAACGCGAAGAAGCTCGACATCCGTGACAAGATCACCTTCTGTTTTTCGGCATGCATGAAGCACAGTCGTATGATCGCGATTGCCAAAATGCTCGCCGATCTGCTGCAGCGAAAGCGAAGTCCATTGCCGTGCCAAGTACATTGCTAATCCCCGAGCCCGCACGACATTGGCTTTGCGAGTGGCACCTTTGAGATCAGATAGTCGCACTCCCAATTGCTTGGCTACCGCTTTGGCGATGTCCTGGATGGCGGGGACGCGAGCCTTCTGTTGGTTTTCGATCACCACCTGCAACGACTGCTCGCGCGAGTCATGAGCAAACCGCTGATGATGCAGCCATTGGATCAAGACTCCGCGAAGCTGCAACGCCGAGGTTGATGAGGGAAGGTTTTCAACCAAACGATCTAACTCTTCCTCGGAAAGCATCTCACCCATGCTTCGGCTCAGCGCAACCAAAATCTCCCGCCGCGTCTCGACGCCCGGCATGTGCAACTGAAGAGTTAGCCCAGACATCAAGCGACTCGTCAAAGCCGCTTTGAGACCTCGGATCGATCCAGGTAGTTTCGGGGCGGTAGCGACCACGGGCGTTCCCCGCTCCCGCAACTCATCCAAGGTGTGTACAAGCTCCTCCTGAGCTCCCACTTTATTCACCAATTCATGAATCGAATCGATCACTAACAGTCGGCAGCCACGATGCCTTTGACGGAAACGATCCATGTCATCGGCTTCACATGCATGTGCGAACTGGCGACCGAAATCAGCCCCAGTCGTCAGAGTGATCCCTCGGCTGTCCACTGCCATCGCCCACCGCCCTGCAAGCGTCAATGCCACGGCGGTTTTTCCCACTCCCGTCGGCCCATAAAGAAAAATCGGAGACGCCGAGGCCAAATGGACGATGCTCTCAACCCGGATCAGATCGAGCAACTCTCGATTCTCGGGCCCAATCAAAAAGCTAGGAACAACTCCCGACGGAGTCTCCGCTATGCTCCCCATCGACTTGCGAAGCTGAGGAAAATCGAGGGCTATGGAATGTACACGATCCATGGTCTGAGCGATCGAACGGGAACCAAATGGGGATCTACTAGATTCGTTCGGATTCCTCCAAATAGCAATCTCGTTCCCATTTTTGTCACTTCTCTCCCCGACCGAACCCCTCCCACCGGGCCATAGCTAGCAATCTTTCAAAATTCCCTCACGGCCGATCTCTGCACCTTCCGAACTAAAACCAGTACGGATGGGACTTCAACGATAGGTGGATGGCACCTATTGGAATGGAATCAGATTTGCTTATATTGTGGTGTTTTTAGCGGTCTGAGCTTATGTTGCCAATTCCGATCAGCAAGCGGTGGATTGCCTTTCTGGCGACCATGGGAGCGGCCTATTACGGATGGTCGAACTACACCATCCAAGGCCTTCAGGGGATTCGCGTTCTACCCAAGAATGCAGCTGTTTCAGAAGTCAATTCCGGTTCTGGGCTCGATCCCGCAGATCGCATCGCGATGATCCGACCGTCATCCGACGGGGCATCTTTCTTGACTTCGCTCCCCTCGGTTTCGTCGATGGAGGCTCCTGCGATTCGGGTCGGAACGTTCAATCTCCATCTCTTTGGCTCGCAAAAGATTGCCAAGCCCTATGTGATGGAAGCTCTGACCAAGATCTGTCGCAAGTTTGATGTTTTGGCCGTTCAAGAAATCGCTGGCCAAGAACAGGATCTTCTTCCCATTCTTGTTCAGAAGATCAATCAATCCGGTCGACGCTTCGATTACTTGATCGGACCGCGCGTTGGATCGGAATCCCACAAAACACAGCTTGGTTTCCTCTTCGACACCGATCGCATCGAGACGGATCGCTTTCAACTCTACACCGTCGAAGATCCAGGAGGGTTGATTGAAACCGAGCCTCTAGTCGCTTGGTTTCGAACCAAGACGGGCAATCCCAAAGATGCGTTCACCTTTACGGCTGTGAACGTCATGATCAATCCCAATCGAATCGATGCCGAGATCCGATTGTTACCTGAACTCCTCGAAAGTGTTCATCGGGATGGTCGCAATGAAGACGACTGCCTTTTGCTTGGTGACTTTCAAGCCAACGATCAACAACTGTCATTCCTGAGAACAGCGGGACTTGAGTTCGCCCTTCTCAGCATACCCACGACCACTCGTGGCGAGGCCATGACCGACAATATCCTTTTTCCAACCCATGCTACCGATGAGTACACAGGTCGTTCGGGAGTTCAGGACTTTCTTCGCGAATTCAATTTGCCGATCGATCAAGCCTTGGAAGTGAGCGACCATCTTCCCGTATGGGCCGAGTTCTTCATGAACGAAGGTGGTCAACATGGTCGTGTCGCTCGCTCAGCGATCCACTAACCACTTCCGCCAATCGACGCGATAGAAATCCAAGAGTAGCTCAAAAACACCTGGGTGGTAATGAGCTAACTCGCCAGGCAATTGAAAATAGTATTCACTCGAAACAGCAAAGAACTCGGCCATCGAAACGAGGCTATATTCGTTTAGCAAAATCGAATAGCCACTCGAGACAACGCGCGAAGCCTCTTTCCATTCTCCCTCAAGTCTTCGCTTCCACAGATCGCTATCTACATGCGAAGGAAGAGGCGGCACACCATCGGCTTGAGGATCGTTCCACATATCCATTTGATGCGCAAACTCGTGAACCACTAGATGATGCCCCTCGTTATCATCTTGCTTGGCTCGTTTGACTTCATGCCAATTGAGTATCACTGGCCCTCGATACCACGCTTCTCCTTCACGATAGGATTCGCCGTGAAGGGATACGCCGCTGCCAACATCTTGAATCTTCCCTTTGGCAACGTACGAATAGGGATAGATCAAGATCGAACCGATGTGATCAAAGTAAAAGTCAGGATAGGCGACAGTCATCAATGCGGCTTGGCTCGCCACCATCCACTTGTCTTCAACCGTCAAGGCATGTCCGCCACACCCTTCAAAGTTCGTTTCCTGCAGAAAGATGCGCATCCATTTCAGCGCTTCCTCAAACACCTGTGGCGGAGTTCGGTTCCATTGCCAAGCACCTTGCAAGGCAAGCTCTCTTTCCTCACGAGTAGCCGGAGTTTGTAGAATCCTCTTGCGTTTCCAGGATCGCCACCACCCAAACATATCGAATCCGCTTCTGTTATCGTTACGGAACCTTGGAAACGCCTTCCAATTGACGCACCAATGATTCGAGACCCGATCGTACCGAGTCAACGTCTACTCGCGATTTCTCTTCTGCCAAGCTCTGGATCGAAAGCATCTGGCCGAGATCGCACCGAAAGAACTGCGAATTTCCACAACGCTGTTGCGGATGATGGGGTATCCAAACCCGAACGGGCGAAGATGTTTGTGGAACGCGTGGACTCATCACGATCCAATCATCGGCCACACAAGATGGAAGTGTGGTGGGTATTTGATCATCGATCCAGATCAGCGTATCCAATCGTTCGTGAACGGTACCCTGCTTGTTTGCATCAAAGCGATGCGGATCGTAAATGGGCTCATCCCCTTGGAATCGTATTCTCCCGGGAAACCCTGTGGTCCAAGTGCAGACTTGGTGAAACGTTGCGTGACTTCCCATCAATGGCAATGCCGCGCACCGCACACGTTCGTTTCGCCGCATCAAAAATTCAGCCAGACGTTCCATCCAATTCTCGATTCCTTCCCACTGTCCCAACTGTCCCATCGACCACGCGACTACCCATTGGCGATCCTCACCAAGCCAGTGCCGAGGTCCTTCGAGCGCATCCTGCATCAACAGCGACAAGGGAAGCCTCTTCCAATCAGATCGAATCGCAAGCGTTGGATGGCCCGCTTGCTCGAAGCGTTGTCGTGACGCTTCACTCCATTCACCAACCAACAATGTTTGCGAGTTCGAGCGTTGAAGCGAAAGTCGTTCCGGCAACAACGGAAACTCTTCCAACAAGTGATCGTCCCCAAGGATCACGAGCAGATTGCATCGCTCGCGCGTTTCCGTCAACGTGGTTTGAATCATGCCCCGACGTTGCATCACTTGAACATAATGAAACGCCGGGTCGCTCTCCCATGCATCGACGACCGCATGGCTCTCGCGGGCAAGCCTCAATGCCAATCGCGCCGTTTCCACATCGCGCATCCATCCTGTCAGTAGAGTATATTGCGACTCTCGCAACACTCTTGCCGCTTCATCCAACGCTTCTTGCCAACCCACTTCTTTTCCAAAGATGCGTGGCAGAAACTCTTGGGATGTCCCATGAAGCTTTTGAAATTGCAACTCGCGCGAGCAAGGTGCGGTCACTACTGCCCGATCGCAATAAAGCGAACAGCCTTGGCAGAGCGAACTTGCAACACCTTGCGGTTCCATGAATTGGCTCTCAAGACTTCAATGCATTGAGCACATGCTCGGTGACGGCAAAGGTCCCAAGGGAAGGCATACCGCGTTTGACCAAATCGGCCGTTCGGTGTCCTTGGGCCAACACGTTCTTTACCGCATCTTCAATGCGAACAGCTTCCATCTCCAACTTCAACGAATGACGAAGGAGCATGGCCGCAGCGAGGATGGTAGCCAAGGGATTAGCGATCCCCTTCCCTGCAATATCCGGCGCCGAACCATGGATCGGTTCATACAAGCCTGGGCCGCTCGCTCCCAACGATGCACTTGGAAGCATTCCCAAAGAACCCGGCAACATCGATGCCTCATCGGTCAAAATATCGCCGAACATATTGCTCGTAACGACCACATCAAAGCTCGTTGGCTTGCTGATCAAATGCATGGCCATCGAATCCACCAACACCACATCATATTGAAGCGATGGATACTCTTGAGCCACGATGCGAGCCGACACGCGCCTCCACAATCGACTTGCTTCGAGAACGTTGGCCTTATCAACCATCGTCAGCTTCTTCCGACGTTGCATCGCTGCTTCGCATGCCAATCGAACGATACGCTCGACCTCATGGGTCGAGTACACCTCGGTACTAAAAGCTCGTTCGCTTCCGTCAGGAAGTTTTTCGGTGCCCGATGGACCAAAATAAATTCCCCCCGTGAGCTCGCGGAAGAAGAGGATATCGGTCCCTTCAACGATCTCGCGACGCAATGGTGACGAGTCTAACAACTCTGGAAAGGTGGTGATCGGGCGTAGATTGGCGAACAATCCCATCTCTTTGCGAATGCGAAGCAAACCTGCTTCTGGTCGCGTCTTGGCATTGGGATCATCCCACTTCGGGCCTCCCACAGCGCCCAGCAAAACAGCGTCACTGGCGAGACAAGCTTTCAGCGTTGCTTCGGGCAAGGGATCGCCAAATTGATCGATGGCATTGCCACCAATTGGATGCTCTTCAAAATGAAAACGATGAGCATGTGAAGCTGCAATAGCCTCTAACACGCGTCGAGCTTGCGTCACTACTTCAGGACCAATGCCATCACCAGGCAACAGAACGAGCCGAGCTTCCAAGGTGGATACCTTTCAATTTCAATTTCACATTGACACGATCTTGGATTCGATCAAATAGCGAACCACTTCGTCCGAAAGCTGGTCCACCGATCCTTCACCACCGCGAAGGTGCAATTCAGGTTGAACCGGCGCTTCATAGGGATCACTAATGCCGGTAAAGTTTGCGATTTTTCCTGCGCGAGCCTGCTTATAGAGCCCCTTCGGATCGCGCTGTTCGCAGATCTCCAAAGGTGTATCGACAAAGACTTCGATGAAGTCGAGCGTTTCCCCTTGCGATACAACCCACTGACGGACTCGGTCACGATCTTTGCGATAGGGACTCACAAAAGCAGTCAGCGTAATGATCCCCGCCGCAACAAATAGCTGCGCTAATGATCCGACCCGACGAATATTCTCGACCTGATCTTCGGGGCCGAAGCCCAAACCAAAACGCTGCGAGAATTCCTGGCCGTACTCGGGGGCCAACAAAGCAGGTCCTGCACACAACCCATGGCGAACATTGTCGCCGTCAAGCAAATAGGTTGTGCATCCACGGTGAAACAGCTTGGATTCGACCGCATTGGCAATCGTGCTTTTTCCAGATCCGCTCAAACCCGTAAACCAAACGACACAACCTCGATGGCGATGTAGTTTTTCTCGTTGATCACGAGTGACGGTTTGAGCGTGCCAGAATATTTGGGGCTCTTGGGAAGCAGACATCGATTAGTTCTTGCGAGTCAAAGCCGCTTCAACGCGACGAAGAATGGCGCTTTCTCCGTCCGAAACAGCACCCCAACCCAACACTCCACCCGTGGCACTCGCCACCTTTTTGAGATCGTTGACGATGGATTCTTTGAGGCTTTGCGCGGCTTCCGCCGTCATGTTGGAAACCAAGGTTGCTGCGTATTCACACCAGAATTCCAGGCAATCGCGAGGAGGCGGTGATTGTAGCCATACGGCGAGAAGCTTGCCCGATGGTTGGTCTTGGGTAATCCCGTGGAGGGCTGCAGCCTGAAGAACCGCATCCCGTTCCTTGGATTCCAGCAGTCCGTCGGCCCAGGCCACCGCCACGAGAGGGGCAAGGCGAAGGGCGGCCGAAGTTTCAGTGGAAACACCCAGCGCGTGCAAGGATTTCGCCGTAGAATCACAGACTCCCAGCATTTTCTGGAGGTCTTGGACTTCCTGCTTCTCCCGCAGCTTCTTGACGAGTTCCTCGTCAACCTTTGCGAAGAATTGGTTCTCTAATGCTTCACCACGCTGATGGAATGCGTCACCCGATGACATGCTCGATCTTCTCCTGCCAAGTCTCAAAAGTGCCCGTTTAGCAATTACGTTCGGCGAATGTTCAATATCAAATTCCTCAGCATACCGTCAACGCGTTCGTCGCCTAGCGGGTCGGTTGAACCGTGAGTATAACCACATCGTAGGTAGAGAAAATCAGGATTGCGAATATTCCCGGCGTTGTCCGGGATTGGTTTCTGTCTATACTTTCGGGCTTATTCGAGATATTTGGGAGCTGGGTAAAAATCCATGAATGCATCGAAAGCTGAAAGACGGCCGATGATCGAGGCCGACGGTCTATCCAAGTTTTATGGGCCTTTTGCAGCCACTCGAAACGTTAGCTTCAAAGTCAATGAAGGGGAACTGGTGGCCTTCTTGGGCCCCAACGGTGCCGGCAAAAGCACGACGATGAAGATGCTTACCGGTTATATCGCCCCGAGCGAAGGGACGGCTCGCATCGCCGGCCACGATATGCATGTGGACCGCATCGCGGGCTCGCAACAGCTCGGTTACCTGCCAGAAAACGGTCCACTCTATCCCGACATGACCCCCCACAGCCTGTTGAGCTTTTTCGCGGACGCTCGTGGCATGTCCGGCGCTCGGAAGAAAGAGCGGGTGGCAGCGGTGATCGATCTTTGCGATCTTTCCTCGGTTATCCACAAAGCCATCAGCAAGCTCTCCAAAGGTTTTCGTCAACGCGTCGGCATGGCTCAGGCTCTACTGCACGAACCCGATGTGCTGATTCTTGACGAACCTACCGCAGGTTTGGATCCCAACCAGATTCGAGAAGTGCGGGCAACCCTTCGTCGTCTTCGCGAAACCAAGACGATTCTGCTTTCAACGCACATTTTGCAGGAAGTCGAAGCGATGGCCGACCGCGTCATCATGATCAACGAGGGCCGCAAAGTGTTTGAAGGAACGGTCGCCGAACTCAAACAAGTTCAAGGTGACCTCGACTTGGCCTTCAAACAACTCACCAATGCTTCGGCATAACACCCACCTTACCTGCAACTCACCATTGGATGCCTAGAGAGCTTGGCATCTTCGTACGAAAACAAATCGACTCGATCGAACAAAATAGGAATAAAGGGAACTCGGAATGCAGAACCCATTGTTAGCCATAACTAGCCTCCTTTTTTACGACATCCTATTTCTTGCCGTCGTGTTGCTTCTGATCGCTTTGCTGTCGCGTCAGAAGAAGGCAGCCTACGCGGTGCTGAACCGAAACTTTTCTGGCTACTTCAGCAACCCAACCGGATATGTGTTTCTGTGCTTGTTCGTGTTGCTCACTTCGATGGCCGCCTTTTTGCCACACGAGTTTTCACAGCAACATGGCAACGCTTGGCCAGCTCAACAAATGGTTTCCGTTTATCATGCTGTTCTTCATCCCTGCCATCACAATGAGCATCTGGGCTGAAGAGCGTCGACAAGGAACGGACGAACTTCTATTGACGCTTCCTGCTGACGATTTTGATATCGTGGCTGGCAAGTTCTTGGCCGCTGCTTCGATTTACACGGCATCGCTCCTGTTCTCGCAACTTTCGACCTTCATCGTGCTCGTCTTCTTGACCTTGGGTGAAGTCGATACGGGACTCTTCTTCGCCAACTATGTTGGATATTGGTGCATTGGATTGTCCATGATTGCCATCGGCATGACGGCATCCTTCCTCACCAGCAACTTGACGGTCGGGTTTATTCTCGGAGCACTTTTCAATGCTCCGCTGGCCTTTGCTTCGATGGCCGATGTGATTGCCCCGAACCGAACGGCTACTCAGTTCCTCCGGAACTTCAGCATTTCAGAACGCTTTGATGATTTTGGACGAGGCGTCTTGAGCAGCTCGGCCTTCGTTTACTTCGCCTTGATCGCCATCTTCGGACTCTACTTGTGCATGATCATGATTGGACGTCGCCATTGGAGCGGCGGCAAAGATGGTAACTCCAAGTTCTTGCACTACTTCGTACGATTGCTCCTTTTGGTATGTATCGTTGGCTTGGGCAGTACCTTCTTCCGCAACAACGACCGCGTGCGGGCGGATATCACCGATGGACGCGTCAGTTCGATTTCTTCTACCACGCGACAGATGATTCGATCGCTGAAACCAGAACAACCGATCGTAGTGGACGCTTATATCTCGGCTGAAGTCCCTGAGATCTATGCGAAGCCAAAGTACGAATTGATTTCGATGCTGAAAGAGTTCGAATCCGAGGCCAAGGCCGCCAAGATTCCCCTTGAAGTCCACATCTATGACAACCTCGAAACGATTTCGGATCAAGCCAAACTTGCCGAAGATCGTTATGGAATTACCCCCAATCAGATTCGCGTTCGTGAACGGGGCACGATGGCGGATCAGCGGATCCTGATGGGTGTTGCCTTCCGAAGCGGTTTGGAAAAAGTTGTCATCCCATTCCTCGGATCGGGTGTACCGGTCGAGTATGAATTGATTCGATCGCTCAACACGGTTTCGCGTCCAAGCCGCAAGAAGCTCGGCATCCTAAAAACGGATGCTCAAATGAATGGCGGCTTCTCATCTACCAATTTCCAACCCATTCCCAAACAAGCCATCATCAATGAACTGGCCAAGCAGTATGAAATCGTTGAAGTCGATCCGACTTCAGCGATCGCCAAAAATCAGTGCGATGTGCTGTTGGCAGTTCAACCATCGTCGCTGGCACCTGAACAAATGGTGAACTTCATCGACGCTGTGCGATCGGGCATGCCGACCGCCATCTTTGAAGATCCCGAACCCATTACCATGAGCGTGCCAGGAACGGGTGCCCCCAAACAATCGCAACAGGCGATGATGTTTGGCGGAGGTGGCAATCAACCCAAGGGCGATATCACTCCTCTTTGGAAACTACTCGGTATCAACATTCCTGCGTTGCCCAATCCGATGGCTGGCGGTATTCCGAATCCAGACCTCTGCTGGCAGCGCTACAATCCTTATCCCATTCTCGAAAACCTCGAACAAGCGACCGACCTATGGATCTTCGCTCGCGATGATTCCTCTTCGGAAACCCCTTCCTTTAGCAAAGATAGTGAAATCACGAACGAGCTTCGTGAGCTGCTCTTCCTGTACTGCGGAGTTGTCAAGCATGATCCCGATGCTCCGAAGAGCCTTGAGATCATCGACCTTGTCACCACTCGTAAGATTTCTGGAACGATCGCTCACGATAAACTAGAAGAAGCGTTTCGAGCTCGCGATAACAGCGCTGAACGCATTCGGATGCTACAAGGCCCACCTACTGGCAATGAATCCATTGCGGTTCTCGTTAAGGGTAAAGCTTCCGAAGCGGCCAAGGAAAAGCCTGAAGAAGGAGCAAAGGCTGATTCCCCTGTGCACGCGGTTTATGTTACCGACGTGGACTGCCTCAGTTCCGTGTTCGTCGATATTCGGAATCAACCCGAACAATATGAAGACTTTAACTTCCGTCTCCAAAACGTGACCTTCATCCTGAACGTCATCGATGTTCTTGCAGGCGATCTGGAATATCCAAAGGTTCGGCGCCATGAGCCGCAACACAGCACCTTGCGTTTGGTCGAACACAAAGCAGAAGAAGCTCACATGGAAGAAGCACGAAAGCGACGCGAGTTTCGTGCGGCTTACGATGAAGCGCGACAAAAGGCCGAAGCAGAACGCGATAAGACCATTCAAGAGTTTCGCGATCGCGTTTGAAGATGCAAAAGATGGCGGCGTGATCGATTCTGGCAAGAAAACAAAGCGAGCTGATACGCCTTGCAAGAGCAAGCTCGCATCAAAGCAGGTCAACTCGAACGAAAGTTGAGTGTTGAACTGGAAAAACTTGGCCGCGAACGGGATAGCAATATCGCTTAGCCGCAACGACAAGCGGAAATCGCCATCCGCAAAATTGAGAACGGCTTCGGCAAGATGTCCGCGGTCTTCCTTCCTCCCATTCCTCCTCCGTTGTTGGTCGGAATCCTCGTCTTCGTATCGCGAAGACTCCGGGAGCGTGAAGGTATTTCCAAGAACCGCTTGAAATAACACATTGAGACAGATCGAATTTAGGGAGTTTGCTAAAAGTGAACGAAACGACCAAGACCGGCATCTTTGCAGGCGTCGCGGGCGTCCTGGCCCTTGCGACTTGGCTCACCATGCCGAAAGCGACGGTTCAAGATTCCAAAGGGAGCGCAGGCCCTGCTCCGGGCACGAGCCTCTTCAAAGAGTACGACCCGTTGACGGCAACCAACTTGAAGATCGTCCGGTACAACAAGGACTTGGCCGAGATCTCCGATTTTGAAGTGGCCAAGGACAAAGCAACAGGCGTGTGGTCCATCCCATCGCACTCTGGCTATCCTGCCGATGCAGAGAAGCAGATGAGCGAAGCGGCCAACATGTTTCTTAGTCTCAAGATTTTGGATATCGTCACGGAAAAACGAGACGAACATAAGATGTTTGGTGTGGTTGAGCCTGATCCTGAACGGGTGCAGGCTGGCGATGAAGGAATCGGAACCATGGTCCGAATCCAAGACGACAAAGGCGAGAATCTTGTGAACCTCGTCATTGGTTCCACCGAGAAGGATAACGCCAAGCACCGATTCGTACGCGTCCCTACGCAAGATGTGGTTTACATTGTCGATCTCGATATCAATCCACTCACTACCGAGTTCACCAAGTGGATCGAACCCGATTTGCTCAAACTGAGCAGTACCGATATCGAAACGCTTGGCATCAAAGACTATGCCATTCTTCAAACCAACCAAGGCCCCGTTCTTAGCCCTAACTTTGATGCCTTCGTGTCGTACACGACTTCGGACGGCAAGTGGAATGTCAACTCGATCGATATCTTTGATGCCGGCAAACCATCACCGCGAGCTCTAACTCCCGATGAGCAACTCAATGCCACGAAGCTCAACGAGATTCGCAACGGGCTCGATAGCCTTCGCATCGTGGATGTTCGGCGCAAGCCCAAGGGATTGGCCGCCAATCTCAAGGTGGAAAATGCTTTGCTCAACGATCGCGAGTCGATGATCGCGATGGCTCGCAAAGGCTTCATTCCTCAAAAGGGACAAGACGGTAGTACGGAAATCTATGCGGCCAATGGTGAATTGATTGCAACGCTTAAAGATGGCGTTCAATATCTCGTACGTTTCGGCAACACCACTGGCGAATCCAGTGAAACCGAAGCGAAAGAGGGCGAAACCAAGAGTGAAGACACATCTTTGAAACTCGATCGCTACATGTTGGTCACCGCCAAAGTTGATGAATCGAAGTTTCCAGAAGTTCAACTTAAACCCGTACCACAAACGTATGACGAACTCCTAAAGATGGAAGCAGCCGAGAAGCCAAGTCTTCCAGAGGCAACTCCAGTTCCCAATATCATCCCAGCTGCTCCGAACACGCCCGAAGCCTCCAAGGCGACCGAGGCACCAAGCCAAGAAGCTCCACCAAGCCCAGAGAGCAAGGAAGAGAAAAAGGATGGAGCCAAAGAAGCAGGTGCATCGGAGCAACCCAAGTCCGATCAGGCTCGCCTCAGCAGCGACGGAACGAAATTCGTTTCGTTCACTCAAGAGGCACCACAGGAGAACAAACCTGCTCAGGCCAATCCCGCTCCTGCGGATGCCAAACAAGAACCAGTTCAAGAGTTGACCGACGACGAAAAGAAGGAACGACTCGAAGCAGCTAAGGAAAAGATCACCAAAGAGAATCAGCGCAAGCAAGATGAGCGAAAAGAGAAGCTCGACGCAGCCCATAAGCGCGTTGCAGAACTCAATGCTCGTTTCTCTGATTGGTTCTACGTTATCAGCGAATCGGAATACAAACGACTTCGCATCAAAATCGATGAGTTGATTCAACCCAAGTCGGCCGCTCCGGCACCAGCCCAAGGCAATCCAGCCTTTCCGGGTGGATTCCAGTTGCCCGGCAACTGACCTGTTCGAATAAATCGATTGCAGCGAACGCGTCCCAAGGTCTCGATCTTGGGACGCGTTCTTTTTTGCGTTCACTTCGCATCAAGCAACTGGGTTCGCGCCATAATCTATGTGTCGTCGCGATCGCTTTCTGTGCTGTTCGTTTGATTCCTTTTCGGATCGGAATGGACGGTCCAAAGGGAAGTTCCAATGCGGCAGCGTGGAGACAGCAATCGCCGATGCTGGCGTTTCTCTTGCGAGTCGCCGTGGAGGAACCTGCAAGGGTAAATCTCAGAGAAAACGCGAACCCTTAATGGCCCAAGTCCAAAATTTTTTGACTTCGCGGGCCATAATTGGGAGTGCGAGGTAGGTCGTCAACTTTTCGGGGAAGCGAATTCGACATTCGACATTTGACAAGGCTCCTTGGACGACTCAGGATGGAGTTCGCTGTCGAGTGTTGGTTTGATTCTTAGGTGGGCGGATCAAAGTGAAAGATGAAGAGGACTTGATCCGAGCCGCACTATCGGGTGAATCCCAAGCCTTTGGTCAGTTGGTCCAACGCTATCAGGATCGCTTGTTTACCGCGATGGTGAGCATCGTGGGCAGCACCGATGAGGCTGAAGATGTCGTGCAAGAGGCATTCATTCAGGCCTACATCAAACTCGATACGTTCCAGATGAACTCTCGATTCTTTACCTGGTTGTATCGAATCGCTTTCAACTATGCGCTCTCGCGACGCCGCAAAAATCGCAACCAAGTGTCCTTGGATCAAACGCGAGAAACCACGGGTAACGATCCAACCGATCATCGCGAAGGTCCCGATGCCAATATGGTTCGCGATGAAAGCGTGCTTCAGGTGCGACGCGCCATGGAAAGGCTTAGCGATGATCATCGCATGATCTTGGTCCTTCGCGAAATGCAGGGAATGTCTTATGAGCACATCGCGGAAATCCTCGAGATTGAAATCGGTACAGTTCGCTCGCGATTGAATCGTGCTCGCAGTCAGCTCAAGACCAATCTCGAACAATTGCCTGATTGGAAATACTGATCACCGAATCGGGTGTGAAGGGACGATCGAACCAATTGTCCACTCTGCGAAGTGAAATTTCACAATCGTTTTTTACGCACCAATTCACCAGATTTGCCTCATTTACGTTCCATTCACAACCGATTCTCTATTGCGACCAATCGTTCGCATTCTATGATTGGTTTGTGAGTTGAATTACTCACACTAGGCCTCCGGTCGTCATTCCGGCACTGGGACCAAAAATTTGCGTTGGCCGACGTCATTCACGGCGAGTGCAGTAGCACGCCCGATGTCCGCCAGTCTCGCAGCGGCTTCCGTTTTCTGCCGCAAACGGTCGGAGGAATCTAAAAAAGAACCGGTTGGTGATGCAAATCGCCAACCGGTTTTTTATGGAACGAGGTTACCAGCGAAGAACACAGGTACCCCAAGAGAGACCTGCGCCGAAGCCACACAGGACAATAAGACCCTCTCTTTGGATCTTGCCCGCTCGAACGGCTTCATCTAATGCTAATGGGATGCTGGCAGCGGATGTATTTCCATAGCGATCGAGATTGACGAAGATTCGATTCCGATCGACTCCAAAATCAGAAACCGCTGCATCGATAATGCGAATGTTCGCTTGATGAAGAATGACCTGCGAGATATCGGATGGCTGCGCGTGGCAGTATCCCATCACATCGGTCACACTATCTTCGATGACCCGTACGGCCCATTTAAAAACCGAACGTCCATCCATATGCAAATACTGAAGACCTTGATCGATGTTGTCAGCGGTAAGAGGCATGCGACTTCCTCCTGCCGGCACACACAACATCTGACCGCCACATCCTTCAGCTCCTAGCGTATAAGCCAAAAAGCCGTTGGGTTGATCGGGAGAAGGTGCTGCAGGAACAATCAACGCCGCTCCAGCACCATCACCAAACAATGGATAGGTTTTCACATCGGCTGGATTGACCGTTTGGCTCATCACCTCGCTTCCTACCACCAAGGCTTTCTTTGAAAAGCCGTTGGCTACGAACTGGGCGGCGGTCGCCATGGCATACATGAATCCAGCGCACGCCGCATTCAAATCAAAAGCCGGCGCAATACATCCCAATCGTTTTTGGAGGTGGCAGGCTGTGGAAGGTGTCGCGTGGTCTGGCGTCATGGTGGCGACGATGATCAAGTCGACTTCGGAGGGCGCAACACCTGCCGAATCCAAGCAGACCTTGGACGCTTCGTAGGCCAAGTCACTTGCCGATTGACCAGGTGCGACCCGTCTTCGCTGGAGAATCCCTGTTCGCTGGACAATCCAATCGCTATCGCACCCGAGGGAGGCTAGGTCTTCATTGGTAACGATTTGTTCGGGAACATACGAACCGGTGGAAGCAACTGCGAAACCGGGAAGGCTTCCGAGACGACTTCTTCCGCTGGGAACAAAATGGGCAAGACGCTGCTGCAGAACCGGTAAACTGGATGGAAGGGCACTCACAAACGGGCTCGTAAGGGTTAAAGACCAACCAGGCACCACACGCCCGGCCTCCGAAATATTTTGAAAAGAGTATTAAGCTTCGCCAGAAATCAAATCTTAGCAAGGTTGAAAAGTTGTGCGTTTCCTGGCCTTTCTCTCCGTTAAAGTCGCGTGATTCGGGATTTTTCGCAACCTCCAATCCCGACGGAACTCCCCTTTAGGGGGTAACTCTTTGCACAGCACACGGATAAATTAATAAAGGAAATTGCGAGTCCATGGCCGCAAGTGTATCCGCGGCCAAATACATGGACCGTGTTTGTCTCCTGCAAACCAATAGAAAGCCTGTATTCCCAATGTGCTTACTGGCGATTCAGTATCGATTGGTTCCTGAAAGTCCCATACTTGTTGCAGCTAACCGCGAGGAGTTCTACGACCGACCCAGCCATCCACCAACCATTCAATCCGGAAAACCTCGAATACTCTGCCCTCAGGACCAACGTGCTGGAGGGACATGGCTTGGGGTGAACCAGCATGGAATGTTTGTAGGAATTTGCAACCGCCGTACACCTAATCCCGTTATCGGAACAAGATCACGCGGAATCCTATGCAAAGAAGTCCTTCGTTGCACCAATGCTCGAAAAGGTCTCGATAAAGCCATCGATGAGCTTTCCAAGCATCAATACGAAGGTGTAAACCTCGTGATCGCCGACAAAGAGACAGGTTTCGTCATTCATCATGAAGGAGAATACGAAGTCGTCGAGATGCAACCAGGCCTCAATATCGTTGGATCCCACAATCTCAACGATCATCGCGACGAACGCGTTCAAATGGCTCGCCGCCTTCTCACTCTCCAAACGCTCGATTCTCCGGTGAAGTTCTTGGCAGTTGCTAGCAAAGTATTTGCTCGCACTCCTTCGCTCCCCGGTCGACCAGGCATGGTGATGCGAGGTGGTGATTATGGAACAGTGAGCAGCACGTTGATTGCATTGGGCACGAAACCGCGCGATGCCATCTTCCAATTTTCCGATGGCTCGCCCGATAAATCCAAGTATGAGGACTATTCACCTCTACTTCGCGATATTCTCAGTCGAGGCCTACGGGAATCGCGATCCAAGGTTTCAACCACCACTGCACCTTGATCACGACCTAGCTTTTCTAGATCACGACCTAGCTTTCCCAAACTGTCCAACATAAATCCGGCCAACCTTGGCCGGATTTTTTTATTTCTTCAGTTGGGAAAAACCACTCGAAGCAACAAGTCTTAGATGACGACGGGTTTGCCGAGCATTCTTCGGACGACGACCCATTGCCCGCAATGCATCAGCCAGTGAGCCCCCTGGATGGACAGGAGCGAAACGACCGTTGGTGCATAGTCGATTCCCGTCGGCTTATCCAAATCCGCATCGGTCAGCGACTGCATGACTTGGATGGTCGCAGCCCGCTGAGCCGCAAAGGCCGCCAAAAGCTCCGCTTTGGTACAAAACTTCGAGGCATCATCGATCCCCTGCGTCTCGCGCGAGTATTTTTCCGCAAAACCGGCTGGCAAGCTGGGCATGGATTGTGGAGCGATGGCCGACATCATCTCGTTTTCGGAAAGGACCAAGTGTCCAATTTGCCAATTGATATGATTGCATGCGGAATGGGGTCGGGTCATCAAATCCGCATCGGATAGGTCCTTGAGATAGCTTTGGCATACAAAATCTGCCATATCGAGTCCAACTTTGAGCGAATCGAGGGCGTTCATGGGAACCTAGCCTTCCTAAAAGATTGGGGTGCGAGAAAAGAGCCTCAACGATATCAGGCTTGTTCGACCATCGGCAGTAGGGGAGCTCGACCATGGAAACAAGATTGGCCAGGGATTTTTCACATCCAAAGAGCAAAGCCGAACCAACGCCGAATTTGCCCTCTGAAAAAGGAAGCCTTTTGAGTAAATTGGGGATTCTGCTGAGAAGGATAACTCAATGCGCAGCGCACGGTTTCGGTTGACCGTGTCGCATCGAAGCGGATTCGAACGGATAAGGACGCTTCACGTGGACGACTATCGGGATGGAATCCTTTGGCTGGTGACCGTGCTGATTGCATTGGCGAGCATCATCAAGATGTCCAACATGCGTCGCAAGCATCTCCATGGATTGTTGAAAGAGTACATTGCTCGCCAAGTCCTGTGGGTGCGGCGAAAGATGAAGGCAGCAGAATTGAAGAACAAGAAGTCCGAATCCTAACGTTGCCTCGCATAGGAATGCGCGAAGGAAAACGAAGAGGATTCTTAACGAGCAGGATGCGATCCCGAAGCTCCATTGGACAAACGTTGTCGTATGCAAGAGACTGAACTCAAGAAACTTTATATCGAAACCGTCGGCTGCCAAATGAATGTCTTGGACAGCGAGATGGTTGTGGCCGCACTTCGAAAAGAAGGGTACGCCCTAACGGAATCGGTGGATCAAGCCGACACGATTCTCTTCAACACTTGCAGCGTTCGGGAACACGCCGAAGAAAAGGTCTATAGCAACCTCGCCAATCTCAAACGGATGAAGCAAGCGCATCCCGAAAAGGTGATTGGTGTGATGGGCTGCATGGCGCAGAAAGATCAGAAGCTGGTTTTCGAGCGAGCGCCGTATGTCGACTTGGTTGTCGGACCTGGTCAGCTTCATCGCATTCCCGAATTGATCAAGAGCATTCAATCGGGAAGTGGCCAGCAGATTGCGGTTAGCTTGGGGCGTAAAGAGGGAACCCAAGAAGATATTCGACGCAGTCACGAGACATTCGATCCGCTCCGCGATCCAGAGATGCGTCCAACTCCCTTTCAAGCGTATCTTCGCATTCAGATTGGCTGCGATAAGTTTTGCACGTATTGCATCGTTCCCATGACCCGGGGACCAGAACAAGGACGGCATCCTCAACAGATCGTCTCCGAAGCCCACGAACTGGCGCGACAAGGCTGCAAAGAGATCGTTCTCCTCGGCCAAACAGTCAACAGCTATCGTTACACCGAAGGTGATAAGACGACCAATCTAGCTCGCCTTCTCGAATCACTGCATGACATTGATGGCATCGAACGAATCAAGTTCGTCACCAATTACCCCAAGGACATGACGAGCGAACTGCTTACTACGGTTCGCGATCTACCCAAGTGCTCACCTTACCTTCACGTTCCTGCTCAAAGCGGATCGGATGAAGTATTGAAGCGCATGAAGCGTGGATACACCATTGGCGAGTATCGGGACATGATGGGACGGATCCGCGAGATCCTTCCTCATGCCTCCGTATCAAGTGACTTTATTGTTGGCTTTTGTGGTGAGACCGACGCCGACTTCCAAGCTACTGTCGATTTGGTTCGCGAATGCCGGTTCAAGAATAGCTTCATCTTCCAGTATTCAGTGCGACCTGGAACAAAGGGAGCGCAACTATACGCTGATGATGTCCCTGAAGACGTGAAGACCGCTCGCAATGTCGAACTGCTCCGCGTTCAGAATCAAATTAGCGAAGAAGAAAATCTCCAATTCTTGGGCAAGACTGTCGAAGTACTTGTGGAGGGACCAAGCAAACTTTCCCTCCGCAAAAATGAAGTAGGACCCGTGCGTCAAATGACAGGCCGGACGCCGTGTGATCGAATCGTGGTCTGGGAAGGTAACGAAAGACAAGCTGGACAGCTCATGGATGTACTTATCCATGACGTGAGCTGCCATACCTTGTTTGGAGCCGTGGTGACCCATGAAAACATTCCCACGATGGTCCATCTCTCCAAGTCGGTCTAATCGATTGGGTTTATCGAGAAACCATGCATTGTCTTCGGATTGCTCGATGCTTGCCCGTTGGGACATCGAGCATAAAGCATGATATCGCGGAGAGTCGATAAGCTAATCAACCTGATGAAGTGGCCTGTTGCCTTTGCATCGGCAGCCTTCACACCGTTATTGGCTTGGGCGTTCCTACGTCTGCTCGGCGATATCGTTCAGCGTCCATGGAACCTGATGTGGTTCTGCATTGGTATCTTTGCGTTTGTATCGTTATGGCGAAGCTGGTTGGCTTCGAATCGCGTCGGCAATTGGCTAATCCAGTTTGAACACGAGCTCACCCACTTGATCTTCGCTGTCGCAACCCTTCATCCGATTGTTGGGTTTCGTGCTTCACCTTCGAAAGGATCCCATGTGCGGTTTCTCGGCAAGGGAAATTGGTTGATTACGGTGGGGCCCTATTTCTTTCCGACCGCTGCCGTCTTTCTTTGGTGCATCGCCTGCTTTCTTCCTTTCGGTGTCCTCTTCCCTTGGACGAGCCTCATCCTAGGAATTGCCGTCGGATACCACTGCGTCTCGACCCTTCGCGAAACGCATTGGGATCAAACGGATTTGCATGAACTAACGGCTCAATTTTGTTGGATGTTCCTTCCTGCCTCCAACTTGCTAGTGCTTGGGATTCTCATCGCGTACTCACATGACGGATTCACTGGCATCCATCAGTTCACTACTCGAATGATCGAGCCTCTTTCGATACTTTACGGTTATGCAAAAGATGTCGGCGCTGGGTTCACACCCTAATCTTGCCAAGCCAAAAAGACGGAACATACCCGTTTGGCGCATTGGAACGAGACCTGAAAGCGAACTGACTTGCGAACAGATACCGATAGTACTTCTCGAGATCCAGAATGTTTATTAGCGTCGATGGCATCGATGGTGGTGGCAAATCCACTCAAATTCAAAGACTAGCCGAATGGCTGCGGTATCAAGGTCGCGACGTTCTGATCCTGCGAGATCCGGGATCCTCCAAGCTCGGTGAGGCCGTTCGCGAGATACTGCTCCATCGAGAAGATGTACCTCTCGGATCGACGTCAGAGATGCTGCTCTATATGGCCGCTCGAGCGCAAATGGTCGAAGAGCGAATCGTTCCCGCACTTGCCAACGGCACAACGGTCGTCTGCGATCGCTTCCTCTTGGCCAATGTTGTCTATCAAGGATGGGGAGGAGGTCTCGATCCGCACGAGATCTGGGATGTCGGCCATGTTGCCACGAAAGGCCTTGAGCCCGACATTACGTTTCTGCTGGACCTTCCCGTCGACGTGGCGATGACGCGTATTGGAGCAGTTCAAGATCGGCTCGAGAAACGGGGCGAAGAGTATTACGCGAGAGTCCGAGCGGGCTTTCTTCAAGAGCTTGGGCATGCATCAAAGCAGACCTTTGTCATCGACGCATCACTCGATCCCGATTCCGTTCAACACCAACTCCAAACTTGCTTAGAACCAATTCTCGCGCAAAAAGTTTAAGAGGCTTCGCTCTTGGATCGGTAACGGACAAGCCTTGCGAGGTCGGGATGGAGCTCAATGCCATCGAGTGGAACTCGACGCAGAGCTTTGGTGAGTTGTTGCAATTGATCAGCGGCCGACTGCGACAGATCTAAGAAGAACCAGTGTTGCTTTCCTACGCGGCACAAACCGCCTGAGACTCCGTCGAGCCAGTCCTTTCGGACACGCACTCCAGCTCGCAGCGCCACATCCAAAGCATGTTCGAGAAGATCGATTGTGTGGGCCGCCATAGCACCGCTCCTTTCCTTAATCACGCAATTACCCGAGCAGGCCCAAACTACTCTTTTTAGCCTTCAGCTGAACGGTCGCCAAAGATTACAGTTCCGAGCCATGAACAGACGATGTGATCGATAGATGGATCGAGCGGTGGAGTCGAGCCCAATTCGCACCGGTAACACCTAATTGGTTAGCTAGCGTTATTCAAGGTAAAGCAACATGAGCTTGGTCGATTCGCCAACGAATCATGAATTGGTTGAAAAGGTTGAACAACTGCAGAAGATGCTCGAGCAATCGCAGCGATTGGCTGCTGTCGGTGAACTGACGAGCACGACCACGCATGAATTCAATAATCTTCTGATGACGATCCTCAATTATGCCAAGATGGGAATACGGCATAAGGATGAACCGACTCGCGATAAAGCTCTTCAGAAGATTTTCGATGCAGCAACGCGAGCAGCCAAAATAACCAACTGCGTGCTGGGAATGGCTCGCAATCGGTCGGGCGAATTGGAGCCGACGGAACTGGCTGGCGTCATTGACGACGCACTACTGCTGCTAGAACGCGAGATGCATAAGTACCGCATCGGCGTTGAGAAACAACTGGAGCCTTGCCCAAAGGTAATGGCCTGCGGCAATGAGATTCAACGCGTCCTTCTCAACCTACTTACCAATGCTCGCCAAGCCATTGGAGAAGCCGGAACGATTCGCGTAAGGCTTTATTCTGAGCCCGAATCCAACACGGTCGTCTTGATGGTTCGCGATAACGGCGCTGGCATCTCCGAGGATGTTCTGCCCCGCATCTTTGAACCCTTTTTCTCGACCAAATCTGGCCCAGATGCTTCAGGCAAAGGCGGCAGCGGGCTAGGACTATCGGCTTGCAAAGAGATCATCGATCGCCACGAAGGCCGCATTCGCGTCGAAAGTTCCCTCGGCAAAGGAACCGCGATCTACATCCGCCTTCCCGCCCTGCCCTAACCTTTCAGTCACCAGTACATGCAGTCAACAGTACATGGGTGTCATGAATTGTTTTGGAGAAATTGTTGTGGATTTTCCGTTGGCCTGCCGATAGTCATGGTTGCGACCGATGATAGGAGTTGGCGATGACGGCCCCAAACCCAACCAAAGAGTACTGGCAGAGCCTTTTGCGGATCAAAGTTCCGCTCACGGTAACGCTTGCTCAAAAGAGGATGCCTGTTGAGCAGGTACTTCAATTCATTCCTGGGGTCATGATCCAGTTCGACAAATCGTGCGAACATCCGATGGTCATTGAAGTCGGTGGGCAGAATATCGCCGAAGGGGAAGTCGTAAAAGTTGGCGACAAATTTGGTGTGCGTCTCACAGAGATCCTTCACCAAGACGAATGCTTCCACCCCATTCAGTTTTCCAAGCCTTCCCAAGGAAAACCGCAATAGCCTTCTTCTTCTCCCAATATATGCCACCCATCTAATGTTGACATGCCGAGTACCCTTGTTTTGCAAGCTTCGAGCAAAAACGCAACGTCAAGAGATGTGCTGAAGAGACCGGAAGGCTCAATTCGAATGATAGAGAGCCGCTCTAGATGCAGATGAGGGGCTTAGTGCCTCGCGAATGCTTGTGGTTCGCGCTAAATTGAGGCGTAGAAAGCGCAGTGTGTGCGCAAGGGTAGCGCAACACGGTCCGATGGAGAAAGAAATCGGTCGCGTTAACGTTTGCTAAGCGTTAAAGAAGGGGCGGCAGTTTCGTTGGCTCGGAATCCAGGAGCCTCCTTGGCTCGCCGCTTCGCGTTTCAAGCTGGTTTACCGGCAGCTCGCGAGTGACCAAAGTACTTCGAGAAATTCCAAACCAGATCGCACCACATGGAACCATCGATGCCAAGCCGTTCAAGGATCGGCGCTAGCTCGGAGGGAATCGCACCTCGCTTTCCATCCTTGCCCTTCTTTCCAGTCCAATCCAATAGAGTTAGGTAATCGCAGAGCTTCATCGGCAAAAAGCCTTTGTTGCTTGCTCGCAAACCTTCTCGATGCGGATTGGGACCGCTCGGCTCATGCTCTTTGATTTCCAGGGGCGATAACCACGAATCGGCGGGCTCTTTCAAGAGCGATGAACGTGAACGCTTTTTGCTACGCTTGGATGCCGAACGTAGATCAGCTAATTGCTTCTTGAACAAAGCGATTTCTTCGCGGTCCTTGTTTTGTAATGCCACTTCGAGCTTCTGCACCAAAACCTCTTCCGAAAGCGATTCCGTCAAGAACTGCCTTGCTGCCGCGATCGTTCGTACACCTTTTGAGCGCGAATGCGATCGAATGCCGAAGTAAAGCGAGACTGCTCGGGTGACTTCGCCATAGCAGCGCGAACGGATTTAAGTCTACGTACATGGCACAGGCCAATATGCCTGCTTCATCTACGATCTTCTGAGCCTTGAATCGTCCTTCCCAAAATCGCCCTGTGCATTCATCTTCGCGGTTGGCTCGGCGAGCTATGGGTTCTGAAAGAGCTCGCATGAACCAGGAAACATCGGAGAGCCTATCGCGCCAACCTGAGAGCTTTAGCGTCAGCGATGGCTTGCACAATATCCTGCTGCGTGGGTGATCCCAGTTGATCTTCGAGCCGTTTTCCTGGGAAAAGCTGCAACCAACGCCTGGCAACTTCTTCGTCACTCCATGTTTTGACGACATCGGGTCGATTGCGAAGCATCAAATGCAAATGGTTAGACATGACGGAATAGGTCAGCACATCGAGCGCAAACACGGACGCCAAGAGTTCCATCCGTTTGCGAATCCACTCGCGCCGGTACTCAAAGTTCTTTCCCGAGGCCAGATCTTTCCCAGCCAGAAAGGCTCTTCGGACACAGCGTTGCTGACAATGCACGATCCCAATTTCGTCATAGCGAAACACGTCACTTCGTTTTGGCATGATGCAACCTCCTCCCAAATCCTAACAACTCACCCGCCCATGTCAACAGTATATGGGTGGCATATATTGGGAGGGTTAGATGCGGTAGCCGAGGGAGCGGAGGTGATCGGAAACGCGAGTGGTGTGGTCGCCTTGGATCTCGATCTGATCTTCGCGAAGCGTTCCACCGGCACCACAGGCGTTTTTTAGTTGGGTGCATAGAGATGCAAGATCGGACTCGTTGGGCTTCAGGCCTCGAACGACGGTCACCCACTTCCCTTTCGCTCGCTTCTCAAGAGCGACTTTGGGCTTTTGCCGACTTGGCTCTAGCCACGTGGGTTTAGGGGGTGCTTCGGGAGGGCAGCGACATTCGGACTCCAATTGCCCACATCGCTCGCAATGGGCAGGAACATCCCATTTCGTTCCGGCAAACAATCCCATGGTACACCCTTCCGCAATGACTCTCTCAAACCACAGACCGGCATTGTCGCTCTACCAGAACGGCCGACTTCGACTTCCACTCCTTGAATCCCAAGACTCCAGGATGGTATGGTAGGGTCTTTCCTAACAAGCTAAACCATATCCTCTCACCAAGAAAGCTCCCCATGAAATACGGCATGAACCTTCTCCTTTGGTCCGGTGAACTCCACGATGGACTGCTTCCTACCTTGGAGAAACTAAAGGCTATGGGGTTTGATGGCGTTGAGGTTCCTCTCTTTAATCTGGATCTCGACTACGCTGCGTGGGGAAAGAAACTCGACAACCTAGGCCTTGCTCGAACAGCTGTCACAGTCCGCAACTTGGACGATAACCCCATCAGTCCAGACGCCGCCGTTCGTCGCAAGGGTGTCGAACTCAATAAACGAACCCTGGACTGCTGTGCCGCGGCCGGCGTGGAATCGCTCATCGGCCCCTACCATTCGGCCTTGGGACACTTCAGCGGCGCTGGCCCAACAGCTGATGAATGGAAGTGGGGAGTGGAGAGTATGCGCGCAACTGCGGAGCACGCTGGAAAACTCGGCATTCGACTCGGCGTTGAACCACTGAATCGATTTGAATGCTACTTGCTCAACGCGCAAGCCGATGCCGCAAGATTTGTCCGCGAAGTCAACCACCCAGCGTGCGGTATGATGTTTGACACCTTCCATGCGAACATCGAAGAAAAGAGTTCACCTCAAGCGCTTCGCGACATCAAGGATGTCTGTGTTCATATCCACATCAGCGAAAACGATCGCAGCACGCCTGGCCAAGGCGATATCAAGTGGAACGAGGTTTTCGGTGGCATCAAGGAAATCGGGTACGACGGTTGGCTTGTGATCGAAGCCTTCGGATTAGCACTTCCCGAACTCGCTGCTGCCACCAAGATCTGGCGCCGCATGTTCCAAGATGAACTCACGCTTGCTCGCGAAGGCCTAGCCTTCATCAAGCAACACATCGAGAGCTGATATCTTGGCCTAGTCACCATAGTGCCTAGATAAAACATAGCGTCTAGACAATACACGGTGCCCAGACATCGGCGGGCTTGGACCGATTAGTGCCCACCGGACTTGCCATGAGAAGCTTTGCCATGCGAGTCGCCTCCATGAGCATCGCCACTTTCCTCGTGACCTTCTTCATGATCACCATGCTTATCGGCTTGGTGATCATAGCGGCGCGGTTCTGCCTTCGCAAAAACCAAGACTCGCCCCGTCTGCGGCGTCATCTCAGTAATCAACACACGATCGATATACTCTTTTCCGATCGTTTGAACGAGCACATCGAGCACCAATTGCTTGGCATGATCCAGATAGGGATCTTGCAATAGCTTGGGATCTAGTTGCCGCAGAGTCTCCTCGACATTCTGACGAAGCTCCCATTGCCGCTGATCGAAGACCGCCCGCGACTGAATGCGGTGAGCCGATGGTACAACGGCGTGGATTCTCAATTGCACCAACCCAGACTCGCTGGGTTGCATCACATTAAAAGTCCCCAAGTCTATTTCACAGGAAGCTAACACTTTGGCTTGCGTGGCTTGCATGCGAATGACGGCAATGATCGACGCATGCAGGCCTACCAAGACCAGCACCAGCAAGGCTATCCAGTAACGACGCAGTGATTCAATCATGACGGCTATTCGGATTCTACGGTTAAACTCGATGACGACGCCTCTTCTCGGCTCGTCGACCCCAAAAACATAGGTCACGATTTGCAGTGCAGACAACTTTGCAAATATCGATCTTTGAGCTTTTCTGCTGATTGACTCCCCTCCTTGGATGTGGTAGAACCCGCAAAAAGAGACTCGCATGTTCACTATTGAACAAATAAACCCCACCCAAGACCCGTTGCGTAAGGTGATGCAATGGCAAGCACCGAAAACTCATCCATCCTCGAGCCGGCAACAGAACTCGAGGCCCCCCTTTCCGATCTCCAAATCGATATTTGGATTCGCCAAGGTGGTTTGGCCCTGCAAGCAATGCGATTTCGCAAACAGGCTGCCGAATACGCCGCTGCCGCTACCGAACTCGAACAAGCGATCCACTTAGCCAAACAAGGCAACTACCAGCGATTGCAAGAACTCCTTGCAGCCCCTACCCCAATTGCCATTCCGACGGACTCGATGGAGTTACCGAATACTGCGTTTCTAAATACCGCGGCCACTGACTCAAACGTTCCATGGGCTCGCGATTCTAGGCTATCGAATTGCAGCCCCCAGTCGACACTCCCTTCGCCTGCAAGCTCGGAGCCCCCACAACTATCTCAAACGCTACCTGCTGAAAGTACCAATGCACCTGTTGGTGCAGAGCCCCCCAAGCCAATCCTACCTGAGGTCACGACCGAACCAACCCATTCCTCGAATCGTTCTTTGATCGATTCCATCGATATGGAGGCAACCAAGAATACCAAGCCATCGAAGACCGTTACTCTGCAAACGATTCAAACGCGTCAGGCTGGTACATCATTAGAAGACAACAACGACGTTCCTTCGCACAAACTCATCTCTCGCGAATTGTCCTCTCCCAAAGTTCGCCCATCGACTCGCTCAAAGGTCCATTCGCCTAAACCAACGGATTCAACGATTGGTCCGTCTCCTAAGACTAAGCCTCGACCCAACAACTCGAATGTCTCGGCTCAATCCCAAAAGAAATCGCACGCCAAAACCGTTTCCGGCAAACCCTCTTCTGTTTCTCGGATGCGCCAGCTGCCCAGTTGGACACTAAGCCTCACGATGCATTTAGTGTTGCTCATTAGTTTGGCCGTGATCACGGTTCGATCGGTCGATGCTCCCAAAGTGTTGGCCATTCAAGCGGCTCCGGTTGCATCAGAAGAAGTCTCGATGGTGATTCCTATCGAGATGCCTGAACTCGACGCAATTGACGAACCTTCGATCGAACCAAACCCTTCCTCAGCATTTTCTTCTTCCGATAGCTTGGCAAATTCCCTCAGCTCTGCCATTGCACAAGATATCTCGCAAGGCCTCGCTGCCAACCAAGCCAATCCCTCAGGGTCTGGCCCTATGCTGGAGAACTTTGATGCATCGGCAGGTTCACTCACCAAGTTTGCAAAGGCCGAGTTCTTTGGGGTGCAGGCTGCGGGCAATACCTTTTGTTATATCGTCGATAGTTCGGGAAGCATGCGACGTGACGGTGCCTTCGATGCAGCAAAAGGGGAGCTCATTCGTTCGATCTCCTCGATGAAGCCTAATCAGCGTTACTACATCTATTTTTTCAATGAACAAATCGATGCCCTTACGCTTCGAGGACGGCAACCGGAAACATTTCCTGTCCACGCAACTCCCGAAAACATCCAGGCCACCATCGAATGGATGCAGACCATTCGCATTCGTGGGGGGAAATCCCCTAACGACGTTCTTGATTTGGCAATCGACATGTCCCCGGATGGGATCTTCCTCCTTTTCGACGGTGACACTCGGGTCGACGTCGCCAAGCATCTCGAAAAAACGAATCGCATCGATGATATTTTGTCGGGCCGTGTGCCTCGCATACCCATACACACGGTGGGATTCTATACGCAGGAGCACGAAGCGCTTTTGAAGCGGATTGCTGAGCAGAACATGGGCACCTATCGATTTATTCCGGCGCCCAAAAGCCCTCGTAAACCAACGGCATCGATGCGGTGATCACCCCCGACTCCGGCGTTTCACTCATCCATTGCAGGCAAATCGCAAGGTTACGAATTGGAAATTCTCTGCAAAGGGTTTCCTCGGGCGCATCGGACGGTCATACTTAAAGGAAGAGAGAATCGGTTCTTAGGAAAGAACGTCGTTTCGTGATCCGTGCGAAAACAGGCCACCCTAATTCGCTCCATCATCTCCATGTTTGCTTCCCAATCGCATCGAGCACTGCTAGTAGATGCAGCATCGCCGGCCCACCTATCAGCGAATTTCTTCACTCAATAGTTTTGCGGTGAGTCTGGTGATTCACTTGGCAGTGGTCATCGGTTTGGCGTTGAGTGTTTATCAGCAGTTGGGAACGCAAGGCTTTGCCTTATTCACGTCGTTTCAAGAAACATCCGAAGCGGAACTTGAACTTCCGCCGACACTCGCTCCCCCCGTCATTGCGACCACGGAGGATGAAGCTCCTCAACTATCGACTTCGAGCTTGGTGAGCTCGGAGATTACGTTGGATGCGCGTGCCTTTCAGGGAGATGGAGATCTTGGATCGGTGGTCGCCACAGCTGCGAGCGCTACACGTTCTCTTCAGGATGCCAAAGACCGATTGGGTGGTGCTTCGTTTTATGGCATCGACGCAAGTGGCAATAAGTTTGTTTATGTAGTTGATAGTTCGACGAGCATGGAAGGTAAGCGATGGAACAGTGCCCGCCAAGAATTGATCCGGTCGCTCAATCAACTCAATGACAACCAACAGTTTTTTGTCATTTGTTTTGATTTAGAAGCGAGGCCCATCTTCGGGCACTTCCCTCCCAAGAATGAATTCATCGAAGGGAGCGACCGCAACATCAGCAAAGTGAAGAATTGGCTTAAACAAGTCGAACTGGGGCATAGCACGCGACCGGCAAATGCATTAGCGATGGCCATTGCGATGAAACCCGATGCGATTTATCTTCTTTCCGACGGTGAAATACGGGATCAAAGCATCTTGTTGCTTCAGCAGATCAACCGCGATGACGAGGGCAATGTCGTCGTACCCATCCATACGATCTCGCTATTTAGTACCGAAGGGCGTTATACGCTCATGGAAATTGCCAGACAAAACAAAGGGAATTTTTCGAGCAAAGACTAAGGGCATGAAACGACAAGAACGCGCGGACTTGGTCGCGCATCGTCTTGAAGAGTATTATCCAACAACCTCAATTCCTCTCGATCATCAAGACCCTTACACGTTGCTTGTCGCGGTGGTACTGAGTGCGCAATGTACCGACAAGATGGTCAATAAGGTTACACCAGCACTTTTCAAGCTCGCCAACACACCACAGAAAATGGCGAAACAATCTGTGGAGCGAATTCAGGAGATCATTCGTCCGTGTGGACTGAGCCCAAGAAAATCGGTCGCAATCAAAGAACTCTCGCAACAACTTCTGGATCGCCATCGAGGTGTGGTACCGGCAGACATGGCTGCGCTCGAGGCGTTATCTGGAGTGGGACACAAAACGGCGAGCGTAGTGTTGTGCCAGGCTTTCGGTATTCCTGCTTTCCCCGTTGACACCCATATCCATCGTTTGGCGACGCGATGGAAGCTCACCAGCGGTAAGAATGTCGAACAAACCGAAAAAGATTTGAAGAAACTCTTTCCCGAAGAGTTGTGGAGCAAACTTCATCTCCAGATCATCTATTATGGCCGGGAACATTGTTCCGCTCGAGGATGCGATGGGAAAACTTGCCCGATCTGTTCCGAATTGACTCTCAAAAGCCGCACAAAGAAGTTTTGAAACTGAGACCAATCATGATGCACCGACGATGCTTCCTTCTCGCGATTCCCATGATGTGGATTGCGATGTGCATACCTTCGATCACCTGGGCTCAAGAAGATAGTCGCGAACTACGCGAGAATGCGCAGTTGCGAGCGGAACTAGCAGAGATGCTTCGTTCTGAAGAGGCTCCCAAACAGCTCGACGCGATCGAACGGATTGGCAAGTATCGATCTCAAGGATCCCCGATGCTCGATGAACTGATCCGACTCTTGTCGAGTGAGAATCATGAAGTCGCGGGAAGATCGGCCATGGTGATTGGAGCGATGGGTCCCATTGCCATCAAAGCGGCACCGGTATTGATCGCAAACATGAAAAACGAACAAGCCGTCGCGGATGCCGAATATCTATGGATGGGGTTTAGTCGCGCACTCTTTGGACTTGGCCCCAAGGTTATTCCAACGCTTGTCGAGTCCATACCCGATGCGAATCGATCGCAGTTCGCTGGAATCTGTGGTGCTCTTTACGATTTTGGGACTGCCGCAAAACCGGCGATGGATGCGGTCGTCATCAAAGCCCAACAAGACAATGCGTTTCGATGGCCCGCCATTTATGTTCTCGAAGCCATTGGCAAGCCTTCCGTGCAAGCCATGCCCCTTTTGCTCGAGTCGTTAGACGCAGCGGATTTTCAAGTTCAAGTCATCACTTGCCGTGCGCTCGCAGCGATTGGCCCCGAAGCGAAAGCAGCGCAGTCCAAGTTGCTCGGACTCGCGAAGAAAGGAAACCCATCCGTACGAGGTCGGGCAGCGATCGCATTAGGAGCGATAGGAATCGGCGAAAAAGACTCTCCGCTCGTTCTTCAAACCCTGACGGAATTGCTGGATGATCCGTCGCAAGTCGTACGTGAGCGCGCGATGATCGGTATCGGCCACTTGAAACAAGAAGCAGCACCCCTTCTTGATCGAGTCCGCAAAGCCGTGACCGATCCCAAGTTTGCAGCTCGCAGTCAAGCTTGTGTCGCGTATTGGAGAATCAGTGGAGACTCTCAGTTTGCGATCGAACAACTCGTATTATTGATGGATCAAATCGATCACGATCTCACCGCGATCTCGGCTTTGGGAGAGCTAGGTGGAGCGGGCGTCGACGCCATTCCTGCGTTGCTCAAGAAAATGGAATCCGAAGATCTCTCCTACGCGCTCGAAGGCTGCCGCGCGTTAGGTAAAATGGGCCCTGCGGCCAAGTCCGCATTAGCTTCGATCGAAAAATTGTGCGACTCGGATGATGCCGAATTGCGTATCGTCGCCCGAGCCGCTCGAGATGAAATAGAACACCCATGATGTACCATCGCCCATTCGGACGTACAGGACTTTCGGTTCCACCAATTGTTTTTGGCGCAACCAATCTTGGAAATCTCTTTCGCGCCTTGGAGGATGAAACCAAACGGGAAATTGTACGCGAGTGGATTCGGGCGGTTCCTGCTCCAATCGTTATCGACTCGGCAGGCAAGTATGGCGCCGGGCTATCGCTTGAAGTCATCGGACGCGAACTCGAAGCGGCCAACGTACCTGAAGCGAATGTCATCATCAGTAACAAGCTTGCTTGGCGACGGGTTCCTTTGACCACTCCCGAGCCTACCTTCGAACCCGGCGCGTGGATCGATATTCACCATGATGCCAGGCAAGACATTAGCTACGATGGCATTCTAAGATGTTGGAAAGAAGGTAACGAGCTTCTCGGCAATTACCAAGCATCGCTCCTTTCCGTTCATGATCCCGATGAGTACCTTGCCGCCGCAAGCGATGCTTCGGATCGGAAGCGTCGATTCCAAGATATCGTCGATGCCTATCGAGCTCTGGCCGAACTCAAACAAGCTGGGCTTGCTGCAGGCATTGGCATTGGATCCAAGACTTGGTCCGTCATTCGCGAACTGGACCCTTACTGCCCTTTTGATTGGGTCATGTTCGCCAATAGCTTCACCGTGATGAACCATCCATCGGAATTGGTCCAATTCATGGAGAATCTACACCAACGCGACATAGCCATCATCAATTCTGCCGTGTTTCAAGGAGGCTTCTTGGTAGGTGGTGATTTCTACAACTACAAAAAAATATCGCTCGAATTGCCTGAGGATGTGGAGCGGCTCCGATGGCGAGAACGCTTCTGGGAGATCTGTAAACGGCATGGCGAGGACCCGTTTTCTGTCGCCGTTGCCTTTGGACGATCGCATCCAGCCATCACCTCCATCGCATTATCCAGCAGCCGACCTGATCGAATTGCAAGCCACGTCGCTTCGGTTACGCATCAGGTTTCACCCGACGTATGGAACGAGATGCGATCTGCGGCGTTGATCGATCCTCACTATCCCTATTTGGCTCGTTAGGCTTATTGCCATTTTGATTGTTATTCCGTAACGAGTTCAAGCTCATACGGTATCTGTGGGCCGCGAATGGCATGCTGTACCGTAACTCCATCGAAAGCATACGCATCCCATTTGAATGTTATCTGTGAATCGTGAATGGAATCGCGTGATGCAATCCCGCATACTTGCCCATTCACAATTAATCCCAAGGTTGAAGTAGCTCCAGCACTTGCTTCAAATTGAGTACGGCCTTTGTCGCTCAACGTGACTGTGAGTCCGCCGTTATTCTTCACCTCTCGAACCATGTCAGCGTTCAAGGTGAAGGGCTTCGAAGGGGAGGCCACTTCCGCGCCAAGTCCCTTTTGAATGGTGCGAAGATGTTCTGTCGACACAAAACTGGCTACTGGATAACTCGAACCACTCGTCGAGATTTCCTTATCGGAGAGTGTGGCCGAATTCTCATCGAGCAACCAAACGATTTGGGGTGAGTTCTTGATTGCCATCCGTTCGCGGATCTTCTTCATCTGATACTTCCAGCCTCGCACGGAAAGTCCGCGTCGCGTCGATTCGCAGTAGATACCGGGAAGATCAAATAGTCGCGATTGAACGGAATCCAATAACAACTGACTCTCCCAGTTTTGGTCGACGACGCGATAGCGATACTCGGATGGATAGTAGCCGAACATCCAAATGCCTAGCCCCAAAGAGAGAATCGCCAGTAACGCGGCGTTGGCCGCGGCCACCCATCGTCCTTGCCTGGTTTCTCGAAGATAAAACAAGGTCGTCGTGCCCCACGACTTTGCGGAAGCGACCGATCGATTTTCAGGGTCATTTTCGCGGAGCCAATAGAGGGTCCAAAGGGCAAAGGGAGCGCTAAGAATGACAACAGGGGAAATTGGGAACAGGGCCACGATGGCCGCAGCCTGTGTGAACTTGGGAGCCCCAACGGTCGCATGGAGAATCGCGGCGAGCCAAGGAATGACGATCCCTAGTGGAGCTAAGATCAAACAAATCAAGACAATTCCGATCGGCGTGAACTGACCTGAATCGTTCATCGCTAACATCATAATCGACACGACAAAAAGAGCCGTGTTGATGATGGCGATCACGACGAACATCATCGCAATCCACGGATGCTTAGGGACATCATTGGCCGGAAATTTTTGTTTTCCGAGGATATCCGCAGGGAATCCAGCGGACTCCAAGACGCGACGGGCCAAGGCATTGTCGGTTCGCTTGATCTTTAAGCGAATGCAACCCGCGTCGGCCGTAGGAAAGTCTCGCACGTCCGTCATCGAACTCGACTGCAGAATGAGCTTTGACGAAAAGACACCCGGACGAAAATCACATCGCGACAAACGCTGTACGGGTATTTCGACAACGGAAACATCCGATGAAACAAAGCAACCTAAAAGCGCATCGCGTGTACGGTACTCCACTCGGATTCCTTGCGGATTTGCTTGAACAACCCCCGACGTCCGCGCGAAACCACCATAGGACTCGCACTCGAAAGGAAACGAATGCGAAGTCTGCGCAACAGCATGGATCGCTTCAAGTGGCTGGAGCACTGGCACTCCTTGTCCGGCAGTCGCTCTCAGATGTATAAGGTCGGATTCGAGTTGAGCTGCGGTTTGATATCGAAGATCAGGGCGACGTTGCAAGGTCTTGAGCACGATCGAATCGAACCTGCGATCGACTCGAACCATGGTGCTTGGCGATTCGAATCTCCCGAGCGGCAATTGACCGGTAAGGAGTTCATAGAAAACTACGCCAAGAGCATAGAGATCGACGCGATGGTCGGCCTTGTCCGGTGATTCAAGTTGCTCGGGCGCTAAATAATGGAAGGAACCAAGGACCTGACGCGTCGCGGTCAACGTGGGATTGCGATTGGACTCATCCACAATTTTGGCGATTCCAAAATCGGCGACCTTGAGAGCGCCATCCTCGCCCAACAAAATGTTCTCTGGTTTGATATCGCGGTGCACCACACCTTTGCTGTGAGCGTAATCCAAAGCGCGACAAATGGTTGCAACCAAGTCGAGCGCATCATCTGCTCCGACACTTTTGGTTGCCATGGCCTCGCGAAGATTGACCCCATCCACATACTCCATCATCAAATAGGCTAAACCCGTTGAGGTTCGGCCGTAGTCGAAGATCGCGACAATATTGGGATGCGATAACTTCGCCAACGCCTTGGCCTCTCGCTCGAATCGCTCCAAAAACGTAGGATCGTCGGAAATTTCTTTGGCGATGACTTTGAGCGCAACGTCTCGATCGAGAGTCGTTTGCCGCGCCTGAAAAATGGCACCCATTCCACCGCGGCCGATGAGCCGCTTGATTTCAAGATTGGGAAACTGCGCACGCAAAGAAGCCAAATCTTCCCAGTTATCTTGCGGTTTTTCGCGAGATCCCACCCCCAAACGGAGCAAGCAAGCGGGGCACTCATTTTCTTTTCGAATCGTATTTCCACAAACCGAACAAACGGCCATCGCTTCAACCCTTTTGACGGAACCAATCCAGGCGTTACCTAAGCGATTCGCCTTTTCTGTGCCTCAGTTACAGCTCCGTCCTGTTTTTCCAAAAATTAGTCCCGCCGCGGCACCTAACATTAAAAATATTTCTAGCAGGCACTTTCCGTAAAGCTCTCTGGAACACGCGGGCGATTTGGAGTAGTTACAATAGTTCGAGTCTTTTACCTACCTTGTGATTCTAGGAGTCTTTCTATGACGACTGACCTCTCCCGCAGAAGCTTTATCAAGAATACAACCGTGACCGCTTCTGGCTTGGCGGTAGCAAGCCAAATCGCTCGCACCGCTCACGCAGCGGGCAGCGACACCATCCGTTACGTGCTCATCGGATGCGGTGGTCGTGGCACCGGAGCCGCCGAACAGATCTTCAACACCAAAGGCAACACCAAGTTGGTTGCCGTTCACGACGCCTTCAATGCCAATGCGAAGCGATGCGTGGACTATCTCTCCAAGAAGAACGCCGACAAGGTCGATGTAACCCCCGAGCGAATCTTCACGGGCATTGATGGTTACAAGAATGCGATCGATGTCGATTGCGATTTGGTGGTCATCGCCACTCCTCCTGGATTCAAGCCTCAACAGTTTGAGTATGCTGTGAAGAAGGGACGTCACGTGTTCATGGAGAAGCCTGTGGCTTCGGATGCTCCTGGCGTTCGACGTGTATTGGCAGCCGTAGAAGAATCGAAGAAGAAGAACCTGATGGTTGCGATCGGTCTTCAACGTCGTCATGAGCCTCAGTACATGGATACCATCAAGCGACTCCACGATGGCGCCATCGGGGACATCATTTGCCTCCGCGTCTATTGGAATGGTAACGGCATTTGGCACCGCGAACGCAAGCCAGAGATGTCGGAAATGGAATACCAAGTAAACAACTGGTATCACTTCAATTGGCTTTCCGGCGATCAGATTTGCGAACAACACATTCACAATCTAGACGTTGGATGCTGGGTCAAGAACGCGTTCCCAGTCGAGTGCAATGGTATGGGTGGTGGTGAACAACGCATGGGTGGCGATCGCCGCCTATCGCAGATCTTCGACCATACGTTCTGCGAATACACCTTTGCCGATGGCACCAAGATGTTTAGCCAAGGGCGACACCTCGAAGGTGGTTGGTCCAATGTGAGCGAGTTTGCTCACGGTTCCAAAGGTACATCCGATCCTTCCGGATGGATCAAGGGTGCCACCAATTGGGACTTCAATGGAAAACGCGTGAATGGCCACCAGCAAGAACAGCACGATTTGATCGAAGCATTGATGGCCGGCAAGATTTACAACGAAGGTGAGTACGGCGCGAAGTCGACGTTTACCGCCATCCTGGGTCGTGAAGCTTGCTACTCTGGTAAGCTTCTTAAGTGGGACGAACTCCTCGCCAAGGGTCGCGATCTATGTCCTGGTATCGACAACTACACCTTGGGATCGCAGCCACCAACCATGCCAGGTGAAGATGGCAAGTACCCAGTACCAGTACCAGGCAAATACAATCCATTTGCCTAGTGGATTCGCTAAAACGAATACCAACGAAAAGGGGATGAGTTGCTCGTCCCCTTTTTTTGTTTCACTCAAAGAGCATCGCCACAATTAAGGCAATGGCATCTCGGGCAGTTTGAAGGTGAACTCTTTCGTCACCACCGCGCCAGGAGCGTCGTAAACGAATCGATACTTATCAGGTCCTTTGGACATATCAAACAAGTACGAGATTCCGACTTCATCGCCACCCAGCTTATAAGTTTGCCAACCTACATTCTCGATGCGACTCCCTTTGTCATCGAGTACATAGGCTTCGTTATTCATGACCCATCCACGAAACGAATCCATCGTTTGCGAGGCGTTCTCGAGCTTGATCAGAGTGATCACCTCATAGATGCCGCCATTCTTTCGGACGCGATCGATCGTCACGGTAAGATTCCCGGACTTTTGTGTTTTCTTACCTGGTTTGTCCAATTGTTCAAAGGTCAATTGAACTTGGGGACCAGGAATCGCTGCGATGAACTTCCCCTTCAACCCTTTGACACTTTTCAAATCGCGGGCGGGCAATCCCATAAAAAACTCCACCTCCGTTTGCGAAGCATTTCCTTGCGGTGAATACTCGGGTGCTGTTTCAGGATTGGTTGGAGGGACCTTCGTGCCGTCGGGCAATATCAACTCGGCATTCTTCATCGGAAACTGCATATAGACCGGTCGGAAACGAGGTTCCCAAGAGATCCACGCTTTGACTCGAAGCGAGTCTTGCATCGAATCTTTGATGGAACGCGTCGCGGTTAACTCAATCGGCTCCAAACGAAACGACTCGACATAGACTCCACTTGCAATTCTGAGTCCCGAAGTCACTTGCTTGGCTCGTATCTTGAGCGCCCCCGCTGTTTCACTGAAGGGTTCGATATCAAGGCCCCCCTCATCCAATACTTCGTCGAAAGCATCCCAGAAACTGACGTCCTCCAGATCGAGATTCAATTGTTTCTCGGGCAGAGTATCCCAAAGCAACTTGTTGCCTGTTTGTTTGCTGATCGACTGCAAAGCATCGCTAAGCGACATGACTCCTTTCAACGTAACGCTAGAAGGTTTGATGACGACCTCGGTTTGTTGCGACTGGAGCTTTTCTACCAAGCGACGAAGGCGCACTTCAACCTCGGCCGAAGTCGAGGCAGTGATTTTTGGCAACATGGGAACGATCGATGGCCCCAATTCCAAAATGCCTTTCTCTGCAGCATCGCGTTCGGCAAGCGTATCGGCTTCAAGTTGCTGTACTAACTTTTTCAGCGCGATCGCCTTTTCGTCTTCTTTCGCCGCAACGTTGGTTTCTTGCGCGCAGGTGATGCCATCACCGATGCAATTCCATACGCCGCAGCCAAGACCACCTACCATCAGACTGACACGCAAGCATTGCAGCATCGATTTCTTAGGGATCATTAACGTTCGCATCTAGTTCTTTCCCTTTTGTAAGTGACGATCTGCAAAATCCATGTAGCGTTCCCAATCGTAGAGGAGTATGTCATGCTTCCCAATGCGTAGGTGAAAACCGATCGCATCCCCAACCATCTTTTCTGGCTCGGGCATGGTCTCGGAGGGAAGCCCTTTGAGGCCATGAAGTTCATAGGCTGCATTCGCATACCATCCACTCAAGTATTCACCCTTGGGGTCTGCCCAAAGATCTTCGGTCGCACTTGCGATGTAGACTGGACGTGGTGCCATAGCCGCAATGAGCATATTCTGCTCGACAGGAAGCTGCTCTTCTTTGTCGTTGTATTGCCGAAAGTTTCGGCAGAACCAGTGAGGAAACGACGTATTGATGCGAGCAACGGACTCACCAAAAACGCGTTTGCTTAGCGCTGCACCACCGCATCCCGAGTTATTGGAATAGACGATGCGAAACCGCTCATCCGTTGCCCCAGCCCACAAGGCAGCCTTACCCAATCGAGAATGCCCTACCACCAGCATTGCATCGGAACGGAGATCTTTCTGCTGAATCAAAACGTCGACTATTCTCTGCAAGCCCCATGCCCATGCTCCAATCGATCCCCATCGATCGGGATGAGCGTCATCTCCGACAAACTCGGGGAACAGTGCATGTACTCCGTTTTTGAATCCATCATCAAAATCGGGATCGATGTCGCCATAGTACACCGAAGCTACCGCATAACCACGCGCAGTGATTTGAGTGATAGGCCATCGATGAGCCGATTGATTGCGCCCCGCTTCCGTTGCTTTGTTTCCTTCGGTCGTCTTCTTATCTTCGCGGACCCAAGTATTGGGAATCAAAACCTGGGGATCCTCGGTCATCCCATGATTGCCGACGAAATTGAGTCCCAGAAAGCAGGGAACAGGCTTGGAGCTTTCTCTCGGCGTGAACAGGACGAGATCCAAGGGAACCGAAACACGCCCCGATGGTAGATCGCGCGCGAGGGTGATTCGAATTTGCTTGCGATAGCTGACCTTATCCCAAGCGATCCCTTCCTCGATGACCTTCCATTGCAAATCGACCTTGTCGGTGGGAAGGAACCCATACTCGTATCGCGCTAACTGATCGACGAGATACTGTCGGTGATTCTTCCACTGCGTTACTTGTGTGATCTTTTCGTTCTTCGCTGTCACCATGCAATCGGGCACGGTATAGGCAGGAACTTTCGATTCCTCCTGATTGATTGCACGAATCTGCGCATGCGCTAATGTAGACATGCACATTGCAGCTCCTAAAGCCATTCCTGTAAATCGTTTCATGGTGCGGCACGTTCGGTAAAGGGAGGAAATCATCGATGAACCGATCGCCTTATTCTAACCTGAAAAGGAGATGGCACGTCAACCGTTCGCGGAATCCCAGTCTAGGATCATGACGGTGGCCAGGAGCCCAAAATATCGTTTCCAATAGACCAAAGTTGATCGTTCTTGCTCCCTGCCATTCTGCGCCTTCAGCGATCCACTTGGGCTCACATGGTGTTATGTTGAATGTCCGAGACACCCTTTTGACTTAGGATTCTTCGATGCCCCAACTCGATGAAACACTTGCCGATCATGCCGTCTATCGTTGGCTCAAACTTGCCGTCGCAACACAATCGTCGGACATCCACGCCCTTGTCGGATACAAACCGTCCTTGCGAACGCATGGACGATTGATCGAGATGGATCAGGAAGAAGAACTTACAGCCGAATCGCTTTTGTCGATATTGGCTCCGATCATGACCGAAACGCAAAAGCGGGAATTCGACCGTGAGAAGAATTGGGACTATGCCATCGAGGTGAGAATCGATGGTCGAGCTCATCGCTTTCGAATCAATCTATTCTTGAGCATGGGCGGGATTGGCGGGTGCATTCGAGTCATTCCCGACACCATCCCCGATTTTCAATGGTCCAATTTTCCGAAAGACCTCGCCAAACGCATCGCCGCACTTCCTAACGGTTTGGTCCTCTTCTCAGGTGTTACAGGCTCGGGCAAGAGTACCTCGTTAGCTCAGATCATTCACATGATGAATCAGGCCGGCAATCTTCGCATTTTGACGATCGAGGATCCAGTCGAATATAAATACCCACGCGTTCGCGGATCGCTCATCTCACAACGAGAAGTCGGAGATGACGTCGATACGTTCGCCGATGGCCTTCGCTTTGGTTTGCGACAAGATCCCGATGTTATACTGGTTGGTGAGATCCGCGATGTAGAAACCGCAAGGATGGCCCTGAGCGCTGCCGAAACGGGCCACTTGGTGTTGTCGACCATACCCGCGCGATGCCAAGGAGCCAATATCGCGTTACGCCACATGTTTCTCAACAGGTTCGCTTTGTATGCGAACACAACTGTTTTCACTGTTTGCGTTCTGTCGTTTGTCAACGATTGCTTGCCAGCAGTATTCCGGGCGAAAAAGGTGAACTTGCCCTTTGAGATCGTGAATACACCAGCGATTGGAAGTGCGATTCGCCTGTTTGAAAGCATCGACAATTACATCCTGACCGGACGGTGATGGCATGATCTCGATGGATGAATCGATCAAGCAACTCTGGCCTCAATGGACTCATCGATCACGCAAACCGCGGAAGCGTGCGTGACGACTGAACCTATGTTCAACGTTGTGATCGATCCACTTTTGCGTTCGCCATAGATTCGCGAGTACCCACGAGGCAAGCGGCTATGCAGGCGCCTACCTGAACTCGATAAAGGCTGTTCAGCGGATAAAATTAGTGAGGCGACGTTCTTGAGATCGATCATCTCCTTCGCTTTTGCCGTCGATACGAATGATCGGGTCAGGCCAGTGTCACCCGTACTGCGGACAACAGTCTTTACCTGGTATGGTTATCCAGGAGCTGGCCTTGATCCCAATGGATACATCACGACGATAACATGCAAGAGTTGTTCTCATCGAGTGCGTGCTGTCGAACCGTCTCGCGCGTATGACAAATGAGATAGGCGATGGCATCCGAAGGGAGAAAGCTGCGCGGCATCCTGATCCGACTGAGCAGTTGTAGATGGATCGAGATAAGATTGAAGGAAATCGTGTACATGAAGCGATTCCTTTCAGCTCCTCAGACCACTCCATCCCAGGAACTCATCGATCTCACCTGCAAGCCTCGCAGTATCCGCAGGCAACCTCTTCCATGGCCGAATAGAATTCGCGAGGATTGATCGAGGACTCGCCCTCTGTGGGTCGCAATGAAACTCGGTTCTCCTCCCAAAGCCAATGCACCAAGGCCATCCCCATCGCCAATCATCGATCATCGATAGTGACGGTCCTTCACCATTTCATCCACTGATACGCGCCAACGGACGCGCCGAGCACCTTCGATCTCAATCGGTTGTGGGTTTGAACGATTGCGAGGCGACAAACGAACGCCGCATCTCGTCTGCTTCCGAACTTGCATTCCACTTAACCAGACGCCGAGCACTCTGGACCATCGTCGAGGTAGCACCTGGACGATGGACCTTTTGGCACCAAGCGGATAACTTCTTTTCCAGTTTCCCGCGGATTGCACCCATCAGCGACATCTGTTCGAAACGTAGGGCCGAAGCGAAACGGATGAGTTTCCGCCGTTCGCCTTGTACTTAGTGGATTGCCTTCTGCATAGTCCATGCCTTGCAATGCACGACAATACCAGGCTGTAAGAGGGTCACCGGACGTAGAACCGTATGCTTTCTTGTAGTCCATGCGGCCATGCACTTTGCGGGAGTTGTCACACCACCGACACGAAGGATGCGCTTGAGCCCCCTTCTTCTTTACGATGCCGAAAAATGCGCAGACCATTAACCTATACTGAATTTGCCTCTTTGATTAGAAATGGTTGGTTCCTTCAGTCGACTTCGATTCTTCGTTGCCTCGTAAAAGGATGCCTATAAAAATCACGTTAAGAAACCGATTGTCGACCTCGATTCGATGATTCCCTCGAGGGCGTTGGAATGGCTGTCAGATCGAAACGACGAACCCAATCCCTCTTTTGCCACGTTGGCTCCGCCCTCCCGCCAGTACTCAGACCTCGATCGCTCCTGTTGGTCATGTTTGTCACCTGTGCACGGTGCGGCGATTTTTCATGCGAGCCGCGTGTTGATCATCCAAAGAGTTTTATTCGTACTTAAGTTATGTGTGACTCCTCCACCCCTCAACCACCCCGCAGAACTCTAGGATCTCCCCATCTCAACTTTCTCCTTTCTGCTACGCATCAGTTCTCTTGCTGGTTGATTGGGAGCATTCGGAATCCTGGTTTCCCACGTTGTGCGGTGGGCGACGAATTTGCCAAATCTTAAAGACGAAGAACCATTGTGGGTAGGGCTCATCATTGCGCACAGGCTTTGACCGATTTCGACAACAGTTTCGCGTGACCAACAACAACGCGATCCTCGAGCACGAAACTTTTAGTGCTCCCTGGGAATGATGGCCAAATATGCTTGCCTGGTAGCCGTTGGCGGAGCCAAATCCTTCGGTCGTTCCATCGACATCGAACGAGGCAGTCACGAGTGCCTTATATTTGGTATTGCTGGAGTTCGAGTCCGATCGAAAAGTGGTCACAGACGACAATCGCCGTTCAAGAATTGAACTAAGCGATCTCAATTCGATCCCACGACATGGGAAGCGATCATTCCTTTGATTCAACAGCTTAAAACAACGCTGCTCGATCCACAGAGGAAGAATACGATTTGCCGGCGAAGAATCCGAATGATGCAAGCCTCAGAAAATGCATTGTCCGGCACCAAGTCTCAAAAAGCGGAAAGCTCAACGCAGACAAGTCGTTCTGAAACATCGTGGGGATCGGTCTTTCCTGAGGGTGATCCGTCTGAACCATTCAATATGGGACTGTACGTCGAATCGCAAAGCGACTCCTTAGAGCCAGAAGAATCGATCGACCATCGTTTGGAAATACGCTGCGACAAACTGCAAATCGCTTCATTGACTGGGACGCAACGCCTACCGCGTCATCACAGAGTCAGGACACTGCGGGAGTCGAGCTTCCCACCCGTTCGTTTAGCAATTCGTCCACTCCATTGCGAAAACGAAAGAAGGCGTCAAATCATTCGACGTTTTGGATCGCGGGCTCCTTGCTGGTAGGTTCGATCGGTCTCGTTGCGGTTGAGGATGGATGGGCCTTACCAAAAATTGATCGAACTAACAAAGGAAAGAACTGAAGAAAGCGCAAGTACAGCGGACCAAAAAGCCTCGCAAGGAAGATGCAAAGGAACGGACAGCACCAAGCAGCCAGCAGTGAAGAACGAGTCCAAGTTCGATGTCGACAGTTCGAAATTTGATGCTCCATCCACTCTCCACGAACAGGCATCGCCACAGGACAATGCAATGGCCATGAATGGGCAATCGATGGAGAAGCCATCTCCCCCACCAATGGTTTCTAACAGTGAGATGCCAACGGTTCTGATAACCAACTCCATCTGCACCAACACCGACGCCAACGCTGACCTCTGAGCCCCCCCTGCTCCGCTGATGCCCTTGAATGCATCAGGAGAGCGAGTTCAGCGAGCGCCCAAGAAATTGAGAACGTCGATTGAGGCGTGGATCTCGAACTGCTTGATTCGCAGTTGGAGAAATCCTTTCCTGGCTCGCGAAGAACCCTACCGCAGCCAACTAGCGAGGCCTGATCAACTTGGACAATTGAGAAAGATATTCTTGCCATCGATTTTGGCGAGCGTCCGGAAATTATCGGCTGGGAAACGTTCAAGGTCAGCGGAGGAATACGACCGTGGCGTTCGTCGAGGGCATCGATGAGTACATCATCATTGCAAACGGCGGAAACAATGAGGTCAATTTCCGCTTCGAGAGCTTCCGCTAAGAAGTTTAGACTGGCCGACCTGTCTTTTGATAGCGATGCAGGTACCGATGTCGCCGCTCGTGGGGTTTATTTGTCGGTTGATCCCCAAGCAACTTCGGTTTTCAAGCGCGAAGGAAAGAAATTCATGGCGAAAGCCATCGAGTCTGGAAAGGTCCGAGCCGACCTGTTGAGTGTTTTTGAAGCGAGGTACGACAGAATAGTTCAGGTGTTGTGATAGGTTGCGTCGAAGATCAAGAAATCAGGTCCAAAGCGACCTGAACGGCTTGGAATCGGTTTTAATCTTCCATAAGTACAACTACAATATCGCGCCTGGCACCTAGATTCTCGTTTCGCAACGCCTGCGGTGGAATTGGAAGCGGTTGGCAATTTTGAGCGCTACGGACTCCGTAAAATCCCTATCCAGTCAGTGGTCGCAGGCCATCAAGACAGCAGCTCTCAGCGACACGGGCATGAGGCGGCGAAACAACCAGGATAGCTACAACATCGTCCTGGCTGATTCCCTTCAGGCTTGGGAAAAAATCGGGCACCTCTTCATCGTGGCCGACGGAATGGGAGCACATGCGGCAGGAGAATTGGCCAGCCGGCTTGCAGCCGATCTGATACCGCATCACTACCAAAAGAACCAAAAGCTCCTTCCCGCCGAGGCTTTGGCTCGGTCCATTACCGATACCAATGCGGAAATCTATCGAAGGGGACAAGCCAATCCCGAATTTCGGAATATGGGCACGACTGCCAGCGTCTTGGCATTACTCCCCGAAGGTGCCGTGGCTGCTCACGTCGGCGATTCACGCATCTACCGATTGCGAGGTCAACAGTTCGAACAACTGACCTTCGACCATAGCTTGGTCTGGGAGATGCAGGCCAGCGGCGAAGTCAATGAGGAGACCATTCGATCTGGAGTGATACCTAAGAACGTCATCACGCGATCGCTTGGTCCTAACCCACTCGTTCAAGTCGATATCGAAGGCCCCTTTCCCCTTCGGAAAGGCGATCGCTTCTTGCTCTGCAGCGATGGACTTTCGGGACAGATCAGCGACGAAGAGATGGGAGTACTTTTGCAGTCGTTGGATCCCAACATGGCGGCTCAGGTCATGGTGGATCTTGCCAATCTGCGTGGTGGTCCAGACAACATCACTGTTCTCATTATTGAAATTGCCGACGAACAGATCATCACCACCCCAGCGGTCTCATCGACCTCTGAACCCCGACGTGAAGTGGAATCCGGTAAGTTCTCAACAGCGCTGGCCATCGTCACCGTCATTTGTTTTCTAGCAGCGGCCATTCTCCTGTTCATGGGACACTGGCCTATGGCGATCGTGGTTGCAGTGTTGGGATCGATTGCCATTGGAACAGGCTTCGCTCAGCGACGTCCCAAGGAAACCCTGGTCGATTTTGATAGCCCGCAATACGGACGCGGCCCCCATCGCAGATATGCTTGCAAACCGGACCAGCAATTGACCGATCAATTGCGATCGACCATCGAAGCCCTACGCGATGCTTCTAAAGAAAACGACTGGAAACTCGATTGGGGATCGGTACAGCCGATGCTGGATCGTGGACAACAAGCGAGCCGCAGCCGCGATTACAAACAGGCCATTCAGGAACTCTCTGCGGCCTTGATCGCGATCACCCAATTGATGCGCAACTATCGCTCGGAAGCCAAAGATTCCGACAGCATCTTTTGATAGCATTCAAAGAAATCTGTCATTCTCCCAGAACGCCTAGATTGATACACTTCGCCGACCATGTTGCGAAGATTCAATCGATACATCCTCTTTGAGACGTTCAAGCTATTTATCGTCGCTATCCTTGCGGTCACTACATTGATCGTGATGGGTTGGGTGGTCGAGCGCGCCGTGGCCGAGGGAATTCGTGGTCCAGCGATCATTAAGCTCATTCCCTACATCCTACCGATGTCATTGCAGTTTTCATTGCCGACCACACTTCTATTTGCGGTGGCCAGCGTTTACGGTCGGATGGCTGCAGACAACGAGATCATCGCCGTAAAGGGATCTGGAATATCTCCTGTCCAGATCATGAAGCCAACCTTCTTCATGGCGCTGATCCTGAGTCCGATCGGCGTGTGGCTGACCGATCTTGCGGCGTCATGGGGTGCGCCTGGCATGACCCAAGTAATCATTCATTCGATCAAAGAGGTCTCGTACAATGCGCTCAAGAATCAAAAATACTACGCCCAAAAAGGGTTTTCGATCATTGTCTCCGACGTCGAAGACCATTGGCTGATTCGCCCTGTGATTACATTGCACAGTCCCAATGGAGGCGAGCCTCAGGTGATCACGGCCGAACGAGCCCAACTATCGCTCGATGCGGCTTCAAACAGTTTGAAGATCGAGTTGGTGGACTATCAAGTCGACATTGGAACGACGCAACTCATCGATGGCAGCCGACGTGAATTCAATCTTCCCTTAGAGCGAACGACACGGAAGGGGAAGATTACCGACACGCCTGCCACCATTGCGCTGAGTCGCATGTCGCAGGAAGTTAAGTTAGAGCGCCAAAAACTTCGGGCCATCGAAGATTCTTTCATGTCACATGTTAGCCTGGCTACCGCATTTGGAAGAGCGGATATGTTTGCCGACGCAACTGCCAATACAGGGCGAGGCAAACGCATGGAAAGCCAGAATCGACTTCGACGCCTTCAATTGGAACCGTGGCGTCGGTGGGCCTTGGGATTCAGCTGTTTCTTCTTCGTATGGATGGGAGTTCCCTTGGCCATCTACATGAAGACCGCCGACTACTGGATGACCTTTGGTGCTTGTTTTATCCCCATTCTCTTGATCTATTTCCCCTTGTTTGGATTGGGTCTCGAACAAGCCAAGTCCGGTGAATGGCCAGCCTACAGCGTATGGCTTGGCAATGCGGTACTGTTCTTTGTAGGCTTATGGTTGATACGAATCGTCTACAAATCTTAACATCAACCATCGCTGGCTGCTCAAAGGAATGCGATTGATCACGCGCATCTCCCGGCTCGATGAAACGCGTTAACGGACTATGCAACGAGCGGCGTGAATCCTTATAGCGATACTCACGGCTCGCAATATTCAGGAGAAACGATGACAGAACCCTCTCTTGCTCGGTGCTGTAGTCTCCTGTTCTTTCCTCAGGATCGGGAACGGGGCGAGGAGTATTTTCAGCACGGCCATGTGAACTTGATCGAGATCGGGGACTGCGGCATTCACGCTATCGCTCACGGGCAAAGCGAATACAACGTCTACATCGATTTCTCCGAGCTTGAAGATCGAAACATCGGCGTTCACTGTGACTGTCCAAGATTTCAAGGGGGCGATCTCTGCAAGCATCTATGGGCCACCTTACGTTATCTCGATTTCGTTGGTTATCCATTTGAGAGCGAAGGGTCGGTTGCGATCTATACCCTGGACTTCGACAAGTTTGATACTGGCGAACGCATTTTGCTGGATCCCAAGAAGTCGAGGAACACCAGCGATTATTCGAGCTTCGATGACGATGAAGAGGATTTCGCCGAAGAGAACGATGAACAAGAAACGGAGGAAGAAATACTTTTCTCGGACGTTTATGATCCCCAATCTCTTTGGCAACACCAACTCATCCGAATGGTTCCTTCCAACTTAGAATCGTCGCCACCGCTTCTTCGTACTCCCTTTCAACCCTTTTACATCTTTGCAATTCCTGCCTATGAAGTCCCCAAGGCACGACGCTTTCGCATTCTTGCTTACCAGTCGCGGCGCAAAAAGGGTGGTGAAAATACCATACCGACCAAAGTTTCACTTTCGCGATACGATTTGGATCAGATCACCGATCCCTTAGCCCGCCGAGCGCTCGAGCATTTAGATTGGAATCAGAACCAAATCAACCACTTTGGATTCCCGAGCTTAAGAGACACGCGATCGGACTGGTATTTCAAGCCTGAGTCTCTGGCGCAGATACTCAAGCTTCTCTGTGATGAGCAACGGCTTGTTCTCAACTATGGCGGCGAACATTCTCTTCAACAGACGACTCCACTCGTATTCGGCGAGGCAACACCCTGGGAGTTGGAAATCTTTATTACGGGCTCGGATACATCGGAGTCTCTTTCTGTCGTCCCGCGTATAGTTCGTCAAACCCTAGATGGTCATCATGAAGAGCGGCATGTCGAAAACATTACAGCCCTATGCGAATCAGGATGCCTATTCTTCGAGGACCAACTGGAGGTTACTGCGCCAGAACAAGTAGATGCGATCCGTAGGTGGAGAGAAGCAGGGACGCTCGAAGTGCCATTGGATGAAATGAAAACTCTACTCCGAGCACTAACCCTTCATCCGTCGGTACCGCGCATTCTCTTTGACAGCAGGCTGCCCATCTATCATTCTTCGACACCGCCGATTGGAAAACTCGTACTGCTAAATCACCCTTCAGATGCTCACTATTTTTTAGCAGAAGTTCGATTCAAGTATGGTCAAACGGAGGTGAGCTCTACGGCATCGCAACGAGATGTCTGGGACGCTCCTTCATGGACTCTCTATCCTCGTCAAATCGAAGCCGAAACCCAGATCTTTCATGATCTTTGCGATTTCCATTTCAATGAGAACTCGGATCAGAGTCACGAACTAAGAATCCATCGCAAATGGTTCGTACCATTGATCCGCAGAGTTCTCGAACTCGGTTGGGAGGTGGTGGCCGAAGGGCAGATCTTTCGCAATCCCACATCGATGCATATCAAAGTCCGAACCGAACAAGATTGGTTTGACGTCGAAGGCCACGTTGGATTTGAGTCGAGTTCGATCGGACTACCCTCGCTTTTGCAATCGTATCGCAAAGGGGAACACTGGATACGTCTCGATGATGGAAGCCATGGCTTGCTTCCCGAACAATGGCTCGCCAAGTATGCACCACTGGCAGATGTAGGCTCATCCAATGATTCTGGTTATCGATTTGAGAAGAATCAGGCACTGATTCTCGATGCCATGCTCGCGTCTCATGAAAACGTTCAATTGGATAAGACGTTTACAACGCTGTGCACTCGTTTAAAAAAATTCTCTGGAGTGCAAACGGCAACCCAGCCCAAGGGCCTTCGAGGAACGCTGCGAAACTACCAACTCGAAGGATTGGCCTGGTTTCAGTTTTTGAACGAGTACGGTTTCGGTGGTTGCCTAGCGGACGATATGGGACTTGGCAAAACCATTCAGGTATTAGCTTTGCTAGAGTCGCGGCGCGTTCGACGGGCCCGTAAGGCCGAGTCGAAGAAACCGTCCATCGTGATTGTCCCAAAGAGCCTTGTTTTCAATTGGATCGAGGAAGCGGAGAAGTTCACTCCGCAATTGAAGCTTCTCGATTTTACGGGACAACAGCGTCATGCCTATGTCGAGAGCTTGGAGCAATACGATCTGGTGGTTACCACTTATTCAACCTTGCGATTGGATATCGAAAGATTTGCGCCTGTGGCATTCGATTACGCCATTCTCGACGAAGCACAAGCGATCAAGAACTCGAGTTCCCAAGCTTCCAAAGCGGTGAAACTCTTGAATGCTGATCACCGACTTGCTATGACGGGCACTCCCATCGAAAATCATCTGGGCGATCTTTGGTCCCTCTTTGAGTTCTTGAATCCTGGCATGCTTGGACCATCCATCATTCGCAATTTTACGATCTCCGTGGAAGAGGATCGTTCTCAAGTTCTGGCCTTGAACCAAGCCTTACGCCCTTTCATTTTGCGTCGCACGAAGGCTCAAGTGCTAAAAGAACTTCCGCATAAGACCGAACAGACTCTGTACTGTGAGATGCCGCCTAAACAGAAGAAGGTGTATGTCGAGCTTCGAGATCACTACCGTCAATCGCTGCTTTCGCGTGTTCGCAATGTTGGCATCTCGCGGTCCAAGATTCAGGTGCTCGAAGCATTGCTGCGTCTTCGCCAAGCCGCTTGCGATCCGCGGCTCGTCGATCCTGAATCTCCCATTGTTGGAAGCAAGATTGAGCTTTTGCTCGAACAACTGGAGGAGGTTATCGAAGAGGGCCATAAGGTTTTGGTCTTTTCGCAGTTCACTAGCATGCTAGCTCTTGTCCAAAGCGAGTTGGAGAGTCGTCATTGGAACTTTGAATATCTCGACGGGAAAACCCGCAACCGAGCCGCGAAGGTAGAGAGGTTTCAAGAGGATCCCAAGTGTTCTATCTTTCTCATCAGCCTCAAAGCAGGAGGTGTGGGTCTCAACCTCACCGCAGCCGACTACGTCTATATCCTCGACCCTTGGTGGAATCCAGCAGCGGAGGCCCAAGCGATCGATAGGGCACACCGGATGGGGCAAACCAAGCCCGTGGTAGCCTATCGGATGATCTGCCAGGACACGGTCGAGGCAAGATTCTAAAGCTCCAACAGTCCAAAAAGCAGCTGGCAGACGCCATCGTCTCCGGCGAACCCTCACTTCTCCAAGAGCTCTCGCTCGACGACCTCCAGGTCCTCTTCCAATAAACCCCACCTCCATTCCCCCTCCAAAACCCAAAAACTGCCAATAGGTGCCATCCACCTATTGTTGACAAAACCCCCTCAAAGGGGCTGTCAAATTCGAGAATTGAGAAAACGGCTTGCCATGGACCCCGACTTTCGTACACACTGATGGGCTGCGCCGATTTTCTCGCCAGATTTACCTATTTATGCTTGCCACCCCAATTTGCAGTGGGAAGGAGCCCCTCGATGGAGACAGCCAAGGACCTGGAAAGATCCGCACGATCGGAGCTGATCGTCCCTATCCTTGAAACGCTCCATCGCATCGAGCGATCGATCAAAAGCCACAAGTTGCTTTTGGCTCGGTATTTCAAGATCATCGACCAGCCGCGTTTGGAATGGTCTGGTTCGCAAATGATGTTCGAGTTCGAGTTTGAGGGAGCCTACGATCGAGATTCGCTCTTCACCACTCACCTCGAATTGCAACTCGACCCAAACCCCAATCTGGCTAGTCGAGACGAATTTGGATTCACAAAGTCGCCGATCAAAAAGTACGTTTCGACCTGCTCGTGTTTTGAGTCGAAGACGGAGGTCTGCCCTCATACGGCTGCCTTGGTTACCTTTCTTCGCCAGAAACTCAGTGGAGTAGACAGCCAAGCCGCCCTGACTTTTCTGGAAAGTTTGATGTGCGATGGGCGAACGATTGGGGCCAAGCTCGTCGAATCCATTTCGCAGCTTCAGGCAGCCGCACCAACGGAAGAGGAAGCCGAGACGCGGGTGCAATGGCGTATTACGACGGATCGTTACACCCTGGGCTATCAAGAATCATTTGGGATCGTCGCCTACGCCCAGCAGCTTCGCAAGCGAGGTGGCTGGAGTAAAGGAAGACGCGTTCGCGAAGTTTTCGAAACGCTCCATGACGATCACTTCCAACATCCCAACGATCGCATATTGGCCACCATGCTCGACATGGCTTCCAATGGAATCATTTCCAGCGGTGTGGGTCTCCGCGAAGCGTTGCGATTGCTTGCGGGACACCCTAATGTCGCATTTGATGATGAGTATCTGACTCCTGCCAATATCATCGAGCAGCCCATTGAATTGCGCATGGAGTACGATGGCGAACTTTATCGTCCCGCATTATGGATGGGCGAAGACAGAATCGATGCTCAAACATCAGGGCTCGAACTTTACGAGCTTAATTCCAAGATGTACTTGGCTGTTGTGATTCAAATACCGCGACGGACTATTTGGTTCTCGCAGATGAATCAACAAATGTTCAAAGTCTTGAAGAATTTCCGAGCAGCTGCACGTCGCAAGGCAACCTTGGATCAACAGTCGGCTGAGCAATTGGCCGACCTGATCGCGCAACCCGCGACCAAGCCAATCCAGCTGAATCTCCCCGAAGCATTGGCCGGCCCTGAACAACCACTCGATGCTGCTATTGAAGTCCATTTAACACCGACGCTTTCAGGCAATGGATTGCACGTTGGTCTTCGCGTTGCATGCGATGCGTCGTCCGATCCGCCTGTTCCGGGTATGGAACCTCAAAAAATTCGGATTGCAACTCCTGCAGGGCGTTTCCAACTCGTTCGCAATCTCGAGTTGGAAGAACAGCGTGCTCAAGAGACTGCCAAGCTATTGGAACTCGATCAACTCACGCGGGATGGTCTCTTTACTTGGCTGGCAGAGACGGACGATTTAGCACTTACCTTGATCGAACGACTTCAAGATTTGGGCGAATCCTGTCCTCCGGTCTGTTGGCCGAAGAGTCGTACGATGCGGCTCGTGGGCGAGATCACGCCGCAACGCCTTCAAGTGAAACTCAGTAGCCAACGCGATTGGTTCGGCATGGAAGGCTTTGCATCGTTAGATGGCCTCGAAATCCCATTGGCCGAACTCTTAGCGGCACTTCGTACGGGTCGTCGATTTGTGCCGCTAGGCAATGGGCAGTTTGCAACGATCAGCGAACAGCTCCGACATCGACTCACTGCAATCTACGATGTTGCCCATTCCGAAAATGGACAATTGCGTATCGCTAAGGCTGCAACACCCATCGTTGAAGAGTCCCTAGGTGACGACATCGCGTATGAAAGCGATGCCAAATGGCAAGAGGCGCTTGCACGTCTCAACGAAATCCGACAGTTCAAGCCCGAGCCACCTGCGGGTCTCAAGGCCGAATTGCGGGAATATCAAAAGCATGGATTCCAATGGCTAACGCAACTGAGCCAATGGGGACTTGGAGGATGCTTGGCTGATGACATGGGTCTCGGTAAGACCGTCCAAGCTCTCGGTGTCTTGCTCGAACGAGGCCCTCAAGGTCCAGCCTTGATCGTTGCTCCTACGAGTGTTGGGGTCAACTGGCAACGCGAAGCGCAACGGTTTTCACCTCAGCTTTCACCCAAACTCTATCGCGAACATGATCGCCAACATTTGATTGAAACTGCTGGCCCCAATGATCTGATTATCACTAGCTACCAACTCTTGCAGCGTGATGTCGATCGATTTGCCTCGCGACAATGGCATACGCTCGTTCTCGATGAAGCCCAATTCATCAAGAACTATCAAACAAAGACGGCTCGCGCTGTTCGCAGTGTCGAATCCGATTGGTGCTTGGCACTTTCCGGAACCCCGATGGAAAATCACTTGGGCGAGCTTTGGAGTCTGATGCGAACGATCAGCCCTGGGCTTCTTGGATCTTGGGAACGCTTTCGCAAACAGTTTGCCGAACCCATCGAGAAGGATCGTGATGTCGATCGCTTGCGAGCCCTTTCGCGCGTCGTGCGACCTTTCATCCTGCGACGGACCAAGAAGGAAGTGCTCACCGAACTGCCACCTCGAACCGAAATCGTTCGCATCGCTGAGTTCTCCGATGCCGAACGCAAGAAGTATGATGCGGCGCGCCTTGCAGCTCTCTCGGAATTGTCTTCTTCCGATGGCAATGAAAACGAACAGCAAAAGCGGATTCGCGTCCTGGCATGGTTGACGCGACTGCGGCAGTTGGCTTGCCATCCACGTCTCGTCGATCCTCGCTGGACGTTTTCATCTGCTAAGCTGGATCTATTCATGGAGATCGTGGAAGAACTTCGTGAAGGGGAACACCGCGCTCTGGTATTCAGCCAGTTCGTTCAACACTTGAGCCTCGTTCGAGAGGCTTTGGATCAAGCTGGAATTCGCTACCAGTACCTAGATGGTTCAACGCCCACGCATCGTCGCCAAGAAGCGGTTGATTCGTTTCAAGGTGGCGATGGAGACCTGTTCCTCATCTCTTTAAAAGCGGGAGGTACCGGTTTGAATTTGACTGCTGCCGATTACGTGATTCACCTCGACCCATGGTGGAATCCTGCAGTGGAAGATCAAGCCACCGACCGCGCTCACCGGATCGGACAGGAGCGAGCCGTAACGGTTTATCGTCTTGTCGCCAAAGATACGATCGAAGAGCAGATCTTATCGTTGCACGATGATAAACGGGAACTCATCGCAGGAGTGCTCGATGGAGCCGACCGCGCCGGTAAACTCAGCACCGATGAACTTGTGCGTCTGATTCGAATGAGCCAAGTGAACGCGCAGGGTTGATTCAAGTGATTGCGGTGACTCGCCATATGTCGAGCATCGATTGATCGGAATCGTAAGCAATTCCGTGTCGCTTACGTGGATTCCTCGGCAACGCTTCCGAATATCGCTCTCTAGATCGTTTTAGAACCGCTGCGCTAACCGAGCTTGGTAGGTTTTGGCGATCTTTGCTTTGGCTTCCCAACCTGCTTGTCGGCCGTTCTGAGCTAACTGATCGAGAATCATCGCAAACAAATCCACTTGGTGGCATCCGACATCCCAACCAGCGCGATACCAATCATCATAGCAATCGCCCGCAGAAAGTCCGACTTGTGAAGCACGTCCGATCCAATGCGCCGTAATTCGCTGCGAAGCATCTCCAACCTCCGTCGCAATCAGCGCGGACCAATAAGGGTCCATGGCGATGTCGTTCGGAAGCAACTCTCGCAGTTCGTGCAATTGTTGAGCCGCAAACTTGCCAAAGTTGCGATCGAACCAGTGACTTCGAAACCGCGTTGACTGATCCGAAAAAACACTCGTCTGCACTCCTTGCCACCACCAATCGATCGCCGTTGCCGTTTGGTTCTTTCGCAATGCCGCCCAGCCCGCAATGTCGAACGCCCAGCCTAGATCTTGGCGGTGTGCAAGAACCGCGCGAGCTTCTTTCTCGGCCGCATCCCAATCCTGAGCGAAGCCATCGGTTGATGATCCTAGAATTTCATGAAGTCGTTCTCGTTGATCTAACGGAATCAAATCCGTATCGAACAACCAACGGTTCATCTCTTTCTCCCAAGTTACGCCGAGTCTCATTGCCAACTTGGGATCGGCCTTGCGACGCAATGGGGTAGCCAGGGCAGCATCAATGCGATCGCGAGCAGCAACGGTCGTGCACCATCCCTTTTCGAGCAAACGATCGGTAGCTTCTACGACATGCCCTCGAGCATAGAGGCCGACTATCTCTTCCAGAACGGCCATCGAAACACCAAGACGAGGCGCAATCCATTCAAGAATATTCTTCTTGGATGGATCCTTTTCCGAAACCTCACCCCAGGTTTGATGCTCTGGGCTGACGCTTTGACAAGCATCGTACAGGAGGGCTTCCGCTAACGTCCTACCAAAAGGAATGTAGTCTCCGCCTCCGTGATACCAATGAACGATCTCGCAACACTTGCCATCGTTCCCAACCTTAAGGCAAAGCCAATCTCCAAATCGATTCCCAATGATGGGAATCGTATCCGGTAACATAAAGCCTGGCCAAAAACAGGAAGGCGCCGCATCCATGAGCGATGGGATTACCGAGAAATCACAAAACTCGCTCGAACAATCGAATCGATTCCAATCTCCATCGAACCAATCGCGCAGATCATCGGACAGAGCCAAGCTGTACCGTTCAGCAATTGCCTCGGACCAACAATCGTTCATCCAGCGTTTCCATCCGGTTCAAAAAGGTAGCTTGAAAAGAAGAACAAGAAGAGACTCTCTAGAGTAACCGAAAACGGTTTGCAATGGAAATCCCGGTTCCTTGCGAACGAATCGTTCACGCGGAATGAAACCACATCGGCCATTCCAGGACTTTCAGCAGGAAAAGAGCCCCGCCAACGATGGCTGCCCCAATACTCGCGACCAGAACACTTCCACTTGCGATATCCACAGCTGCCCCAACATGTTCGTTATGCTCTCCTGGGTTACGGCTCGCCAGTCGCTCGGATCGAGCTATTCATCAGCTCGGCAGCAAAAACGATGGTGATACAAAGCAACAGAACCAAGTACTCGATACGATTGCATTGAAGCCAATAAGCCAAAGCTAGAGTATGATCGCCATGGGGACATGCACCAGAAAACTACTTTGCCCCGAAATGCCCTGCCTTACTCCGCGAAACGCATTAGCAAACTTGGCCACCCAGTTCTTCGCATTCACCATCAAGAATATTCCCCGGCAGACCGGATTAGCATGCCCGCATAACCTACGACTCTGGATGTGTCCCTCAAGGCCTCTGCACTTGTCGTGTAGGCAATTTCTTCGATCGCAGTGCATGCCCAAGTTCGATAAGCGTCTGCATGACGAGCACTGCGGGCAACACTCCGCACATAGAGATTTGATTTTGAACGCATACATCCAAAAGGTGACGCGGATTCTTGGTGAGCATGGCATCGAGAGCCATTCGATCTAAGCGTCGATTTTCCGCTTCGGGTGCGTAGTGATTCATATCACTCGAGATCACCAGGAGCGGCATGCGAGGCAATGCACGCAAGACCGACGCAAGCTGACTCGCAGCGCTTTGCAATTCACTCCAAATCCCACCTGCCATTGCGATCGCAGCGATTCGCGTTTGAGGAGAGAGAATCTCGAGGATAGGTAGCTGAACTTCAATTCCATGTTCGCGATGATGCGCCGCCGCATCGAGCTGCATACCTTCAACACCATTCGCAATGGCCTGAGCTAATTCTTGATCCGAAGAAAAACTGGATGCCGTCGAAAGCTGCCAACTTCGATAAGGAGCCACCGCCCAATCGACACCTTCATTGGTATGCTTCGGGCCAATGATCAGCACCGATTCGGGAATGGAAACTCGATTCCAAACATCTGCAGCGATTCGGCCGCTATATTTCAAACCGGCGTGCGGCGACATGATGGCCAATGCTGTTTGCTTGCGAGTTGCCGACGATGCATCAACAAATCCTTGCACGAGTTGTCGGCGCTCTTGATCATCCGCCGGATAAAACATTCCAGCGACGGCTGGAGGTCGAACTCCCGAGGCGAGTTTGGCAGCGGGAGTGGACGAAGCAAGAACTCGATCGTGGGTCGATACTGCTTCCATCGAATAGATAGCGACCGTCCTCCCATGAGGTGTGAGCGATTGCGTTGCCGATTGACATTGATCTTCGATCGATTTGGCAGGATCAAACGCAACAGCGACGCGCGAGCCGCCCATCATAGCCACCACAGCTCGCTCTGTGTTTACGATGCCCTCAAGAGCGACGGGCTCCTCCTGTTGGTCAGCCGATAGAACTCCATGGGCTGCAGGATCGTGAAGGACCGTGAGCCCAAGTTCGAGTTGAATGTCTTTGCTGGGCCGCGATTGCGTCAAAATCTTTGCTGCAGTTTGGCTGAGCTCAAAGAGCGAACTTTGAAGCGCCATCCCAGGTCGTAGTGACACTCGTATCAAATGGGCCAGTGGCTGCTGTGTGGCTGAATTGAATATGGATAACACGATCCCATGCACATTTCCGTCTGGAAGATTGGGGTGCACATAGGTCGGGGTCTTTCCCTGAGTGAGAGCAAGAATATTCTGCCATACGAGATGGCAAAGTCCCAATACTTGCTCTCGGTCAGCAATCGGTTTAGCTCGTTTCGGTGCTTTCTCCAAAAGCGCGGAATCGATATGCCCTTCAATCATAAACCCTTGAAACTTTTCGACCTGCACCTCGGATTGAAACCATGCGTCATTAGGCAATCCCGCTTTGCGACACAAAGCTTCCATGTACTCTTGTTTGGACCAACCTTGTTCCACCGGAACACTGGGCAAAAGCAAGCCTGATTGATTTCCCAGTCGGATTCGAAGCCCATCTTTACCGATTTCGAATTGAGTCAAAAGATCCTTTCCAAATCCCTTTAGCGGTTCGCTTTCCGAGAGCAAGGTCACATCGAGACTCAAAAAAGGCAACTCGCTTGGTGAAATCGCTGGCATGCGAGTGTCTTCGCGAGCCGTGCGATAGGAGGCCGATGCCAAGGCTGGGCCCAAAAACATGATCTGTCCTAAGAGGCCACAGCACCCTCGGAGAGTCTTACCGCGCTTGAGCGTCACGAAGATCCCCAAGACTTGCTTGGTTTGCAATAAACTTCCCGTTTCGAAGATCGATCCGGAAACATGCGTATTGGAAACGGCAGCCACAATATGCTTTGATGCTGCGGAGAGTATCTCGTTCTGTTGCTCTTTTGTGATGAGGGCGAAATCGAGCAACGATGCTTCAGAGGCTGATGAGGTAGACATGTTCTTCAAATTCAATAATGGCGTTTGTTCAGTCGATTCGGCTCGTGCTGGTTGCAACACCCTTGAGGATTCCTCGATTGCATACTTCTGTATGTTGACCGGCAATCGTTTTGCGCCCCAATTGCCTGGCAAATCATCGAATCTTCCATGAATAGTAGTACCGCAATGCTTACAAGCGCTCTGCTTGAGGGCGTAGCCTCCTAGGTTGTACCAATCGCGTTCGATCAATCGAGCCCGGCAGTTGGGACAATAGGTGCACTGTCGATCTTTATCGTGAACATTGCCCAGGTAAACGTAACGCAATCCAGCTTGAACTGCGATGTCATAGGCTTGGATGAGTGTTTCAATCAGAGTATTCGGTCGATCCTTCATGCGAAAGTCGGGATGAAAGGCACTGAAATGAAGCGGCACATCTTGCCCTACATCGCGAACAATCCACTCGCACATCTTCTTGAGGGTATCTGCATCGTCGTTCAGAGCTGGGATGATCAAGTTGGTAATTTCAAACCAAACTTGGGTTTCATGTTTCAGATATCTCAGGGTCTCAAGAACAGGCTCAAGATGAGAATAGGTGATCTTTGAATAGAACTCTTCTGTAAAACCTTTGAGATCGATGTTGGCCGCGTCCATATACTCAAAGAACGCAGGCCTAGCCTCGGGTGAAAGATAACCCGCCGAAACGGCGACATTCTTAATGTTCCGTTCACGACAAGCCATGGCGGTATCAATGGCATACTCGGCCCAAACCACCGGATCGTTGTAGGTATAGGCGACGCTCTTGCAGTTCAGCGATTCGGCAGCGTGGGCAATGGTTGTAGGCGATGCAATCTGACTGAGTTTCTCCGTTTCGCGGGACTTGGAGATATCCCAATTCTGACAAAACTGGCACCCCAAGTTGCAACCCGCTGTTCCAAAGGAGAGGACACTACTCCCTGGATAAAAGTGGTGGAGCGGTTTCTTCTCGATTGGATCGATACAGAACCCAGTACTTCGACCATAGGTGGCAAGCACCATTCGATCGTCGCGGTTCTCGCGGACAAAGCAGAAACCGCGATCTCCCGGTTTGAGATGGCACTGGCGGGGGCAGAGATCGCAGATGACTCGGTTGGTCTTGGTATCGAGATGCCACCATGCACCCTCTACCGCACCATCCGGCAAACTCTTCCATTTGGGAGCGATCATATCGAACTCCTTTCTCAACCGTTACCGTAGACTGGCCGACCTTCCTGCATGATAGCAATTAGGCAGACCCCAAGGGAAACTCCTTTAGATGGCTCTATGCGGAATATTCCTTCAATTCTGATCGTTCGGCATGCCGATGGTAACAGCGTCGATATCAGATGCTCCTCAAGAGACAGGGAGCCAATTACAACGCGTCACGGCAAACGAAGACTCAGGCCGCGAGGCGGTTATAAGACAAATTGGGGGAGGCAGTGATGGTCCGCAAATTACTTTTGGGGATGCTTTGCAGCGGCGTGTGCTGGGTAAGCTTGACCAGCGATGCAAGTGCTCAGCAAAACGCCTACGGGCAACAATGGGGAGGAGCGGCCAGCAATCGAGACTACAGCCGCTTCAACCACTATCCGTACGTCTATTATCCTCAGAACTTCTGGGGAAGCGAATACTATCGCAGCAGTGATAGCCTGTACTATCGCTATCCAACGGAGATGCAAATCCCCGTTTACAACCGAAAGTGGCATAACGAATATCCCAGCAACCGCCGTTATCACTTCGGTCACCACTTCATCACCGACGTCTTCTAAGAACCACCAAGAGGCCGACTTCCGTCGGCCTCTTTCCTTTTCCCCACACCACAAGGTGCCATCCACCTATCGTTGACGCCCAACACAAGGCACCCAACACAAGGTGTCAGCCACCTACTGTTGACTTCGGAAGTTGCCGCGCTAGGATTCAACGGAGGAGTTGAATCATGGCGCGACCTAAGCGGGATTCGGTGTTTGGGCAAGAGGAAGTCGCCATCGCTCATTGCGTCCAGCGATGTGTGCGAAGGGCCTTTCTTGCAGGCAAAGATGAGGCGTCAGGAAAGGATTTCGAGCACCGGCGTGGCTGGATTCGGCTTAGGATGGAGTTGCTAGCATCTGCCTTCGGCGTCGATGTGCTCAACTATGTGGTCATGTCAAACCATGTGCATTCGATTCTGCGAACCCGGCCGGACATCGTAAACTGCCGTGGTCGGATGATGTCGCCACGCGTTACCGAGGCTTTTTCCTGGGAAAAGATTAGATGATTGCCTCCGGTGAACCAACGCAACAGCAGATCGCGAAAGAGATGGCCGATGCCAAGCGAATGTTGGAACTTCGCAAGCGATTATCGAGTATTTCTTGGTTCATGCGAGCTGTATCTCCGAGCTTCATAGCTCGCAAAGCCAACAATGAAGACAAGTGCACTGGCCGCTTCTGGGAAGGACGTTTTGAGGCTCAGAAGATTGTCGATGAAGCGGGACTCTTGGCATGCGCGATGTATGTCGATCTGAATCCTGTGCGAGCCGCCATGGCAAAGACTCCAGAGGCATCTAGGTTTACCTCGGCCTATGATCGCATCAAGTGCCGCAAAAAGGTTCTTAAAAGAATTGCAACATCGATTGCATTGGAACCTTCTAGGATCGATGAAAAGACGATTCTGCAGCAGATCAAATTGGCAAAAGCGGGTTTCCTCATGACAAAGAAGAAGTTGCTCGGATTACAAAAGTGTCTAAGCGACTTCCGTTCAGAAAACGAAAAAAATTCAAAAAGAAAGACAACGAGCCAAAAGCAAAGCGAACTCTTCATGCCTAATGCTCAGGATACATGGCTTACGTGCCGCTAAGCAACTCAACGAACATGATGTCGTAGATCCCAAGCCACATCATGGAGGAACACGAGCCAGCGATAAGGGCTTCTTGTCGATGACGTTGGCCGAGTACTCGACGCTGCTCTTCGATTGGACGGGTCGTCAAAAACGCCCCGACAAACGTGGCAAGATCCTCGATGACCTTCAACCGATTCTCGAGCGAATCGGAATTCGAAGGATGATGTGGTGTGACTTGGTATGGGATTTTTCCAAGTACTTCGGCAAGTGCTATGCTGCGGGCAAACCAGTGAACCTTCAGAAGGAAGCCAAGAACCGCAACATCGCCTGGAGTCGTGGCCAACGATCCTATGCGCCTGCTTTACCGAGTAGTTTTTTCTACCACTACTCCATCTTCAAGCGATCTCGAACGACACTCTGTCTAGCGGTCTAGCGCATTCCCTCCCCTCTCAAAGGCATTTTCGCCTACTTCTGGCATCCATCTCTGCCAAAAAGCCGAACCGAATGAGCTCTCCAAGCTCATTTTCAGCCCCAAAACCTGCAAACGAACCCAAATTCCGTCATCAACAATAGGTGGCTGACACCTTGTGTGCGCGTCAACAATAGGTGGATGGCACGTTGTAGAGGTGTATACTGGGGGTTTCCTCTCCATTCATGACAAGGGATCGAAGATGTCACTAACAAGACGCGCCTTTACGACACAGGCTGCGGGGGCTGCGATGGCAATGGGTCTCGCAAGTCGCCTCGTTGCCAATCCACTCGTTGCTGGTTTATCGGCTACGGCACCGAAGATGCGATTTGGATTGGTAACCTACCTTTGGGGACAACACATGGATCTCCCAACGGTCATCGATGCGTGCAAGACATCGGGACTGATGGGTGTCGAACTAAGAACGGTACACAAGCATGGCGTGGAACCAAGTCTTTCCAAGAATGAACGCGCTGATGTTCGCAAACGATTTCAAGATAGCGGAGTGACACTCGTCGGCTATGGATCCAACGCTGAGTATCACGCCAACGATCCAGCGAAGCTCAAAGCCAACATTGAACAAACGAAGGAATTCATTCGGCTAATGCACGACTGCGGTGGAACCGGGGTCAAGGTCAAGCCCAATGGCTTTGTCAAAGATGTGCCTCGCGAAAAGACCATCGAACAGATCGGCAAGGCGCTCAACGAAGTCGCCGCGTATGGCGCCGACTACGGGCAACAAATTCGAGTCGAAGTGCATGGTTCCGGCACGTCCGAACTCCCCGTGATTCGCGACATCTTCAAGATTGCTGATCACAAGAACGTCGCAGTATGCTGGAACAGCAATGATGAAGATCTCCATGGCGAAGGGCTCGAAGCGAACTTCAACATGGTGAAAGCTCGCTTCGGGGACACCTGCCATGTCCGCGAGCTCAATGACCCCAAGTATCCCTACAAGCAACTGCTTCAGCTTTTTCGATCGATCGATTATGCAGGCTGGATTCTTTTGGAAGCTCGCACCGATCCTAAAGACAAGGTCGCAGCCATGACCGAACAAAAGAAGATCTTCGATGAGTTCGTGCAGGGATAACGTCAGCGTTTGGGTTTCTTGAGAATGAACACGACATCCTCAGACCACTCATCCACTTCAATGGGATCGTCGATGGAGTAACGGAAGTCATAAACGGCATCGACTTCCCACTCCGGCACACTCTTCAGCAACGACTGAAACTGCTTGGCGGTGTAACTTCGCAACTCCAAGCAGTCATCGATCCGAGACGATCCGGTTGGGCGATGGATATCGAAGCGAATATTGAATCGCTCCATGCGCTTCTTCGGGTCTTTATCGCGGGGCCACATCTGCGTATTGACGACGAGGTGACCGCGACGTGCCGACCAACTTTCTGTATCCGTCGGCGTTCCCTTGAGTGGTGTCAGGTGGAAACCGAGAGCGTAGATGCCGCCTGGACGAATCGCCGAAGCCATACATCGTAAGTGATCGGCAGCCATCTTCTCCGTAGATAGGTGCCGGAATGAGTTGATGGTATTAAAGGCAGCATCATACGGTTTCTTCACCGTAAAGTCCGACATATCTGCCACCCAAGACGACGATTTCAGGCCATGCTTCTTCAAGCGAGCATTGCAATAATCGATGGCCTTGCCATTCAAGTCGATTCCATCGGCGGTATATCCCGCCTTGGACATGCGATACAATAATCGGCCCGTGCCACATGCGGGCTCGAAGACGCGTTTCACTTTCCCGTCGACGTGCTTTTGGAAGACAGCCTCCAAGAACTTGAACTCGGCAGCCCAATCCGATCCAAAAATGAGATCGTAGTAAACAGGGAAATCGTAGATACTGGCTTCAAGTGTTTTCGTTTTCATAATCCGCGAATGTCCGTTCTTCCATACGATTGGTCAAGTACGGTTCAAGAGTATAGAGATTCTCGATGTCGCAACAACCTTCCCCCAATGCTACCGATTTGACGACGGCGGTGATTCAGATTCATCTACAAACGGCTCTCGGACAGCTCGAATTTATCCGGGCCTATGTTTTGGACCTGCTCAAGCACGTTCCCGAGGAAAAATGGAAATCGATTCCATGTGGAGCCCCATCCAATTTGGCTTGGCAGGTCGGACATCTCGCCGTGGCCGAGTACGGATTGTTGCTCTTTCGCCAGCGAGGACGGGCCGAGGAAGATCTAGAATTGATGCCTGGATGGCTTCGAAAAAAATATGGAAAAGGTTCAAAGCCTTCTGAGGATCTCCAAGAAACACCCCAAGAGCTACTGGCGGCCCTCGATCGCATTCATACCACCTCGCTTGCCACGATTCGCTCGCTTCCTTTAGAACAATTCTTGGAACCGATCGATATGCCCTACGCCGTCTATCCGAACAAGCTCGGCGCCGTTCTTTTTTGTCCGCTTCATGAATCCATTCACACTGGTCAGGTCGGATTGATTCGGCGACTGCTGGGCTGTGAACCTGTTCGTTAGTTTTTCCAAACGATTGCTCCTGTGAACTTCTTCACTCACGCTCGACGCTATTTACACGATCCGTATCTCGTTGCTGGTACGGCTATCCCCGATTGGTTGAGCGTACTGGATCGCCGCGTCCGCGCTCGATCGCAATCGGCCGCAACTCTGATTCAAGATTCCGATCCTCGCGTGGTCTCCTTGGCGAAAGGCATCATCCAACATCATTACGACGACGGATGGTTCCACCAAACAGAAGCGTTTTACCAGATCTCAGGAAGCATCTCGCGACAACTGAGGACAGTACTCGGGCCAGATGAAAGTATGCGTCCGAGCTTTGTGGGCCACATCAGTCTCGAACTACTTCTCGATGACGAGCTCATCCAATCTGCACCGGATCAGCTCGATCAATACTACGCGATCCTTCAATCGCTCGACCCTGGATTGATCGAGCACACGATCACGCGGATTAGCAAACATCCCGCCGATCGTTTGGCGGCACTCATTCCTCGATTCATTGCCGAACGCTTTCTTTATGACTACGCGACCAATGATCGCTTGGTATGGCGAATCAATCACGTTCTCAAACGCGTTGGACTCGAACGAGTTCCTACCGATTCGTTGGATTGGTTAGAGCACGGAAGGCAAGCGGTACGTGAAAGGCTTAGCGATCTTCTAGCGGGCGAAGAAGACGACTTAGCAGCGCATCGCATCCAAGGAAACGCCAATGCAGATTGATTCAAAGCCCAATCCTTCCAACGATTCCTCACGCCAAAGGCTTTCGCTCCCGATGCATTTGCGCGAGCTTTTGGAAGTGATCGTGATCATCAGTCTTGGGTTTGGAATATGGAGCCTTTCCCAATGGTTCGGGCCTGTAATGGTTCCCTATTGCATTTGGACTGTGGTACTTTGTGCGGTCCTGAAGACCTTCTATTATTTCGCGGAATCACTTTGGCAATTGGTTCGAGCGACTGCGGAGGATATGCCGTATCACCGATTCTTGATGATCATGGCCTACAACATGGCAGAAGTTACGATTTCCTTTTCGGTCGATTTTTGCCTTCTACAACTGCTCGCACCGGGAAGTTTGAGTGGCATGGAAAGCGATACGAACATAGGTTTTATTCTGTTTGATTGCTTTTACTTTAGCGTTCTCAATTTTTCGTTCTTCGGCTATGGGGATATTACTCCAACGACCATTCCAGCCAAGATCGTTATGTTGTTAGAAGTCATCACAGCCTTTACAACTGTGATCTTTCTTATCTCTGACTTTGTAAGTATGAAAGACTCGATGCGCAGGCAGCGTCGAGATTAAAAATTATGGAACGTCTTCCAGGCATTTCCCTATTCAATCTTACGGGACAAGTTGCGGTCATCACCGGTGGATCCAAGGGCCTGGGTTTAGCCATGGCTCAGGGCTTGGCTAGCGCTGGGGCTTCGATCTTCATTGCTAGTCGCAATGGACAACAAGCCGAAGAGGCCGCCTCATTCATTGCCGATAGATTCTCGGTTCCAACCGGTTTTGCATCAGTCGATGTGACTCAGCAGGCTGAATGCGAAAAGATGGCCACGGCCGTCCGTTCGCAGTTTGAACGAGTCGATATCCTTATCAATAGCGCCGGCATCAACATTCGTGGCCCCATCGATCAACTCTCGGAGAATGAATTCCAATCGGTGATGCAAACAAACGTCACGGGTACTTGGTTGAGTTGCAGAGCCATCGTTCCAATCATGAAGCAACAGCGGTATGGGCGAATCATCAATCTTGCGAGCACGTTGGGATTGGTGGGCTTGGCCAATCGCACGCCCTATGCGAGCAGCAAAGGAGCGGTAGTGCAGATGACACGAGCCCTAGGCCTGGAGTTGGCGGAGTTCGCGATCACATGCAACGCCATCTGTCCCGGTCCTTTCTTGACGGAAATGAATATCCCGATCGCCGATACCGAAGAAGCCAAGAAATCGATCGTGGGTGCGGTAGCCATGAATCGTTGGGGGCGTCTGGAAGAGATTCAAGGCGCCGCTATCTATCTTGCCAGTCCAGCGGCCAGCTTTACGACCGGTAGCATGCTGGTGGTCGATGGTGGATGGACCGCCCGCTAATCGACTTCCCCGCTAAAAAGGACTGCATATAGTTGCTTGGCCCAGCATCGACGTTGCTGGGATTCGCCCTCCTCATCTCACCGAGATTCGGATTTCGCGGGCGAACAGGGGTGCGAATAGAGGATCTTCACAAATCTTCAAGGGAGGGTGAAGGCAACTCGACCTCCAATAAACTAGAATGTTTTGGTTCTAGTTGCGATTCACGAAGAGTCTATCGACTTTGGGAACCTTGTTTGAAAGCTGCTTCCATCGAGAACGGTGGTAGAAATCACTGCGTATGCCGCGAAAACTAATCATCGACTGCGACCCAGGAATCGACGATGCCATTGCGCTAGCGCTCGCTCTTTTCGACCCCCGACTTGAAATCCTGGCGGTAACTTCCTGCTCAGGAACCGTCGAAGCGGAGAAAAGCACGCAGAACCTTCAGGCCATTGTGGAACTCCTCGATCCACCTCGCCATCCTCGCATTGGGGCTGGGACCGACCCGGAGGACGCTGCGATCGGTGACGGCCGCCAATTGCACGGACAAGATGGACTTGGCAATATCGAATTGCAACCCATCGGTCGCCAGCACGTTTTGACAAGCGAGAAGCTAATCGCTGATCAATTGCGATCCAATCCGGGCGACGTCACGATTCTTTGCTTAGGTCCATTGACCGGAGTTGCACGAGCCTTTCAGCGCGATCCGAGTTTGATGAAGTCGGTCGATCGGATCGTGATGTCGGGAGGTGCACTCGATGGAATTGGCGATGTAACGTCGATCGCCGAGTTCAACATGCACTTTGACCCAACCAGTGCCGCTTCGGTTTTTCGCTCACCTACCACCAAGACCCTGGTGCCTCTCGAAGTCTGCCGTCAACTTTCCTTCGGCCTCGAGATTATCGACCATCTCCCACCCAAATACACTCGCGTCGGAAAGCTGCTTCACCAGGTTGTTCCGTTCTTTCTTCGTAGTCATCGGCAAATTCGGGCGTCCGAATCGATTTGTCTCCCGGCTGTGATCGCGTTGCTCAACGTTACGGAACCGACCCTCTTTCAAACTCAAGAAGCCTTTGTTGAGATCGAGGAATTGGGCCAAATGACTCGCGGCGCCACACTTGTCGATCGACGAGGCTTTGGCATGCACCGTCGGAACATGGAAGTCGCCACGGTTGTGGATGTGGATTCGGCTCGCGATAGTCTTTTGAACGCGTTGAAGTTTGCAGGGCAAGCCAGCGAAGGAGCTTAGCGAGACCATCATGGCACGCTCTCGGATTGGACCATTGGCTCTCGAATCTCCTTTGGGAGGTCGCGGTTCGCAGATTTATCGAGCGGTCCACATTCAACAGAAGCTCCAAGTTGCTGTCCGCATCTTCTCTGTTCCACTGGGGATGACCCCTGAAGCGAAACGTGATTTTGCGGAAGAGATGGAACAACTCAAGAAGCTTCGTCACAACGGTATTGTTCGTTGCTTTGGGGGCGGATTCGATCAACGCGACGCCTATCTTGTTTATGAACTTGTCGATGGCGAATCGCTGGACAAACTCTTAGATCGTCGCCAAAGGCTTCCATGGGAAGTCGTTCTCGACTATGGGATTCAACTATCCGAAGCCTTGGAAGCAGCGCACCAACAACGTCGCATCCATGGTCGCCTTCGCCCCGACAAGATCTTGGTGGATCGTGATGGATCGCGAGTGAGAATCGGTGACTTTGCGCGAGGATGGTCGGCAAACAATTTGCTTCAACGAAACGCTCAGCCACACGAGTTGGCCTATCTAGCCCCAGAATGCTTGGAGGGAGAGGATGCATCGCTCGAAGTCGCTAGCGACCTTTATTCTTTAGGGGCCGTTCTCTACCACGCGTTGACGGGGCGTTGCCCCTTCCAGGGAAAGACACTTGAAGAATTGCGTCAGTCGATCGTCACGCATCAACTTCCAGCAGTGGCTTCCATCGTCTTGGATTGCCCCGTTTGGCTCAATGCGATCATCGAGCAACTGCTGGACAAAGACCCCGCACGCCGTCCTTATACAGCTGCTGCTGTAGCTCTAGCCCTCAAGGAAGCGCAAAAGCGAGCGACGCAAGGGATCAGCGTTGCTCAACACGCAGTCAGCGGATTTAGCCCATTGCAAATGCGATCTGTCGATCGCGCGGAAGCGGAACGCGTGCTTGGCCACAAACCCAAGCGAGCCAAGAAAGAGGTGGAAGGCCCTTCGTTCTACGAACGCCCTTGGTTCTTAATTGTTTGCATCCTTTGCATCTTGCTTGGTATCGGATGGATCATGATGCCCTTGAATGCAAGGCAGCTCAGAGAACGCGCCGAGAAACTATTGGTAACCAACGACCCTGTCGACTGGAACGATGCCCGCGACAAGTACTTGCTGGCACTCGTCGAGCGTTTCCCCAATACCGAAGATGCCGATTGGGCGCAGGAACAACTCGATACGATCGAGATGAACAACGCCGAACGCAAGATGGAACGCAATGCCCAGAGGGGACGCATTCCCGAAAACGAAGGTGAAATTCGATACCAAGAGGCTCGTCGCTACGAACGATTCGGCGACCGTATCACCGCCTATGAGAAATATAAATCAATCGTCAATCTCATGAAGGACGAAGAGAAAGAAAGACCTTTCGTCAATCTCGCCAGAAGGCAGATTCGCGAGATCGAACGCAATCCGATGAGTCATACGGAGTTGCAAAAGTTTCTTACGACCAAGCTCGATGAAGCCGACAAACTATCCGATCAAGGGAACGTCATCGAATCGACCAAGATCTGGGAGAGTATCGTCAATCTCTACAATGGAAATCAAGAACTCAAAACGATCGTCGAAAAGGCGCAATCCAAGTTACGAAAGTAAGCGATTACACATACGTTATGTCGCTTATGATCAGGTAATGATCCATCCTTGAGGAAGCTGGGGTGTAGCGCCGGGTTGAGAAGCGACAAAGGCACCCAAACGATTGGCGAGATCCGCGATCTTCTGAACAGGCCATCCCTGGATCCATCCCACCATCAAAGCTGCTGCAGTCGCATCGCCCGCCCCAACAGGATCACTTCCTGGAACAGGCTCCAGCCTGCAAGGCTCACCCACAGCACCTCCCCGCGAACTTGCGATCGTGCACCCTTTCGGTCCACGCGTTACCATGATCGCGTCATATGCACACTCACTTCGTAACGACTCAATCGCATCGAGCCATTCTTCGTCGCGTTTCAATTCGGGCAAGACTCGACCATGCAATCGAAACAATGTTTCCAATTCATCGGCATTGCACTTGATCATCGTTGATTGCGGCAAACCTGCAGCAAGTACTGCGTCGTCGCAATAAGGCTTGCGAAGATTGATATCGTATAAACGCACGGCATCCTTTGCCGATATCAAGAACTTTTCAATCGTCGAGCGAGCTGCTTCCGATCGTTGTGCTAACGAACCATAGCAGACCGCTGCTGTTTGGGTGGCGATAGTTTCAAGTGCAGGAGTCCATTCCAGATAATCCCAAGCGACGTCTTCGATGATCTGGTAGCGAGGCTCACCCTGTATGAGTTCCACTTGTACCGTTCCGGTCGCATGCGAGGAATCGAATTGAACGCCCGCAACCGACATCCCTTGCTGCGATAGCTTGTCGAGTACTTCCTGTCCCATCGCATCCTTCCCGACACGGCTCACCACCAAGGCCTGAGTGTTGGTTGGTAGAGGAGCTGCGAAGCATGAAAAGCCACGTTGAGCGGTGCAGCCACCAAGCACACGCCGGTCTGGAAAACAGTCGAACAACGCTTCCCCGAGTCCTACGATCCATCGCATCTGCAGATCCAATTCCATGCTCCCAATTCACGTGAACAGATTTCAGCGTTGATCGTTTATCCACGCAATGCCTTGAGGGCTTGCTGGTACCCCGAGATCACCGAACCGCTATCGGAACCCAATGCAAGGAAATGGAATCCCATCTCGCGATGCTTGTTAACCAGTTCGGGGCGTGACAGAATCCCTGCAACTTTTCCGTGCTTACGACACATCGCGATCACGTGTTGCAGAGCGGCGTTGAATCGATCGGTGGTAAAGTCGTTGGGAGTTCCTTGATTGACCGAAAGATCCAACGGACCAACGAAAAGGACATCCACTCCTTCGACTTGAGCGATCGCTTCGGAAGCTTCGACCGCCGCCATCGTTTCGATCTGCACGACCACCAAGGACTTTTCGTTGGCTTCCTCGAAATAGTTCTTCCACTTGCGACCATAGTCCGTCGCGCGAATCACACCTGCCACGCCTCGACGTCCCATCGGTGGATACTTCATCCAGGCTACGGCTTGCCGAGCTTCTTCAGGACTACTAACAAACGGAAACATGATTCCCGCCGCACCGCTATCCATTACAAACTTGACTCGGTCTCCATCCACCGACGGTATGCGAACAATCGGCGAAGCGGGGCCGGTAGAAACTGCGATCAATTGTGAACGCAAGTCGGAAAAACTACCGGATCCGTGTTCGAGATCGATGAGCAACCAATCGAAGCCGATCGCGGCGGCGATTTCTGCAGAGGCCGCTGACCCCAAATTCAAGAACGTTCCCGCCAGCAGTTCGCGTTGCAATCGCTGTTTATCGACCCAATTCACTTTTGTATCCTCTCAATTGGAACTCGTTTGCGCATTCGGATTCTTTAAGATAACGATTTGGAAACGATCTTCGTGAACGAGAAAACCTAGTTCCTTGGCTTCGTGTTCGATGGTTTGTATCTGCTGAGCATTTTGCTGAAAGCTCTCCACGCGATCGAGAAGTATCCAATCGTAACGCATCAACGGATGCTTGAGATCACCGAGGATTTCTTCGTATCGCGGCCGACGCTCCATCCACTGCCCCACCGTTTCGATATCGGCACATCCTACGAGATGTGAGGCGATACGTCCGGTAGCCAGCGCTCGAATTTCTGGGTGCCGCAGCGTTTCCACTTTTCCGAGAAGCCATGAGCCATCTTCGCTTGTTGACCGACGTGTCCATGGTCCGGCAGGATCGTAAGTATGAGCTTCCACGTCGCGGATCGTTGGGCAACTCCAGGGAAGTTGCCCAAAGAACATCGAGGCCAACGCGGCAGAAAGAAGCGCCGAACGTGCGGAACGCTTGCTCCAAACTTGTTGTAATATCGACAAACATTTTGAAGAAGGCTCGCATCCCATACTCCCCACCATCGCGGCCAAGAACCAAAACGGCAGCAACGTCGTTGGATATTGAAAGGCTAACGATTTAGCTGGTGTATGATTCCAGACGATCAACACGCCCAAGGGCAAACATGTTGGAAGCCAGCACCACCAGCCTCTCCCCATTCTCCACGGAACGAGTGGAAGCAATAAGCATCCCAAAAACATCCAAGTTCGATATTCGAGGACATGTCCCCAAAAAACATCGGGCTTGCGCAATGGGGAGAGGACAATCTCCCAAGGAGTTTGTCCTAAGTCTGCAAACCGCGCCGTCTGAAACGGTGCCAAACCACTGTAGCGATAGACCAGAACGAAAATTCCAACGAGCCCCAATCCGACTGCGAACGATTGCCAAGGTCGATAGCTACCATCCAAAAGAGAATGCGCTAAGGACGGGGATCGCGTCAGGAACCACCCACGAATTCCTCGTACGAGAAACCATAGCGAAAGAACGACGATGACGCTTTCTTCGATCGAACATGCAGCCACAAGCAATATGAAATCGAGCAAGATCGAGAGAAAGGATCGAGCTGGGTTCAATGCATTTCGCTTACCATCGTTGATCCATCGTGACACCAGTGCAAAGAGGAATGGCAATGCCAACGTAATGGGATGCCAACCGTACGTGTAAGCGATATTCATCTGCGACACGCTGGGATGCAATAACCAAGCTCCACCCCAAAGACATGCAGTGCTTGGTTTCATTCCGAGTTGCGATGCAATTCGAAAGATCCACCAACCTCCCGATGCTAAGCATAGTGCTTGAGCGACGAAGAACCAATGAATAGACGGGATCGCTTTCCAAAGAGGAACGAAGGCCAACAAAAATGGATTGAAGTGATCCCAAAAAGGTGGAAGGACTTCGGTTTCCATCAACACTCCGCGTCCATTGGCAGTGTTGGCAACGCGCTGTGCAAAGTGCCCGAAGTCATTAAAACCAAGTAAGAAGTTATTGTAATAGTGCGTCGATTGATACCAGAGCCACATCGTCAGAAGGCCAACCCCACTCAACATCATTCCTTGACCCCAACGACCTACCCATGGTGGATCCGCGTCCTCAGGGACGATTGCGTAGGCAGCAAGGCCCACCCCGGCAAGAACGGCAAAGGCCTCCATCCATAACGAGGTCAAATCAGAATTGCCAAGCCTCGCTAAACCAAAGAACAGCGGAATCCATGCAAGCGCTAGGCTCGCCTGAAAACCATCTACAGGTCCAAACTTGAAGGGTACGGGTGTTTGTTCGTTCGCCGATGCACAAGATCGAACCCGAAAAAACATCAAAGCAACACAGACCAAGGTCACGAGGACGAGCGGAAGTCCTTGGACGGCAAACGGCTCAAGCCAAATGGGCAGGTTGACGTAGGACTGATACCCAAGCACATAATAGGCACGAGTAGATAGGCAGATCGCCGATAACCAAAGCCCCGTAAGCAATATAAGATCAACGCACAACCCTGTGGAGAATCGATTGGCTTCCGCAGAGGCCTTTGATTCGGCCTTTGATTCGGCCTTTGATTCGGTCTCCCGACGCCCTGGCTGCTCACGCGTTTCTTGCTTGCTTCCTCGCCGACTCAACGATGTAACCAACAATGAAAAAGAATTTTGCACGACGCCGCAGCGCTGCTGAAAAACATCTCGTCCAAGCCTGTCCCAAACTCGCGACTTGGATTCACCAGTCTGGAAAGTGTACTCTAGAACCGGAGTGGGAAAGAGAGCCCTACGAGGCCCTTGTTCGGGCCGTCGCTCATCAACAGCTTCATGCGCGAGCTGCCGAAGCGATTCTAGGCCGACTTCTCGCCCATTTTCCTGAGGAATCGTTTCCTGAACCCGAGCAAATTCTCAAACTTCGGCGGCCGAAGATGCGATCCTTTGGTTTTTCGGAGTCGAAGACGGAAGCCATTCGCGGCATTGCTCAAGCAGCCCGCGATGGGATCGTACCGGATCGAGCCACCTGCGAAGGTTTAACCGACACCGAGATCATCGAGCGATTGGTTCCGCTGCGAGGGATCGGGCAATGGACGGTTGAAATGATCCTCATCTTTACATTGGGACGAATGGATGTCATGCCGGTGGATGACTATGGCGTCAAATCGGGACTGATGCATCTCTATCAATTGGATGCCTTCCCCAAGAAGAAAGATTTTGCTCCCTTTACGGAATTATGGGCCCCGTATCGAACGATCGGAGCTTGGTATTTATGGCGACTGGCAGATGCTCAAAAGAAATCCACATGAACGTGGATTACGCCGAAGGATCTTTCTTGGTGAGAGCCATCTTCAAGGGACAGTTCGGCAATGGAGACTCACCTTTCCGATAGGAATCGAGAATCTGCTTGGAGCGCTGGGCTAACATGCGACGTACCTCGCGCCTCTTTCCCTTCACTCGCGGAATGACCATCGAATCATAGGCTGTCGTTTGATGGCGCATCCAAGCAATGACCGCCGCTTCTGCTCGCTGTTCTACCGGTATGCGCTGCGTTCGAGCTACTGTTCCGCTTCCAACGGGTGTTGCATGAGCGGTGACCAGCGTTGCCAACTTCTTCGCCAAGATCTGATGCGTCGGATGAAATGCTAGATACTCGAGCACCGACGATTCAAACTCGACAACGTAGTTGGATTGCACTTTCTCGCGGCGTTTCGCGGCCGAATCCATCTTCTTGGAATAGGCTTCGGTAGAACGCTCTTGCTCAAGGTCCAATCGTATACGACCAATCGTTTCCGAAGGAGCGTAGATCCCTTGGGAAAATCGCTTGCGTCCCTTAACAATCTCCATGGCGAAGTGGGGGCCTGCAGCCTTGGTGCGTCGCGTCAAAGCGGCATCACCAGGCTCAAGAAGAATCCAACCCGCAGGGACTGCGAGCACTTTACCGTCGGCTGTTAGAACGGTTCCAGGTTTCGGGCCAGGCCGATACGTCTTCGTTTCGGGCATGGTGAGCATCCTTGCGAGAAATGAAAATCGATGATTACGAAAGGACAGGCAAAGAAGAACCCGCCGCTCCGCGCTTGGCCACTTCATCGGCCAAACTGCTTACCATCGACCGTGCCACTTTTTCGAAGGGAGCAAAGCATTGTGGGTTATCGAGAGCCTTCGCCAATGCGCCTTCATCGGATAGCTCACGCATCGACATCTGAATCGGCACTTCACCAAGGAACGGAACCTGATCTTGCTCCGCCATCGCGCGGGCTCCTCCCTTACCAAAGATATCGTAGGTCTTTCCTGTATCGGGACAAACAAACCCGCTCATATTCTCGACGATTCCAAGGACAGGAGTCTTCGTCTTCTGGAACATCGCGATGGCTTTAGCGGCATCGAGAAGGGCAACCTCTTGAGGCGTGCACACGACGACGGCTCCAGCTAACGGAAGCAATTGCGAAAGCGTAAGAACCACATCACCTGTACCTGGTGGCAAATCGATGATGAGATAGTCGAGCTCACCCCAATCGGTATCGCGCAAGAATTGGGTGATGGATCCGTGAAGCATAGGACCACGCCAAATCACCGCTTGATCGCGCTCGAGTAAAAACCCCATGCTCATCACGGGCATCGAACCGGAATAGATGGGTTGTATCTTCCCTTCGTGAATCTCTGGCCGCCCCGACAGACCGAGCAAATGCGGAATGCTTGGACCATAGACGTCGGCATCCATCAATCCTACGCGCGATCCCAATCGACCAAGCGTGATTGCCAAAGAGGCTGCCAAGGTACTCTTACCCACGCCGCCCTTGCCTGCACCAACAGCGATCACACTCTTGGCTTTCAGACCAATCTGTCCAATGGGATTTGCAGGTCGATGGAGCGCACGAATGCGAACATCAACATCTTGAATCCCTTCGGCTTGTGCCATTAGGAATTGCCGAAACTTTTCTTTGACATCCTGTTCGATCGGCTTCGAATGGGTCGAAAGTGCCAACGAGCAAGTGACGACGCCATTCGCTACCGACCAGTCCGATACCTGCCCCGTCTTGGAGAGAGCCTTCCCCGTTTCGGGATCTTTGAATTGACTCAATGAGGCCATGAGGCGTGCATGCAAGTCAGCGTCGGTCGACATAACGTGTGTTCCTGGGGATGGGTGCTTCAGTGGCAACTCTCGCGGCCTATTTTACGACGCAAGAGTGTCATCTGACGATTGTAAACACAACCTCGTTTTTAGCGCAGGGCACCTACCCTTGATTCCCCATCGAGAACGGGATGAATCGCTCTCAAAAACGCCCGTTATCCACCGTTCTTGTGAGAAATCCGAACACTCATGCGGTGTGAAAATTCGAACTCCGTGACACCATGGATGATCGATCTTTTCATGGACCGATCGGAATCGCATGCTCAACCACCCGCTGCACTTTTTGAAAGATCGCATCTTGCTCGATCCAATGGAGCGATCCTTCGCGGATAGCCGCACGGGCGATAGGAATGATTTCTTCGAGCCGATTGCAGCAAAGATGCAACCCTGCCTCGAGTCCACAGGGAATCCATTCGTTCGGAAGACCAGGCCCCCATCCAATAAGGATGCGTCGTGAGTCCGAGCGGCGCATCGCTTCTAACTCATGAAGCTGTTCTTCCCATCGCTCGCGATGTAATCCCAGAATTACGCCAGTACAAGCATCGTTCCAATCCTTGTCTGGCAACTTCGCAACCGTGGGCAAAATACAAATCGATCGGTTCTGATCCTTTGCAACATCTTTCATACAATGCAACCAAAAGGCAGCAACGTGAGGCTCCAAGCCAACCCTCCACCAAACTTGGCTTTGCATTCGACCCCAATGCCCTCGACCATTCGTTGCCGGGTTCCTACCGTCGATCGTATCCGCAACCAACGAATCGACGGTTTGGTCATCATTCTTCGAGGACATAGACATGACGGCTACTCTTCATCCTCTGCTTCGCGGAAATCGATCTCCATAAATTCGATAGGCTCTTCGATATCTTGCGTTTGGCTTGCGATCGATGCCTTCGGTTCTTTATCGCCATCCTTGGCCTGAGTGATTGTCGGTGCTTGTTCGGATTTCTTGCCTTGATCGGCCTTTGCTTCCGAACCACTATCACTTTCGTTCACCCCTAATTGCTCCAAGCGCCTCAACAGGCGAGGGCGAGAGATGCCGAGAAGTCGCGCGGCGAGAGCACGATTCCCTTTCGTGCGTCCGAGCATACCCATCAGAATCGTCTTTTCTACATCGAGCAGAACAGCATCCAAATCGATAGGCTGTTGCGAAAGAGCTTTTGACTCGACGTGACTGGCAGCCGTTTGAATAGCCACAGGAAGATGTGCCGCTTCAACGCGAACGGGATTGGCTTTGAGCGATTGCGACAAAGCCGCATCAAGCTCTTCGACGTTGCGTGGCCAGACATACGATTGAAGCAATTCCATCGCTTGAGGTTCCACCGATGGAATGTCGGCCATCTTTTTCTCGGAACATCGTCTCTGCAAGAGAGAGTGCACCAAGACGGGTATATCTTCTGGCCGTTGTGTAAGTGCACAGAGAGAGATGGATTGAATGTCGATGCGACCCACAATTTGATTCCACACAGCATCCCCCCGAAAACAATCTTGCAGGGGAACTTGAGTGGTTGCGATCACACATGGGACCGAAGGTCGAGAAAGATACGTGAGTAAAACGCTATGAGCCTCCAACGGCAGCTCGTCGATTCTCTCTAGCAGGAGGACTTGCGATCGAGCGTGGGAACCACGTTGAGCAGATGCATCGACCACCTCGATCATGTTGCTGAGCAAGACCGCATCCATCAAGCGACATTCGACCGGGAACAACTGCGCCAACCTTGGATCGAGCCCCTGTCGCCGAATACGTCCCATGAACACCGCGCGTGCCACTTGACTTTTACCGCTTCCTGCCGGTCCGACGATCGTCAAGCTACAACTTCCCGCGATAGCCGATTGTGCCTGCTGCATCGCTCGCGAGGCCCAGCCACTTTGCCCCATCAAGGAATGCAGGTCATCGAGGTTCGCGTATCGCTTTCGTATCCGCTGAATTGCAACATGGGATGATTGACCGAATGTTACCTCATGGTTTGAGGTATCTGCTAACCCATTGGCTCGCGGCATCAGAAAACAAAGTCGTTCCGAACGGTGTGCCGTATGGAGCGTGATCGCAACGCGCTCCCAAGAGGTCGATCCGCCCTGCTCTTCTTTCGAATCGCTCGATTTTGCGACGGGGATCTCGATGGTAGAAGTTTCGATGCGAGCCCCGGATGGAGGAAGCGGACAAGAGAGAAGGGATGCCAAGGGAAGTTTCCCTGCTTCGACGATCGTCGCATCGGAAACCAAAGGGCTACTGCAATCCAACCCAACGAGGTCTTCTAGATTTGCATTCAGAAGGCGGACCAGCGACGAATTGGCGAATTGCAAGACGCCGTTTCGATCCAACAAATAACAAGGAACCTGCGAACCCAGCATGGCTTTGGCAAGCGTCCGAGCCGTCGTGTTTTTCTTGACTGGCTGTGTCATGAAAAATGCTCTTCCTATCGTCTAGGAGTCCCTTCCTATCCTGTTCAAACGCTGCCTCGCCCAACCAAAACGGCCGAATGCGCAAGCCTCTGGCCGCTGTGAATCCCCTTCTATTGTAGTTCCGTTTTGAGAAATGGAATGCGAGATCGAACCGGGAAAAGCCTCGTTCGTAAAGGAGATAGACCTTTTCAGGTTGGGGGTTTTCGGGTTGACGCTAGCGAGTTTCGTGCGACAAACTAGTTTGAAGACCTTTCTTTCCGCTCGTGTTGGATACCTCAAACCCAGTTTTGCCTCATGTCCAAGAAAAAATCGCAGCCAACCGAAAGCCCAAGCGGAAAAGGCAAAACCGGTTCCACGAAGGCCGCGGACCAGCCACCTATCCATATCATTACCGAGAATCGTAAAGCCAAACACCAGTTTGAGATTCTGGAGTCCGTGGAATGTGGTGTGGTCTTGATGGGGAGTGAAGTCAAGAGTTTGCGAAATGGCAAATGCTCACTCGATGAAGCTTATGGTCGGGTCAAAAGTGGCGAACTCTACTTGGTAGGATGCGACATTCCCGAGTATAAGCAAGCATCATTTTGGAATCATGAATCCAAAAGGGCTCGGAAGCTTTTACTTCATCGACGCGAATTGCATCGTTTCGCAGGCAAGTCAACTGAAAAAGGCTTGACCCTCGTACCACTCAAACTTTATTTCAACCATCGCGGGATCGCGAAATGTCTCATCGGACTTTGTCGTGGTCTCAAGTTGCATGACAAGCGCGAAACATTGAAAAAGAAAGATGCCCAGCGCGAAATTCAACGAGCCATCCGAAGACGCTAGATTCAGAAAGTGCATCGACTTCCATGCTTGAAATCCAGAATCTTAAGAAAGCGTTTACCGAACCCAACGGGCAAGCCTTGCCCATACTCGATATCCCTTCGTTTCGCATCGAAGCTGGCGAGCAAGTAGTTTTGCTCGGCAAAAGCGGAGGAGGCAAGACGACACTGCTACATATCATCGCAGGCATCACGAAGGCCGATACCGGCGTCGTCAAGATCGATGGCATCAACATGGTCGACCTTTCGGAATCGGGTCGCGATCGCGTTCGCGCAGCCAAGGTGGGTTACGTCTTCCAAACCTTTAACTTGCTTGCTCCCTTTAGCGCCTTGGAAAATGTTCGGTTGGGAATGACCTTCGCGCGTGGGAAGCACGATCTGTCGCGGGCTACCGAACTCCTTCAGAAAGTAGGTCTCGCGGATCGCATGCACTACAAACCGGGGGCGCTTTCGGTAGGTCAACAACAACGCGTAGCCGTAGCCCGCGCCTTGGCCAATCGACCACAACTCCTGTTGGCCGACGAACCCACTGCCAATGTCGATACGACCAATCAACAAAAGATTATCGACCTGATTCGCAATGTATGCCGCGAAGAAAAGGTCGCTCTTCTTTTGGTCACCCACTCGCAAGAAGTGGCCAATCAATTCGATCGCGTTGAACAACTCGAAAAGCTCAATCGCGTCCTTCATGCAGCGCCGGCCGTGGCGTAGCCCGATCCTTGATTCGGATCAATCTTCCTTTTGCGACGTCATCACCCAGAACGTTGCACCGATGACCATGAGCATTCCCACGAAGGCCAATGGTGATGGGACTCGACCTTCAACCGCCCATTTATAGAGCGCGGCCACTGCCACCTGACTCAGGCCTACTACACTGATTCGAGCGGGCCGACCACTTGCAAAAGCTTTGGTGAGAAACAACTGCCCGAGCATGGCGGTGACTCCCACGCCAATCAATCGCAGAACACTGGTATTGTTGGTAGCGACCAACGTCGATGGTGCCGGCATCAAAGCCCAAATCGCCATAGCAATCAAAGTAGATACCGCCGAAAAGTGCGCAACCACCGCCCGCGAGTCGACATCTTTAACCTTGTGCAGGCCGATCAATGCCACGCCACTAAGCATCGAAGCTAAGGCGGCAATGGGAATGGCGATATGCGGCATGTAGTGCGCGGTCTGTACATCCGAAATCGGCTTGCCTGTGGCAGCAAGATAGACCAGCACCATTCCTAAGGTGCTTACCAAGAGTGCAAGCCAGGTATCGCGTGATGGCAACTGCCCCAGCAAAGGCCACCCCAGAACGGCAACCCAAATGGGATACATGCTCGAAAGAGATAAGATGATTGCGACATCGTAGTGCGTCATGGCAAAGAAGATGCACATCATGGCCGCGCAGCCTGCCAAACTGCGCATCCACATGTTTGCAGGACGAAAGACCACGAACTTGGCTCGCCCCGCCAACACTAATGCGATAGCCAAGGCCGTTGCAATGGCGCTACGGATGGACGCAATCCACGCAAACGAGTATTCATCCCCGAGAGATTCGGTAAGCAGCCCCATCACAGCAAAGAAGATCGAGCCTATCAACATCCATAAATAAGGCACGATGGTTCCGATGGCGACCTGAGATCTATTAAAACCGTCAAACGAGAGGAATGGGAATCGAAGGAAAAACTATCGAATCCGACGCATGTTCATTGTGCCTGAATCCTTGCCCGCTTGGAAGCCAGCCTGAAACTGCGATCCCCCAAAGTTCCCCATCATCTGATAGGAACCCATGATCGGCCCCAGCTTCTTCTGCGCATAAACGGTCGTCCCACAATCGTCGCAAGCGACTGGTGTCAACGTAGTCTTATACATGAAGGGAATGACCAACGCGAATCGTCCCACAAAACGGGCATCATACGATCCATCAGATCGTGGAGTCACACGGGCTCGCATCGGTCCCGAATGCCCCGTCGTTTCACTCTGCCAACGACCTTTCCAAACGCCCGTTGGATCCTGAGCCAACACCAAGGATGACATCACCATACTCAAAGCCAATCCCATCGCACATCTTCGCAACATCATTCCACCTCTTTGTTTCGATCGTTGATCGCGCAGGAACCGGATGACCTAGAAGGCTGCATCCAGGTCGTCTACGAGCTTATCCAAATGGGACCACTCTTCTTCATCTTGATCCAAATCAACGGGAACGGAAGCCGGTTTGGGCGGATCGTTCGCGGGAATCGGGAGTGAATTGGCGGAGCTGGACTTCGCCACGTTCGAATCGCGCGAAGCTGCCTGGGGCGCTTGGGATTGTAAAGGGACTATCGATGGCTCCTGCACTTTCGGCTTGGGTTTCATCCCCATGCCGATCGATACGACTTGAACCTTCATCGAATCCAAGAGTTCGCGAAGGAACTGCATGACATTGGTAACAGTTCCACCCTCTTGAAGAGCGATCAAGAAGATCCGCTTGGGACCAGGTGCCTTCAAGGGCACGATCGACTTGCTCTGATGGACGGGGTCGATATGGACCAACTGTCCCGACATTTCCAACCGATCTAAATGCGGAAGAAGATGCTCTACCGGAAGCCACGATGCAAGCGCGAAATCACCCATCAAACCTTGCAAACACAGATGGTCTGTGCTGTGCAACTCAATTCGATCGAGCCCTTGAATTAAGGTTGCATCGAGCCCCTGTGCAAAAATCAGTTCCGCAACCAGAGACTCCTCAAACTCCGATTGACGACTTGCTCGCATCGGGTGCTGAGCAATGACAACCGGCAAACGACTAGCCATAGGAAGTCTCCATCAGGTCATACAATTCAAACAACGCTTCTCGAAGATTGTTTTGCCAACGGCTACGAATCTGTTTCCAGCGATCACTGCGGATCAAGCGATCTGCAATATCTTTACGCGTACTAAGCAATCGGCGCACCACGTACTCGGCGCTATCTTCGGTTACTTCGGTTGTGAGGAGCGTTGGATAAAAAAACAAGGGATAGTGGCATGTCACCAAGAGTCCCGCATTGGAATTTCGTATGCCACGCCACAATCGAATACGATCCCATGCTCGAAGTTGTTCATAGCCATCGATGACGATCATAGTGGATTCGTCCCATGCAGACTCCTCTGCAAACAAGGGCGAAGCATCGCGCGAGGACTTGGAGAGTCGCAACCAAAGGACTCGGGCTCCTGGCATACCGTTTGCGAAACGATGAAGGTCTTGCCCATCCATGCACAGTGCCGCGGGAGGGTTCCATTCCGTTTGAGCCGCAGCATCCCACGTCCATTCGATCGAACCCAGGTGGGGAATCAGCGTGTGGAGCAACGTGGATTTACCACTTCCATGAGGGCCTACGATCGCCGCGCGACGCTGCAATCGGCCTGTAAACTGCTCGGCCAGCTTGGCCGCCGTCTGTCCAGCGGAAAAATGATAGTCCAACGCACCCGGACGGATGAAACGACTCGCAAATGGGTTGTTCTTCGTTGCCATGATTGGAAACCAGCGTAATCGACGGGACAAAAATTGGGTACCGCCTCCATGTCTATCTCACTTTTCGCACCCCCAACTTTTCAGAAAGAGGGGCCTCCTAGGTCCGTGAGCGTAGCTTCCGAGTCGATGTTTCACCTTTTTGGGCGAAATTTTCGCGAAGGCTTCGGTTTGGGTATATTGTTGAAATCGTCCCTCCTCACCTCCTTCCAGGAAATTTCACATGCATCGCACCCACCGAATTCTCGCACTCGCTCTCGGATGTACCTTGGCCTCGAGCTCGTTCCTATTGGCCCAAGATTCCAAGCCAGTCGTCACCCGAGTCCAAGAAGCGACTCCGCCGAAAGTCCCGGATTTGAAGGCGTCAGGTTGGGAATCCCTTTTTGACGGGAAGTCGCTCGCCGGCTGGGAACAACGCAATGGATGGGCCACCTTTCGGATCGAAGGGGACACCGTTCTGGGAACCACAGCAACCGGTAGCCCCAACTCCTTCCTTTGCACGAAAAAGAACTATCGCGATTTTGAATTGAGCTTTGAAGTCCGCGTCCACAACAGTCTCAACTCTGGTGTTCAATTCCGATCCCGTGGAAGCGAATCCGAAAAGGACAAGGGTCGAGTCACTGGGCCACAAGTTGAAATCGAGGCCGGTCCAGGGGAAGCGGGCTACATCTACGGTGAAGCAACCGGACGCAACTGGTTGAGTCCCGATCCCAAACCCCATTCTCATTTCAAGAATGATGAATGGAATCAATATTTTGTTCGCGCCGAAGGTGATCGCATGACGACATGGATCAATGGAACATTGATCGAAGACATTCGCGATCCTCTATCCAATCAAGAAGGTTTCATTGGCTTGCAAGTTCACGGCATTGGCAAAGACCAAGGCCCCTTCGATGTTCGTTGGCGCAACATCAAGATCCGTATGCTACCAGCCGCCAAGTAATCTATTTCCCTCCTTCCAAACATATTGCCTACCGGAGATACAACAGCATGTCGAGTCAACTCAGTTCATGGTTTCAACGATCCCTAGCAGCCAGCACTCTTGGCTTGGCTCTATGGTCATCGCCAACGATCGCCCAGGAAATGATCAACGCGCCTCCCGAAGGATTCCGTCCGCTTTATAACGGCAAGGATTTGTCGGGATGGCATGGGTCGACAACGCTCGATCCTCGCAAGTACGCCGAAGCGAAAGAAGATCAAAAGAAGAAGTGGAACGATGAGATTGCCAAACACTGGGCAGCCAAGGGTGATGTTCTTTACAACGATGGCAACGGAGCCTATGCCACAACCGACGCCGACTACGGTGACTTCGAACTGGTATTGCAATACAAGACTGTCGCCAAAGCAGACAGCGGCATTTACCTTCGCGGCGTTCCTCAAGTTCAGATTTGGGACTTTACGGAACAAGAGAAGTTCAAACTAGGTGCGGACAAGGGTTCCGGTGGCCTATGGAACAATAGCGCTGGCGCCAAAGGTAAAGATCCCTTGGTATTGGCCGACAAACCCTTTGGCGAATGGAATCAATTCCGCATTCGTCTCATAGGCGAGCGCTGCAGCGTTTGGCTCAACGATAAACTCGTCGTCGACGATGCCAAGATGGAAAACTACTTTGATCGAAAGATCCCTCTCTTTGCTCGCGGCCCAATCCAATTGCAAACGCATGGTGGCGAGATTAGCTGGCGACACATCTACATTCGCGAAATCGGGGCGGAAGAAGCCAACACCTATCTTCGCTCAAAGACGTCAGGCAATTTTAAGCCGCTCTTCAATGGCAAAGATTTCGCAGGATGGAAAGGTGCCGTCGACAACTACGAAGTTGTGAACGGTGCCATTCAATGCAAGAAAGGCAAAGGCGGCACGCTCTATACCGAAAATGAGTATGGTGATTTCACCGCTCGACTTGAGATTCAGATTCCTCCTGGAGGCAACAATGGTTTGGCCATCCGCTATCCAGGTACGGGTGATCCTGCTTACACCGGCATGTGCGAACTCCAAGTACTCGATAACGAATCAGACAAGTACAAGTCCTTGGACAAGCGACAATACCATGGAAGTGCATACGGCATGTCGGCCGCTCATCGCGGTTACCTGCGACCATCCGGACAATGGAACTACCAAGTCGTCAAGGTTCAAGGCTCGAAGATCCAAGTGGAACTCAACGGAACAACCATTCTCGATACCGATCTATCCGAAGTAAAAGAGTTCATGGCCAACACACCGCATCCAGGCAAGGATCTTGTTAAAGGCTTCTTCGGATTTGCCGGGCACGGCGATGATGTTCGATTCCGTAACATCGAGATCGAAGCCAAGTAATTTGGATCCCTATCGCTATGCGGATGTCGAATGCATTGACCGTCCCGCATAGTGACTATTGTTTCTTTGAAAAGGCACTGGTTCCGCGATGAGCCAGTGCCTTTCCTTATGATGAGTCTCAATGTCTGAGCACTGGACCCCATGAAGAAGCCATCACCTCGCCCACCCGCCAACTTGAACCAACTCTTGCGCGGAGTTCCCACCAAGTGGATCTTGGCTCTTATTGTGCTGGGTATCGCCTACACCTTAGCGCAGCCTTGGATGAACCGACAGTGGGGCTGGAACCTTCCTTCGCTCGCATCTTTCATCGAAGGGGATGAACCATCCTCTGATTCACAAGCTTCTAACGCGCCCACATCCGGTGCGCAGGCAGCCAACCGACCTTCGGCCTCACGCGATAAGAAGACCACAGCGAATTCGCAAAACCAGGATGCCAAGGATGCGATCGCGAACAATGACAGCGCCGTCGAGCCCCCTGCCACCCAATCTAAGGACAAAGGCACCTCCACCAAGGAAACCAATCCTCGCGATTCTCAATCGCGTTCAAACACCAGCCGTACTGAAAAGGTCACGGAAAGAAAAAAATATGGGATCTTAGAAGAGATTGGAAGCAATCGTTACCGTAGCCCTGAAGGCTTGATCTACGCGCCTGGAAGCCAGGAGGGCCATCGCTTGGCTCATATCGAACGCCACTTGACCGATCAACCGGATAGGCCAGGTAGTCATGGTGTCTTCGACGGGGACATGGAAGCCGTTTTGACATGGATCGATGAAGCTTATCGCAAGTCCAAAACCAAGGCGAAAGGCACCACCAGTGAAGTCGACTCCGATGGGCGAACCGTTATCGATGCGAAGTTCGATCAAGCCATTGGTTACGTTGGTGGTCGAGATGGTCAGAAGAAAAAGAACCCACCGGCCAAAACCCTTCGATTGGTCCTCGATGAAAAAAATGTGATCACGGCATTTCCCAAATAGTTCTCTCGTCTTCCTCCTTAGCAACGCGAGCCGATCGATCATGAGCACTCCGCTGATCTATGCTGGAATATGCCCCAAGTGCGAAGGTGGTGTTTGCCGCGTTCGCCTTTGCGGTGTCGCAGCCAAACAACTCCATGGCATGGTCCTATGCGATGAATGCGAAGCCATGTGGACTTCGCCTGATATAAAAGTTCCACCTACCTCGATGGATCCGGAGAACCCAACCTCGCCCATGACTGGCGAGTCGATTTGGGATGAATCCAATCGCTGGGCAACCGTGGAAGACGTATGCTTACTTGGCTGGCTAGACCGTTTGATCGTGGAGAATGGCTCCATTTCTTCGCAATCGACTTCGGGCGACACGGCGGATGCGCATTCCCCCGATTCCGAGCATCGTTCTACGGGATGTTGATTATGAAACCGTTGATCTGTTCGTTGTGGCTAAGCGCGGGTGTGTGCCTTTGGCCCATCGTCGCTCAAGCGTATCAAGACGATCCCAAGCCGACGCCCCAACGAGACCAACAAAGCTTGGTCATGCGAGTACGCCCTTCGTTGGCTGTGATTCGCGTTGCCGATCGCGATGGTGTTCGATCGGGTGTTGGATCCGGATTTGTCATCGACTCCAAAGGATTGATCGCTACCAACTTTCATGTGATCGGTGAATCGCGAACGTTCACCGTCGAGCTCTACCCAGGCAGGAAATACAAAGTGCTCGGCATCGAGGCCTCCGATCGCACTCGCGATTTGGCGATCATTCGTATCGATCCAGAAGGAACGGAACTCAGCCCGTTACCGCTCGCCGAAGAACCTGCAACGCAAGGGATGGCGGCCGTTGCCTTCGGCAATCCTTTGGGGCTCAAACATAGTGTGGTTCAAGGAATCGTTTCTGCGCTGCGAGAGATCGAAGGCCAAGAACTGATCCAGCTTGCAATGCCGATCGAGCCGGGCAATAGCGGTGGGCCATTGATGGACGAGCAAGGTCGTGTGCACGGCATCGTGAATATGAAGTCAGCGATCGATCAAAATCTCGGCTTTGCGATTCCGGTTTCTCAATTGAAAAACCTTCTCCGCAAACCCAATCCGATCGCGATGGATCGTTGGCTACGACGCAGTGCCATCGACTCTAAACGATGGGAAACACTCTTTGGTTCTCAATGGAGCCAGCGATCTGGTCAGATCCACGTATCAGGAGCCGGCGATGGATTCGGGGGGCGTTCGCTTTGCTTGTCGACCGATCTTCCTCAAGATGCCGAATTCGAATGCCATGTGCAGGTACGACTGGACGACGAAGCCGGTGCAGCGGGATTGGTATTTCATGCGGATGGTGCGGATCGTCACTATGGTTTCTATCCGAGCAATGGAAAGGTCCGCCTTAGTTGCTTCCGAGGACCAGATGTTTTCGCATGGGAAGTTCTGCAAGAAGTCCCTTCGTCTGCGTATCGTCCAGGAGAATGGAATGAGTTAGCCGTTCGGATTCATTCCGATTCGATTCAATGTTTCGTCAATGGAACATTGGTCATCGAAAGTCGTGACCGTACGTTTCGGACCGGTAAGGTGGGCTTAGCCAAATTCCGCGATACCTCGGCCAAGTTTCGTCGATTCGAAATTCACTCTTTGCGAGACGTTCCTCCCACGATCGCCAACGATCCCGAACTTCAAACCTGGATCGAATCCTATGCAAAATCACTTCGAATCACCGATGAGCAGATTCAGAAGTTGGCAACGAAAACGCCACTAGATCGCATCGAACTCCTTCAGCGCCGAGCCACTGAGCTGCAAGCTCACGCCAAGCAGTTAGAGCGCATGGCCGATGATTTACAAACCAACAGTACCATCCTAGCTCTTCAGCAGTCTCTTCAAGAACACCCCAATTCACCTCTTCGTAGTTCGTTATGGATTGCGAAACTTGACCATCCCGATATCGATGTTGCGTTCTATGTTGATCGTGTCCAAGCGATGGCAAAGGAAGTAGGCGAACCCAAAAAGGATGAAACCTCCATCGACACTCTTGCTCGACTGAATCGTTACCTCTTTGAAGAGAATGGATATCATGGCAGTCGTGAAGAATATTATCACGCGGCTAATTGCCAAATGAATCGAGTTATCGACGATGGCGAAGGGATGCCGATTGCGTTGAGTATTCTCTACATGGCGTTGGCGGAAGAGCTCCATGTTGCGGTGGATGGAATTGGGTTACCCGGTCACTTCGTCGCGCGTCACCGCAGTGATGATGGGCGTGATCATTGGATCGATGTCTATCAGCAAGGGAAGAAACTGCATGAGGGCGAGCTATCGACGCTCGTCCTAGCCAATAGCAATCGCCCTCTCAACGAAGAGGATCTTCGCCCGCAATCGACGCTCGAAATCAGCACGCGCGTTCTTCGGAATCTGATGGGATCGGCTGAAAGGCGCGGCGACGCCGAAGCGGTACTTCGATACGTGGAAGCGTTGGTGGCGCTCTATCCCGAGGATCCGCAGTACCGAATGATGCGAGCCTCATTGCGGCATCAAACCAAGCGTCTCGCTTTGGCCGTGGAAGATCTGGATTGGCTCATCGATCATGCTCCGTCACGGCTCGACCCTCACGATCTCATTCCGCTTCGTGAGTCCATCCTTCGCTCGATTCCCGATGGACAGCCTTGAGTCTTCCATTCCAAATAGGCTCAAATTCCTTTGAAATGCCAGCGAAGTAGACACCGCCATCCGCGTGAGATTCTCGCTTTTTTGGTTTTCCAAGCATCGCCAAAACCTCTGAAATAATCTAATCTTATAGCTCGCGATCGATGGGTCGCACGATTTCCAATTTGGTTGTTTGAGGATTCACAATGTATCGACTGTTCCAAAAGTCGCTTGCTGTGGCAGTACTTTGCCAAGCTACCCTGTCGACATCTTTTCTCGCTGCGGATGACGCGAAAGAACTTACCATCGGCTCTACGGCACCCGCTTTGAATGTGGAGCATTGGCTTCAAGATGGCGGCGGAAAGTTCAAGCCTGTCACCAAATTCCAAGATGGCAAAGTGTATGTCGTTGAGTTCTGGGCAACCTGGTGCGGCCCATGTCGCGCGAGCATGCCGCACCTTGTGGAAGTTCAAAAGAAGTATGCTGATCAAGGCGTTCAGATCATCAGCATCAGCGATGAAGATCTAGAAACGGTTCAAGACTTTTTGAAATCGAAGGTGCCAGCACCCAAGGGAGCACCCAAAGATTCCGTCAAAGACATGACCTATTCAGAGCTTACCTCGGCCTATTGCTTGACGACGGATCCAGATGGATCGAGCAGCAAGGACTACCTGGAAGCTGCCTCCCAGAATGGAATCCCCGCGGCCTTCATCGTCGGTAAGTCACAAAAGATCGAGTGGATCGGACATCCGATGGAAATGGACGAACCACTGGAAAAAGTCTTGGCTGGTACGTGGGATCGCAATGCCTTTGCTGAGAAGTTCCAAGAAGAACAAGCTCTTCAAAAGGCCATGATGAAGTTTTCTTCCTTGATGCAAAAAGGCAAGACCGAAGACGGTCTCGCACTTTTGGAAGACCTCATCAAAAAGGTCAAGGATTCCAGCATCCGATCGCAATTGACTTCGATTCGTTTTCAGATTTTGATGCAAGACGACAAGCTTGCCGCCAAACTACCTGAGGCTGCAAAGGATGCTTTTGCATCTGCCAAGGGCAATGCCATGGCAACGAATGAAATCGCATGGTTTCTCTTCGAAGGTTATTCCAACGGATTGACCGAGAACAAAGAACTCTTGAAGCTCGCACTTGCTGCCAGCCAAGCCGAAGTTGACAAGGCTGCTAAGGATTTCAAGGCCAGCATGATGGACACGATCGCTCACCTTCATGATGAGTTGGGGGATGTGGCCAAGGCTCTTGAGGTTCAGAAAGCCGCCATCGCGATTGCTACCGACGAAGAAAAAGCCAACTTGCAGAAGTACCTTGATGAGCTGAAAACAAAGCTCGATCAAGCCAAGCCAGGCAAGTAAATCAGCATACGACGATTCAAGACGCGAGCATCGCGATCTTTTGAACACTAAGAAAAGCCCACCGATGAACCGGTGGGCTTTTTTGCTTACCAGCGAGCTTCCATTTGATCGATGATATGATCAGCCAATCGCTCGATGGCTCGTTGCTGAGATGTTGCCATCGATTGGCCTGCCTCAGGAACAAAGTCCGCACCTTGCGCAAAATAGAAGGCCGTTTCGCCGGGCGGAAGGAAGCGATTTTCCATGAGCACGTTTCCGCGTCGATCGAGCCATGTGGCCTCGACAGTCATGAATGTCTTCAACTGACGCGGCTCATCGGTCTTGGTTTCGGTGACGACGCGTTTGGAGTCCGTCGTCAATCGGCAAGTCAAAACCGAATCGGCATTCGCATCCGAAACAATCTTATACTGGCTTCGCGCTTCGAGACGTTTCTGAATTGCCTCGGTTAAACGAACACCTAACTCCGGTCGAAAACTATCACTGCGTACGATGGGTACGTGAACCGTGCGAATGTCATTGCGAAAGAGGCTTTGCGTTCCAACTTGATAGCCTGCGCACCCAGAAAGACAAAGCAACCCTAGCAGCAATGCTGTTCGCCGAAAGAACACTTTTTCAGCTGGCTCTTTCGCGCGCTGCCAATGGCTCTGATCATTCGCCGTTCTCATGATGCAAAATCCTATGATCCCCGCTAGGGATTGGATGATTTGGAACTAGAGAACGGGTTGGGGATCCACGAGCTCGATTCTTTGGGATCGCTCGAGTGAAGATACTCTTTAACCGGATCGCGGTCGTTGAACAGGTTGGCCAACCAACTGAATTGTTGGACCGGTTCACCAGGGCGCCCATCGATCTTGGATTGGGCATCGCGAGCTTTGTCGGCAAAGGGCGTATCGTTGAACTCGGTGAGGATGCGGTCGAGATACAGTTTGGCTGCGTTGTTTTCGCCACGATTGATCCGCCACTCTGCCCGGGTCCACAATCGCTCGGCTTTTCGATAACGGATTTCGGCGTAGGCTCTTGTCAAGAACTCGCGATTCTCTTGGGACTCTTTGGGAAACTGCTTATTGATTTGCTTGACGAGCTTATCGGCTTCGTTCAATGGATTCTCGGTGTAATCAGCACCTTCGTAGGTTTCCATTACCGACTTGAGACCGAGAAAGTGTGCTTCAAATTGATGAGGACTTTCGGGGTGCGTAATGCGAAGATCGGAGTAGTGATCGGCCGCATCTTGATAAGCACCTCGCTGAAAGGCTTCATTGCCGAGAACCATTGTCACGTCATCGGAGAGCCGCCCAGTTGGATTGGTCATACGAACATTTTCGAGGGTTCGCCGACCATGTCCACCCGTGTCACTCCAAGGTCGTTTCTTATCGGTAAGATTCACCATATAAGAAGTGCTTGGCTGGTCCTTTCGCAATTGGAGCCAGTACATACCGATTTCCATCCGGCGCGAGTCGATCAGATCTTGGTATTTGCTGCGAGGGTGCTCCTTCAAAACGCGAGCGTATTGTTCTTCAGCGTTCTTATACTCTTCCGCAAAGAAATACGATTCACCTGCCATCATCAGAGCATCGTTTTCGAGATAACTGCTCTGCCAATGCTTGGCCGCGTTCTTGTATTGTCCGGCCGCTTTATGGAACAGCTTGAGCCGTTCGGAATCCTTTGCGTTCTTAGCCTCTTCAAAAGTCTTTTCTGCTTCTGCGTAAAGCTCTTTGGCCTTTTCAGGTTCGGCTGGACGGTCGGCTAATCCCGGAATGTACTGAGCAATCGCGTGCGTGGTTGAGCCACGTTTCTTTTCGGCCTTCGCCCCTTCAGGACGTACCCAGTTACCCTCATCATCGTGGTAACCTTCCACCGAGTTTCGCATGTCTTGATAGTCTTTGCCCCCACCGCGATCGGGGCGCCAAAGCTGACAACCGGTGCACGCGAATACCGCAACACTCCCGATTCCGAGAAGCAGAGTGTGAGTGAATAATTTCGCGGCTAATGCAAAAGCACGCGCGGGGTTTCGGTGCATGGCTTGAGACATCCCTGTCAACGCGCCAAATCCTCTAGGTACGATTGCATCTGCAATCGCTTATCCAAAACGGTTGTCAAATATCGCGATATACAGCCACGAATCTCGCCTCGTACCCGTTCTGGGATCAGAGGCAAATCTTGGCTACGCCACTCTTCCTGCGCGAAGCGACTCATGGCAATCAGCGTTTCCGGATGCAAACGCAAAATCTGCCTTTGTCCCATCCAACAGGTGTCGCAAAGCAATCCACCCGCTTCTACCGAGAATGCAACCAACGACTTGGAAGATTCAGTGGGTCCTTCGGGCTCCAGAACTTCTTGACCACATGCTGCACACTGCAACAAGCTGGGCTGCAAGCCCAGCAAACGCAATGCCTGCAACTCGAATCGCAAGATAAGCTCGCGTGGAGATTGGTCTCCATCAAGCCCTTCCAGCGTTTCATCAGTAAGTTCGTACAACTCGCGAACAACCAACCCTGGTTCTGTCATCGCCAGTAACAATTCTGCAACGTAGTAGCCGCAGTAAAGACGCATCAAGTCCCGCGATCCCGCCCGAAAACGTCGCGTCAGCTTCGCTTCAGTCAGGATATCGAGCGCATCATGAGACTTCGGGATGAACACTATGCGACAGACGGCTAGAAGGTCAAGAGCAGCCTCGAACGGACTTTTGATTCTTCGAGCCCCTTTGGCGACGGCCGAGATCCTGCCGAAGTCTCGGGTCAAAAGCGTAGCAATGCAGCTCGTCTCGCTCCACGTAAACACCCTGATGACGATTGCATCGCTCTTTTCGCTAGCCATTGCTACTCGCCAGCAGCTCCAAGTTGTGATAGCAATTCAGCCATCTCGGCCGCAGAATGATGATCCTGTTGAAGGCGAGCCGCTTCGATTCCATTGCGAAGATAGGTCCGAGCCTTCTCGACCTCACCCACCTGGACGCACTGTTGGCCTGCCATGAAGAATGCTGGCACATAGGGAGGCTGTTCTTGAGTGAGAGCATCAAAGAGCTCAATACATTTCGCATGGTTCTCTTCTTTGCGATATTCCATTGCTAGCGAATAACGCAAGAATCGATCGTGAGGCTCCAGCTGCAACATGCTCTCAATTTTCTCACGTCGGGTACTCACGATGTTCTCCTCTAGCCTCGGCAATCACTCAATCAGGAATCGTTCCACTCGAAGGTGATCGACTCACCTCACGACCTTCGTTAGGTGGTGTGCAAAACACAAGAACCGCAACTTTCGATTGCGGTTCTTCGTGGTTTGTTTGCAGACCTATCGAGGAAGAACGATTGGTCATTTTAAGGCGATAGCAGAGAATTGCCTATCGTCCTTACCGACGGACACGCGAGTTGGAACTATCGGATCGTCCCGTTGCCAAGTAACGGGTCGATTCTTCGTGAATCAACTGAGTTCCGGAATCATCGCAAGTCACCTCGGCACGGAATCGATGCGAACCCGCCTCAGCCGCGATGGCGGTGATCTTGAACGTTCGTTCTTTACCGGGTTCGATTGACGCGATGGGTTCAAAGAGAACCTGACCAGGAACGATGCGATGTTCTTGACCGGAAGCCTCGGTGGGTTCGATTCCGTTCGAAAATTGGGCGAGAACCCGAACCCCAGTAGCAGGTTTGGTGCCTCGGTTGGCGATGACGAGTTCATAGGTCACCGGCTTTCCGATCGGAGCAGGCGCGACGGGATCGATGACCGTCATCTTAAGATCCGCAATGGCATCGACTTTCGCCTGAGCCGTTGCATTGGCGATGGCCCCGGCTTCACCATTGCATTCGAATGCCAAAGGCAACACACCTGTTTCCGTCATCTCTAATTCAAACGCATATTGGCTTGTTCCCTGCGATGCGAGCTCCGGAATCATCCAAACGATATGATCGTTCTCGGCCTTCATACCTTCCGGCAGAGAGACGACATAGCATCCTTTGGGCAACTGGATTTGACAGGCAACTTGTTTGGCTGGCATGTCGCTTGTGTTCTTGATTGTGAGTGAATAGTTTTCGGTGCTTCCTTGGAAGTGCTGTGCAGGCAACTGCCATTGCGCTTCCATCTTGGCTTGCCGAACGACGATCTGAATCTCGTTCTTGGCAGCGACACCCATCTTCTCACTCGACGCTCCAGCAAGGATCGATATCGGGCCTGCTTCTTGGAAGGTGAGTTCGACTTCGACAACGCGTTCAGCTCCAGCGGCAAGGTCACCGATGGAGGTGCTGTTTGCGCTTTCTGGATCCGACTGCAACATGACTTGAACATCTTTGACGTCCGCATTGCCTGGATTCTTCAAACGCAAGCGATAGATTTCAGGCTTGCCGTAATAAACTTCCGAAGGTCCTTCAATGGCTAACTGCAATTGAGGTTGTTGGACTTGGACGCGGCTTTGCCCCGTTTGTGGAAGCGCAGTCCATTCCATATCCACCGCAAAGTGTTCCGGCTTGGATGCAACCAAATCAAACGAAAGCGATACCGTCTTTCCTGCCTCGACCTGCTCCAGTTGCCAGAGGAGGCTCTTGGAACCATCTTCTTCTGGTTCAATCGAAACTTGGCCAATCGCATCTGCTGCAGGTTTGATCTCCATGAAATTTGGGAAGCCGAGTCGCACTATCATCCCATTGAGCATCAGTGAATCGCGGTTGGCCGCTACGAGTTGATAGGTCGTTGGGTGATTGATCTGAAGCGATTCAGGCCCCGCCAATGCCACTTCCAATCTTGGCATCGCTGTTTGAATAAGGGCTGATGGAATGCTGAGCGGCGGTGAAGGTACGGGTGTTAGATCCGCGTTGGTTTCTTCGGTTTTGCGAGCATTAGGCGTGTCGGCTGACTTTGAGATCACCTTGGGAAGATCGTTGGGAGTGCTTTTGGAAGCGGGGGCGGAAACCGGAATTGGTTTTCGCTTAACGACGATGTCATCAGGAACATCCAAGCTAGGAGAGGAGGTTGAGGCATCGGCTGGGCTACTGAGATCTGGATAGGTCAGCCCTCCGCGAGCATTCGAGGATGGTACTTCGGGAATTTTCTGCGAGATTGCATCGGATGGCTTTTCAAACTTACGACGCGTCGATGATTTTTCCGACGCATTCGTCTTGGGTTGATTGGCAGCGAATTCTTCGTCGATGGTAGCCGCCTTGGCAGCGTCGCTTCCGGAAACGATCGGCGGCAACGGCTGGCTTGACGGAAGACTGGGTGGATCTATTTGCGGTGGGGTTGGCATGCCACGCTGGGCCGCCGACTGATTCCGCTCGATCACTCGTCGAGGAGTGTTTTCGAAGGGGCGACGATTGCGAGCTTCCAAAGCGGCAGGCGCATCGGAAGAACTAGCTTTGCGATCAGATTCGGCGAGTTCATCGTCGCTGCTCAGCAAGTCGCTGGTGATCGACTTGAGTTGTTGAAAGAGTCCCCCTTTGGACTCGTTCGAGCTGCTCTTGGGAGTCGAGTTCTTGGCGGAACTTTTGGATGGAGCTGGGCGAAAAGTCCCCATGGAGGACTCGGCCTTGGATCGCCCGCTCTCTTGAGCCTCGATGCTCGGTGATGCTAGCAACACCAATCCGCAGACTGCGGACCAACAACCGACACGAATTCCACCAGCCATGGCAGACTCCCAAAAGGGTCTCTTGCTAAATCCCGCCGCGCCAAAAGGTGGCGACAAGGCAAATTATTCCACTGCTATCGGTTATTCCGACCAGGCAAGTTGAAGCACTTCACCCCAAAACCCAAACTTCCCTCAACCCAATAAGTGCCAGCCACCTTGTGTTGACGCCGGACAATAGGTGCCAGCCACCTAATGTTGACAACACATCCGGGAAACGTTGCGGAATCGAACAGGAAGTTCCGGAAACCTGTAGCAAAATCACAACCCGGTTTTGGATCCGGGATGCGATGGGACGAAGGAGGAGACCGCTGGAAAGCTTGCTAGCTATTCAGCAATGGACGCACACCCCTTCATGGAAGGGCATGTTTCACTCAATCTCCCTTGTCCGGTATAGATTCTTCATTTTCTACCGGTATGGCCCACGAATTGCTCGTGGAGGAATTTCGATAGGAAGAAAGCCGCGTTAGGAGAGTGGTCGCTACAAGGTGAGGAAGAGGAAGATCAGTCCAGAAATCTTCGGATCTTTCTTGTGGCGGTCGGTAAATTGCGGAAATAAGATAAAAGTGACATGTCTTTTCTTGCTGGGTCAGGTTGAGCATTCGCGTCCCCTTTCCCATGGAATTTTTGAACACGGAGCATAGGTTTATGACTTTCCGTCGTTGGTCGAAATGGTTCGCCACGGCAACGTGTGGTTGCTTGGCGTCGAGTGTATTTGCTGGTGATGGAAATATTGCACGATGGGCAACGTTCCATGGTGAAGGCAGCAGCGATCTTTATGCCCTGAGCATTCAGGCCGATTCGCAAGCGAAGCGAACGGCGATGAATGTCGTAGTACTGGTAGATACTTCTGCCAGTCAAACGGGCGTTATTCGTCGAGAGTCGTTGCAGGTCGTCGACGCACTTCTGGCAGCTCTTCCGGAGACTGCCAAGGTTGCGGTGATGGCGTGTGATGTATCCACGCAGGATTTGTCGGGAGGCCTTCAGTCTCCGACCAGTTCCGCCATCACCAATGCGCGAGCAGGCTTGGATCAGCGCGTTCCATTGGGAACGACGAATCTGAGCGTTGCTTTTGAGAAAGCTCAGAAATGCTTTGGTGATAACACCGACGGCGTCATTGTTTACATTGGCGATGGTGTCAATCGCACGAACGTGCTTGATGCGGGTCGTTTTGATGCTGTGGTCAAGCAACTGGCAGCCAAGCGAACGTCGGTTATCTCGCTTGCGATCGGTCCTTTCTATGACACCGCGTTGCTAGCGACACTGGCTAATCATTCGGGTGGAATGATCTTCATTCGCGACAATATCGAGTCGTCATCGCAAGAAATTGGAACCGCGTTGGCTCGCGCCGCTGCAGCTCCTGTCTTGTGGCCAGAAGCCGTTACGTTGCCGAATGCAGTTGAAAATCATTTCCCATCGAAGTTCCCGCCGATTCGCGTCGATCGTGATTCCATCGTCGTCGGCGAGATGAAGCAAGAAAAAGGCCAAGGCAAAGTAGCCGTTAAGGGAATGTTGGATGGCAAAGCTGTCGAACTTTCTTGGGACGTCCAGGCTGAGGCTAGTAACCCAGACTTTGCATTCCTTGGAGCCGTCGTCAACGACGCTCGCAAGAATGGTGGTTTGACACTGCCTACGCCAGGCTCGGCTTCGCTTCGCGAATTGGGCAACGTACTTTCGAGTTCAGCCAAGGATCTCGTTCGTTCGGGCCGCATGGCATTGCAATCAGGAGACCTCAAGGCTGCAAAGGAAATTGCTAACGAAGCTCTTCGTCGCGATCCTAACAGCGTTGAAGCGAGCAGCTTGCGTGAAGCCATTCGTGAAGGAAACGCCGATAAGTCGACGTCCACTCACAAGCCTCGCTACAAGCTGGTTGCTTTCCAAAGCCAACCTCCTCAAAGCAATCAAGAAGGTATTGCAGTTCCAGCTGCAAACAACGTCTTTGTTCCACAAGCTCCAATCAGTCAGAACATCAATGAACTTTCCACAGCAGGTGATCTTCTTGCTAGTGAAGAAGAAATGCGACGCGTAGAAGCGCAGCGTATCGAAGCTGAAGTTCAAAATGATCTTCGCGAAACTGTGGGCCTTCTTCGTCGTGATCCCACTTCGGCGATCGCTCGATTGAAATCACGACAAGCTGAAGTGCGCATGGCACCAGGTCTGGATCCAGGCAAGCGAAGCCAGTTGTTGAATCAACTCGGCTCTGCCATTCAAGATGCTTCGCGCAAAGATGCAGAGATCAAAGCTCGCATCGCCGAACAAGACCGTGCTACAGCTGCTGCAAGCGCTGCATCGCGTCTCATCGCCGAGAACGAGCGCAAGGAACAATCGGTGCAACAACTCGTACAGCGGTTCAATGCGTTGATGGAACAACAACAGTTCCACGAAGCAAACTCGGATGTAGCACCTTTGATTCGCGAACAAATGCGAAACGAAGTGATCCAACGATCGGTAGAACAAATCTCTGCATTCGCAGCGAACGATCAGCTCACCGAAGACGTTGTCGATCGACGTCGCCGAGCCTTTGTCGACTCGCTCTATCTGAACGAAGCTGCTGCGATCGCCTTCGTGGATGATCCTCCTGTCGTCTATCCACCACCCGAGGCTTGGAAGGCTTTGACCGCTCGTCGTGAACGATTCCGTTCGATCGACTTGGCTCAAACCTCCAGCAAGTCGGAACAGTTGATCTACGAAACCTTGAAGCGCAAAGTTCCAGTATCGTTCAATGCGACCCCACTGCGAACGGTTGTCGAAGGCTTCGCCAGCGATCTCAACATTCCTATTTTGATTGATGAAAAAGCCTTGGCCGATGCAGGCAACGTCACTCCTGACGAACCTATTTCGATGAACCTGCCTGACATCTCTTTCCGTTCGGCACTCAAGTTGATCCTCGAGCCTTTAGAACTCACCTACGTCATCAAAGACGACGTGATGAAGATCACCACCAAGGATGAAGCCAAAGCAGCTGTGATGAAAGTCTATCCTGTCGGCGATCTCGTCGTGCCTGTCATGAGTGGTGGCATGATGGGAGGAATGATGGGAGGAATGATGGGCGGCATGGGTGGCATGGGAGGAATGGGAGGCATGGGAGGCATGGGTGGCATGGGCATGGGTGGTATGGGCGGTGGCATGGGTGGCATGGGCATGGGTGGTATGGGAGGCGGCATGGGTGGCATGTTCGCAGTTCCTGACGACGCCCGCAAAGCCGATGCTTCCAAAGCCAACCCAGACCGCGTTGCCGAAGCCAAGAAGCTTCTCCAAGAAATGAACGGCCTTGACTCCGAAGCCAGCGAAGCCTTGGAAAAGAAACTCGGCATCCTCATCCAAGGCGAACTTCAACAAGCTCAGTTTCGCGTCAATGAAAAGAAGGTGGCAGAAAGCCAAGCCCACTTTCAAAACATCATCGACATGGTGAATGAAGCTTTGCGAGAAGGACATCCACAACCTTGGATGTACGAAGCCTTAAGCTTGTCGATGCAAGCTTGCCAGTATCCAAACGACGAAATTCAACGCGTGCTTCTTTCGGCTGTCGACTTCTCTGGAAGTGCTGACGATGCTTTGAAGATTGCCAAACATTTGATTTCGCGTGGTATGAAGAAGGAAGCTCTTTCCATTCTCGAAGACGTCAGCCGCGTAACACCACTCGCTGCTGAACCTTATGAGATTGGACTTCCCTTGGCCCTCGAACTCGATGACCTCGAAGGCATTCGCTGGACCTGCTTAGGCGTCCTGAAAAATGGTTGGCCAGAAGAGAAGGCAGATCTGGTGGAGAAAGCTCAGATCGCTGCCAAAGCAGCGTATGTCAAATTGGCCAAGGCCAAGCGTGTGATGGAAGCAGAAGCTTTTGAACACGACATTCGTGACGCGATGGTACGCGACGTCGTTGTACGTGTGACTTGGACCGGTAATGCGGACATCGATTTGTCGGTTGAAGAGCCATCGGGCACCATTTGCTCGCTGTCCAATCCCCGTACGATCGCTGGTGGCATGTTGACCGGTGATGGTTCGGCTGCAGTGAAGTCGAAGGATGGAACGTACTCAGAAACCTATGTTTGCCCTCAAGGATTCGCAGGCAAGTACCGCATTCTGGTACAACGTGCGTGGGGTGAAGTAGGTGCTGGTAAGGTGACCGTCGATGTTCTTACCGACTTTGGAACTTCGGAAGAAAGCTACAATCGAAAGCAAATCGCTTTGGATGACAAAGATGCTTTGCTCGAACTGGAAGTGAAGACAGGACATCGCAGTGAACCAATCGTTGAGGCTCAAATCGCCAAAGCTGAAATGCGCCGCGTTGCAGCAGGTCGCACCGTTTTGGCTCAGACCAGTGGCGAATCGCGTTCTTCAGGCGGTATGTCGATGGCCGAATTTTGGGCTCGTCAACAAGCATTGTTGGCAGCTCAATCGCGTGGCTTCCCATTCCGCGGAGCCGTCGGTTATCGTCCTCAGCTAACCGTGCTTCCGGACGGGGTTTCGATGTTCCCCAATGCTGTGATTTCGGGTGACCGTCGCTATGTCCGCGTCACACCGAACCCTCAGTTCAACACGATCATCGAAGTTCGAACCTTCAACTTCATCACCGGTGGCAGCACCACGCAAGGTGGTGGTGGCACGAACGGTGGCGGCGGTGGATTCGGTGGTGGCGGATTCGGTGGCGGACTTCAATAAGTTTCGGCACTCCATCTCAAACGATTCAAGGCCTTGGTGTTTACCAAGGCCTTTTTCGTTGGATGGTGTTATTTCGGATCGACGCGATCGTTAGGGAACCAGCTTCGGTTCACCCTCTTGCAATCGATCGGCGGGACGAATGGCTTTTCCTTTCCGTTTGGTGAGAGAATCCCCAAGCTCATCGCGCCATTGTTCCGCCTGCGCTTCCAAACTCTTTGCGATGTTCGGATGATCCTCCAGTACGTTGCGAGTCTCTCCTACATCGTGATCCAGATCGTACAACGCTTTGGTAACCTTCTTGTTGACATAGGCCGATGGCATTCCGTCTTTGCCTCCTGGCTTGCCATCGAGCGACCGAGATTCATGCTCGAAGACGAGCTTCCATCGCTCGTTCCGAATCGCGCGGAGTTCACCATCAGCATAGTAGTAGGGATACGATGTGTGCGGGCTGATAGCTTGAGCGTCACCGAACATCAAGGAACGAATATCGCGCCCATCGATCTTCTGCGCCGGTAAGGGAGCATCGATCAAGGCGGCAGCAGTCGGCAGCAAGTCAAGCGTGGATGCCAATAGATCGCAACTTGTATTTGCTGGTATTCGTTTTGGCCATCGCATCAAGGTGGGAACGCGAACACCGCCTTCCCATGCTGTCCCTTTTCCTTCGCGAAGTGGTCCAGCCGATCCCGCATGGTCTCCATAACTAAGCCAAGGCCCGTTATCACTTGTGAAGACTACGAGCGTATTCTCATCGATTCCATCGGCCTGAAGGGTCTTCAGAATCTGCCCAACCGACCAATCGACTTCCTGCATGACATCGGCAAAAATCCCTTTGCCACTCTTCGAATCGAAATCAGCCGAGGCGTACAAAGGAACATGGACCATCGCATGAGGCACATACAGAAAGAATGGCTTGTTGCGATTCTCATGGATGAATCGCACAGCTTCTTGGGTATAGAGCTTCGTTAGTTCTTTCTGATCTTCGGGGCCAACTTCGCTATCGATGATTCGATCGTTCTTTACCAATGGTAAAGGCGGATAGTTGTTCTTTCGTTTGGGAGAATCGGGTGGAAGATTGACGAACTCAGGATGAAAGGGCCACATGTCATTGGAGTAAGGCAGTCCTAAGTACTGATCGAAACCATGACGTGTCGGGAGAAATTTCGGATGATGGCCCAAATGCCATTTGCCGAAGATTGCGGTGGCATACCCTTTCTGTTTACAAAGCTCGGCCAACGTCATTTCCGATGCTGCGATCCCCATCATCGAATTAGGGCCTAATGCTCCTCGAAATCCGATTCGTTCATGAATGCAACCAGTCATCAATGCCGAACGAGACGCCGAGCATACAGCCGAAGCCACTACGAAATCGGTGAATCGGCGTCCTTCACTAGCCATCCGATCGAGATTGGGCGTGTTATAGCCTCGCGCTCCAAACGGACCGATGTCGGCGTATCCAAGATCATCCATGAAGATCACGATGATATTGGGAGTCGAGGCAGAGGCCTCGGACACTAGGGCTAAGGCCCCATAGGCAATTCCGATGGCAAGCGATCGAAACCAAGTACTCACAAGTTGTCTCCTCGGAAGTGGTAGGGATAGACTCTCGTTATCTTTGTGCCCGTGAGGCAGGGAGTCGAATCCAACATGAGGGCAGATTCGAACACGGAAGTGATCCGAAGGGGAGAACAACTTCCAAACAAAAACAGCGACGAGTCGTGGTCGGGAAGAACCATAAGGCCACGGGGCCACGTGACAGATCGGGGGGAATGACTAGAATTTGAGGCTTGGCTGGTCCTAAGTCAACGGTCACCATGCCCTTCATCATTCATTTGGGATTGTTTTTGCCATGTCTACGCCAAAGTGCCGCTGGGGAATTCTCTCGACTGCTGGAATCGCTAAGAAAAATTGGCGTGCGATTCGAATGTCCGGGAATGGAGTTGTTCGCGCGGTGGCGAGCCGAAATCTCGAATCGGCGAATGCATTTATCGATGCTTGCCAGACCGAAGTCCCCTTTGAAGACCGGCCTCAAAGCGTTGAAGGTTATCAAGCTCTTTTGAATCGCGATGACATCGATGCCGTCTACATTCCACTCCCAACAGGTCTGCGCAAAGAGTGGATCCTCGCTGCGGCTCGCGCTGGCAAGCACATCTTGGCCGAAAAGCCTGCCGCTCTAACTTCCGAAGATCTTCGCGAGATCCTCGATGAATGCGAGAAGCATCAAGTGCAGTACATGGATGGTGTCATGTTCATGCACTCGCAACGCCTCCCCAAACTCCGCCAGGTCCTCGACGATGGCCGAAGCGTTGGAAACATTCGTCGCATTGCGACCCAGTTTTCGTTTTGCAGCGATCAAGAGTTTCGTTCCAACAACATTCGTTCCAACAGCGATGCCGAGCCTCATGGGTGCCTCGGTGATTTGGGCTGGTATTGCATTCGCATGATCCTATGGACCATGCAATGGCAGATGCCGCATCAAGTGAGTGGCCGGATCCTGCAAACGCTTCAAGGTAAGAATAGCCCTCGCCCCGTCCCTGGCGAGTTCTCGGGGGAACTCTTCTTCGACAACCAGGTATCGGCCAGCTTCTACTGTTCGTTCCTCACCCATCACCAACAATGGGTTCATATCAGTGGCGATAAAGGGTACGCTCTCGTCCAAGACTACGTGTTGCCTTACCATGCGCCCGAAGTCTCGTTTGAAGTATCCAACAATGAGTTTCTGATCGATGGTTGTGATTTCCACATGGAGAAGCACACTCGCGTGGAAGCTGTTTACGAATACTCGAGTGGTCGCAAACCTTCTCAAGAAGTCAATCTGTTCCATCACTTCAACGATCTGTTCCTGACGAAGAAACGCGATCTTTCGTGGGCAAAGATGACTCTCGATACACAGCGCGTTCTCGATGCTGTTTGGCAATCCGCCCAACAAGGCTCGACCTTGCTCAAGGTCTCGTAATCATTGGAAGGATGTTCCTGCCAACTCTGGCTAGAACGCAATTATCATGAACGCCGAAAGCACAACACAGCCAACGCACCGACCACTTCGCCCCAAGTTGGGTGAACCACTGGCACAAATCCTTCGCGATCATCCTGTGATCGAAGTCGAGATCGGAACCGGGAAAGGGCTCTTTCTTCAGGCTGCCGCCAAGCAATCTCCTCAAACCTATTTCGTCGGAGTCGAGATCGCACAGAAATATGCTGCCATGGCCCAGAAGAAGATGGAGTCGCAACAGCTCAGCAATGTCCACGTTTTCTGTGGGGATGGTGTGAGCGTGATTTCGGACGAGATCCCCGAGAATCGACTTCACGCGGTTCACGTTTACTTTCCTGACCCCTGGTGGAAAGCTCGACACAAGAAACGCCGCGTGCTCAATGAGCGGATGTTGATCGGTATTGAGCGAGCCTTGACTCCCGGTGGCTTCCTTCACTTCTGGACCGACGTCATCGATTACTATCAGTCGACGCTGGAACTCATTCAGCAAGTCACCCGACTACAAGGCCCTTTATTCGTTGATGAGCCCCCTGCCCTTCATGACTTGGATTATCGCACTCACTTCGAACGACGCACCCGTCTCAATGGACTTCCTGTCTATCGTTCGCAGTTCCAAAAGCTAGCTCGGTCGTAACAACCGACGCGTCTCTCTAAGTTTGCTATCTCTGCGGCTGCGATGGATTGCAGTCCGTTTGTGGCGAGTTCCCCCAGCTCATCCTCAAGTTTTAACCAGGACCTGCCGAGGAAGGATGTGTCTCGCTGGGTTTTTAGAGGATGAGTGAGGGACATGACGACCAATCTTTCACGACGATTTTCTTGGTTCGCATCCTTGGCGATAGGACTTGCCATTGCTCCGCTTAACCAAGCACAAGATTCAAACAACCCCTCCGCGAATGGTGCTCCGAATACCACAGCAGAGCAAGTCTTGCAGGTTTTTCGCGACGCTTACGGTCGCGAAATGGAACGGGTTCGCATTACGAAAATCGTTCCTGCTCAGACGTATCAACGCAAAGAATTGAAAGAAACACGGGTCGTTCAGAACTGGACTTGGGAATCCAAGCCAGTGACTCAATACAACTACCAACCTCAAACCGAATATCAGCTTCAATCTCGCATTGCTGGCCGTTGGAATCCGTTTGTTCAACCCCGTCAGGTATACGAAAACGTTCCAGTGACTCGATATGTTCCTATTCCCGTGCAATCGAATGCCGTCTACGCCGCTCCGCGATATACAACCCAAGAAGTGATCGTCCCCGTATGGGAGCTAGTTCAAACCAATCGAACGGAGCAGTTTGAAATTGTTCGACCACGGCAAGCGTCATCGGTAGCGACTCAGACCAACGATCGAAACAATATCGCTCAGCAAGCAGCGAATCTCGCACAAAATCAGCGGATCGCACCTTCGCCCAACTTTGCTTTAACACCCGTCTCGTATGGAGTGAGCACACCTACCATACCGCTAGGCTCGATCGCGGCGAAGCCGTTGATCGATCCTCGAGGTTGGGCACAGAAGATTCAGCAGACCTTTGCAACCTCACCCATGCCATCTCCCTACACGAACTATGCGACCACGCCGACCTTCGTTGCATCAAGTCCATCGACCGTGTATCCCAATAGTGGTCGCCTTCCTCAAACGGCTTCGGTGCCTGGTTATGGATCGATGCGCGATCCCATTCGCAATGGCCTGCAACCGACCGAATTGCGTTAAGGCAATGCCACGTTGCGATGGCGAAAGGATTTCCTTACTCTGAAAGGCCTCCTCACTTCTAAAGACACACCACGACTTCAAGAGATCCTGAAACGATGCAGATTCTTCTGACAAACGACGACGGCATCGATGCGGAAGGGTTGCAGAGTTTGGCAAGGGAATTGTCTGGCGTTGGAAAAGTCATCATCGTGGCCCCCGCTCGTGGATGTAGTTGCTGCGGGCACAGCGTGACGACAGCATCGCCTCTCGTCGTTCGCGAAGTCAGAGAAGATCAGTTCGCAGTAGAAGGCTGGCCAGCCGATTGTGTTCGGGTTGCCATTCATCACTTGAAGCTCGAACCGGATTGGGTACTCTCCGGCATCAACCACGGCGGAAATCTGGGCGTCGACATCTTGATGAGTGGTACCGTCGCAGCGGCTCGAGAAGCATCCTTGCACGGCCTTCGCGCTTTGGCAATTTCTCAATACAGAAAGCCGAGTGTCAACGTTTCCTGGCATGTTGCAGCCAAGCGAGCTCATCAGGTGTTTCGATCCATCGCGAATCAACCACTGGCCGAGCGGCGTTTTTGGAATGCGAATCTTCCTTCGATTCCCGATGATGCGTTGCTGCTCGATCCAATCGCATGCGAAGCAGATCGGGAACCTTTCAACTATCGCTTGACACCATCGGAGACCGGTCTCATATATCAGAGCAACTACCAAACGCGGCCTCATGCAATGAACACCGATGTGTTTCATTGCTTTGCTGGACATGCCACAATCACCGAATTATCGGCAGCGCAGAAGCTTCTATAGATCGCTCCTTGCGATACCGTGGCAACAGCGTCATCTGCACGCGGTGAAGCAAGGACGTGATAAGGACCAACCAACTCATCGCGAACTTGATTAAACGTGCGAGAACGATCTCGGCTGTGTCACTTCGAGATGATTTTCGATCTTCCCAATACCATCCACTTTGCGCACGGTTTCTTGCGCAACTTGTTTCAGGTAGAAGCTATCGACCGTACCTCGAAGGATGATGACGTCGTCAGAGGCTTCCAAAAGAACGTGACGCCCAGCCAAGTGCGGACTTTCTTTTAGAGCGGAATCAACACGATGCAGGAGGGGGAGTGGTGCTGACTTCATGGATGACTTTCGCGACTCAAGGTGGTGGCGAGCACAGAAAGAGGCACGCCTCGAGTCTTTTCTATCGGCACGGTGTATTGATAGCTTTTGGCTATTTCCAGCATTTCGAAAGAATTCTTCAAGTTTCTTTCGAGGGCCGCAAAGTCATGCTTTTCGGATAAAGTGGGCCGCGTAACTTCGAACTTCTTGGCCATTGAGCACGTGAAAAGTTCGAAGTTGCTGGACCTTCTCGCTGCTAAAGTGGCTCAATGGAACATGAATGAGCGTCTTGCCAAAGCGTTTTGCAAGCCGTCGCCAACCCATGCCAGGAGGCAGCCAACTCGCTAGAGCCACTTGCCGCGCTTGGGCATGCAGACATGCAGCCGCAACCAATCGTTCCTCCAACGTTTCGCAGAACTGCAATGCCTCATCGGTCCAAATGTCGGGAATCGGTCTAGGAGGATACAAAAAAATGGCTCCACCGTAAGTGGCGGCAGCGACACCTGGCCCCAGTATCTCACTGGCGAAATGTGTCGCATAAAAGGCCAACGTCGATTCTTCCTGATGCTCCGCATACCATGTTGCCCGCCAAGGATAATCGCGAGGATCCGCTGGAGAGTCAAAGAGCATGATGGAAGCATCGAGTGTTCCCACGCTCGGTGGCATCACTTTGACGTAGATGTCGCCATCGTACCAATGACGAAGAGTCTCACGAATGTCGATACCGTCTTTGAAGCTGGTAGAGAACTTTTCACTACGCACCAAGTCGGCACCCATGATCGATCGAGCTCGATCAAAGACCCGCGAACGAAAGTTTTCAATGGCCTCATCCTCGGGAGGCCAAGAGCATTGTCGCATAGGATTCCATCGAGTAAGCCACTCTTGCGATTGCCACAGTTCTGGTCGTCGATGAAGTTCTAACTTTCTCCAATAGACCGGTGGTCCCGGAAGTCGACTCACGATGGGAACTTGGGTTTGATCGGGAAAGCGAGCTTGATCGATTCCCAACTGAACTTGTTGCAACCCAAGAGGTGTTTCACGATCATAACGATTTGCTGTTTCCACCACATGAATCGTATATTGATCTCCCACAACACCTCGCACGGCCGTAGCAATCGTATACAGATCGGGCGTCAGCCTGCGATCCATCAGTGACAGATTGCGCATATACTTGAGACACTGCGACAACAGCAGAGGTGTAATCTTTCGAGAACGATTGCCGAACTCTTCGTAATAGCCTGTCCTTGCCGCCAAAAGAAGTTGCTTCATTCCATCGATCGAGAGCGCTTCGTCATCATCCAACTCTTGCCGAGCTTGCTCATACAACGCCGTGATGAACGGTAGCTCGCCGAACAGGAACAGCAGCGTCTTTGGATCAACACCGAGCACTTGAGGATCGTAAACCGTTTCATCTTCGGGCACTGACTCGCCAGGTTCTTGATATGCCTCGCGAATCCATGGCCAATACGACAACGAACAGAGAACAACGATTCGACGAAAACGCTTTTCCAGTTGTTTGATTCGATGAGCCATCATCTGGATGGCCAGCTCGGTCTGCGGGTGCGAGGGACGTTGAATACTGGGAAGGACTGCGGTGGCAAAGCGTTCCAAGGAAACCTTTTTCAGCGCGAAGGGATCGGGCATGACCGCTTCTTCGGCGTGATAAACAGCGGTTTCACGGTCGATGTAGCGAACCGGAATGTGTTCCCCCATGGCTGTCCGAATGGCCATGATGACCGGCTGACAAGGATCGATCGGAACATAGCTCCATGGCTGATCCTCTTGGGATTCCGCTTCATCTTCCGAACTCCATTCCTTCTCTTCCCAGGTTGGATGAGGCTGCTGAAAGACGATCGAGGGTGTTGGAAGCCATGTAATCGCTTGCTCAACGATCGGTCCAAAGGAAGGTGGCAACGGTACCGCTAAACAATCGGGATTGTGTTCGAGCATCCACTTCCGAACCACCAACGCACTTTCCGCGCTTCCGTGGATCACTGGAAGAATGGTGGTTCGATCGCTGAGTATCAGTGGATTCACAAAAGACCTCGATCCATCCAAGAACGGTATTCAATGCTAGCGAATGTTCATTGCACAAAATGACCTAGGACCGGAAGGGGCCCGTTCCTATACTCCGCCCATTCTTGACGGAGCCATTGAAAAGAGTTCATGGCAATGATTCAACTGCCAAAAAAGTCTGCCTTCATCCTATTCGGACTCGCGAGCCTGTGCATCATGCTACCAGGTTGCGTGCGACGCCGTATGACGGTCCGTACAAATCCGGCAGGTGCGATGGTCTATGTCGATCGTCAGCCGATTGGCAAGACACCAGCGTCCCACAGCTTTACGTATTATGGGGCCCGGCATTTTGAAATCGTCAAGGATGGATATCGAACCGAAGAATTTCTTCGCACGTTTAATCCTCCGTGGTACCAGATTCCTCCTCTCGATTTTTTCAGCGAAACACTTTGGCCGTTTGAACAGCGGGATGAGAGGATCATCGATGTTCAAATGGTCCCCGAAACAAACGTCCCCACCGATGCTTTGCTAGCGTCCGCCGATGGGCTCCGGCTTCAAGCTAGTCAGGGCGTAGCGGTCGTTCCATCGACCAATACCCCAATCCCTGACCCCAAGAACCCCATTCCGCCCTCGGGATACCCGGAACCGCCACTCAATCAACGGTATGTCGACCCAACATTGCCCGAGAATTCGAATCGGGTCATTCCTCTGACCCTCCCCGGCACTTCCAATCCAATTCTCCCGAATACCAATGGCGGCCAAATCCCCACGCTGCCCGAACTGCTCCAACCACCGATGAGCATCCCTTCGCTGCAAATCACGCCAGGCAACAGCTATCGGCCTCCAACCGGCCCAACTGTCCCATAACTTCTACTCAAAACCATTTCATTAGAAAGCCTAATAAAAAGTCCCCTCGCGCCAACAATAGGTGGATGGCACCTATTGTGTGCCTTTGGGGAGGGTCATGACGGACGGCGGAAGAATCGCTACGATTTGCGTTAGCTGTTCTCAACGGAAAAAGCGTCTTTCTTCGCGTTCGTGGGCTAAGGTTCTGATGGGGTTTTTGCTCATTTTGAATCACTTTAGCCAGATGTGAGCCAAGTTGGATAGTTGGCGCGCTGTGCGCGGATTCAGGAGGAGATCCGTATGGTTTTGGTACCAGCAGCGTCTCACCCGAGTTGCCAGATTGGCAGAGAGTTCCTTGGAATGGGTTTTGCACCCAAAGTTTGCTTCAGACGGCAAGACGGAGATTGTCGACGAAGTTGCTGATGCATACAGTCTTCAAGCGGTGTCTGTATCAGCCTTAGACAGAGACCGATCGATTGAAAGAAGGGGTCAGGTATGTACGAACGATTTACAGATCGCGCTCGCAAGGTGATGCAGTTGGCAAATCAAGAAGCCCAACGCTTCAATCACGAGTATATAGGAACCGAGCACATCCTTTTGGGATTGGTCAAAGAAGGTAGCGGGGTTGCAGCCAACGTGCTCAAGAATCTCGATGTCGATCTTCGCAAGATTCGACTCGAGGTCGAAAAGCTTGTTCAAAGCGGGCCAGAGATGGTGACGATTGGCAAGCTTCCGCAGACACCGCGGGCCAAGAAGGTCATCGAGTATTCCATGGAGGAAGCTCGCAATCTCAACCACAATTACGTTGGAACCGAACACATTCTTCTTGGTTTGCTACGCGAACAGGAAGGCGTTGCGGCTCAGGTTCTCATGAACCTCGGCCTGAAGCTTGAAGACGTCCGCGAAGAAGTTCTTAACCTGCTAGGCCATGGCATGGAAGGTTCAGAAGTTTCCGAGCGTGGTGGACGCGAAGGTGTTGGCAATGCGGAAGGTGGAGCCACAACCAAAGGTTCCAAGAGCAAGACGCCAGCTTTGGACAGCTTCGGTCGCGACCTGACCGAATTGGCAAAGCAAGGCAAGTTGGATCCAGTGATTGGTCGCGAGCGAGAAATCGAACGAGCCATTCAAGTTCTTTGCCGACGTACCAAGAACAACCCTGTTTTGCTGGGCGAAGCTGGGGTGGGTAAGACGGCCATCGTCGAAGGATTCGCACAACGAGTCGTCGCTGGCGAAGTTCCTGAGATCCTCGCAGACAAGCGGATCGTCGTTCTTGACTTGGCGATGATGGTTGCCGGTACGAAGTATCGTGGACAGTTTGAAGAGCGAATCAAGGCGGTGATGAACGAAGTTCGTCGTGCTCGCAATACCATTCTGTTCGTCGACGAATTGCACACATTGGTCGGTGCGGGTGGAGCAGAAGGCGCCATCGATGCGGCCAACGTACTCAAGCCTGCATTGGCACGCGGTGAGATTCAGTGCATCGGTGCCACCACCCTCGATGAATATCGCAAGTACATCGAGAAGGACAACGCGTTGGCTCGCCGATTCCAAGAAATCATGGTGGAACCAACCAGCCAGGACGAAACCATTTCGATCCTCAAAGGTCTTCGTGAACGCTACGAAGAGCATCACCGAGTTCAGATCACCGATGATGCCATCATTGCTGCTGTTGAAATGAGCGAACGCTATATCACCGCGCGATGCTTGCCGGACAAGGCAATCGACGTCATCGACGAAGCTGGGGCTCGCGTTCGCTTGCGAACGATGTCGCGACCACCCGATCTCAAGGATCTCGATGAAGAAGTCGAACGACTCAACAAAGAGAAAGAGGATGCCGTTGCCAATCAAGATTTTGAGAAGGCAGCTTCCCTCCGCGATCAAGCCGACAAGCTTCGCAAGAAGAAAGAACAAATCACTCGCGATTGGCGCGAGAAGAGTCGCGAAACCGATGGCGTCGTCGACGAAGAAGTCATTGCCGAAGTCGTCTCGAAGATGACGGGCATTCCTCTGACTCGCCTCTCCACCGAAGACTCGCTCCGTCTGATGAAGATGGAAGAAGAGCTCCATCGACGCGTGGTTAGCCAAGACGCTGCTGTGACTGCAGTGGCTAAGGCTGTTCGCCGCAGTCGAAGCGGTTTGAAGGATCCGAAGCGCCCCACCGGTTGCTTCGTGTTCGCAGGTCCTACCGGGGTTGGTAAGACGTTGCTTGCCAAGGCCTTGGCTGAGTGCTTGTTCGGTGACTCGGACGCTTTGATCCAGATCGATATGAGCGAATACATGGAGAAGCACAACGTCAGCCGATTGGTTGGTGCCCCTCCAGGATATGTCGGATATGAAGAAGGGGGTCAGCTGACCGAAAAGATTCGTCGTCGACCCTACGCCGTGGTCCTGCTCGACGAAATCGAAAAGGCTCACCCAGACGTCTTCAATATGCTACTGCAGGTGATGGAAGAAGGTCGATTGACGGACAGCTTCGGACGCAATGTCGACTTCCGCAACACGATTCTCATCATGACCACCAACGCAGGTGCTGAAGCCATCAAGAATGAGTCGGCATTCGGATTCCAAAAGCCGGATGAAGACGCATCCTACGACAGCATGAAGGCTCGCGTAATGGACCAGATCGAACGCGTCTTCCGCCCTGAATTCCTCAACCGGCTGGATGATACGATCATCTTCCGTCACTTGACCAAGGACGACCTCAAGACGGTGATCGACTTCGAACTCTCCAAAGTTCGCGAGCGACTCAAGGAACGTGGCTACGACTTGTTGCTCACCGATGACGCCAAAGAATTTCTCATCAGCAAGGGATCGAATCTCGACTACGGTGCTCGACCACTACGTCGCGCCATCGAAAGCCGAATCGAAGATCCGCTGGCCGAAGAATTGCTTCGTGGAGCCTTCGAAGGCAAGAACACCATCGTCGTCGGAGCGATCAAAGACGATGAAGGCAAGGTCGTACGACTCGACTTCCAAGGGGAATCGCGAGAGGCCCCCGGTGAAGTGGTCGCAGCTACCTCCGAAACCCACTAATTTCTAGCGGGTCAAAAACCAAAAGAAAGGACGAGGAATCTCCTCGTCCTTTTTGTTTTGATAGGGAATGCCGAACTATACTAGTAGTTTCGAATTTGTTTGATTTAGCTGAGTGATTTCATGCGTGTTGGACGCGTTGTACGCCTAGTTCGAGAGAAGAATTTCGGATTCATCCTTGCGGATGAGTTTCGGGAGGATGTCTTTTTTCACTTCTCCAAGGTCGATAAAGCCTCGAACCCTGCCGAATGGCCAGATGAACTCGAAGTTGAATTTGAGATCGACGAGTATCTTCGAATCGAAGAAGGCTTGCTCCAGGCCACTCTCGTTCGTCCCGCGACGCGTCCTCGAACCGTACGCATCAATGAACTAACGGACTTGGTATCGAAGGCCAAACATCATCCGCGAGCCAGACAGCGGAAACCGAAATGGCGCAGCAAGCGCGAAGTGGAAGGGCAAGACGATTCTCGTCCCGAATCCACTTCGGCAGAAGACTAAACGAACGTTTTCAGCGGTGTGAGTTCAACCACCCACGTTGTTCAGCCATGAGCACCCGCAGATAATTCCGACTCGGTGCTTGGCCCTCTTAAGCTCTGATATCGGCTATTTGGGAGCGAGCTTCGCTTCGTATTCGCGAGCGAGGTTGATCTGCAAATACTTCTGCATCATTTGTCGTGTGGCATCGATCATGACGTCGATGCGACCCTTGACGCCTGCAGGAACAGGACCCTTATCGGTCCGCAGCACCTGTTGCTGAATACTGTTGAGCCGTTCATTGATGTCTTCATACGAAGGGACCGACTTCAAATCTTCAAGCAACACTTTCGCTTCTTCTAACTTGTCTTCCTTGATGCGCTTATCGAGTCGCATCTCGAGGATCTTTCGCTTGGCGACGATATCAACGATCTCACCTTGTAGACCACGCAAAAGAGCCTCAGCTTCCAATCGACGTGAATCATCGGGCAACTCGGCAACCTCCAACGATTGCATGCCATGTACAACGGGCAAACGAGCAAGAACGGTGTCACCATTCTTGACATAGTAGAGATACAAAGGAACGTTGAGCTGTACCTTCTTTTTCTCGACCGCAGGCGGTTTGGGTGTACTCGCTGCTGCAGTCGAAGTTGTTTCGGCAGGTTTGGTTTCTTGCGACGCTGAGGTTGCCGCATTGTCCTTGTCACTCGAGGAAGCGGAATCTGTCGCTGCGCTCTCTGCAACGGGTGCCTCCGTCTTCTCGCCAGGCGCTGGAGAACCCGATTCCGAAGTCACGGCAGGAGCGAGTCTGATCTCGTACTCAATTTCGGGCAAAGGGGAATTGGGAAGTGGAATGATGCCACGCCAGTCACTACGTCCCAGGAATTCGAGATTTTCTTGGCTTGGGACACGTTGATAGACTGCGATGCCGGGTACCGGTTTACCACTACCTACTTTATCCGAAGGACTCGTCATCGCGGTTAACTTGAGCTGAGTCGATGCAACGGGTGTCTTCACGATAAGGGCCAATCGTTGAATGCGTTTGTTCTGCCGTCCTTGCAAAGCCCCACGAACGCCGCTGTAGACCGATCCCTTCATATGAACGCGATCACCGTGGGTCATTGCGATATAGGTCCATGGAATCGATTGCAATGTCGCTTCAGCACCTGCCCGTTCGCTTCGGCGAACCATCGGCATAACAACATCGCCCGGCCGAATCATGGCTGGATGGTCATCACTGGCGATCAATCCGCCAGCACGCACAGTCAATTCAGCCACTTTGGCATCCGCTTGTTCGATTCGAGCCATCGGCGTGAAGGCATCGCGAAAACCAAACATCATCGTACGCGATAGGACATTCCAAGTATCTCCTTCGCGAACCCACAGAGGTCCCATATAACGCATCGAGCAATCGAACTCGCGAATCTGAAAAGAATAGAACTCGCCCGACCGTCTCAAGTTCGCCAGCATCAACTTGTCGTGATTGCGGATGATCGAGTCCATTTGCCAAGGGAATCGAACGCCAATCTGACGAACCCACTCCTTCATCGAGTCGGCTTGATCCCGATTGACTAAAGCTGCTGTGACGACACCACTCTTAAAGTCCTCGATGAGGCCTTTCAGATCTCCCGAATAGGCTTCCAATTTTCCAGCCACGCCTTGCAAGTCTGAATCCTCAGCGTGCTTCTGCAACTCTTCCTGCACTTGGCGATGCATTCCAGCCAAGACTTTGATCTGTGTTAGTTTCTCGAAAGCGGCTTGAGCCGATCGGATACTGGTGGCTTGCGATTTTGCGATGACGAGCAACAAATCATCGACCTGCAAATCCTGGATCTCAATTCTCGCCAAATCGCTATAGATCTTGGCTCGCATGGCTGGTGGCGTTGATTCCACATGAAGATCGATCGTTCCACCGAAACTATTCTCCACCTGCATTCGAAACTCACGGATCAATTCATCCGTTGTCTCGCGGGAGACTGCCATTCCAGGATCGATCGAGATCCACAACTGAACCTTGTAAGGATCATATTCCCAGATCGAATCCGCTTGGGTCAGCGAAGTACACCCAAGCCATAGAATCAATGCACAGAAAAGCGTTCGCATTATCGCTTGGTCTCCGTCATGCGCCATTTATCTAACCCTTGATACAGGGTCAACGGTCGAGGAGAAATCCCGCGAATCGTGGTTCGATACGCAAACGAATCACTCACTTGCCATAGTGGAAGCACCGGTAGATGCTCCGCAATCAAAAGATGGAGGTTCTGAAAACTCCTGCGGACATCGGTCCAATTTCGCGATGATTGCAAAGCCCCTAGCGCTTGCACGATGAATGGATCATTGGAAGCCGCAATTCCATCCGCACCAAAGATCCGTTCCGCATCGGTCACAGGTTCCCAAATAGCCGACGATACAAAGAGCATATCGACCTTTTCACCGTCGGGAGGTGTGGTCATACCTTTGGGAAGCACAACCATTTCCACGGGAATGCCGATGATGGCCCATTGTTGGATGAACGCTTCCGCAGCCGCTCTTGCAAACTCGACGTCTGGCACTCCAAAACGCAGCTTCTCAAACTCGGGCACTGGAATCTTCTTCTTCGCCGCGTGTGAAGCGATATCCTTCTGCGCCAAGATGAACAATAGTTTGGAAAGCATCCGATCATAAGGGAGGACGGGTACATTGCGATTGTATGCGTAAGAAAGAGGATCATTGTCCGAAGATCCCATGGGGAAAGGACCGCTGATCAATCGGCAATTCGGATCCTCAACGCCACCCATCAACTCATCGTTGAGCACCGCCTCGCGATTGATACCGTAGAGCAACGCTCGTCGGAAGGTCCCCTCTTTCAAATAGCGGTGGTCTCCTCGAAACACGATCATGTGGATGCTGGGTAGTGAGTACTGCTCGACCTTGATCCCTGCCACTCCCTTCAACAACTTCACATCGGAGGGAAAGAGTTGATCGATCACGTCGATTTCACCGCGTTTCAGATCGGCTAACGCTTTCTGATGATCTTCGTAGAATCGCTCCATGATCTCGACCGGGCGTCCCTCTTCCGGTTTCGCACTTTGATTCCACAAGAAAAAGGATTCGTTTTCGCCCACGTCACCCATGCGATACGCTCCGGCAGCGGCAGTGGCGGCCAACGATGGAATCGATTCCAATTGCCACTGCAAAAGCGCGTGAGGCAACACGTGAGGATTGCGGAACCGCACCACCAATCGGTCCGCGCTATCCATATGCACTTCGCGGAGGATGGATGCCCAACTCGCCGAATATCGTTGACTCGCTGGTTGAGCGCGATCGATCAACCATTCCGCCACGTCGGGCGCGATAGGGGCTGCGTTTTTATTGAATTGTAGGTCCAGTTCCTTACGATCATCGCTTTGAGCGAACTTGCCAAAAGCAAAGTTGTAAACTCCACCTTCCGTGCCGGTGCTCTTAAATTGAAAGAGTGGCCGTGAGGTCAACTGTCCACTTCGTCGTGAACCCCAATCGGTCAATGACGTTGGATCGGGATGAGAGGATTTTTGAAAGACTCCAATTCGCATCGAAGGATAAAGGCGATTGATTTCATCCAAGAGGTTCTTTGCCTCTTCGGATTTCGCCAAGATAGCCAAACCGCGAGCTGCGGCATCCCGCGCTTCACGTAGCTTCCCTTCTGCCATGAATTTCTTGGCTTGTGTCGTAAATTCATCAGCTTGTCGCTTGAATTCAGCTTCCCATCGCAAGACCGATTCGATCGGTGCATCGCTGTAGTCCTTCTTGAGCCGATCCAACATGGTCTGGGCAGCGCGGAGATCTCCAGACTTGACGTAGGCCTGCATAATCTGGTCCGCCACATTCGAGATTCCATTGCGAACCTGACTCACGCGCGAGTTCGGATACGAGCGCTGCAATTCCTCAAGGACCGCCAACGTATGATGCAACCGCTGCTGGGCAAACATCTCCGAGGCACTCGTGAAAAGAAAATCTTCCTTGAGTTTTTCAAGCCCTGGTGTTTGGGGATAGAAGGCGATGAGATAATTGAGATGCTCGAACGCTGCAGCATACTCCTTCTTCTGCATCAGATCTTTGGCATCGGCCAAGACTTGCTCTTCAAATAGAATAATCTTGGGACGGCCATCAGGAAGAGTATCAACGTCCTTCCAACGAACCTCGTACTTGCGGTCAGGATGTTGAACCAGCGAAACGATGAACTTTCCTGCTGGGTCAGGAGACGCTGGAACGGTTCGGTTAGGGAAGTCGATCGGTAAGACTCGAACGACTTCACCCCCCGCTTCTTTCTTGACATAGATCAAGTCGAAGGGCGATTCATTCATCAAGGTCTTGTCGGTTTCAACAAGCTCCTTCTTCTCCTGCCCTTTATCAGCTTCCTTTTGAGGAGCTGCATGAAGCGAGGATATCGAAGTGCCAGCCCATCCGATGCCAAGGACGGCCCAAATCGCGATCGCATACTTCGCGCGGAGCATTTCCATTATGGTTGCACCTCGATCGACTTCACATCGCTTGCCTTGACCGCAAGTACAACTCCTTCATCTCCTGGAATGTAGAACACTCCGTTTGCCAGGATCGGCGTACCCGAAATCGGTTCCTCGGCATCCAAATAGCCTTCAAGCTTTCCAGTGGCTTGCTGAACCATGAGCAATCGTCCGCTCACTGTCGCAATGACGATCTTGTCTTCATACAAGATGGGTTCACCGATGAGCGACGTGTCCTTCAATGGCAATTGCCATCGCTTGGAACCACTACCATCCATGCAGACCAATCCGTCCGCATCGCTCATGAATACCACCGAATCTCCAATGACCGACGGTCCCCACACCACATGGCCTTGAAGAGGCATCGATTGCACTGTTTGCAAATCAGCTTCATTGAAAATATCGATCGTATCAGTCGCCGTATCTTTACCAACGCCAATAATATTTTGTCCGAGAAGGACCAGACGCCCCTTGATGGGCCGATCCAAATCTCGTTCACTGAGCTTGGCCAGCTGCGGTCCCAATCCGATGCGGTACATTCGCTTGAGACTATCGGATACAACTACCGACTTTCGATCGGTACCCAGCGCTGGACCATTCCATCCTAGGTTTTGCCCTGGTTCGACTGTAGGAATGAAGGGACTTGCTTTTCGTTGCCCTGAAAGTGCATCCAGAACATGCAACTGTCCGTTCGAGGTGGGAACAATTAAGTTCGTTCCCAATGCAGCTGGATCGGCTGCTACTCCTGCACCACTCACTCCCACGATGACGCGACGCAACTGTCCACCGCTTGCGCCCTCTTGCCATACGGCCCATTGCGAATTCATTTGCGAATTGGTTAGGACCGTCGCCTTATCCCCCATCGCAATCGGATTGGCGTAAATGAGCGAGCGTTCATTTCGCCCCGCATTCTCGACGACCGGGCTCATCTTCTTGCCTTGCATCGCCTCTTGATCGACCGAATACAAAGCCGCTTGCGACGAAATCGATTGAATCGGCAATCCATTGGATGTAGCCCGCAACCACGTGATTGGAACGCCGAGATCCACTTCCCAACTCGAGTCCCCCGATTCGCCTTCCACCGCCGCGAAGCGAACTCCCATCGTGCCTCGCACTACGCGGCTATGAAGGATATGGGTAGCGTCGAGCTTCTTGGCTCGTCCCATGAAGGCATCTTGATCTTCTTTGACCCAAGGAGCATCGATGATCTGCTTGGCAACGTTGATTCGCAGCTTGGAAAGATTGGATCCCGTGACCCACAAATCGTTATTCGATAGCAACGGCCAAATCAGCTTAGGCTGCTCTTCTTTCGAATTCCGATCCACCAGCAAACTGACTTGGTCACTAGCCTTGGCAGGCTCCACTTCTAGAACTGCGATTTGCCCCAAGTCGGTAGCAACGACAATCTTTCTACCTTCCGCTTCCGGAGAAACGAGCACATGGCCACGCTTGAGCGGAATCGGCAGTTGCGAGGCCTTGATATCCAATCCATTGTCGGAAGTCTTATGAATGCGAATGGTAGATGCATTCGGAGCGCTGTTGTCGAAAATCAGAATATGGCCCAGTGCAACCACCGGGGATACTTTGATCGTGCCTTGCTGATGCCCTAAATAGAAGACCTCGTTGCAGGTACCATCGCGACGCGACAATGCATAAAGATTGGAGTGATTTCCAACGACATACAACACTGGCTTGCCAGCACCCAGCCCCGGTGGTGTATCGACACCTTGCGGAAGTTGTTTCGACCAACGCGTTTGCCCTGATTCTGGGTCCAAACAATAGATGCCACCATCTTGAGTCGCCACAAAAAGCTCATCACGATCGATGGTAGGCTCATTGATCGGCCTCTGAAAATTGGCTTTCCATATCAATTGCCCCGTCTCGGCATTGTGTTTCTGCAGGATACCGAGTTGAGGAATCGAGACGATGGCATCGCCCGTACCATCGGAGCCAAGCCGCTTGGGATCGTGATGAAGATCCGCTCCCACATACTTTCTCCACAATACGGCTCCCGAAGATGCCTGCAATCCATAGATGCTCTTCTTGGCTCGAACAACCAAAATGCCGTCGGCAGGTTTGTCCTTGGGCCCATCGCGACGATTCGCCAAGACAGCTGTCATGACTTGCGAGGGAGCAATCTCCGAGCCTTCTTGAATTTGAGGCTGATTCTTGCCCGATTGGACCAATGACTTTTGAATGGTGACGGCCTCTTTGATCAACTCCAATAGTTGGTTTTCCGTATCGAGTTGCACGTGCTTCTTCACCACTTCGCGACGCACGTTATAGGCCTTGGTAACATCCTTGGCATCCAGAGCTTGTCGCATGGCAACCAAAGCCGCAGCTAAATCGTCGGCTCGCTTGATATCGCGAGTGATTCGAGCTCGATCTTCTTCGATTCGCTTGATGCGATCATCGTAAAGATTGCGTTCGGTCGCTCCCATGTATTGCGGATTCTTGAGCAATTCGAGATGTGCATCCAGGGACGCGATGAGCTTTCGCTTCCCTTCGGTTTCGCGATCAGCATCCGCTTTCAGATTGAATTTCTCTGCTAGGGCCAGCATCGCGCCTGCCAAATCACTTCGTTCACCGCTGAGAGCCTTTTCTTCGGAAATACCCGGAAGGACTTCTTTCGCAGTTTCCAATGCGCGCGTCGGATCCGAGCTGGTCTTGGTATCTTGCCGAATACGCGATAGAGCTACGCGGACCTTTGCGAGAGATGCTTTTTCATCCGTAGGAAAACTCTTCGTAAACTGAGTGTACTTTTCAACGGCAGTCTCGTAATCTTGGCTTTCGTAGGCAGCATCAGCCTTCTTGATCAAGTCATCAGAACTTCCTTTCCAGATCCAAATCCCTAAACCGATGAAGGGAATAAGAAGCAGGCACAGAACGCCCATCATGCCCCAAATCCGGAACGAATCCCATGGATTTTTCTTGGGAGCAGTCGACACATTGCGACGTGGAGCGAGAGTAGGTTGTTCAAATACCGACGCAGAGGCAGTTGTCTTCGCAGTCTTGCGACTTCGACTCGATTTTGCTGGAACTTCCTCAAGGATCTCTACAGCTTCTACTTCGACAGCTTCGACTTCCACCGGTTCCACTTCGACAACACCGGTATCCTCTTCGTCATCGATAATGATGGCTGCATTTCCGGTCGATTCTTCTTTTCTGGTCTCTTGCTCCGGGAGCAAACCCAAGTCGTCTTCTGAAGACTTTGAGCCTTTCTCAGAAGGTGAATCGTTTTCAGATCCTGCATCGGAATCGCGGAGCTTTCCGATCAACTTCGCTGCTTGAAAGCGAGTGAGCTGCTCGTTGTCGACCAAGAGCTTCGCGATGATCTCAGGAGTCATACGGGTTCGAGCTTCAGCAATCTGCCTTCGGAGCTCAGCGATGATGTCATCATCCAAAAGCCCCTGCTCTTCCAGCATGTCGATGAATTTCTTGGCGGTTCCCATCCAGTTCCTCAGTTTCAATACGCTTTGGTTAGCGGAATCAGTCTTGATTGGTTGATGATCGTACTTTCGCCTAGTCGAACTCTTCCACAACGTTGACTTGGAAGGTCGTGAAATCGCGATCGCGGCCCGCGTCCAGGGCCGAAATCACCGCGGAATGCGCACAGTCGCGATGAGCTTGAATCACAAGTTTCTCTGGGGGCAAGGCACCACCCATGGGAAGCTTGGCTTCATCGAGCGCTGATATTAAGTCCTGCTTGCTCGGTGCTTCACGCTCGGTGCCATCTCCCATCAACACGGTGTACGAATTGAACTCATCGATCTGTACCGTGACCGAATCGTGCACTTCTTCCGGCGTAGGCACAGCGTTGGTACTTGCCTTGCTGTCTTTTTGTACCGGGACTTCCATCGACTTTTGCAAAGTAAAGTTGGCCGTACTCATGAAGAAGATAAGCAACAAGAAGGTGATGTCGACCATCGGGGTCATATCGATATGATCGTGAGGTATCTGACGTCGTTCGAGATGCTCTTCTTCTTCCTCTTCTTCGACCGCTACGCTCGTGGTGGGTGCAATGACCTTTGCTGACTTTTCAGCAACGACCTTTTGGGCTTCGGCCAATCGCTTGGCGAACATGCGCTCCTGTTTGGCCGCATCAATCGCTTCTTGAGTCGGAAGCTGAATCGATTCGCCGCATTTTGGGCAAGAGACCGAACGACCTAAAACCCGAGGGTTAAAGGCTTGAATGTTCTTGCATTTTGGACATTGAAATCGAACCGACATGGAACCTTCCACACAGCTGTGTTTGAATTCGCTGAGGACTTTTTTGTGGGAACTTTTCGTAAGGACTTTTTGAGAGGACTCTTGCTGCTCTATTTCACGGCGATATGAACGGAGTGACCTTCTTCGAGCACTGCAGCGATGGCCTGCCGAACCCGCTCGACCTCACCATACTTAACGGCCCCTTCCGACTTGACGAGCACATGGTTGAGCCCACCCTGCAAACCCGCTTCGACGTATTCCGCGATCTCGGCTTCTTGCTGCTCCGCGTCCGGTGAAAACTTGCTGCCATCCATCCGAGTTACTTCCGCTAACTCTTCTGATCCTTTGCGCACAACGACGATCACAAAGTCACTTTCCACCATGTTCTTGCCGTGAAAGGCATGGGGAATATCCACTTTGGGAGAGCGACTAATCTTGGTAGCCACCATGAAGAAGATCAACAACAAGAACACAATGTCAACCATCGGCGTGAAGTCGATCTCATCGTCGATAGGCATTGGCTCGCGTGCCTCGACGACATCATCGTCCCCCGCGTTCTTGTGTTTTCGTTTCGGAATGGGAGGTCCCCCACCGCCACCTGCCATTGCGCGTTCCTCTCTCTACATCTCGATTGGAATGTTGATCTCGCTCACGCAGACGTTCGCACTAGCTTCGAGCTCGTGCGGTACCAGAGTTCTTGGCAAGCCCAGCCTTCATGGCGTCCATAAATCGCGTTAGGCCCGCGGCCACCAGTTGCTCCATCTCGCGGATGCGGTTGGTAACGGTCGCCAAAACCAAGATGAGAGGAATGGCCACGAGCAAACCCATGGCGGTATGTTCCAGAGCCATACGGATGTCCCCTGCCAGCGCGTTGGGATCCGCGTTGCTCGCTGCTTCCAAATTACCGAACGCACCCAACATCCCGAGCACCGTACCGAAGAGACCAAGCATCGGCGCCGTCTTGATGCAGGTTGCAATCCAAGCAACGCGGTTGTCCAAGTCCGCCAACACATCGCGCTGGAAGCGATCCATCACGAATTGGCGAACCTTCTGATAGCCGAGCTCACGATTGTTGAGGGCCAATTGGACCATCATCGGAAGCGCTTTCTCGTTCCCTTCACATGCCTGCAATACAGCATCGAAATCACCTCGCAATAGCGATGGCTCGATACTATCCAAGAAGGCATCTTGAGCATCTTCCGACTTGAATCGTTTGGTGGAAACGCGCGACACAATCAAGATAGCGCAATAGAGTCCCCAAAGGGCAACGGCGGATATAAAGACATAGTCCAGCGTGCCGATGAAGCTATAAAACTGTAGCATGCGTCGCGTTCTCCTCGATGACTATCGTATGACTCTTTTGAATTCTGTTTCGAAGGGCACAAAGTGCAACAAACAACTACCAAAGATCTCACATAACATGAGCCCGGCTATTTTCTCATTGGGGGTGGATTGCGATACTTCTGCTCCAAGACCACCCATTCGTACTTACCACTCGACGTTGGACGACACTCAAAGACCGTCTTCGCAAATTCGCGAGCTCTTACATCGCGCTTTAAAGCCGTCACAGCATAGGTCTTTTCCAAAGTGGCCAAATGCGTTTCCAATTCCTTGGTCAAGAACTTAATGACCTTGCGTCCTGTGGTCTTCACACCCGACTTTTGCAATAGCTGCATGTCGTATTGCTGAAGCACATTTTGCGTTCGCCACATGAAGTACAGCCGCTTCTCATCTTCGCTTTTGCCCGAATGTTTGCTGGGAGTCCCTGCAAAATTCGCAGCGTAATCGACGGTATTGATGCCACCCCCAATGGCGGCTAACTCGATCTTGAAGTAGTCCAACTGCGCCGCGTAGGCTTTAACATCTCGAGCCGCAAACTTCAAATCCCATCGTTCAAATCGAGGGACGATATCATCCCCTTCACCCAAGGGTCCGGGAGGACGACTATCCCCTAGCCCTGAACCTTGCGTCGACTCGATGGATGCCGATTCAACCGTCTCCAATGCGGCGGCAACCGTGGTGATAGCGGAGGTGACCGCTTCCAATGTTTGTTGCAACGTAGGTTCGGTTAGCTCTTGAACTTCTTCCTGCCCCGGAGGTGCAAAATCGCGAGCAATTCCAGCTGCATGATCACCTCGTCCCGCAATTTTTTCCTCTTCCAACTCCACGACTATCATTTTCGGTGCATCCGCTTTCAATCGCGAAAAATAGATAGCCGTCATCACGACCACCGCGGTCCCTATCACCAACACCAAAGCCACGAGCATGCTGGACACGCGATCCGCTGCATGCATGCGCAGCAATCCGCCTGCGATGATCTTATGGGGTTTGCGTAGTGCTGAACTCGACATATTCCCTATCCTGTTTTCAGGTGCCGATTATTCCACGAAGACATAGTCAGGGCGTACGGTTAAAAACCAAGACTTCCAACCTTCTTGAGCCGCCTTCTTTTCCACATCGGTGAAGTGACGATCCTCGACGTTGGGCAAGAGTACCATATTCAAGCGACGCGAAATAATGCGAAGCGAAGTCTCGGCGTTCACGCAAACCTTGCGATCGCCATCACCCAATGCGTAGATCAACATCGGTACCAATTCCAAATCATCGCCTCGCCCAAGGAGCTTCGCAGCAGCCTGACGAGCTCGCACGTCTTTGCTCGAGAGCAAGCGGCCCAATCGATTGAGCTGTTCGCGACGACGTTTGGGATCGGAATCGAGCTTCATGCGCTCCGATACGACGACATCGTTGGTCTTGGCATCTTCGGCTTCTAGATTCTGCAAAACTTCATCCAAGGAATTGGATTTGGTTTTATCGACGATCTTCCCATCCATGTCTTCGATGTTGGTCAAATCCTTGGGCAATTCCCAGCCACCCCGCATCATGCCTTCGTTGAGCGTCCCGATCGCCTTTTGCGTACTTCGAATCAGATACAAAACCGCAAAAGCAGTGCAAACTTTGGGAGAACTTGTATCGCGGTCTTGAGGGGTAGCGCCCCAGCCACCACTGGCAGCTTGATCTTTCTTTAGCTGCTCGACTCCGCGGTTGTACCAAGCCGGACTCTTCTGCTGCTTGCCGTTGGCGATCTCGATAAACGATTGCATCCGCTCTTCGCTATACACGTAGTAGTAGTGCCAACCGTAGGAACGTGGATAGGGATTCTTGCTAAACCAATTCAAGGCTCGCTGCAGGGTCGGATCGAGCTCCTCGCGCTGCATGGTAGTGTTCTTTTTCTTCTTGCCTTCGGGCAATTCGATCACGCGTCGAAAGGATTTGGGAACGTACTCTTCCTCTGCTTCCGCGCGTCGATTGCGATAGAACCCCAGCATATCGCCCCCCATGAGCATCGATCCCAGACCTGCAGCGGTAAGCGTATGCCGAACTTCGGTTTGATTGACGAGAGCCCCTCGAGAAATGATCCCTTGATACCCCCAGCCACCGGTTGGATCCTGGGTTTGGAGCAACCATCGGACCAAAGGTTCAATCCGCTCTTCATCGGTCTCGATCCCGGCTTGGTCCATCGTCCAAAGCGCGAGAATAGCGTATTGGGTTTGCGACGTATCACCTGTTTCGAGGTGGGTTTGGGTGAGGTATCCGAAGGCTCCGTAGGGCCGCTGAGACTGCATGAAAAAATTGTGGAGGACCGTCAATTGAGGCCGATAGGCATTGGCGTCGACCGCACAAAAAAGGAGCGCTGCGACCGAGGCTTCATAGACGGAGTGTTCGGGGTTTTGCGAGGAAGAACGCTCGATGCGCCGCGTCACGGCCTCGGCCACTTGGAGACCTCGTTTGACGATGGGATGTTCCGCATCCCCCCGAACTTTTTGGACGGCAACCGCGATGAGAATTATCTCGCCTTGCGTACCTTCAGCTCCAGTATCCGCAGTTTCGATGTACTGAATGGCCTTCTCCACCATTTCCTGAACGACAGGATGGTCTGGATAATAATCGGCCGCCACGGCAGATTGCCCAGGTTGCCCCGCCAGGCAAACCAAGCTCATCAAAAGAATCGAGAAGCGATGGAGTGCCGTTTTCGGCATGCGTGGGTGCTCCTCACCGAAAGAGTAACCGGTTGAGTTAGAGTCTCTAGAAAAGTGTGATTCCTCTAGATTAACGCGTTGAGGGACAATCGACAAAGGATATCACCTTGAAATGTCAGCACTTGGTGAATTTCGCCGCTGAAAGGGTGTCTCCTCAATTGACAATTCCCTAGGTTGGCAACTAGTATTTCACATCTCAAAGGTACTCTTTGTGGGGCCAGATAGCTCAGTTGGTAGAGCAGAGGATTGAAAATCCTCGTGTCGGCGGTTCGATTCCGTCTCTGGCCACCTTTCTTTCTTTGGGATCGCCCGCGTTTTCCGCTCGAAAACCCCTCTTCGCGTCCCCATCCACCCCTCCTTCGTTTTCAGATTCCGCTAGATCTGTTTGGTTCCATGATCGTTGTGGATATCTCCCTTGCAGCAAACAGCCAAGTTTCAGCCCTGCTCCATGAAACCATGAAGTGGAATTGGAATCTGCCTCCTCAACCAACCGAGATTTCAGATATCGACTCCCGGACACGATCCACTAAAAATCGAATATCCCTCGCACCATCAATGTGAGCCTTAGAATGATGGTGAGGCGACCTCTTCCATGGCGGCGAGTTGGGTGTTCACAATGAAGTTTCGGCTCAAGTCTCTTTTGTTGGCAATGACGCTTACTGTAGCCTGGTGCGCCTTGGCGCGATTACATCTTGGATGGGCTCTGTTTGGATTGATCTGCACGCCGGTCATTTTGTTGACAGTCTCGATTACAAAGAGTCATCGGTTTCGAATCGCAAAAATCGCTGTCATGATTCCTTGCCTAGCGGTGGTCTATGTAGCGTCTATGCCGCCCGCCATCACCATGGCGAGGCTTTTCGTTAACGCTGGGTACATCCATGAAGAAGATGCCAACAATGCTCTACTCGTATGTTACAGACCGCTCTCTTTATTGAATCCCGTTTCGAACATTCTTGGTCCACCATTACAACGGTATTTTGAACTTTGGTTTCCTGAAATGAAGAGCGTTACGCAGGATATAGGCAGCGGTCCGCAAGTGGTTACCAAACACAAACGCCTATGAATGCGGAGGGAACCGCTCATGCAACGATCGCTTTGCCAAAGGCTCACAATCTGGTACAGCTCGATGCGCTGAGTCGTAAGCAGCTCTCAAGCTTAGTCTTCCATGCGTTCTTGCACTAAGTAAAACTTGCCTTCAAAAGAATTGCCGCCAGAGCTTTTTTCGTTCGATGTATTTACCGTGATACGCCAACGTCGATGCTGGAATTCGACGATGTACTGGGTTGCCGCTGGTTTTTCCACACCGCCAAATAGACCGCTTAAGGTGCTATCAAGCTGTTCGATCAGTTTCCGCTGTACTCGCTCTTGAGTAATCGATTCCATATTGGTGCGCCGAACATAGGTAATCGATTCCTCATAGTCTGTCATTGTAATAATACCTGGTCCGTCTAGTTCCTCTTTCAATAAATAAAAAACGCGTGCCCCTAACGGCTTTTGTCCTTGCGTCGGACTCCTCGAACGACCCAATTGGGATTCGATCGCAATGATCGTTATCATCACTACCAGCATGGATTGTAGAATGCGGACTCGATAGCGCGCCATCATGTAGCTTCGATCTCATTGGCCAGAAAGGGAATTGGAGCCAGCCACGCCAAGAAAAAAACTAACGCCTAAGCTCGTTCCTTTTGAAGAGTCTTTAGACCATCCATTTGCGATCTCATTCATGATCGGGATGCGATTCATTGTTTCCAAGTGATTCGCACTCCGATAGCATACTGGAAAGTTGCACCATTCGCTCCTCGGTTTCGTTGCCGTTTCACTCACCCCGGCATGCAATCATGTTTCCATGGAAGCTTTTGATTCCCTTTTTCTTATTCGTCTTCATCGTTGATGGCGAGATCGGTCAATGCCAAGACAAATCGAATACAGTTTTCTTAAATCACGGTGAGAGTCGAATTTGGGGCACGATTGCTGTTCATAATCTTGCCAGAGATCCGAAAAGTCGTGAAGAATTGAATCTTTCCGACCAGCAGATCGAAGAGATCGCAACATTCAGTGAAGAAGAACCCAAAATCAAAGCTTTGGATCGAGTTGAGATTGCGAAACAGTTTCTCAAGAAGACATTGACCTCTGAGCAACTCTTGAAGTTGCGACAGAAAAATGTCATCGAAAAGTACGGAGGGCCATTCGGAATCTGGAGTGACAACGAGCTGCTCATGGTTTTCGGTTTCTCAACCAAGGAAGCAGATCATGTATATTCCGAAATAACGATTCACACCCAATCAAACATGAAGAATCTTGATGGTCTCATTGTGGGAGTGATCGAAGGATTGAAACTTCCATCGGATGACGAGGCTTTCTTGTGGGAGATCTTTGGCCCGAAACTTCAAGTGCAGGATGATCAATCCAATTGGCAACGAATCGCCATTCTCAAGGGCTCACAACCATCCTCGCTTTTAAGATATTGGGAGCCATCTCCTTCGTTAACGCTATCTGACGATCAAGTCTCGCAGCTGCGCAGTCTCCGCCAGAAAGCCTTCGCCGTATATGACAAGAGAATGTCAGACGCAGATATTTCGCAACAGATCGATTTAATCCTTTCTCCGAGGCAAAGATTTGCTGCGGTGCAATTTTTGAACCGCAACGATCTTCGGAGCGATCTGACTTTAGCACTTGATCCGAGTATTGCACGAAGGCTGAGCATTACTCCGAGCGAAGTCGAAGCTGCACTACATAAATTGACAAAAGCCAGGAGTGAACTCCGTCGTTACCTAACTGCGTTAGAACTTGGGCAGCTTAGAAAGACACTGAATTCGACATCCGAGAAACCAAGAACGCGATTCTTGTCATTGATCGATGGGGTGTGGGACGACATCTAACAACGCATCGAGCCTTCCAATGGCTTTTCAAAGACTAAATTGATATCCCGAGATGCATGATGAATGAACCAAAGCGATTTCAGTGGAGACTGCAATCCGTATTGCTATTGGTGACTCTTCTCTCGTTGTACCTGGGGTTATGGCGCGATACACGAACGATCTATGAACAGCGATTTGACGCTGGGGTATTGCCGAGCAATGACCAAGCATTGGTGGACTGGTTCCAAGACCAACCTGCCGTCGAGGAAGTCCGTGTTTCGCGTGAAGGAACTTGGGTAACGGTCCAATTTGCAAAACGTAAAGCATCGTTTGATATTCTCTCACCACCCCTCGCATCTTTGGGCTACGAGTCACTTCGAACCTCAACCACTCGAATCACTCCAACCACCACGGTAGGAACTGCCTGGCGTTGGGCCCTTCGTGTTCCGCAAAGCGTTTGGGTCACGTTGGCAATCGGATCCGCTCTTTGCTTCCTTTGGATCACTCTAAAAAAACGTGCGTCATCGCCCGTCGTTCGTGACCAATCACTTGGGTAGAGACTCGGATGAATCAAGCAAGCCCGATGCTTGCGCCATGTCGACCACCTTCTCTTCGCGATGTGTAAAGATCCAATGGAACCCATAGTCGACTCGTTGGTTGGTTCGATTCGCTGGCGAATATCCAGATATTGGGCGAATCCACGGCGACCGACTATAATAGTTCGATTCCTTCCATCCCTCTCTCTCCAGTTGGTTCTCCAATAAGATTCGCATGAATTCTCGAACACTCTCCTTGCTCTTCGTTCTCTGTTTCTCTTCGGCTCACTTGGCAATAGCTCAGTCGGAAGCACCTTCCGCAAAACAACGTCCCAAACCTCTTCGTGCTCTATTGATCGCGGGCGGATGTTGCCACGATTACGCGCGGCAGCAAGAAGCGATACGAAAGGGAATTCAAGAACGAGCTCATGTCCAAGTCGATGTCTATTGGACCGATAATACGACGACTACACCCGTCTTGCCGCTCTACCGAAAGTTGAATTGGGCCGAAGACTATGATGTCATCATTCACGATGAATGCGCGGCCGACATCAAAGACGTCGCCATGGTCAATCGGATCCTGCAAGTCCATCAAGAAATCCCCGCCGTCCATCTGCACTGCGCCATGCATAGTTTTCGAACAGGTACCGATGCCTGGTTCCAACATCTCGGTCTCCAGTCCAGCGGTCATGGTCCTCAACTTCCAATCGATATCGAGTTCGTTGGCGAGGGACATCCCATCACAGCGAAACTGGAGAACTGGACGACTATCCGCGAGGAGCTATACAACAATGTCAAGCTTTACGGAGCTGTCCCATTAGCGATCGGAAAGCAGCGCCGTGGATCAGGAGCCAACGAAAAAATCGATGAAGCAATCGTGGCTTGGATCAATGAATCGTCCGGTGCGAGAAGCTTCAGCACTACCATCGGGCACAACACCGAAACGATCGAAGATCCTCGCTATCTCGATTTGATCACGCGCGGCCTTCTGTGGGCCTGCGGGAAACTCAATGACGATTATCTTCAACCTTACGAGCCATCAGGTACGGTCACGTTTATCGACAAGACGAAAGTAGCCTCGGCTGCCGAACCCATGCTGGAAGCACGTCCCGCCAATTCAACGTTGGTCCATATGGAAGCATCCAGTACGCAAGAAGGTCATCCTCCTCAACACGCCATCGATGGCCAAACCGACACGCGGTGGTGTGCGGCTGATGGTAGCTATCCTCAATCGTTGACGTTTCAGTTTGAACAACCTGTGCAGGTTGAGTCGATTCAATTGATCTGGGAAATGCAGCGTCCTTACCGCTATCGGATCGAAGGTTCAACGGATGGAAAATCTTGGGACGTACTCGTCGATCATTCTCAGACTCGTCAACATCATCCCGAAGCTCTCACCCTCCCCTCGCCGCGTTCGCTGACCCACGTTCGCATTGCAGGCGTTGGAGCTTCTCCCGGAAGTTGGTTCAGTCTTTGCGAAGTTCAATTCAAAGGTCCAGGACTTGAGAAACTGTGGCCTGCCACCATCGATGCCAAGACCCAAAAGTGGACGGCGGGTGATACACAGAACGGATACGAGAAACGTGGCAATGTACCACCAAGCATCGAAAGGCTTACAGCAGATCAAGAAGCTGCCATTCTGCGGGACGTCCGCGTTCCCGATGGTTTTGAGGCAACGCTTTTCGCAGCACCTCCCGCGGTGAACTATCCTGTTTTCGTTGCGGCATCGGTCGATGGAACACTCTATGTGAGTTCCGATGGCAATGGATCACTTGGACGTCAAGAAGAGCGAGGCCGCGTGATTCGGTTGCGCGATCTCGATGGAGATGGAAGGGCCGATGAAACCAAGGTCTTTTGCGAAGTGGATGCTCCACGAGGTTTGGTATGGGATCATGATCGTTTGTATTTGATGCATCCACCCCATCTCAGCGTTTTCATCGATCAGGATCGCGATGGAGTTGCCGACATTCAGAAGACACTTGTCAAGAATTTGGCCTTTGGTTACGACCAACGACCGGCAGATCACACGACGAATGGATTGAGCCTTGGTGCGGATGGATGGCTCTACATCGCCGGTGGCGACTTCGGTTTCCTCAAAGCTCAAGGATCGGATGGAAAGGTGCTAACGCATCGCGGTGGCGGAGTCATTCGCGTTCGTCCCGATGGTACTGACTTGCAACTCTACTCGACCGGCACTCGCAATATTCTCGAGGTCGCCATCAGTCCTCAAATGGAACTGTTTGCTCGCGACAATACCAACGATGGAGGTGGATGGGATGTGCGACTTCACCATTTCACCGGCAATGACGATCATGGTTATCCGCGGCTGTATCGCAATTTCAATGACGAATGCGTGCAACCATTGGCCGACTATGGTGGAGGCTCGGGATGTGGTGCCGTCTATATCGATGAGCCGGGATTGGGCGATTGGAATCATGCACCCTTCACGGCAGACTGGGGCACCGGAGCTTTGTATCGTCATACTGTTACTCCTCGCGGTGCGACTTACCAAGAAACGGCTCCTCCCAAACCATTCATTCAAATGACGCGTCCCACCGATGCCGATGTTGATGGCAATAGTCGAGTTTACTGCGCTAGCTGGAAAGGGGCTTCGTTCGATTGGGCAGGTCCAAACGTTGGCTACGTGGTCTGCGTTCGACCGAAGGGTTATCAACCCTCTTCGATGCCCAACTTTGAAAAAGCGTCCGATGCGGATCTGATTCGTCTACTAAAAGATCCTAGCTATCGACGTCGAATGGAGGCTCAACGAACGTTGCTGCGCCGTGGCAATGCCGCGCATACATTGTTGCTTACCCAAAGCCTTGCAGAGCGCAATGCCGAACGCGAGATGTTGGCTGCGATGCAAGATTGGGATGGTGCTGAAGCGATCAAACTTTGCCTGCGAGGCTTGTCGCATGGCGATCCGGTGATCGTTCATACCGCCGTCCGCGAGTTGGCTCGTCGCGAAGCAGTCGCGGCCTGCTTCGATGCGCTCGATCACCAGAAAGCGCCTTCGTCGGGACTTCTGCGAGCCCTCGCCATGATGCATCGTAGCGATGTCGTGGATGGCTTGATCGACCGTGCATCGAAAGCCCCTACCCCGCTCCGCCATGAGATCCTGCATGCTCTTTGCCGACTCTATCATCGCGAAGGGGAATGGAAGGGAGATTCGTGGGGAACTCGGCCAGATACCCGAGGCCCCTACTATCAACCTGTTACCTGGAAAGAGTCCGAACGGATCGCTCAGGTACTCGAACAAGCTCTCGATGCAGCTTCTCCTTATCATGCGGCTTCGCTGTTGCAAATGATGGTGAAGAATCGCATCGAACGCGAAGATGCGCTTCAGCGGATGATGGCCATGGCCGAGAAAGATCAGAAACTGCTGCCTGCCGTCCTTCAACAATTGTCCAATACGGCCAAGATACCCGAATCGGCATTGGGCTTGGTTCGTAAGGCAGTGGCTGAAGGTCCCGCCGAAATCATCGATGCCAATCTAGTGAGAGTGGTTTCCAAGATCGATTCAGCGGAAGGTGTCACCATGCTCGTTCGGGCCATGGAACGACTCGATCAGTCCTCCGAAGAGGGCGTCTTGCGATTGGCTCTGCGAAGCTTTACTTCTGCACCATCGCTTCAAAATCAAGCGTCCTTGCTCGTCTCCAAGAGCCAGCTTGCTGAAGGCGGTGGTCTATGGTGGGATGCGGCACTGTTGGCTGTAGCGGGACAGAATCAAGCCAGTCCGGAAGCGAAACAATCCGCGACATCAGAAATCGCAAGGGCTTGGGCGCAGCCCCAAAGACGCATGCGATGGATGCAGGCTGCATTGAAGATCGGTAGCCATCACCTCGACCGCTCCATCCTCGAAGCTCGAAAGGATTCCGATGGATCCATCGCCAAACAGGCCAACGAAGTGGTGCGGCTGCTCAAGATTCGCGAGACCACAACACAGGATTCGCCGCTCGTCAAAACGATGTCGGTCCCCGATGCACTTGCAGCGATTTTAAAAGCGAAAGGAGATCTCGAAATAGGCAAGCAAGTGTTTGTGCGAGCCAATTGCGGTCAATGCCATTCGTTGACGAAGGAAGAAGTCCAAAAGGGTCCTTATCTGGGTACCATTGCAAAAACCTATGAACGACCAGCCTTGGCCGAAGCGCTGCTCGACCCAAGCAAGACCATCGCCCAAGGTTTTTCTACCAATCTCTTCGTGATGTCGGATGGACGAGTTCTAACCGGGTTCGTCACCGATGAGAAAAGCGATCAAGTCAGTTTTCGCGATAAGGACGGCAAGGAAACGACGCTCAGCAAAGACGATATTGAAGAACGCAAAACGTCCAAGATATCGGTCATGCCTGACGGTGTGCTCAACGAATTTTCCTTGGTGGAAGTAGCTTCGTTGCTCGATTATCTGCAATCGTTGGCGGTTTCACAGTAGTACGATCGTTGGGTGGAAGAATGTAGTACGATCGTCCCGATCGTGAGGTGCAACGTTGATGCTTCGATGATGTAATGCGTATGTCACTCCATTCACGATTGAGACAATCACACGACGTTTGACCATTCGCGATTGGGACAATCGCACGACGCGCACAACGACCACTGAGAAAGGATACAGTATCAGCATGATTCGCGCTTTGGCTTGGATCGTTGTGTTGCTGTGGGGCATCGATACGTTTGGAATAGCGCAGGATCGCGAGACACCAAAATCGCATCCGCGTGAAAATGGCCTTTGGTCTTCGACCCAATTGGAAAGCGCCAGATCTGGGATTCCAACTTTGTGGATCGCGAGCGATTCCACGGCAGCGACCGGCAATGCCACCACGCGAGGATGGGGTGCCGTCTTGATCGATTACTTCGATTCAGATCGCATCCAAATCATCAATCGAGCCGTTGGAGGTCGGTCGTTTCGTTCCTACACTCGTGAAGGTCGATGGGGACAGCTCCTCGATGCTATGAAACCAGGCGATTTCGTTTTGATCGAGTTCGGCCACAACGATGGAGGTGGAGCGAAGAGCCCTACCGGTCGAGGAGACGTACCTGGCACTGGTGATGAAACGGAGACGGTCATCGGCAAAGATGGTCAGGAAGAAATCGTCCATAGCTTTGGTTGGTATTTGCGAACGTATATTCGTCAGGCGCGTTCCCAAGGGGCGACTCCTATCGTCTGCTCGACCACCGTTCGAAATCTTTGGGAAGAAGATCGGGTCGAACGAGGTATGGGACAGATGCGGGAATGGGCGGAACAAGTCGCGTCCGAGGAAAAAGCTCTCTTCATCGATCACAGCAATCTTTCAGCCGATCACTATGAGAAGATTGGACGAGCCCAAGCGTCGCGGTATCATCCGCAAGACCATACACACACCAACGTGGAAGGTGCGATCGCCAATGCTGAATCATTGATCGCTGGCCTTCGAGCTCACGATGAACACGGACTGCTTGGGTATCTCAATGATCGAGGCCGCTCGATCCAGCCCATCGCCAAACAGCCTCATTGGCGAACCTTTCAACCAACCCGCAAACCTCCTTCGGCCGATGCAACCAATCAAGACTCATCAGCCAAAGAACAAGAAAGCAAGGACTATGGTGTGGATCGCAAAGGTAGAAAGCTTCGCTATCCACCGGGCGTGGAACCAGGGATGCCGCATGCCTCTTACAATCCCTCGCTCCCTACGCTTTGGCTGATTGGTGACTCCACTGTCAAAGAGGGTCGCGACAATGGGCTCAATGGTGGTCGTTGGGGCTGGGGTCATGAGCTCGATCGCTACTTCGATGGAAGCAAGATCAACATCGAGAACCAAGCGCTCGGTGGCACATCGAGTCGTAGTTTTCAAACCGAAGGATGGTGGTCTAGCGTGTTAGAGATGATACGTCCCGGCGATGGTGTGTTGATTCAATTCGGACACAATGATGGAGGCATTCGATCGAATACGCCTCGCATCAAAGCTCGCGGAACGCTACCAGGGATTGGTGATGACACTTTGTCGATGGAAATCGCGACAGGAACAAGCGAAGTGGTGCATTCCTATGGCTGGTACTTGCGCAAGTATATCGACGACATTCGCAAAGCAGGTGCCACACCCATTGTGTGTTCACCGATCCCGCGCAATCGATGGAAGGAAGGCAAGGTCGAACGCGAAAGCAACGAAGGCTATGCCCAATGGGCTCGCCAAGTCGCTCAAGCAACATCGACTCCCTTTTTGGATTTGCATCATGCGATCGCTGATACCATGGATGCGATGGGCGAAGACTTCGCCAAGCAAGCCTTGTTTCGCTCTGACGATGCAACGCATACCAATTTGCTAGGCGCCCAAATCAATGCGAGGTGTGTTGTGATCGAGCTACAGGGCCATTCGCAGCTTCAGGATTGGAAACGCTTTTTGAGCACGAGCGCGCCTATGACGCAACCTTGACGATTCTTGAAAATCAAGGGCATCTTACTTTGCGTGAGGAGGCTGCGAAGCTACCGGCAAATTTCGTACCCAACTTGAAATAAAACAACATCACCCATGTGAAATCGGGTGGATTGCGGTGCGAAGATACAGCAAAACCCCTGCAAATTCGGCCTTAAACTTCGCGATTTCGGACTATCTCAGACTGCTGCAGGAAGTGTTCAGCCCAAGGGATGGTATTGACGAAAACTGCAGGTTGAATAGGCTCAGAGTGACTGAGGCCACCTTGCTGATAAGGCTAGGGAGCAAAAGAAGGATTCGTTTCAAGTTCCTTTGGGATCCGATCCTTCTAGCGCGACGGGATGCTCTTCCTTTGTGGCTCCTATCCCGCACTGCATCCAAGAGGATGCGGTTGAAGACATGATGTTGCCAACACATCGCGTCCTGATTCGTGTTCGTTGGTGCTTGATGGCATAAAACCCGTCAATCAAAAGAGAGTACTATGAATCGGCGTCCGTAGTTCTAGGAAAAGCAGCCACTTCGGCTAGGTGAAAGATGGATCGATTTCCAAATCGATTCCAAGAATTCACTTCGGTCTCATCGTTGGTGGCATCTTTCATGGCGGCGAGTTCGAGGAAACACGTCGCAACCTTCCCACTGAAAGTTCCGTTCGACCCTTCTTAGAGTTCTAAGGAGCGGTATCCAGCCAGTCGATCCTGTATGATTAGACTGCAAACACCAAGGCGCCTCAGGGATTTTTACGACAACTCCTAGCTCAGGTGATGTTGTCTACGATCCCTTCACGATCGATGAACTGCAATCCGAGTCGATCGATAGCGTCTTTCCTCATCCCCTTCCGTAATTAAGATGTCCGAAAACGAAAGCTCTTCTTCAGAGATCGCTTCGCTTGATACTACGTCCTCAGGCTCTGCGGCTCAACACGCTCATTCTTCATCATCTCCGTCATTGTGGCAGCGTATTCGTCAAGCCACTGGTACTGTATACGGCGACATTGGCACTTCGGTTCTCTACACGGTGATGGAAATCACTCGCGAGACCATTCTGCTAAAGAATCATGACATGGGTCATGAGGAGGCCTCCAACTTGGTTCGTCAGGGTGGCGATTTGCTGACCCGCGACGAAATGTTGGGTGGACTGAGCCTCGTGTATTGGGCACTTATTTTCTTGACGATCAAGTATGACTTGATGATCATGCGAGCCGATCACCGTGGCGAAGGTGGAACCTTTGCATTGTGGAGCTTGCTGCGAGGCTACACCGGAAAGATCTTTGCAGGGTCGCTTGTCGGATTCTTGGTGATCACGGCAGCTGCACTACTCGCGGCCGACGGAGTCATCACACCACCGATCAGTATGTTAGGTGCTTTTGAACCTTTGGGACAATCGCTCTCCGTCTTTGTGACGATCATCTTTTTGATCGCGCTGTTCAAGATGCAATGGCGAGGCACGTCGAAAGTGGGAGGCTTCTTTGGCTGGTTCATGATCTTGGTTTGGTTTCCTTGGATTGCGATCAAAGGAATTCCCTGGATCGTATCGCAACCTGCCGTGTTTCTTGCCATCAATCCGCTGTATGCGATTGAGTTCCTGATCTCCTTTCCCTCCATTGGTTCGCTCGTGGTGTTGGGCGTAGTGGTGTTGGCCATCACTGGTGGCGAGGCCAAGTATGCCGACTTGGGTCACTTTTCCTTGGGAGCCGGAACGCATGTGGCCGAAGGCGAAAGCATGCCTCCACGAGCTTCCGGTAGGCTTCCCGTCATGTACTCTTGGTTCATGGTGGTCCTTCCTTGCTTGCTACTCAATTACTCTGGGCAAGTCGCTTACATGCTGGGCAATGGGGTTCCCGAACGAGCGAACACTTTTTACGCGATCACGCCTCAATGTGGTATCGATTGGATCGATCGCAGCCTTTCATTGGGCGATATGGCCATTGCCGCCATCGCTGCTGTCATCGCCTCTCAAGCTTTGATCACCGGAATGTTCTCGATCGTTAAACAAGCAACAGCCTTGGGGTTCGTTCCTCGATTGCGAGTGTTTCATACCGACATTCATGGAGAGGGACAAGTCTACATTCCAGCCGTCAACTGGGCCCTCTTCTTGGGTTGCGTATGCGTCACCATCGTTTTTCAAACGTCAGGCAATTTGGCTGCTGCGTATGGGGTAGCGGTAACAGGAACGATGGGAATCACCACCATCATCTTTGGCTACGTGGCCTACTATCGTTGGAAGTGGAAAGCTCCTTTCGTATGGCTAATCTGCGCTCCGATCTTCGTGATCGACATATCCTTCTTCGCTGCGAACTTGTTGAAGGTTGCTCACGGCGGCTATGTTCCTTTGGCACTGGCTTCGATCTTGATCACGATCATGCTCATCTGGCAGCGGGGACGTAAAGAACTTGGTAAGGCCTTTTACGAGTTTGGTGTTCGCGAAGGGAAGAAGATCGAGTGGCTGGTCGCCTTGCGAGAAATGCTCGATGACCTCGAACTTACCCTCCAAGAAAACCTTCCCGCGGCTCGCCAATTGATCCAAGGCCGTCGAAGACTTGTGGAAAGCGATCGCGCTGCGGTGTTTCTTTGCTCGCGTCCGATTCAATCGCAAGACGACTATGTACCGATCGTGCTACGAATCTTTCTCAAGAAGTACGGTGTGCTACCAGCACAGGTGGTTTTCCTCCATATCCATCAGTTGAACGTGGCCATCGTCGATTCTCCGACTCGCCATCGTGTGTGGAAGTTAGGAAACGATATTCACTCGGTGACCGCTGATTTTGGATACATGGAGCAACCTGACGTTCGAAAAATTCTCAAAGAGCTGCAGCGAAAGAATGAATTGCCGGTAGCGGCCGAACGATGGATCATCGAGGTTGGCGAAGAAGACATTCTGGTTGATAGCCGCGTGTCTCCGTTGCGACGTTTGTACGTCATTGCATTTGCGTGGATCCTTCGAATTTCGACGCCCGCTCACAAGTATCTTGGACTCGTCTACGATGCAGCGGTATCGAAAGAAGTGATCCCCGTGGTCTTCAGCGAGCGCGAAGTCAAAGTGGCTTTGCCCGAACTAGAGTTGATCGAACAGGGTCGCTCGAATGATCCTCTCAAGTGATGCTGAGGTTCTCCAGCGTTGCTGGGGGTAGCGAATTCTCCCTAAACGCGATTGCTGCGCCTCCCAAGACGCATCCCACGGTCGAACCTTTGGATGATCGTGTGATCTTGCAGAATCGTTTAACTCCACTCGGGATACAACGATTGACCTATTGCGGCACTTCATTCACCTCTTGAACTTCATTGAGGTTTAACTCTTCATTCTTAAAGACCTCATTCGACCTCGATATCGTGATGTACATTGCGGTTGATATCTTGGAAAATCGAGGAGACCAAGAATGATTGCCAAGCTTGGAGTTCAGGCGAGAAACATTTTATTGCTCGACGAGATCGATCCTATTCGCTCGATCACAGACTTCTTTGCGATGCCTCGACGGAGTGAAGATCCTATTTTGGATGAAGTCCTTGTGCACGGCATCCAAACCGCATGCCGCGCGGCCGAAGTCAACGCGAACCCTTCCCTCATTGTCGCTGGTTTACTTCATGAGATCGCCCACCTGCGATCAGAACATTTTTCTACCCATGACCGAATGAGCATGGATGCTCTGTTGGAAACCGGGATTTATAGTTCCATGCTTCGCCACTTCGGTCCAGCAGTCGCAGAACCAATCCGATTGCAAATTCCCGCCGTTCGATTTCTTTGCTCCACAATTCCTACCTATCGAAACACCCTATCTGTATCGTCCCAATGGCGTTTTTTTGCGGAAGGGGGACCGATGTCCGATGTTGAAATCAGTTGTTTTCGAAAGAACCGCTACAGTTATGCAGCCCTTTCCCTTCGTCGATGGCATGATACGGAACCCGATCGCCTGCTGATGTTACCTACGGTCGATTACTTTATTCCCTACATGCACGTTTGCTTGCAGAGCTCGAATGCGACAAATAGTAATCAAACCGTTATCGACTCAAGGCTTATCGCGTCGGTTCGATAGTTCCTAATCTGCGTTGCTTGTGCGATATCGTTCATGAAATTCCTCGACGAAGTCGAGGAATTGTGAACAAGTCGGTGTTTCTTGATGAATCATTCTCGCTCGATCAATCCACAAGCAGACTTGAATCGACTGGCGAAAATGCGATTGAGCTTTAAATGCTCTCGATTCCTTCGATGACATCGGAACTAGCTTCGCTCGCTCGGCGCGTACCCCATAGCTTGGCATGGTTGTGTATAGATAACGCATCGCTTGCGATTGAAGGTGAATGGGCAAAGCTACTTTTTCTCCAAAGTTGCAGCGTAGCCAAGCGAGAAGTATCGCCTCTGGATTCGACTCAATGGCCAAATCACTCCTTAAAGAATCGATTGGAAGCAATGTAGCCGCGCTATGGAGGAACGTCGCAATGATTTGCTCCTCGCTTGCGTACTCTTCCATGGCTAGAGTCGCTGCCTGCTGCCCGATACGCACGGCCTCCCGCCGTTCGGTACTCGATTCACCTGATTCCGTGAGCTGAAATGATTGGCGAAGAATGGACATGGCAGGATGTGGCACATAAACCGCAATCATCGCGAGTCCCTTCCCCATGATGACATTTGCCTATCACGAATGGTCTAGAAGCGTCGAAGAGGAAGCCAGAGCTCAGAAGCTCTCTGAAAAGCATCTGGGGTGCGGAACTGAACTCTGGCCTCTCTAGGTCGACGTTTGCGAACACTGTAGTACGGGCTCACAATGATTTAGCGAAGCCAACGTTAAGAGTCGATGAAAGAATAAAGGGGCAGGAATCTCCTTTAAAGCGATTCAACGGCAAGCAACTTCACAGCATTTCCTTCGTCTTCTGCTTTCGGTTTCTTCATGTTGACTTCACCTGTTCTCCATGCGAGATTCATAAGGAATCAAACGTCCGCCGATAGAATGGGACCCGCAATCGTATTGCTGACCTCTCCCTTCCGTTCTCATCGAGAGCGTGGAAGTTTTCTGGTCACCATCTTGGAGTCCCTTCATGCGGTTACGTTGTCTATTGTCTCTATGTTTACTTCTCAGCGCGGCATTGCCTGCTCACGCTGGTCTCATCGCGTATTGGAATTTCAATACGCTGAATATCCCAACTGCTGCAGCACCTGGCAGTGGAAGCGTTCCAACTTCGATCGCTGCCACCTCTGGTTCTGGCTCGCTCAATCTCGCGACCTGGGGTGGACTCGTCGATGATTTCGGTGGTTCAACTCTTAATGCGCTGAATAGTGATCCAGCGGGTGCTTCGCTTTCGTTAATTGTTGGAGGCACGTCGGCACCATTCCCAGGTAACAATTCGTTTATTACCTTTTCAACCAGTCTTACCGGGAATGAGAATCCCATCTTGTCCTTCGCGACACGCGGTACTTCCACGGGATTCAATTCGGGTATTTGGTCCTGGAGTTTGAACGGATCGAGTTTCACTGCAATTCCTGGTGTGAATACCGCGACAACCAACACGAATTTTGCAACGGCGTCCGTTGATCTATCGAGCATCAATGCACTCGATAATGCGGCAACCGTGTTCTTCCGATACACGCTGAGCGGTGGTACGGGAAATAGTGGCAATAACCGGATCGACAACTTTCAGATCAATGCAAGCCAGATTACAGCGGTCCCCGAACCCACTTCGATGGCTCTTGTCGGAGCGGCTTTGGCAGGTGGTTTGATGAGAAAGTTCCGCCGAAAGAAACCTGCCAAAGCTTAAGGTATCCACGCTGTCATGTTGAGCGCGTTGGAAAGAACCTTCTTTCCTCGCGCTACTTGGCGCAATAACCCAATGCCATCAAGGCAAAGGCGGTGGCAAGATTCTTGTCATCCTCGAACCATTGCCGATTGTCGTTCTTCCATGCTCCGTCGCTTCCTTGAAGAGCAGCCAGAGCATCGATGAGCTCGACCTTCCAAGCGTGGGTCTTGCCCTCATTGTCTTGAAACTCATTCTTGCCGGTTGCCTGCAAAGCTGCGGCAAACGTATGAAAGTAGTAGAAGAGTCCCGCTTTACCCATCCCTGGGTTTTCGGCGAGCGTGTAGTGTTTCGATAACCATTGGGTTGCAGCTTGAACGCGTTTGTCATCCTTGCCAAGTCCCGCATAGATCATGCTCTTCAATCCGCTATAGGTCATCGAGCCATAGCTACGAAGTCCGCCGACGATCGCATTCCGATCGCTAGACTCTAAATCCTTCTCATTGGGCAGCGTATAGAAAAAGCCTCCATCGTTGACTTTCGCTACGAGCGGGTTGTCGTTGTGCTCACTCTTGAGATTTTGGCATCGTGATACGAAGATCAAGGCGCGTTGGACTGCCGGGTCGTTCGCGCTGGTATCGAGCGCTTGCAAAGCTTCCAGCAGATAAGCCGTGTTCGATAGATCGGGCCTCCCCTTCCCTGCATATCCCACGCCACCATATTCTGGTACTTCCGCATCGGCCACCTGCAACGATTTGAGATAGGCCTGTGCGTCTTTCAAAAGCTTGTTGTAACGACCATCTTTAGCGACCTTGTTCGCTTCTGAAAAACAAAGGACGCTCACGCACGTTTCATAATTCTTGAGCCTTCCATTGCCGTAGATTCCCCCATCAGGTTTCACGAATCCTTCGAGCGCCTTGAGCCCCTTCTGAAGAGCCGGATGATCCAATTGGATGTCGTTGCGAAGCATGCTCGTCAAGACCAAGGCCGTTACGCCTGGCCCGGCTTGGAGACTAAAGGTGCCGTCCTCCGCTTGCCCATGCTTGCTCAAATATTCTACCCCGCGCTGAACGAGCTCCGTTCGCTGTTTGGCCTTGTCCGCTGGTAACGCAGGACTTTTGGTTGACTGTGCAGCAACCAGTGAACTCGTGCCAACGACGATCACTCCTAACAATGCCCACTGCAATATGCTGTATCTCATGAATCGTACTTCTTTCTCAATCGAACTACTCACTACCTATTGGTATTGAACCAGATAGAGATCGGGATGGATCGAGTGAAATCGAATCAGATTCCATTTTTCACCCAATCCACCCACAAACGATGCCGGTGTTTGATGATCGTAACGACGCTCCAGCCAGTATCCTCCATTGCTCCCACCCAGTTCTACACGAAGAGCTTTTCCAGGAGTCCTTTCGATGGCGCGAGCTACCAACCCTGTTTCTCCAAGGACGGATTCATTCAAGAAAAAACACATTGTTGGTTTGTCGATGGGATACGCATTGAAATGGGAAGGATGTTCGGATTCCGAAAGGGGTTGTTGACCTTGGCATACGGGCTCCCATACCTGGTCCAAGCGATCCATGAAGTGAACGAGTTGGGGTGCCTTCCATCGCAATCGCTCGTGACGTCCCCACTCCACGATCGAGTTCGTACGGAGTATGAGCGTCATCCAGAGCGCAACCCAAGCGGTGACCACCAACAGTGTTCGCGAGGAGGGTTGAACGCCCGGACGAATCCATCCCCATGCGTAATGCCATAGTCCCACGAGAACCGCCGCGCCAAGAACACCCATGAGCAATAGAGATCGCCATCGCGAATCGATCGTTCCGATGGCCAGTTCGCTTCCCTGCCCAATTGCCTCCACGCGATGAAACCACCAAGAAAGATAGGGTCCCTTCAAGGCTCCGTAGAATGCGCCGTCCGACACCATCCAAACCCACAAAGCCAGCGGAACGAGAAAGGGTATTCCTAGCCGCACCCTGGCTGGAAGTCGTGGATGCCAACTGGTTGTCGATGCGAGTTGGAGCTGCCCACCTGTCGCCATGCCCAAGACCTTTCGGGAGAACCAGGAACTCTGCCTTTCTATCCCGACCTGGGTCTTATGCAGATTGCGTGCCAGATTGATATTGCGCATATGATCAATATCACAATCCGAAGCGTCCGTTTAGAAGTTGCGCATTTGATAGTTATCACAACCTGAAGCGTCCGTTTAGAAGTTGCGGCATTGATAGTTATCACAACCCGAAGCGTCAGCGAGGGACTGACTTTTGCGGTGTTTTTGCCTTGTACGAGACATCCCTTGCTAACGCTTCGTGTCATGAGGAATGCGATCCCTCGCTGACGCTTCGGGTTGTGAAAACCAAGGCTCTCTGCAGGCCTAACGCTAATTAGCGCAACTTCATAACGGACGCATCGGGTTGTGAACGCATTCGAAAGGGCAATCTCGAGACTTGATTCTTCGGGTTCGGCGAAGTTTATGCCAAGATGGCGAACTTTTGATCACCGAACACTCGGTGCCGAGCCCCCTTCCGATTGGATGGATAACAACGTTTTTCCCGAATCGTAGTTTCTCAACCTGCACTGATAGGGAGGCGTTTGAATCAGCAACGCAGGAGCTTGGGTGTAGTTGCATTCATGCCGATCCTCGACGAGCCCTTCAAGAAAAGCGTACTTGCGGTTTTCGACGAAAGGGATGAACACGAGCAGCTCGAAGGGAGCATCCGTTTGTGCAGACCCTGGATCATCGCGAGGGCGATCCTTGATCCAAAGTTCAACCTGCTTTTTGATTTTCCGTACCGAGAGTTGCGTTGAGTAGACATAGCGCCCCTGTTCGTTGGGGCGCACGACCACAGTGTCGATCACATGCACTCCTTTTGGATCGAACTCTTGTTGGCGAAGCGATTCGATGATTCGAGCTCGATCAACGGCCATGTACCCGATGACATAAGCTTGATAACCAGGCATCCTTCTTCCGCCATGTTTGCAGTATTCCCACTGAAGGTTCCATACATCTTGATCATCCGTTGCATCCAGCGCGATTCGGCTTAAATAGGAATCCAAGATCGGTGCACAGTGCTGGGCTCTGAGTGTTGTGCATGGACACATAGCCGAGACCATAACCATGGGAAACATCAAGAGTCGTATCAGAGTATTCATTGGTATTGCCTGTTGAATTCCAGGGTTGGTTTCCAAGGTTTGCTTCTAAAGTCGACTTCCAGTCCCTGGAAGGTCTTTTTGAAATCGAAATACGCACGAAGTATTTTCCGATTTCCATTCTACGGCGACTTGCGCCTTGCCGCTTACACATCATAACCTGCAGCGTCAGCAAGGGACCAAACTCACCACAATCCGATGCGTCAGAGCGTCAGCAAGGGACGTCTTAAAAAGTCAAGAGTATTGCGAAAGTCCGTCCCTCACTAACGTATCGGGTTGTGAAACTACGCGAACTCGAAACCTCAAAGAGAGCCAGACAGGGCACCGGCGACTTGCTTCTTGCCGCTCAGGGTTGAAAAGAGAACTTCGAGGGGACTCGAAGTCAACTTTTGATTATCATGAAATCCACAAACAAGTACGCTCAAGAAATCAACCTGGCCGTGATCGATGGAACCAACCAATCCCTATTCTGCTCCATTGACCGATGCAACCTTGAAGACCAAGAGGGTCGTTCGGCGCGATACGGCATCTTGTATTGCGTGGCCCATCCTCTTTATTGCCAACATGGTCATCCCCTTGTATTTCGGGCTCTCCTTGACAGAGCGACCGGGGCGTTTGGGCATGCTGATGGGAGCGTGTCTATTGCTTGCGCTGGGTTGGCTCGTTTGCTTTTACAAACCTCGGATCGCTCGCATTACCATTTGGGGATCGGTTCTGACGGCTGCATCTCAGCCCTTCCCGATCCTCCACGCTCTGCTCGGCTTGTTAGGGGTCTACATGCTCGAAACCATGGGGGCCTCTCATGTCGGGGTTGGCCAAATCGATGCCCTCGAAGCATTTCTGTTGACTCTGTTCGTTGGAATCGGTCTTCTGACCAGTGCATTGGGCCTGGGTACCCTCCTCAGCCTCGTTCTTCCCAAACGCTGGATGGATCCTTCGGTCTATCAGCCAACTTGGGAGGAGTTTCAGAGGGAAAACCAGTCGACCTAGGACAGCTTATGAATTCTCTATGATAGATCTTGGAACGTACGATCCCTTTTGTCGCTCTTGAAGTTGCGCTCCTTTGAACACGTATTCCAGAAAGCCTTGATTTAGCTCGATATTTACAACCCGAAGCGTCCGTTTTGAAGTTGCGCATTTGAGTCTTATCACAACCCGACGCGTAAGCGAGGGACTGACCTTGGGAGCGTTTTTGGCTTGTTTTTGACATCCCTCGCTGACGCTTCGTGACATGGAGGTTGCCGTCCCTCGTTGACGCTTCGGGTTGTGAAAATCAAGGCTTTCTGGACGCCGAACGCTACTTAGCGCAACCTCAAACTTACACCGAGGGCTTTGCAGTCACTTAGACGCGTATCATCTCGAACTCGCTATTCCAACATTCGCGAGATTTTTCCCTAAGAAAAGTCTTCCAGCGTCGTTTACTGAGTTGGAGGCATCAAAAGGTCAAGGAATTATTGGATTCCGCGGATGCAGGACGAATCCCATCAATCAATCCGACAACGTGTTTGGGTAACCAGCATGGTGGATCGCTACGAACGATCGCTGCTGGCATACGCTCGTTCGTTGCTGCGCGGTGATTCGAGTTTGGCTGAAGATGTCGTTCAAGAAACGTTTATTCAATTGTGGAATCAGCCTTGGCCTGAAATCGAAGAGAAGGTCGAAGGATGGCTGTTCCTGGTTTGCCGCCATCGGTGTTTAGATTCTCTTCGACGTTGGGAGACGCGTATGCATCAATCGATCTCCATCGAACAGTGGCACGGCCAACGCGACTCGCAAGAGAGCGATCCGGCAGAACATTGTGCCCAACAAGATCAAATCGTTCGACTCCGAACGATGATGAACTCGTTGAGCGATCGGCAACAGCAAGTGCTGCGTTTGCGATTGCATCAAGGGATGTCGTACCAACAGATCTCGGATGCCACTGGCATATCGGTGTCCTCGGTTGGATTTCAGATCCATGAAGCGCTGATTACCTTGCGGTCTCTCTTGCGCGAATAGTCCTTCTTTTGCGAATTATAGAACACCTTCACCTTCCCATTCTGTTCTGTGAACAGGAACCCTTAGCTATGCAAACGAAGTTCGAAGATTGGGAGCTCACCGCGTTCGCGCTGGGCGAGCTTTCACCAGAGCGCTCGAAGCAAATCGAGCAGATGATCCAAGATGATCCAGCAATGGCTCGCGAACTCGCGTCTCTTGGTGACTGGATCGGACGCGTCTCGGAGGCTTTGCATTCCGATGTGAAAGCATCAACGATTCCATCGAGTGTAGCGTCGATTGCTGCCCATGCACCCACTTCCAAGTCGCGACTGTGGCTGACGGGATTGAGCTATCTAGCAACCGCCGCATCCTTCTTGATTCTCGGCTATTTCGGACAACGTGCTTTGGACCCAGAGCGCAGCCCTGAAAACCCTGTGGCTTTGAAGACTCCCGAAACACCCGCGGAAGTGGCATTGAGTCCTGTTCTAGAAGAATTGGTAGAACTCAAACAAGAGCATGTCGTGGAACAAGAAGCGATCGCCAGTCAGCACCTTTCCGGTGATGCGATCATACTTCCCCAACTATCCAAGAGCGTCAAAGATACAACATGGGAGATGAAACCCTCCTCTTCGGCGAAGCCAGCCAAGGCCTATCGAGAATCGACCCCGCATCCCTACGGCCTCCTCGCTGATCTGGATGCCAAGGTCTTAGACTACGAGTATCAAACGAATAGTGGGGTGGATGAATCAAAAAATGTTGTTCGATGGAGGATTGAAAAACGCGAGAATGCTGAAGTCCGATGGGGAGACCATCGAGTTTCCGGTGATCGCTTCGATGCCATCATTGAAAACGCCTTTCTTCGTGTGAAAGATGCTCCCTTCTCTACCTTCTCCATCGATGTCGATACCGCATCTTATACAAAAGCTCGGCAGTATCTGTTGGAAGCGCATCAATTGCCTCAACCATCCGCGATCCGCATGGAGGAATGGATCAACTATTTTCCTTATCGGTACGAAGGGCCAACGGGTGACGTTCCGTTTGCATCCGCATTAGCAGTCGCCGAATGTCCTTGGAATGTCGATCACCGATTGGTGCGAATCGCCCTTCAAGCCAAGAAGATCGATACCAAAAACCGTCCAGTCTCGAATCTCGTGTTCCTCTTGGATGTTTCGGGATCGATGAATGAACCGAATAAACTTCCTCTAGTCAAAGAGTCGATGCGATTGCTCATCAATCAATTGACGGAGAATGATCGCGTGTCCATCGTGGTGTATGCGGGAGCTGCGGGGACGGTCCTTCCCAGCACGACCGGCGACCAAAAGGCAACCATCTTGGAAGCACTTGAGCGGCTCGCGGCCGGTGGATCGACCAACGGTGCTCAGGGCATTCAGTTGGCCTATCAGATCGCTCGTGAAAACTTTATACCGGGCGCCACCAATCGCATCATCCTTTGCACCGATGGAGATTTCAATGTCGGTGTGACCAGCAACGCCGATCTGATCGATCTCGTAGCAGAGAATGCCAAGAGCAAAGTCTTCCTAACGGTGCTTGGCTTCGGAATGGGTAATACCAATGATTCGATGATGGAGCAAATTACGAATCGCGGCAATGGTCTCTATGGCTTCGTCGACTCCGAATTGGAAGCTCGACGCATGATGGTAGAACAGCTCTCCGGTTCTTTGATCACCGTCGCCAAAGATGTAAAGATCCAAGTCGAATTCAATCCACAACAGATCTCAGGCTATCGTTTGATTGGATATGAAAATCGGATGCTGGCGACTCAAGATTTTGCTAACGATAAAAAGGACGCTGGAGAAATCGGAGCCGGACACTGTGTGACCGCGTTGTACGAGATCGTGCCACTCGGAAAATCGATCGATTCCATTCCTGCCGTCGATAAGCCTCGCTATCAAACACCAAGCGAACCAACCGCAGCGGCCAACTCGAATGAGTTGTTGATCGTCAAAGTACGCTACAAGCAACCTGAAGCCGATCAAAGCTCGCTTCTCGAGTTTCCGCTCCAAAAATCGGAGGGCAAGATTCAAGCCGCAGATACCGACTTTCAATGGGCCGCGGCCATCGCTCAGTTCTGTATGCTGCTTCGCAACAGCGAGCACAAAGGGAACACCACTTGGGAAGGTTTGCTGGAAGTGGCCACAAGCTTGGCTCAAGAATCGAACGATCCTTACCGGTTACAAGCGGTTGAATTGATGCGAGCCGCCAAACAACTCCAACCCAAATAGCGGATTCAAAAGTTGGCGACCCAAGGTTGGTAGCCAACTCTGTTGTGGCATACAATGATCCTTTCCCACCCTCCAAGCCTCTTTGGGATAGGATCGATCATGATTCGCTTCTGCCATGCAGCCCTCCCTCTCGTTTTGGTGCTCGCCTTCATCACTTCCTTCGATGCAACGCTCTTGGCGCAAACCAAAAAGGATGTTCCCTACGATACCCAGAACAAAGCCCAACGATTGGATCTGTATCAAGCCAAATCCGATCGACCTGTACCGGCCATGATCTACTTTCATGGTGGTGGATGGCGAGGCGGATCGAAGAACTCCATTCCGGCTTGGCTTAAGAAGGGAGTCGATGAGGGAGCGATGACGGTGGTTTCGGTCGAATATCGATTCACCGATGTCGCGATTCATCCGGCCCAAGTGCAAGACTGCCTTCGATCGATCCAGTTCGTGCGGCAACAGGCCAAAGAGTGGAACATCGACGCCGATCGCATTGGGGTCACGGGTGGATCCGCTGGTGGTCATCTCTCTCTTTGGGTGGCTCTCCATGATGATATCGCCGACCCACAGTCGACCGATCCCATCGCCAAACAATCCTCGCGGGTTCGTTGTGCTGTCAGCTTTGCTGGCCCAACCGACTGGTCCTTGCTTCAAACGATGGAACACAAACATCCAGCTTATCGTCAACTTCTTGGTTATGAGGTCGGAACTCCCGCCGATCAAATGGACCCAGCCATGAAGACAGATGTCTCGCCTCTTTCCTTTGTTACCAAGGATGATCCTCCCATTCTTCAAATCCACGGCGATCAAGATGACATCGTTCCGATCGAACATGCCAAGAACCTCCACTCCAAACTCGAACAGATCGGCGTGAAGACCGAGCTCGTGGTGATACCGGGTGGCAATCATGGTGTTGCAGGTGCTGGTCCCCAAGTCAGCCAACGCGCCGCAGAATTCGTCAAAGAAAAACTGTATCCCTAGTTTGTTGACTTCGAGTCCCTTCGAAGTTTCGTTGAACCCATGAGTTCCGGGCGCAAGCCACTCTTGGCTGTTATCATCACAACCCCGAAGTATTCTTCATAACCCGAAGCGTAAGCGAGGGACTGCCTATTTCACAACCCGATGCGTAAGTTTTGAAGTTGCGCATTTGAGTATTATCACAACCCGAAGCGTAAGCGAGGGACCAACTTTTGCAGTGATGTTGCCTTGTCCGAGACATCCCTCGCTGACGCTTCGTGATATGAAAGATGCGGTCCCTCGCTGACGCATCGGGTTGAGAAAATCAAGACTTTATGGACGCAGAACGATCAACATGAATCAATCACAGTTCCTATGCCTTTGCATCCTATCCATCGTCTCCTTCCGCGCATCACTTTCATCGGCACAGGTAACCTCGCCGCTACCGGTCGGGGATGGATCAAAGTCGCCTTATGCCGCATGGTCCCCCAGTGTATTGGGCGAGGAAGAGTATTTTCCTATCGCTGTTTGGCTTCAAGCGCCCAGAAATGCGGAACGTTATAAGAAGGCTGGCATCAACTTGTATGTGGGACTCTGGCGCGGCCCCACCGAAGATCAGTTGCAAACTCTGCATCAAGCGTCCATGCCTGTGATTTGCGCACAGAACGAAGTCGGTCTCCAGTCGAAGTTCAACAAGATCATTGTGGGATGGATGCACGGAGATGAACCTGATAATGCACAAGCCAAACGCGATGGTAAGGGATACGATCCTCCGATCTTGCCATCGGCAATCGTTGAGGACTACCAGCGTCTTCGTCAAAAGGATTCAAAGCGTCCCATCTTTCTGAATTTAGGACAGGGTGTTGCTTACGATCAATACATTGGACGTGGTACTCGGCGCAACCATCCCGAAGACTACGCTGAATATGCGCAAGGGTCCGATATTGTTTCCTTCGATATCTATCCGGCAGTGCATGACAAACCCGAGATCGCCGGCAAGCTTGAATATGTTCCCAAAGGTGTGGCTCGCCTTCGAGAATGGACCAAAGATCAGAAGATCGTGTGGAACTGCATCGAGTGCAGTCGCATTAGCAATGCAAAGACCAAACCAACACCCGATCAGATTCGCTCTGAAGTTTGGATGAGTCTCATTCAGGGTTCGCGGGGCATCATCTACTTTGTGCACCAATTCGAACCTCAGTTTCGCGAAGCCTCACTCCTGGACGATCCCGAGTTGCTACCTGCCGTCACCGAGATCAATCGGCAGGTAACCACTTTGGCACCGGTGCTCAATCGCGGGCGTCCTTCGTCCGATGTCACGGCGTCCGGTGAACCCAATCGAGCCATCCAAATGCGGGTTCTCGAACATGAAAATCAACTGTACCTCTTCGCCGTCAACCTCAAAGCTACCTCGCAATCCATAGTAGTGAACGTGGCCGATCGATGGCGAAAGGGAGAAAGACTGTACGAGGAAGGAACGATCGAGTTCCCATCGGGGCGGATGGAGGATACCTTTAGACCGTATCAGATTCACCTTTATCGATTCCGATAGTTCGTCCGAGCTCTTTCTGCATGGATTCTTCGCATCCTTCCTTCGCTACGACTCAATGGACCTTGGTCTGGAAGGCCGCCGAAGAAGATTCTTCGCACGGTCGCCCGGCCTTAACGGCCATTATCGAACGCTATTGGATGCCTTTGTATGGATACGCTCGGCGGCAAGGACTGTCGCAAGCCGATGCCGAAGATGCAACCCAAGAGTTTTTGATCGACATGATGGAAGGAGATTATCTTTCCAAGGTCGATCCCGCTAAGGGTCGGTTTCGTTCCTATCTGTTGACGCTATGGAAGCGATACCTAGTCGATGTGTATCGGAAGGAGAATCGGCAGAAGCGCGGCGGCCATCTGAAGAAGTGGTCTTTCGATATTCCTTTGGGTGAAACGTCGATTCACGAGTCTCTCTACGGATCGGACAATCCCGATCAAGGGTTTACCGAACAATGGGCACTGGCACTGATCGACGATACCAAGAAGCGGCTTGCGCAAGAATATCGTTCCAAGGATCGACTTCGGCTTTTTGAAGCATTGCAAGGATATTTGACTTGCCCTCTCGACCAATTGGCCTGCAATCAATTGGCCAAAGACATGGGACTCTCTCCCAGCAATATCAAAGTCGCTTTGCATCGTCTTCGTGAGAAATTTGGAAAGACGTTGCGGGAAGCCATTCTCGAAACGGTGGAAGATCCAAACGATATCGAATCCGAATTGCAAACCATGCTCGAAGCATTGTCGCGCAAACTCTGACGATGGATGAAGCTCGTCCGATTCTGATTGCTGCGACGATTTCAATCCGCATCGAAGCGCATCAGATGCGTTTGAACATCTTGTCGAGTTGATCACGGCTGAAGAACAGTGCGGTCGGCCTTCCATGAGGACAATGATGCGTGTCGGCAAATAGATGGCGTTGTTCTAACAGTGAGGTAATCTCTTCCGAGGTCAATCGATCACCTGCTTTGATGGCGGCCTTACACGAGATCATATGCAACAGCGAATCGAGTAGGTCGCGTGGGTCGGGGTTCTTTCCGCTATTCATCATCGGATCCAAAATCTGTCGCAGCATCTCGCTTGGACTGATGTTGGAAAGCATCGCAGGATAAGCGGTGATCAACACCGTATCACCACCAAAGGGTTCCACTTCGATCCCGATCTCTTTGAGCAATGGGGCCGATTGAATGACCATCGCCGCTTCCGCAGCGGTGAGCGTTACGGGTTCGGGTACCAGTAACCGCTGCGACTCGAGTTGTTTGGACAGGACCTTTTCGCGAATCTGTTCATACATGATCCGTTCATGCAGAGCGTGTTGATCCACCACCACCATGCCGTTCTCATCTTCCGTCACCAAATACCGATTGTGAATCTGAAAACCGAGATGGCTTCCCTGAGGAGTCATCATGGCATGCGTATCGATGCGAACATGACTTGGAGTTGTCATCGACGTTGGCTCCGCAGTCGAAGCCATAGAAGTCATTGCCGAGGGGATGATTTCTTCGTTCTCATAACGTTCGAGCGTTGCCGCGGATGCATCGACGGGAGGTGAGGCCTGCCATGGCATCCCTACTGGCCCAGGCTCACGCGAAGGTGGCGGGACCATTTGAAAGGGATCGCGAGAAAAGCTGCTTCCTGACGGACGCGGGGCTGGAATCGCATCGTTGGAACGAAACGAAGGACCGATGTTCGGAAAGGGCTTGAACTCGGCGGTATCTGCCTTCGACCATTGCAAGAGACCGTTGGGAGTTTGAATGGGCCGCGCTTCGGCAGGTGGCAAGGAAGAAGTGGTGGAGCTACCATCCCAAGGTGTCGGTTCAGCGGCCGGTGAAGGAGTGGGGCTTCCGACCCGAGCCGTCAGGTCGGTGCTGAGAAACTTATGGCGAATGGTGCGAAGCATTTGACCATAGATGCGTCCACCATCGGCAAAGCGAACTTCCGATTTGGTTGGATGCACATTCACATCCACTTCGCCGGTGGGCATATCGAGCCGCAAAAAGCAAATGGGGAACCGACCCACCATCAGCAAACCGCGGTAGGCTTCGCTCAGCGCGTGCTGCAGGGAACGATCGCGAATGCAACGACCGTTCAGAAAGAGATACTGCAATCGATTATTGCTGCGCGAAACACTCGGATCCGCAACGTAACCTCGCAAGTGGATCTCGCCATCTTGGTTATCGACCGGAATCAATGCGTCGCCGACTTCATCGCCAAAGAAGACTCGAATACGTTCCGACCATCTCTCACACGGTGGAAGATCATAGACGGTCCGATCTCCACTATTGAGAATCATATGGATCTGAGGAAAGGCAAGTGCGATCCGAGTGAACTGTTCGGTCACATGTCCCATTTCCGTTTGAGGGCTCTTCAAGAATTTTCTTCGAACAGGAGTGTTGAAGAAAAGATGGCGCACTTCGATCGTTGTACCTTGAGGAGCCGCACAAGGGGCTGGACCTTCTTGCGTACCGCCTCGCACAACAATTTCGGCACCACTTTGAGCTTCTAGGGGTCGACTTCGAATGATGAGGTGGCTGATTTCAGCGATGGATGCCAGAGCTTCACCGCGGAATCCAAGCGTATGCACATCGAAGAGATCATCGGCTGTTTGCAACTTGCTCGTTGCGTGAGGTGCAATCGCCAAGAGCAGTTGATCCGAATCGATTCCGCATCCATTGTCGGCGATGCGAATGAGATCGACACCACCTTTCTCGACCGAGAGTTCAATGCGGGTCGATCCCGCATCGACGCTATTCTCGAGCATCTCCTTCACCACGCTGGCCGGTCGTTCGATAACCTCGCCTGCTGCGATCTTGTTGATGATACTCGTCGGGAGCTGTCGTATCGTGGGCATCGCTATTTTCCGAGAACGTACGAGAAGATCAAAGGTGCCACGATGGTCGCATCGCTTTGGATCATGTACTTCGGTGTCTCGATCGATAGTTTCTTCCAAGTGATTTTCTCATTGGGAACGGCACCGCTGTATCCGCCATAACTGGTGACCGCATCGCTGATTTGAGCAAAGTAACCCCAGAGCCTAGTATCTTCCTCGAGATCTTGAATCAACATCGGTACCACACAAATGGCAAAGTCACCAGCGATACCACCACCGATCTGGAAGAAGCCTACCGATGATTGAGCACTGGTAGCACGATACCATTCCGCCAACTTGGCAAGCTGCTCGGTACCACTACGCAACGCATGGTGTGACTTGACCGTCCCGTCGATCACGCGAGCCGTAAACATATTGCCGAGCGTGCTATCTTCGCTGCCAGGAGTAAAGATGGGGATGTTCTTCTGCTTGGCAGCCAGTACCCAACTGTTCTCTTTGGGAACCTGATAGTGCTGCTCGAGATCCTTTTCATCCAGGAGTCGATAGAAGTACTCGTAAGCAAACTTCCCTTCCCCTTTTTCTCCTTGTTCTTTCCAATACTTCGTCAACCGTTCCTGCATATGCATCATCACCGTTTCAGGAATGCATGTATCGGTGACGCGATTGTATCCTTGCCTTAGCAAATCGACTTCGTCTTGAGCGCTGAGAGCTCGCCAGTTTTCGATCACGCGATAATCGTTGTGAGCGAACAAGTTGAAGATATCTTCTTCCAAATTGGCCGCGGTACAACTGACAGCGTGAACCTTATCGTTGCGAATCATCTCGGCCAGCGAAATGCCGATCTGCGCGGTGCTCATAGCCCCTGCCATGGCGATCATCATCTTCCCGCCTTGATCGATAAACGCTTTGTATCCCTTCGCGGCGGACAAGGTCTCGCGAGCATTGAAGTGCAGGTAGTTCTTCTCCATGAATTCGCTGATCGTCATTGCTTCATCCTGTTCTGAGCGTGCTATCGAAGGATAGGTACCGACGTGCAACCGTCGTCCTAGTTATCGCGAGCCATCGGCATCACGACATAGGCGTATCCATCTTCGGTCGTGAACAATGCAGGCTCGGAGCTCGAGCTGATCTCGAGATTGAAATTGGATTGGAGATCCAAAACGCGGAGGAAGTCGGACACATATCGGTGGTCCATCGTCATGCGGATACTGTCACCGGTATAACTGATCGGAATCTCAATGCGCGATTGACCGATGTCGGCTGTGCGGGATGCAACGACGAGCGACCCTTGCCCAAACTGAAAATCGACGCCACGGCTTTCGGTGTCAGCCACCACGGCCGCTTGACGAAGCGCACTGAAGAAGGGTCCTACCGTACTGGTGATCGTAATAGCGTTATCACGACTGGGCACGACTTGCCGCCAATTCGGATAACGACCTTCCACCAATCGTGAAAAGATCGTGCAGCGACTCGTACGAAGCAAAATGTCATTCTGTCGAGCCGCTAGATGAACCACTTCATCCTTATCGGAAACCGATCGCTCCATCAAAGCCAACGCCTTTACGGGCACGATGGTGGTCATGCCGGTGGTATGGTGCCCATCAACCGGAGTTCCTTTGCCTTGCATCCTGGCCAAACGTCGACCATCGGTTCCGACCGCAGTGATCTCATCGCCGGTGATCTCGAACAAGACGCCCCCTAAGGCATAACGCGTTGTTTCGGTATCCGTAGCAAAGATGGTACGCTTTACCAATTCGCGAAACAGTCGAGCTGGGATTTCGAAGTAACTGTTTTCTTCGAAGCCAACGATCGTGGGAAACTCATCTGGATTTCCCGATGGCAAATTGAACTCGGAATGAAGCCCCTTAATGATGAGCGACGATTCATTGGTCTCCAGAGTCAACTGATCGTCCGTGGACTCGCGGAGGATGTTGGCAACGCGATCCTTGGTCAACAGAGCCTTGCCAGGCTTCTGTACATCGACTCCTTCCACATCGATGCGCATTCCCGTGTCCATATCGGTGGACATGAGGGTAACACGCTCTTCCGTGGCCTCCAGCTTGATATTGAGAAGTATCTCTTTCGGACTACGGCTTGGTACTACCGAGGCCGCTAGCTGAAACGCGGCCAGCATTTTTTCGCGATCACAAGAAAGTTTCATGGCCCATCCATCAAGCGAGAGATCAAGAAGTCGAAACTCGTTGTTTTACCTTGGATATTCGATAAACAAAACGGGATGGCCTTCTTCTCAAATCATATTCTTTAGAAAAATTGTAGTTGTAGTTATAGGGCGGCTGTTCTTCGATGATTTCCACGCTGTCAATTCTTGGAAGTGTTGGAATGATAAGAGTTTAGGTTGATGTATCGACGAGCAATCCCCAGGGGAAAACCCGTCGATGGATTGTCGATACTCGGTAGAGGATTCTGTCGCTAAATGTCGATGAATCGCCCCTTCCCTGAGGGCCTGTTGATTTCCCTTGGACTGCCGACAATCATCGACAATACCAAAACAAGTTTTCCACAAACGCATCGGTTCAGCGATCGATTTCAACATGAAGAGCAAACATCAACTCATCCCTTTCGAGCTTGAGTGGGACGACGCTTCACCGCTGCCACAAGAACAGCAAAACTTGATTTCTGAAGCGCAAATCCTCCTTCAACAGTTTTGGGATCGTTGGCATCAGAAGCCGATCGAACAGTACGTGGCCTGCGATTTCGAGTATGTAGCTCGAGCCCTTTTCACATTGCAAGAACGTGGGCTTGTCGATGGCAGCACTTTTTGTGAGTGGGGGTGTGGCTTTGGAATCGTGACGGGACTGGCATCATTGCTCGGCTGGGAAGCGATCGGAATCGAGGCGGAGCCTTTCTTGGTCTCCGAGGCTCGAAAACTGTTACAGCGCTTGCAGATTCCGTGCGAGATATGGGAGGGCAATTTTTTGCCCAGAGGAGCCGAGCGTCTGGCGGACCGTCAATCGAATCACGCATCGATGTTCCATCGCATTCCCCCGGCCTACGAATCCAAAGATTTCGATATTGACGACTTTTCTATAATTTTTGCTTATCCATGGCCTGGAGAGGAGTACTTTTTGGAGTCTGTCTTCCGCGAATACGCTCGGCCCAATGCCGTACTCGTCATTTTTAGGGGTCCTTACCACATCGAATTCTACCGCAAACTTTAGCGCATCCACACAAGGTGCCATCCACCTATCGTTGACTTTGCAGTTAGCCATTTTGCACACCCCCCGAGGCGTCAGCATTGAAGTTGCGATTTTGAGAATTATCACAACCCGACGCGTCAGCGAGGGACTGACTTTTCCATTGTTTTTGTCTGGTCCGAGACATCCCTTTCTAACGCTTCGTGACAGTAAGAAAGCGATCCCTCGCTCACGCATCGGGTTGTGAAAATCAAGACTTTCTGGATGCCGATTGCTATTTAGCACAACTTCAAAAGGTGTCAGCGAGCATTGGACGGAGTGATGAAAGCTTAGGGTGACAGCAAGTCCCTTCGCGATTCTTGCTCGACCTTTGCTAGCTTTTGCTGCCAAATCTATTTGACTGCAAAAGTGCTTTTTGCTACCAAGAAAGAGGGGTTAGCGGCGAGATCGCTTTCCAACCGGGAGAACAGTTATCCCTGAAGGCCTAAACTTGGGCAGAATCAGGGAGAATGGCGGCGAGTTTCAGGGATAACAGTCGATCCCTTTCGGGGATAATAACCCCAAATCCCATTACCCAATCCTCCCATACCGGGATAATTCAAAGTTCGCCCTGATAAACTATGCTTATTCGATCCATCCAAACAAAGAACTTCCGTTCGCTTGAAGACCTACACATCGAGTTCGCGGAGCGGTACTGCACGATTTCGGGTCGCAACAACGCTGGCAAGTCAAGCATCATTCGCCTCCTAGCGATGCTTTTTCGAACAAACTATGACTCACCGTTTCCGCAAGGAGATGGGGTTGAGTACGCGGACGACAAGACGCAATGGCACAAAGACTCAGACCCAATCATCATTACCTACGCTCTCGAATTGAGTCGCCGGGATGATCCTGCATAATCGCGTTTATTGAAAATTGCATCGATATCCATCGCAGGGGATACGGCCCACGTCTCAATTTGCTTGACAAGCGGCAGCGATGACAGCATATCGACATCAATTGCCGTGGATGGAATTCTTGTTGCGGATGCTGCAAAAGAAATTGACAAGAGAATCAAGGATTCGCGACTTCTTTTTCTATACAACTCGACGACACCACACGAGCAATACTTTTTTGGTCGGACAAGGCGGCATGTTCTATGATTTCGTAATGTCCGAAGAGGAGAAAAAAGCGGCTTTGCCGACGCGAGCAAACAAGCCGAGCAGAAACTACGGTCGCTTGCCAAACAGCATACGCAGGAGCTGGGAATGATGCTTGGCAGACTAAGTGAGAAATATGAACAATTGAGGTTACTCCTCCAGAGGATTCGCAATTCGTCGCATGCCGTTGGGAATAAATCTTCGTGACAAGCACGTCGAGGTTCCGCTTGATGACTGGGGTAGCGGTACGCAAAACCGAACGCACATCTTGATGGCCATTCTCAAGCGAATCGAATCAAGACTACGGATTCTTCTGACAGAAAATTACGCCCATCGTTGTTGTCGAGGAACCAGAGAGCTTTCTTCATCCAACTGCGCGGGCAAAGAGTTTCGGAGAATGCTCCGCGAGTTATCCAGCGAATTCGGGATTCAAATCATCGCCACGACGCACAGTCCATACATGCTCAACTTAGAAGATCCGGCTGCAAACATACTCTTGAGCCGCGAGCAGCGTCGGAACAAGAGCTTCAATACAATACGGGTCGACACTACAGCTGAAAACTGGATGGCACCATTTGCGGAACATCTCGGAATAAGCACCATTGATTTCTCACCACTCAAATCGCTGTTTGCCTCCGGAAAGAAATGCGTCTTGCTCGTAGAAGGACCTATAGATCAAGAGTACTTTGAACTTTTTCAAAGCGATCACTTGCCAGGTGAAAAATTGAGAAACGACGTTGAGGTTGTTGCGTACGGTGGAAAGGACACACTGAAAAACACGCTTCTTCTACAATTCGTTCTGCTAATTTTGATCAAATTTACGTTACGTTGATCTCGACGCTAAAGACGAGGTCACGGCACCACTCGAACGTCTTGGTCTCGAAGGCGCAGAAGCATTTTCTTGCGGCATCGGTGTAAATCAGCCAGGCAAGGATTGTATTGAAGGCAACTTACCACCATCGCGTCTTGTCAATTGTGAATGGCCGAGAAACAGATCTAGTGATGCAACTCGGAAGTCGGGACAACAAGGAACGACGAAAGGCAAAGGATGTGCCCAAGAAAATGTACCTCGAAGAATTCCGCAATCAAACTGGGTTAGAAGTTGCAGACGTCAAGGAACTCAAGAAGGCCGTGCACCAAATCAATGCGAGATTTGATTGACACTTCGTCCAAGACATGGGCGAACATTTAAAGGATTGGATTCTGCGGGGAGCGGAGGGAATGAGGCTCATGCAGAGTGAGGTTTTCTAACGGGGATAGGCTAGGATGCCAGCCAGTCTAGCCAGACATCCAATCCAAGGTTCAAGCAAGCCCGCTATCGTAGTGCGGCCTATTGGGTTTTCAATCTTGGTTGTATCTCGTTTCGAACGATTCAACGGAACTGCAACGCAGATTTCTTCGCGTCGCTTCGTCTGCAGGTAGCGTCTTGGATGTCGGGTGGACTCGTTCCTGCGGTTGCTGATGATGGCGACTCGGAAGAAATAAGGTGCCAAGTATTTCTAGCAGCCCGACCATCTCAACCGGTTTGCAATGAACCACCCACACCGAGATCAAAAAGAGGTATTCGCGAGATTGCAGAGAGGAGCCGATTCGAAAATGGAACCACAAAAGGATGGATGCACTCACTACAGATCCGCCGAGTCGTGAAAAGAAGCCGTCCTCGGGGCTAAGGCTACTTTTGATCTGCCTTCCTTTGATGTGGACATTTATGCTCAACGATATCACTTCGATTGAGTCTGGCCGCCTTGCTTCCCTTGGAATGTCGACTGAAGCGACCATGTTGTCACTCACTCCCATTCCTTTACTTATTCTTTGGATCGCCTGCTTTCAATTCTGGCTATCGACTCGCCATTCCGTTATTGGATGGGCCATTCGATTGGCTGGACTATGCATCGTTTCGATGGCAATCTTCAATAGGACTTGGCTGTTCGCGTTTCGCCATACCGCTACTGTACGCATTTCGCAAATGCCTGAACTGCCTGAAATTCGAAGAATAGAACGGGAAACAGGACTTAAATTGTCATGGATGTCCCGAGGCAATGACTGTTCTATATTGTTTGACAACCGATCCCCCAACATTCAGAAGCAACTACAAGACGCATTGATCAAATGGCAGGCTCAAACAGACAAATAACATCTTGAAGATTCGATTTTTGCGTTGAGCGAAAGAGGTTAGGAGTAAGAAACCGAATCAAGCCGCCTGTCGAATCGAATTGAGCGGTTTTTCAAGCAGAGCTTGCCGGAAACATCAGCGGCAGAACAGAATGCGCTGGATCGGATGCAAAGATTGAACCACGAAAAGCACGAAATCCACGAACGAAGACAATTCATTCTGTCAATCCGGGGTGCTGTTGAATCGACTCCATAGGAAGGTCCGCATCGATTACTACCACGAAGCACACGAAGAGCACGAAGGCATTTACTTAACAATTCGTTCGTTGGCTTTGGTTCCGGTCGATTCCTAAGCTAGGATGTCGTGGAGGATGTGGCCGTGAACGTCGGTGAGACGCATGTCACGTCCGCCAAAGCGGAAGGTGGAGCGAGTGTGCTCAAGTCCCATCAGATACAACATGGTGGCGTGGAGATCGTGAATCTCACAACGATCTGCGACGGCGTGATAGCCAAACTCGTCGGTGGCTCCGTAAACCGTGCCACCCTTGATTCCACCTCCGGCAAGCCAAATCGAATAGCCAAAGGGATTGTGATCGCGCCCGTCGGATCCTTGAGCAAACGGAGTTCGACCAAACTCACCTGCCCACACCACCAAGGTTGATTCGAGAAGGCCACGTCGCTTCAAATCGGTGAGCAAACCTGCAATCGGTTGATCCACTGCCAACGCATTCTTGGTATGCCCTTCCTTGAGCTTGCTATGTTGATCCCATCGATCATGCCCAACACTGGGGCATGTCAGTTCGATAAAACGAACACCACGTTCTACCAATCGTCGAGCCAACAAACACTCACGGCCATAGGTGCGCGTCGGCTCATGCTCATGGTTCATTCCATAAAGGTCTAACGTCTCTTTCGTTTCATCGCTCAAATCACACAACTTGGGAATGGCCATTTGCATCTGAAAAGCAGTCTCATAGTTTCGAATGGCCGATTCTAACTCGTCGTGCTTCCCTTCGCGTTCCACGGTGACTTGATCCAATTGTCGAAGAAGATCGAGCTTCTGTAATTGAAGGCTCGACTTGGGCTCGATGGGAATGGCATTGGCAATGGCTTGCCCTGTCGGTCGTAGTACCGACCCTTGATAACTGGCTGGGAGAAATCCATTGCCGAAACAATCGAGGCCACCGGGAGGAATCAGACCTCCATTGAGAACGATGAACCCAGGAAGTTCTTGGCATTCACTTCCGAGCCCATAGGTGGCCCAGGCACCCATGCTAGGGCGGCCTTGCAAACCACTACCGGTATGCAAGAAATAGTTGGCAAACGTATGCTCAGGAAACTTGGAGGTCATCGATCGAACGATGGCCATCTGGTCCACATGCTTGGCTAATTCAGGAAAGAGCGAACTAACTTCGATCCCACTCTCGCCATGTTTCGAGAAGGACCAGGGGCTTTGCAAGATGGTTCCATTGTTATTGAATTGCGTCGGAGCGACCTTAAAAAGTTTGGCTGGATCTTCACCGTGGTATTTGGTCAACATCGGCTTGGGATCGAACGTATCCATCTGCGACGGACCACCATCCATGTACAAAAAGATGATGCTCTTGGCGCGTTGAGGATAGTCCAGCTTCGACTGTCCTTTGGAATCGGCTTGGGCTTGCTGCGAGAGCAAGGCATGCAATGCAACCGCTCCAAAACCGCTGGCAGCTCGTTGGAGCCATTGGCGGCGAGGCATCGCAAGTCGTTCCATAGGAAGGTAGTCAGACATCGTGGACCTAAAATCGCAAGAGTAGTTCTTTTCGATTCATCAAGACATGCGCCAATTGTTGCAATGCTTGTTGAGGAGTCATCCCATCGCGCTTCCATTGTTCCAAGAACTGAGTGGATAGTTCGACTTCACGCGGACTAGCCGCTCGCGCGAATGCAGTCCAGTACATCGACTGTATTCGTTCGGCATCCGTTGCATAGGGTTCGCGAAAGATTCGTTCGGACCAAAGCCTAGCCAAGTCATGTACCAACGGATCATTGAGCAACATCAAGGACTGCGCTGGAACGCTGGAAACATTTCGTCGACCCATGGCGCTAAACGGATTGGGTGTATCAAAGGTGGTCATCATGGGAGCCAAAAAATTGCGACGAACCATCCCATAGATACTCCTTCGTCCGTCTCCATCGGACGGCCCGCTTTTCGGAGGTCGACCACGTCCTTGGAGGAAGTCGGTCAAATGCACGGGGACACTGCCTGACTTCAAAGAAGAATCCAATCGCCCCGCAATGCTGAGCAACGTATCGCGAATGGACTCGGCCTCTAAACGACGCACGCGAGCTCGCGAGAGCCAGCGATTATCGGGATCGATTTGCAGAGCCTCGTTACTATCCTGCGACGATTGTCGATACCCATGGGAAAGGACGATTTGACGAATGGCATTCTTGGTGGACCAGTCTCCTTCGATGAGACGCGCGGCCAAATAGTCGAGCAATTCGGGGTGAGTAGGTGGCTGCCCCTGCACTCCGAAGTCGTCCGTTGTCGGAACGATGCCGCGGCCCATCAAGTGATGCCACAATCGATTGATGTAGACTCTGGAGACAAAGGGATTGGTCGGATCGAGCAGCTTGTTGGAAAGCTCCAATCGATTCTTGGCATGTTCGGTTTGTGACTCTAAGGCTCGAAGGAAATGACGAGGGACAAGGTTTCCGGCATTCTCATGGTTTCCTCGGATCAACAGCGGATGATCTTCTCCACTTCCTTCGATCATGGCCATCGTGACGTGCGATTCCCATGGTGTCTTTGCGGCCAATTGATCGTAGTGGTCTCGCCAAGTTTGTTTCTTCTGCTCGAAGGCTTTCCTGAGCGGTTCGTCGTCGGCGATCCACGTTTTGGCGTTTTCGTCAAGCTTGGCAAAGGCGCCTGCAACCAATTGCCATTCGATATCTTGCCACTGACTGCGATCTTCGGATGCTAAAACTCGTTCCAGCGTCGAACGAATGCGATTCTGGTCCACCGGGACATTCGGCGGTGGTGGACCATCGATCACTTGAACGATCTCAAAGCTTCGGCCATCGATGGGAGTAAACTCCACATGCAATCGCTTTCCTTGATAGCGACCCAATGGTTGAGTCACCCAGCGATAATAGGGACTGTTCGATCCATCTGGTGACTTGAAGACCTTCAATGTTTCGGTATGCAACGGTCCCGAGATCAAACGCATCGAATCGACTGCCACAAAAGCGCGACAATCACCGCGAACCAGATAGGACAACTGCGTGGTTTGAAGCTTGAACGTAGGTGTCACCAAGGCCTGGCCGCTGGTGTCTACCTGAGAATAACTGTTCTTGGAATTGGTCGAATCCAACCGCGCCTTCAAACGACCCCAATACGAATCGAAATGGGCAGCCTGAAAAGGTTGCCAGCGCAAACTTCCTTCCATCAAATCGATGGTATGAGCTGCAATGGGGCTCTTCCCAAACCCAGGTCCATCAGGAATCCAACTTGGATCGGAAGGTTGCATTCGCGAGTAGTCGACACGCAACGCTTCATTCTCGGGAGGAACTCTCTGAGCCAACTGGAGGTTCGCGTCGAGTTTTTGAATCGATTCTCGCGTTGCCTCAACCCATCGCGCAATCCCGGCCTCTCCTTGCTTGCTTCGATTGCCGAACTGCACCATCAACGTATCCCATCCCGTTTGGGATTGATGGCGAAGCTGCGCTCGTTCGCGTTCAATATCTCGATGAACGATGTCGGTTTCAAAACGAGCCATGCGATAATGACTGCTCAGCAAAAAGCCGCACAGCGCATAGTAATCTTCGGTTCCGATGGCATCGAATTTGTGATCGTGGCAACGCGAGCAGGCGACGGTTAGTCCGAGCATCGATTTGCTAAACACATCGATCATGTTGTCGAATCGATCGGTTTCGTCCTTCTTGGTATCCACCGGTGAATGCACCCACTCACCCAAATGCCAGAAGCTCGTACCAATGACCGACTCGTTCCAGCCTCGAATCGGATCGACGCGCGGTTGCTCCAGCATGTCACCGGCCAATTGTTCGCGAACAAACTGGTCATACGGAAGATCCAGATTGAAGGCGCGAATCACATAGTCGCGATAGTGATTGGCCCCTGGTACGTCTTCATCGAATTCATGGCCGCGGGATTCGGCGTAGCGGACCAGATCGAGCCAATGCCGGGCGAAGCGAACTCCAAACTGAGGCGATGCTAAAAGCTGATCGACCATCGTTTCGTACCAGCTTGGCGATTCGTCTTGCAAATGCTCCTGCAATTGTTCCGGTGTCGGTGGAATACCTAGGAGATCTAGGTATAGCCGTCGGATCAAGACAGAACGCGTCGCTTCTGGGCTTGGCTGAAGTTGATGAGCCTTCCATTCTTTGGCCAAGAAAGGATCGATAGCGTTGTGGATGAAAGGACTCGTTTCCTCAGGAATGGTTGGTCGACGGCAGCGGTTGCCAAGACCAATGCTCCTTCTTCCGCTGATCGATGTCGAAAGCATCGCGAGCCTTTTCCGAAGAAGGGATGGGTTCTTCAGGCCAATAGGCACCTCCATCGATCCAACGCTGAAGGACTTCGATCTCCTTGGCAGGGAGTTTGCCTTTGGGAGGCATTTCAAAGGTTTCATGCAGAACGGCTTGATAGAGCGAACTCTCTTTCGATTTGCCAGGGACAACCGACGGACCTGAATCACCACCTTGAAGCATCAACTTCAAATGATCGAGACGCAGTCCACCTTCCAATCGTTTGGAGGAACCGCTGTGGCATTCATAACAGTGCTTTGCGAGAAGCGGCCTCACTTCCTTCTCGAATTGTTCGCGGGCTGCTTCATCCTGGGCCATTGCCGAGGGAAGGACTAGTGCCAGTGAAAGGCAGAGCGTACTAGCAACGAAATAAGCGCGCATCACTTCAAAAGCGATCTCAAGTTGATGATCGGAAGCATTCTTGAAAACCACGTTGCAAAAGTGGAAGTTGCCAGCGGCAATCCCATCTATTTGGCAGCGTCCACCGAGCTTGGGGCGGGTTCGATCATGCGATCGTGAATCTGCTGGAGGATGGTAGGTAGGTAAATGATGCCCGAATAGTGGTCGGCGAGCATCACCATATGATGATCTTCGTCCAGACCAGCAGCCTTTGCAAGTCGGAGCGAATTTTCCAAGGGAACGACGTCATCGAATTTGCCAGAGAACATGTAGGTCTTCTGGGGAACGAGGCGATGAGCCAAACGAAGCGGTTCGATGCTTTGCAACATGGTTTTCAGTTGGTTTTCATCGACACCATTCTTGGTCATCTCTTCCCGCATTTTGGCCGCATCTTTTTTACCCTGCATCATGACATCGTACAGGTCGCCGCCCGCCAACAGGATGAAGACGCGATGGAATGCGGGATCCAAGCCGGCGGTCGTGGCGGTCACAAAGCCACCGAGGCTGGTTCCTTGGAGGGAGATTCGGTTGGCGTCGACCAAGGGGATGGCAGCCACGGCATCGCGAGCCCGTCGCACATCAGCGATCCCTTGTCGAAGAGCTGCAACCAACTTATCACCCTTGGGTTTTCCAAGGCCACCTTGGCGATCGCCATAGTAGGGAAGTTGCACCATGAAACAGTGCACACCTTTTTGACGAAGCCCATTGGCGATCAATCGTCCGACCGTCATGCCACTTCCCGATTCATGCACGATGATGGCCGCGGGAGCAACCGTGGGTTCTTTGGATGCATCGCGAGCTTGATACCATTCCATGGCCACCAAATCGTTTGGTGCATCGCCACTGGGAACGGGTGTGGGGAATCGAACCAAGCAATCACCGTGCTGGTTCTTGGCAGGTTCGAACTGCACTTCGAACTCGGTGGCATCCCATTGCAACCCTTGAATGCAAGCTAGCGCATCCGCATTTTTTTCCGGGGGTGGTGCGAACGAATCGCGAGCGCGATAGCGCGAAGTTAGAGTCACTTCCTTGCTTGGTTGTTTCTTTTCCCAGGCTTGGAGTAAATCTGAAATAGGGATTCGGCTATAGCGGCGATCGGCTGCGGGTCGTTTGTGATCGGCATTCGAAACGTAAAACACGCCATCTTCCGGAACGAAGAGGACATTATGAAGATTTGAATTCATGGCCACGGGACGGCACATCAGTCCTTGAGCTTTCTCGGCATCGATCGAACCATATTGGTTCTTGACTCGCGAACGCAATTCTTCCAAACGTGACCCCGCGGAGAGAACCACTGCATCGGGAATCCCTTCGCCCAACAACGGATGTCCAGCGCCTGGTTCCACGAATTCCAGCTTATCCGGCGTTGCCGCCACACCGACCGCGGTCTTGGTTTCACCATCCGCGAAGACATAGTAGTATTCGCAAGTGCGAGGATTGTTTTTCCAAAGCGCTTTGACTTCCTCCAAGGATCGACACTCTTCTAAGCCTCGCCGCATCAACGTGGCCATGGGAGCACCATCCCACTGCCCTTCTCCCCGACCGCCCATCTCGCCAAGCGATATTTTTTCGGTGTTCATTCCACTGACGCTACCGATGAAGCCTGCGTATCCAATATTGGCAAAGGGGATGCAACCTTCGGGGGCGATGATGAAGGTCGTGGCCGCATCTTGCAATCCGATGACGGTCATATAATCGAGCACGCGACCATGGTAGAGCTTTCCATCTTGAGTGGCCTTACCAAACAAAGCGAATCCAGAACAATGAAATAGTTCTGGAAAGACATTGGTCGTTTCTAGTAACTGTTCGTCGACATCGAGGCTGCGAGCCAAGGCTCGCGTTTCCACTTTGTGGCGTTCGGGAATGTGGGGTGACAGTCGTTTGTAAGCTGACGCCAAATCGTCGGGAAACCATCGACCTGTCGCAACGGTCTGGATTGTTCCAAACATATGGACTACCGAATCGATACAGCGCATGGCTTCGGTCTTGAGTAACTTTCCGTGGGCCGTGCCGATCTGTTCGGGTGTTCCGCGAAGTAGGACGACACGGCTACCATCGACCCAAGACAACTTGCCATGGTCAACGACTTGCTCTTTCCGAGAGGGTTCGATCAAACGCATCGAGGGCAAGGCAACTTCAAGACCGCGACGCAGTCCGCGCGTTAGATGTTTTTCGAGTAATTTGCGATCGAGCTTTTGTATTCGATAGTCGGGCCACGCGTCGATCGCCGCTGCTTTGCCTGCATCGCTCGTCGATTGCAGATGCACGTGACCATCATCGGTCTGAACATCGATCGCATGTTTGTCTGCATCGAAGGTGATCTTGTTCGATGCTGCATGCCACGCCGTGCCATCCCACGAAAGCTTGGCAAGGCCGATCAAAGCGCCCGCTAGATCTTCGGAATTCGAATTGCGTAAGAGCGTCACCAATCAGCTGAACATCGGTCCCATTGCCAACAACTCGTTTGGCGAGACCTTTTGGTTGAAGATGGTCCTCGGCATCGCCCCATCGCCCTGTCCCAAGAAAACTACTTTATGTTTGGGAAGCGCCATGGCGATCCCATCGACCCGACGTCGAAAGTGCACTGCATATTCGGAATGGTTCAAGCGAAGGTCGAAGGAGTCGTCGTCCCAACGATCCAGAGCGATATCCAAAGCTTGAGGCTTACCGTCGATGGGCAACTGAGCCGACCCGGTGATGTGAAACGTTGATACTTCACCGGCCGCGATTTTTCGCCAAGGCTCAAACTGCTTGGCCAATAGCGAAATCGCGTCTTGAGCCAAAGCGGCCCCTTGCGTTCCAACGCAGAGGACCACGAACAACAAACAGGATCGAAGCCGGACGTGCATAGGTAGAATCCATAGAGAGGAACCCAAATACTCGCCCTCAATATAAACCATGGGCCCGTTTCCAACCAAAGGCAGTTGGCGGGTTATCGGAGTTTTGGCAAGTTATGAATGGTATTGTGGAGAGTGCGTTCGGTTTCCTCCCCTGCCCCATTTTTGATTTTCATGTCGACGGACATACCCCAGGTTGGCTGGAGATCGGGAATCGTCAAGCGAACCGTTCGATTTTCGTCTCGTAGCTCGACCCCAGTCACCTCTAGCACCCGTTGGTTGTAGTGTTCGGAACCGTAGTTTTGGGTACGCTTCAAATCCCAAACCTGCACTTTGAATCGGTCGATCGCATTGGCCATTTCGGGACTTAAAGGGTCGCTCCATCGAATGTCGAGAGTTTGTTGACGGGCTTGAAGGCCAACAGGCATCGTGGGTGGTCCACCTCGATAGGCAATGCGAAACAATCCGCCCTCTTGGTCCTGCCGACTGCTCGCCCAGGCATACATGCCTCCCACGTAGAGTTGACCATCGCGCGGGGAAAAGGTTCCGCGAATGATTCCCGTAGGGAGATCGGGAATAGGGAGAGGACACATGCCTCCTTGGGGTTGCCCGTCGATCATCTCCATCGGAACGGTATACACCCGACCATACCCGTAGGACAGATTGAGAAGTTGACCGTAGAGTGGACCCCACTTGGGATGATCGGCCCACAAGAGTTCGGCAGGGGAACGATCGAAGGCATTGGTGATCCAACACAGAGGTTGCTCCATGGCCTCATCACGACTATCGGTGACATCGTGATACCCAAACATGTTTCCATAGAATCCACCTTCGCGAACCCAATTGATACGATTCTTCGGATTCCAATGACCTTCTTGATCAGTCACGATGAACGAACCATCAGGATTCAAGCAGACTCCGTTGGCCGCGCGAAAACCAAAAGCAACAATCTGCGTTTCTTGGCCATCCGGTGTAACGCGCAGCAGAGTACCATGATGAGGCACCACGGCTGGAAGCGCATGACGCGCAGACTTCGCATAGTAGTAATTGCCTTTGGGATCTTTTTGTAAACCCATGGCGAACTCATGGAAGTGTTCGGTCACTTGATGGTCGCTATTGAAACAGCGATACACGTCCATGGTGCCATCACCATCGACATCGTGAAGCTTGACGATTTGATCGCGACAACTGAGCACGATATCGTCTCCTTCCAACAAGATACCTAGCGGTTGGAAGAGCCCTGAAGCAATGCGTTTCCAACTCACCTGCCGTTCGAATCGTTCGAGACTATCGAGGCCCTGAGCTCGCCATACATCTCCATCCCAAGTACAAACGAATAGCGTATCCGTTCGAGGATGAAAGGCCATTCCGGTCACTCGCGTACGAGCGTTCCATGGATTGGTAGCAGGCAGGCGAATTTCATCCACTGTCCACGCGTTATCGCGATACCATTCGCCTGGAGTCGTTACTAATACTTCATCCCAAAGCGGCGTGTACGGTTTTTGCTTCCAGTTTTGAAACTCCTTCGTCGCCGCGTTGGAGCGTTCCATGCCCTGTCGATGAACGGCGGTAATCGCTTCACGATGCGAAGAAGCTTGATCCGAAGACAAGCGGCCAAAGTACAAGGATCCAACATACGATGTCGTAGAAGGAGGGAATTCAAGAATGAGTCGCTCGCCCTCGAGAACATAGTGTCCACCCTTTGGCAAAGGGTTGGCACCGAAGTAGAAGGTAAAATTCTTGGCATCGCTGGAAGTGAACTGTACCACTTGCTTTTCTTGGTCGAGCGCTGGACTGCTACCAGTGAAGGTGGCGATCAGCATTCGCAAGGGTGTTGGATGGGGATCGATGCGTAGTGATCGCCCCATCATGGCAGTGGTTGATTCGGACGAAGCATCCGTCCAAGCTTGTTCCTCGATCCGTGTATCACCGACTTGATACGAGAGAAGTACTTCGCCTCCTTTTCGTTCCAAGCCGAGATAGCGACCCCAGCGTTTGGGAAGAGGACCATAACGCCGCCCATCGCGACCTTGGACGCGTGAATCGTCTTCGAACGATCCTGTTTCGGGGTTCGCCCATCCAGGACCGGTTGGATTTTGAAAGAGGATATCACCCACGATGTGAGGATGAACACCATGTCGACCATTGAATTGGATTCCATCCCAGTCGATGTAGCCTTCGCCGGACCAGCCTCCAGCCCAACGCAGTGTATCGTGTTCAAAGGCCATAAACGATTGGCCGCGAGCGATGCCACCGGGGCCTTCATCTAGTCGCAGAGCTATGGCTTTTTGTGCGATGTTGTTGGCGAGCTCTTTGGGCTTTGACTTTCCTAGTTCTAAAGTCGTGATCATCATCGATCCGTAGTCCATCGTGACCCATGGTTCGATCTTCTTCGGTGCTGGTCCGCGAGTATCTCCTTTAGGCAAACGATCCAAGTAAGTTGCATCGATCGCGACGAATTGAGATGGATTGGATTTGCGCAGAAAGTGTTCGCGAATGTAATGGATGACGTCGTATTTTTGTTGAGGCACCATCCATGGCTGAGGTAGCATCATGCCATTGCCTCGAGTCAACGTTTGATACATGCTGTGAGGATCGCTCCCCTTTTTGAACTTGCCTTCACCGAATCGCAAGGCGGTTGGAAGCGAACCAGGTTCTTCGAGAGTGCCGTGGCAATTGACGCAATGCATCCGATAGATTTCTTCTCCGCGAGCCAGCGATTCAGCGTTCCAATCGCGTAGCATCCCCGCGTGGTCGACTCGCTTCTCGTATTCGGGAAGAACGAGTTGAATTTGATTGGCCTTGGGAGCGTAGCGAGCTACGGCCGATTCTCCTCCATCGCGAATCGCAATGAGATAGGCGATGAGGTCATAGAATTGCGATTGATCGGTGAGCTGCAGCACTTGTCCGGCTGGCATGATCGATAATTTGCTTTGCGTCTCTTTGACGATCGATGCGCGTTCGATTTCCACCACGCGATCCGGTTCAGCTCCTAGTCTCAGTTTCAAGCGATTGGAATCTCGTTCGACAGGAACTCCCGTCCAAACCTGGCCTTCGTCATCGACCACCTGCACCGTTCGATAGGCATCGGCAATCGTCTCCGACGGTCGCAGAACCGCTTGAATCAATTCGGTATCGCTCGGATTTTTGGAATACGCTGCCAAGTTGGGACCGATCGATGGGCTCGATTGCGATTGAAGGGTATGGCACTTCTGACAATTAAGCGATGGGCTATGAAAGACGATGGCACCTCGTCGAGGATCCCCTTTGAGCCGAGCAACTTCTGCAAGTTGATCTGGTTTGCGAGCTAACAGGCGCTGTTCCAAGTTGTCTTGCGCCGAGAGGATTGGAAGAGAGCAAATGAACAGGAGGCTCAGTGAGAAACCCCGTGAGATGCCACGAATGATGTCGCGCGTGTACGGCAAAGGAAATACAGGTGAGGAAGGCATAGGTAGGTTATCGATTGCGAGTGTGGGATTCCAAGCGGAAAAGATAGCTCTCATCATAACCCGAAAAGGAGAAGGTTGACTTCGAGTCCCTTCGAAGTTGATTTTTTCGAACGGTTAGCTGCAAGGCGTTAACCGGCCGTAATGAGCACATCGCAAAATGGCAATTCGTTGCGGTACAAGAACCAGCATCCAAGAAAGACGGCTTTCGAAACTCGTTCAAGATCCGCCTTCCAAGGGACTGGAAGTCAACGGGGAAGTCAACCAGTTCGACACCCAAAACCAAAACGTGTTACGATAGAGATAGGTTGGTTTCAGAGCGAAGGAATGGAGATTTGGCCAAGATGGTGTGGTTTCAGCAAATGGTACTTCGGAGCATCGTCCTCGGTGTTGGCTTAGGGTTCATTTCCCTGCCCGCATGTGCTCAAACATCGAACCTACCCGTCTGGAAGGTGAAAGCGGTGGCCGAGTATCCGCATGATTCGGATGCGTTCACTCAAGGTTTGGTGATTGAAAAGGGGCAGCTCTACGAAGGTACCGGGCAGCAAGGAAAATCGACTCTTCGGAAAGTTGAATTGACCACCGGCAAGGTTCAGCAGTCGGAATCACTCCCTGCACAGTATTTTGGAGAAGGGATCACCATCTTCGAAGGCAAGATCTATCAGTTGACTTGGAAGGATGCCGTCGGGGTCATCTATGATCTCGATTCGATGAAGGGTGAAAAGGTATTTCATTATACGGGTGAAGGTTGGGGATTAACGCATAATGGAAAACACTTAATCTTGAGCGATGGTAGCTACAACCTTCGTTTCTATGATCCGAAGAACATGAAGCTAGTGAAGACGTTGCAGGTCAAAGACAAGAAGAACCGCATCAAGTCGCTCAATGAACTCGAGTATGTCAAAGGGGAAGTGTGGGCCAACATTTGGTATGAAGATCGGGTCGCTCGGATCTCGCCAGAAACAGGGCAAGTGCTAGGATGGATCGACATGAGCAATCTCATTCCCCAAAGTCGTCGCGATAAAGAAGCGGTTTTGAATGGTATCGCGTACGATGCCGACAACGATAAGATCTACGTGACGGGAAAGAATTGGCCTAAGCTGTTTCAAATCGAAATCGTCAAGTAGATATCTAGAGAAGGAAGGGAATGCGATCGTGCTTCGACGCAACTTTTGGCTGGCATGGTCTTTAGGATGCTTCCTTTGCAGTGCTGCGATCGGCGGTGATTGGCCTCAAATATTGGGACCAGGTCGCGACGGACATGCGGTCGATGAGAAGGCCCCCGTCCATTGGAGCAAATCGTTGACTCCTGCTTGGACCCTCGCTTGTGGCGAAGGTTATGCGGGAGTGGCCATTGCTGAGGGCCAGGTGGTCGTATTCGATCGAGTTGCGGACGGAGAACGTGTTCGATTGATTTCGCTCGCCGACGGAACGATGGTATGGAGTACGCCCGTTCCAACGAACTATGCAGGTGGCATCAATCCAGATCGCGGGCCTCGGTGCGTTCCTGTCATCGAGAAAAATAGTGTGATCGTCTATGGGGCGAGTGGACAGTTATCGTGTTTGGACCGAAAGACGGGCAAAGTCGTTTGGACCCGCGATGCGCGGAAGGAATACGGAGCCGACGATGGCTATTTTGGTGCGGGAAGCTCGCCCTTGGTGGTCGATTCCAAAGTGATTGTGGCCGTCGGTGGCAAGAAACGCGGCGGGGTCGTGGCCTTTCGATTGGACAACGGAGCTATGCTATGGGAATCGATCGGTGCCGAGGCCAGTTACGCGTCGCCGATTCTTCTAAAAGGTAGTTCGGGACCTTCGCTCTTTGTCCCAACACGATTGGTCGCATATGGGATGGATCTTGAGAAAGGAAAAGTCCTTTACCAGTTTCCCTTTGGTCAACGTGGACCAACAGTCAACGCGGCAACTCCCGTGTTGCTTTCCGATGGAAGCGTTTTTCTAACGGCCAGCTACGGCATCGGAAGTACGCTAGCAAAACCAACTAGCAGCAGTCCTTCGGTCGTGTATAGCGGTGAATCATTGTTGAGCAGCCAATACGCGACACCCATCGTTTATGGCGACATGGTTTATGGTTCGGATGGTCGCGAGGATATGGGAAGTGCTTCTATTAAATGTGTGGATGTTCGCAATAAGAAAGTGTTATGGACCGAATCGGGATTCGGGATCTGCCATCTTGTTGGATTCAAAGATCATATTCTTGGCGTCACGCTCGATGGCCGAGTGGTTCTCTTCGAGGCCAAGTCAAACGCTTTTCAATCAGTAACTCAGGCTCAACTCCCTGCCGGAATGTATCGCGCATTGCCAGCATTTAGCCAAGGGACATTGGTGGTACGGCATAGCGATGGACCGCAGTCTGAGATCCAGGCATTTCGATAGAAAATGACGTTCTTTCCCCTATTCCACTCCTTCGTGGTATCGGGATGATCTTGCATTGGACTAGCACGGTTTGCTATGGTCCCGCCGATTGTGAATTTTTGATTCGACGCAGAACAACCAAGGATGGGTTCGCCGTGTTGACTTCAACCACGAAATCCCGAGCATTCCGCATCTACTGTTTATGGAATGAGTTGCTGGTACAAACCCTTCGATACACTCGCGGTATGGGGTTTGTTGCAGTCCTCGTATTGGGATCCTTGTCGTGTCTATCCACGGCTTGGGCACAAGAAGCTCAGTGGATCTGGTCACCGGAATATCCTCCCAATCGAGCCCCGATTGGCGATGTTTATTTCCGAAAGGTGGTTCAAGTTTCGGAGATCGAGCAAGCCAAAATCACCGTGGTTGCTGACGATTCTTTCCAGCTCTTCATCAATGGTCGCACAGTAGGTGGACCGCAGAAAAGCTTGGATCAAATGGATATCTCGCGGTTGATGGTGCGAGGCCGCAATGCGATCGCCATCAAGGCCACCAATCGCGCAGGAGCCACTGCAGGGCTCGCTGTTCAATTGCATGTCAAACAAGTCAATCAAAACTGGCGCGTCGTTGTTAGCGATGCGAGTTGGAAGACCACGTTGGATGCGACACCGAACTGGCAGTCGCTCACCTTCAATGATTCACGTTGGGTGCAATCGCGAGTGTTAGGTCGATATCGAGGCAACGAACAAGGGACCGATCAGCCTCAAGCAACGGGGCAGAACGTCGCTTCCGGACAGTTCATCGTACCTTCTGGTTTCTCGGTCGAAAAAATGGTCGACGAAGAGCTCTGTGGCTCTGTGATCGCCATGGCTTTCAACGAGTTTGGGCATTTGATCGTCTCTCAAGAAGGTGGTCCACTCACGTTGATCTACGATTCGGATAAAGATGGAAAACCAGATAAGGCTCGCACTTACTGCGAAGCGGTCAAGAACATTCAAGGGATTCTGCCTCTCAATGGTGACGTGTATGTCACGGGCGATACCGAAGAAGGATCAGGAGTCTTTCGTTTGGTAGATTCCGATCGCAACGGAACCTTAGACGAAGTGACGCGCTTGGTTGCATTCAAGACGACGTCGGCCGAACATGGTCCTCACCAGTTGAGCCTTGGTCCTGACGGAATGATCTATGTCATCGTCGGCAATCACTCTCAACTGGTTGAGAAGGCATCTCCGGATAGTCCCTACACCGTGGTCTATGAAGGCGATCTGGTGCAACCTCGTTTCGAGGATCCAGGTGGACACGCTCGCGGAGTGAAGGCTCCTGGCGGAACGATTGTTCGATTGGATTTGACGGGCGAGCATGTTGAAATGGTCGCTGGCGGTATTCGTAATGCGTACGATCTGGCGTTCCATAGTTCGGGCGCGATGCTCGTTCACGATAGCGACATGGAAGCGGATGTAGGAACTACTTGGTATCGTCCGACGAGTCTCTTTGATGTTTCGCCTGGAGCGGAACTTGGATGGCGATCCGGATGGGCCCAATGGCCCGAGTATTACGTCGACCGCATTCCGACTTTGTTGGAAACGGGACGCGGATCTCCTACGGGTGCTGTGGTCTATGAACATTATGCATTTCCATCGCGATACCATCGCAATCTCTTTTTGGCCGATTGGTCCGAAGGACGCATTCTGGCTGTACAACTCAAACCGAACGGCGCGAGTTTCTCGGCTCATGCGGAAGTGTTTGTGAAGGGACAACCGCTCAACGTCACCGACTTGGATGTGGGATCCGATGGTTCTCTTTATTTTTGCACTGGTGGTCGCGGAACCGATGGAGGTATCTATCGCGTTCGCTGGAATGGAGAGATTCCCAAGGACTTGAAGGATTTGGGATCGGGGATCGCCAAGGCGATTCGCCAACCTCAAATTCAATCAGCTTGGGGACGACAAGAGATCGCTTTGGTGAAGAAGGAACTCGGCCAATCTTGGGATGAGATGGTGGCTGGGGTCGCCTATAGTCCAGACAATCCAGCTCGCTATCGCGTTCGCGCTTTGGAACTGATGCAGCTTTTGGGACCCGTCCCGACACCTGATCTTCTCATCGATCTTTCGCGTTCACCGAATGAAGCGGTCCGCGCCAAGACAGCGCAACTTCTTGGACTTCAAGCGGATAACCAAGAGAGTGTCGAACGATTGAGCGAGATGCTCCAAGATTCGGATCCACTGGTTCGTCGCATCGCTTGTGAATCGCTACGCCGTTGCAATGGGAAATGTGAAGTAAGTGAACTCCTGCCCTTGCTTGAGAGCAATGATCGGATGCTCGTCTTCTCGGCCCGTCGTTTGATGGAATCGCTTCCGATTCAAGATTGGAAAGAGGCGGCTCTTAAGAGTCGCAAAAATCGTATTCAAGTCCAGGGTGTATTGGCTCTGATGGCAACAGAACCAACTGCCGAGAATGCTCGTCAGTCCATTGCGAAGTTGCTTGAATCGATGAATGGATTTGTCAGCGACCGAGAGTTTCTCGACATGCTTCGAACCATTCAAGTGACACTGGCTTGCAGTGGCCTTCGCATTCAAGAAGTGCCCGAGTTGCGAACCAAGATTGCCGAAGAATTTCCAGCGGGAGAACCGTTGATCAATCGCGAGCTCATTCGACTGGCCGTCTATTTGCAAGCGGAAGAGATTACCGAACGAGCGATCGGCTATATTCAGAGCGATGCGCCGATGGCCGAGCGAGTGCATGTTGCCATGCACCTCAAGTTCTTGAAACGGGAATGGACTTCGACCGAGCGTTTCGCGGTCATGAAGTTCTTAGAAGATGCCACCAAGAGCGAAGGTGGAAGCAGCTATCCGTTGTATGTGATGGATGCCACGACCGATCTTAGCCAGGGCATGACCTTGGAAGAGGCTCGCGTATTTGTTCGCGAAGGTGTGCAATGGCCTAACGCGGCCTTGGCCGGGTTGCGGTTGTTCCCCGAAAAGATCAGCCACGAAGATTTTGAAGCGCTTCGCAATGTCGATCAAGCGATCGATCGCGCGGGCCTTGAAGCTGATTATTACAAACGCCTCAAGACAGGCATCACGGCCATTCTTGCTCGAAGCGGCGATGCCGAATCGTTGGCTTACCTGAGAGAAGTATGGCGCCGCAGTCCCGATCGTCGCGCCAATGTTGCTTTGGGATTGGCCTTCCATCCCGAAGGGGAGAACTGGGATTACATCATCCGAAGCCTGGCGGTGCTGGATGCGTTTGCTGTGCCCGATATCTTCAAGCAACTTCAAGGAGTGCCAACGGCACCCGATGATGCCGAAGCCATTCGACAAGTCATCCTCCACGGATTGCGCATGCAGCGCGATGAAGAAAACCCGGCGCCTGCTTTGTCTCTACTGAGCCACTGGACGGGCAAGGATTTTGCTTCGGATGGAAACGCTGAAGTACAGCTGCAATCCTGGCAAAAATGGTTCCGAAGCCTCTATCCGAGCCATACCGAACCGGAATTGCCCAAGGAAGATGGCAACAGTAAGTGGTCGATGGACTTGCTTACCGAATACCTCGATGGTGTGAAAGGTAAGAAGGGATCTCGCGAGAATGGAGCCCTTGTATGGACCAAAGCCAATTGCAACGACTGCCACAAGATGGGAGGCAAAGGTGCAGCGGTCGGTCCCGATCTATCGAGCATCTCGCGACGATTCACCCGTCATGAGGCCTTGGAGTCGATCCTCTATCCTTCACACGTTATCAGCGATCAGTACGCTTCGCAGAAAGTCTTGACGACGAGCGGTGAAGTGTATGTTGGCTTGGTATCCAAAGCTTCCAATGGATTGTTGCGAGTTCTGCGAAGTGACCTCACACAACTCACCGTTCCCGATGAGGATATCGAAGAGATTACCACGAGCAAAGTTTCGATGATGCCATCGGGCTTGCTTGAAAAACTCTCGGCCGAAGAAGTTCGCGACCTGCTCTGCTACATGGGATACATCCCCGAAGAGCAAGTCGCTGAAACCAATCGATCTTCCAAGACTCAGAAGCGATAAACCGTAGTGCGATCGTCCCGATCGTGGGAAACCGTCGTACGATCGTCCCGATCGTATGAAATGTAGCGCGATCGTCCCGATCGTAGATGTAAACTCATTCGTATCGAATGCTAGAACACTCGACGCAGTCGATCGCCATCCGATCTATTTCTTTTTGGCTTCGACGCCAAGTTCTTTGAGCTTGGCGGCGACATCGGCCGCATGGCTATCGGTTTTCACCGACTTGTCGATGGCCAAGATCTTTCCTTCTTTGGAAATGATGAAGGTTACGCGGGCGGCAGCATTTCGTTCTGCGTTGTAGATACCATAAGCCTTGGCAATCTTTCCATCGGGATCGCTGAGGATAGGATAGTCGACCGAGAGCGACTTGGCGAAGTCGGTATTCTTTTCGACGGGATCGCAGCTAGCCGTAAAATAGGCGACTTGGAAATCGCGAAGCTTAGCACCATCTTCCTTGAAGGACTTGCATTCTTTGGTACATCCTCCGGTGAAAGCCCGAGGATACCAAGCCACGACCACCGCTTGTTTGCCCTGAAAATCGCTCAGCTTATACGCTTTGCCATCGCTCCCCTGCATTTCGAAGGCGGGAGCCGTATCGCCGACTTTCAATTCTTGAGCATGAAGGGAAAGAGCGAAACAGGTAAACGCCAAGCTCCATAGGCATCGCAACATCATTTTGGATTCTCCGAGGCAAGGGACGTGGAATGAGAATGATCTATACGGTAAGCGTCCAACCATCGCGCGGTTGACGATGGAGGAAACGATTGGCATCCTCGCGATTGGTGATACGCATCGCTTTGGAATCCCAAGCGATCATGCCGCCAGCTCGAAAGGCAACATTGCCCAAGTGATTGGCTTCGGTCAAAGGTCCTGCATAGTGGAAGGGACTGCTTGTGGGTGTTCCCAATTTGCAAGCCATCAGCCATTCTTCGTGGTGGCCGAGCCGAGGTTCCGTGGGGCCTTCAGGGAGGACTGCGTCTTTGAACTTGGCTTCGGGCAGCAGCAGGTATTTGCCATAGTCGGCCAAGAGCATTCCCTTCGAACCAACGAAGAGGACTCCGCTATTCCAAGCAGGGATCTTTTCCGTCTTCAAGAGTTCGGGTTGATGCGACCCTTGGTACCACGTGAGCTTGCACGCAGGATAGCGACCGCGAGGACCATACTCATAGGTTGCCGACATGGATGCAGGCGCGATTTCTTCATGAGGCGGTGGTCCTGCGGGGGTGATGCGTAGGGGCGCGTCCAACTCGAGTGCCCAAAAAGGCAAATCATTCCAGTGGCTTCCGAGATCGGACATGGTGCCATTGCCAAAATCCCACCAACGATACCACTTAGGCCCTGGGAAATAGACTTCGTGATATGGTCGATAGGGAGCGGGGCCAATCCACAAATCCCAATCCAGGAACTCGGGAGGCTGCATGGCTTCCTTGGGTCGTTCCGTAACGTACACGATATCTTTGTTGGCCTTGGCTTCGGCTTCCGACTGCAAGCCCCAAGCGCGGCCAACCCACACATGAACTTCGCTGACATCGCCGATCACGTCGGCTTGGATCAATTGGACCACGCGATGGTAATTGGCCGAAGCGTGGATCTGCGTTCCCATCTGCGTGGCAACATTGGCTTTGGCGGCGGCTTGAGTGATGAGCCTGGCTTCGGCCACATTGTGTGTCAGTGGTTTCTCGCAGTAGACATGCTTACCTTGTTGAAGAGCTGGCAAGGTGGCAAAGGCATGCGTATGTTCGGTGGTACTGACCACTATACCGTCGATATCGTCCATGTCTTGATGGAGTTTGCGAAAGTCGACATACGATCGTGCTTTAGGAAAGCGTTGCTGAGCCGATTCAAGGCTCTTGCGATTGACGTCGCAAACGGCCATCACTTCGACCTGCGGATCGGCCACGATGGTATTGAGATTGCCTAGCCCACGGCCTCCGACTCCGATGAAGGCAAGTCGTAGCTTGCGATTCGGATCCTGGCAGGAGGCGTTTGTCCATGAGGGCAAAGCCAGGGCTGCTGTGGATGCGGCAGCCATGCCGAGGATGGTTCTTCGATGTGGTCGAGCATGGATGGGACGAAACGACATTTTCGAATCCTCCAAGGGAGTCTCGTTGGGGCTGGAAAGTAGACTTCGAGTCCCTTCGAAGTTGAGCTAACAAATCCTAGCAACAAGGAGCTAGCCGCTGTCTATGTGGAATCCACAATCATTCGTATTCGTTGGAGTCCAAAAACCGACATCGAAGAGATTCGGATTTTGAGGCTCGTTTGAAATGCGCCTTCCAAGGGACTGGAAGTCAACACTACGACCGCAGATGATCGAGCCACCTGCGGTCGTTTCCTAGGTCCGTTGATAAGAAAGGTTCGGTGTACGAACTATTCTTTATCGATGGTAACGCCAGGCCATTCATCGGTGCGGAATGGTGTCAATGGCAGACCACTGTTGGCAAACATGTTGCAGATGGGGTTATCGGCCCAAGCATACCGAACCGCTACTGGATTAGCGACTTCGGGCGAGGTCACCACTACCTTGTTATCCTTGGTGATCGTCGCAGTCGCATTGCGGAAGACCTTGTCTTCACCCGCGATGGTGAAACCACGAGGTTGAGCCACATCGAAGGGGCGCCAGCCATCGACGTAATCGAACGAGAGAACGATCTTGTTCCCATCTTTCTCCATCGACTTGTATTGCGGGCTGTGGTAGGGAACGGAGATTCCGTAATCCTTAGCGAGAGCCCAACGAGCCAACCGTCGACCTACATCGACCTTATTCTTGGGATGGATATCCTTCCCTTCACCGATATCGATGATGACAGCTTCTCCCGTGTTCGGAAGCTTGCTCATCGTCATCGTCTGCGCTTCCCGTAGTTCAGCCCAATCGCTGTCTGCTGGAGCTTGCTTTTCTTCGCGGAAGTCGGCGAGTTGAACCCAATAGAATGGGAAGTCGCCTTGACCCCATTCTTTGCGCCACGATTTGATCATCAATGGGAAGAGCTCGCGATATTGATAGGCGCGGCCCGCATTCGATTCCCCTTGATACCAAATAGCACCTTTGATGCCATAGCCCAAGTGTGATTTGAGCACACCATTGTAGATGTTGGCGGGACGTGAATTGCCCGTCATTTGTTGCTTCATCTGTTGAAGGCGCTTGTTGTGAGCTTCCTTTTCCTTTTCATCGGTAGGAACTGGAGCTGCTGCGAGCGCTTCATAGTCGGCTTCCGACTTCGACCAACGTTCGATCAACGCATTGAAGCGAGGCTCTTGCTTGAAGGTTTCGCGACTAATCCAAGCTTCACAGGCCGATCCACCCCAAGCGTTGTTGATCATGCCGATGGGCACGTCCAACGATTGGTGCAGCTGTCGTGCAAAGAAATAGCCGACAGCGGAGAAGTTGCCAACGTTTTCAGGAGTGCAGACCATCCACTTGCGATCGTGCGTCCAGATCGGTGTTTGCGTTCCCACCTGAGGGAAGTTGATCATGCGGATCTTGGGAAACTTGGCGGCAAGCTTTTCAAGATCGGGATCATTCGATGCATTGACCGACCATTGCATGTTGGATTGACCCGAGCAAACCCAAACCTCACCCACGAGAACGTCGGTGATCTTGATTTGATTCTTGCCGGCGACGGTCAACTCCAAGGGACCACCGACGGTCAATGGATCGAGCATCACATGCCACATTCCATCACTGCCTGCGGTCGTCTTATGCGATTGCGATCCAATCGTTACCGTTACCGCTTCGTTGGCTTCGGCTTTACCCCAAACCTTGTTCTTCTGTCCCTGTTGAAGGACCATGTGGTCGGTAAAGATGTTGGGAAGTGTGACATCGGCTTGAGCGAGGGATCCGCTGGAGACCACAAGCCCAAGGCAAAGCCATCGAGATAGATTCTTGAGAGACATCTTGATGAAATCCTTGGAGGGAGGGAGGAACAAAGGTGGGGAACGTGGTTGCGATCAATGGCGCTCGATCCCCACGAACAAAGACGTATTCTAGCCGTCGAGTTTACTCGACGTGCAATCGTTTCTCAAAAAAACGATTCTCGGCGCCCATTCACCTGGGATTTCGGCCGACTTCCCGAAAGGACTCAGAAACCAGTCGTTGGGATAGTAATGGTGTGGATCAAGTCGATTCTTCCAACCACGGACTTTGCTCGGGTTCATGCGGAGCCCGGGCATCGCGGAGCAAACCGCACAATTGTTTGATCTTCTGATTCGAGAGATGGCCTAGTTGGCTTCGATGGCATTCTTCTAAAGGTTTCTGAATCTTTTTGAGAAGCTTCTTACCATCATCCGTGATGCGAACATGTACCTGGCGTCGATCGTCTCCTTTGCGAATCCGTTCCAATAAGCCCTTCTTCTCCAATCGATCCAACAAACGGGTGATGTCGGGCGCTCGCGAAATCAAACGTCCTGCCACCGTCAACGTGGGTATGGCTTCGGGAAACGCAGCTCCCAACAATCGAAGCACATTGTATTGCTGACTCGAGATATCAAACTCATCAAATAGCGAATCCTCGAGAATGCGCAAGCGATCGTAGGTTCTCCACAGGTTCAGGTAGAGCTCTTGTTCGATCGAATCGAATTTCATAGTCGAGGAACGCCCTATCTACTTCCAACGTTGACTTCCAGTCCCTTGGAAGGATCTTTTATCTTCCACGATTTGCTTTGCGAGGTCGCTTTGACGTTAGTTGTTGCAACAACTAAAGTCAAGTAGACTCGTTGCTCGCTGACTTCCTCACCGTCCTATCGATGCGATGCATGTGTGACGATGTGTTTGAATTCCTGTTGCCAAGAAAGCTATTTCACGATGATCGTTCGGTTGGTGAACTCGAGAATGACCCTTGCCTGTTGGGTAGGGATGAGCGTGTTCATGGCGCTGCTCCATCCCGTCTCTGCGCAACAACCACCCAAGTATCTCATCGTTCATGCTGATGATGCAGGAATGTCACACTCGGCCAATCAAGCCACCATCCAAGGTCTCGAAGGTGGCTTGGTTACCTCCGCCAGTATCATGGTCCCTTGCCCATGGTTCAAAGAATTTGCGCTGTATGCCAAGAACCATCCTCAATACGATTATGGAATTCATCTCACCCTCAATTCGGAATGGGATGTCTATCGATGGGGACCGGTTGCTTCGTCCGATCGCGTTCCCAGCTTGATCGATGAAGAAGGATACCTGTGGGATGAAGTGGCTCAGGTAGCGGCTCATGCCAAAGCGGATGAGGTTCGTATCGAACTCAAAGCACAAATCGACAAAGCCTTGGCCTTCGGTGTACCGCTTAGCCATCTCGACACGCATATGGGGGCTCTGGTGAGTCGTCCCGACTTGGTGGAGGTCTACGTCGAAATGGCGACGACCTACAATCTACCGATTCTCTTTCTAAGCAACATGAGCCCTGAACTGAGGAAAGAGTATCCTGCCATGGCGGCGCGATTCGAATACGGTATCGAACGACTCCAATCCAAAAAGTTGCCGATGCTCGATCATCTCATCCAACTCTACGGAGGCGATAATCTCGGCTTACGCAAGGAATCCTATCGGAAGGCCATCGCAAGTATTCAGCCAGGCATTACCGAATTGATCATCCATTGTGGAATTGAAAACGATGAACTGCGAGCTATCTCGACCAGTTCCATCCGGCGCGATCAAGATCGACAACTCTTCACCGATCCCGAAGTGAAGAAGTGGATTGAAGATTCAGGTGCCGTGCTCACGACATGGAAGAAGCTCCCTCGGCCTTGATCGATTTCGAGTCAAACTCAACCGTGGGGACTGGCGTCGAAAGGTCGGTTGATCCATCATAAAGGGAGCCCACCCTTCCCTTCCTTGCATGTGATGATGATGCACTCTCTTTCGCTCTGGTCCTGCCTTATGCTGGCTTGCATCGCCCAAGATCCGTCGCAGGACTTTGAAGCCGTTGCGAAGATTTTGGTGCAGTCGTGCATCGAGTGCCACAACGATGGCGATCGCGAAGGAGGATTGTCTCTTCAATCTCCCAAAGATCTCGTCGAAGGGAGCGATTCGGGAGCCTTGATCGATGCTAAGAGTTGGGATGCGAGTTTGCTATGGCATTCCCTTGAAGGCACGCACGGTCAAACACGTATGCCCAAAGATCGAGAAGCTCTATCCCAAGAGCGAATGGAGATCTTGAAGCGTTGGATTCAAAAAGGGACACCTTGGCCGGAACAGCAACGCTTGGAGTTACCTTCACAAAATCGCCATTGGTGGTCGCTACTGCCTATGCAACGAGGCCCGATTCCCCAGTCGAGCTCGTGGGCTCAGCATTGGATCGATGCCTATATCGAACAAGGGCATCAGCAGAAGTCACTGCGAGCCAACCCAGCAGCGGACAAGGCGACGTTGATTCGACGATTGGCCATCGATTTGACGGGACTGCCTCCTACGTTCGAAGAGATCCAAGAGTTTGTGAGCGATGAGAGGCCCGATGCTTATGATCGATTGGTCGATCGATATATCGCTTCGCCGCGATACGGAGAGCGTTGGGCGCGGCATTGGATGGATGTGGTGCATTATGGCGAGACGCACGGATACGACAAAGACAAGCCGCGGCCCAATGCTTGGCCCTATCGCGACTATTGCATCCGAGCGTTCAATCGAGATCTCCCCTATCGTCAGTTCCTTTCCGAGCAGCTCGCGGCCGATCAACTCGATCCTTCGCTCCAACCTTCCATCGAAGCTTTGGGTTTCTTGGCCGCCGGACCTTGGGACTTTATCGGTCATGCGGAAGTACCCGAGTCGAAGATCGATGGCAAGATTGCTCGTCATCTCGATCGAGATGATTTTGTTCAGAACACGATGGTGACTTTTCAGAGCCTCACCGTCGGCTGCGCTCAATGTCACAACCATAAATTCGATCCCATCACACAGGAAGACTATTACTCGCTTCAAGCAGTCTTTGCCGCGATCGATCGAACGGATGTGGAATACTATTCCGATCCGCAACTGCAAAGCCAATGGAATCGATTGCGTCAGGAAAAGGTTCACATTCAAAGCCAAATCGCTGCATTGCAGCCGGCCATCGAGCAACAGGGTGGCGAATCACTGAAAACGATTGAGAAACAGATCGCTGAGACCAAGAATCAAAAGACATCGCATCCTCCCGAACATGGATACCATAGCCAGATCGAAACCAAGGACGATATCGAAAAGTGGGTACAGGTCGATCTGGGAACCGAGGTGGCCATCACGAAGCTCGAATGGGTTGCTTGCTATGATGATTTCAATAAGATCGGTCCAGGGTTCGGGTATCCTCGATCTTTCCGCATCGAGGGCTCGTTGGAGGCGAATCTTGCATCACCTGTGCGTTTGGTCGAGCAACGTGATGTGCCCAATCCAGGTTGTGTTCCGCAAATTCAAGCGATCCCATCGACCAAGGTTCGCTATCTTCGATTCACCGCCACCAAGTTGGCCCCACGCAGTCAGGATTTTATTTTTGCGTTGTCAGAGCTGAAGGCTTTGGATGACCAAGGCAACAATGTCGCCTTGAAAGCCAACGTTACCTCTCTAGATTCGATCGAAGCTATGCCTCGTTGGTCGCGATCGAATCTTGTCGACGGAATTCATCCCATCGAACCCGCTTCGACTCGATCGTTCGAATCGCTGGAACAAGCGAAGGAACTTTTGCTCCGTGAGAAGGTGGACCCATCGCTATGGGCAAAGTGGAAATCCCTTCAGAAGGCCTTCGAACGGGTTGATCAAGCATTGCGTTCGATGCCTCCCAGAAGCAAAGTGTATGCGGGTGCGATCCATACCGGAAGTGGTGCTTTCGCGGGAACGGGATCGCGGATGGGTGAACCTCGCCCGATTGCGGTGTTGGCTCGAGGCGATGTCAAGCGACCAACGCAAATCGTTTCTCCTCGTTCCTTGCAATGTCTCGAATCGCTGAGTCACCACTTTCCATTGGATCGTGAATGGAGTGATGGTGCGCGACGACTCGCGTTGGCTCAATGGTTGTCGGATCCAAACAATCCGTTGACCTGGCGTTCGATGGTTAACCGTCTATGGCAGTTTCATTTTGGGACCGGCATCGTGGCGACGTCGAATGATTTCGGTCGCATGGGAGCTTTGCCGACGCATCCCGCTTTGCTCGACGATTTGGCGACCAACCTTCGCGATACGGAACAGTCGCTCAAACGTATCCAACGCATGATCGTGCAAACGGCTACGTATCAACAATCTTCCCAGCACCAACCAGCCTTGGCGACGATCGATCCGGACAACGCGTTTCTGTGGAGGATGAACCGAAGAAGGCTCGATGCGGAATCGATTCGCGACGCATTATTGCTGGTTGCTGGGCAGCTCGATCTCGCGATGGGAGGCCCCAGTTTTCAAGACTTTGTTGTCGAACATCCCGAGCATTCGCCGCATTACGAGTATCATCTGCACGACCCTGCCGACCCCAAATCCAAACGCCGTTCGGTTTATCGCATGATCGTGCGATCGCAAACGCAACCCTTCATGACTTCACTCGACTGCGCCGATCCTTCGATGCAAGTCGATCGTCGCAATGAATCCAATTCAGCGTTGCAAGCGCTGACGTTGCTCAACGATCGTTTGACGACCCATCTGGCCAGCGAATTAGCCAAACAAGCCTCGGATCGCCATCGCGACCTTGAAGATTCCGCCCCAATTGCCTGGATGTTTCGCCAAGTGTTGGCTCGCGAACCAACTCATGAAGAGCTGTTGACGTTGAAGGCGTATGCCGACGACTTTGGCTTGGCTCAGACGGGTCGGCTATTGATGAACTTGAATGAGTTTATGTTTGTGGACTAAGGTTGGCTTCGAGTCCCCTCGAAGCTTTTGACAGAACTCGGCTTCGAGTCCTTGCGAAGCTTTGTATTCCCTAGGTAAAAACGCAAATGCAATTCGGGCCTTTTCGCTATTTGAAAAACTCAGAGAAGGCAACTTCCAGGGACTGGAAGTCGACGTTGGAAGCCAACGCTGGAAATCCAGTTCCTCGAAGGCATTGGCTTCAATCGATGGGGCAAGGCTTTGGCACTTTGGCATTAGCATCGTTGCTCGATCGCGAAGCCAAGTCGCAATCACCGCGATCGGGTGTCCTTCATCATCCACCGAAGGCTAAACGCGTCGTACAGCTTTTTATGGCCGGCGCAGCTAGTCATGTCGATCTCTTCGATTACAAACCCAAGTTGGTCGCCGAGCATGGCAAGCCGAGCGACTTTGGGGAAAAGGTCGAAACGTTTCAGGATGGGCTCGGACCTTGGCTCAAACCAGTCTGGCCCTTTCAGCCCTATGGCGAATGTGGAAAGCTTTTGAGCGATGTGGTGGCGGACTTGGGTGCGGTGGTGGATGAATTGGCTTTCATTCACAACGTCGTTGGCAAGACGGGGGTTCATAGCCAAGCCACGTTGTTGCAGACGACGGGCTTTGATCGCCCAGGTTTTCCGTCGGCCGGTTCGTGGGTCGCTTATGGGCTGGGGAGTATGAACGACAACCTGCCTACCTTTGTGGTACTGCCCGACCATCGCGGTCTTGCATCCAATGGAACCAAGAATTGGGACAGTGGCTTTCTTTCTTCGCATCTGCAAGGGACCGCCATTTATCCAGGGAGGCCGGATCCCATCCGCCATTTGTTTGCGGAGGATCCAGCCTTTCAAGATCGAGCCGCCAATGCTCAGGGGCTATCGGTTCTGGAAAAGCTGAATCGTATGCATGCTGATGTTCGCGATCATGATCCCAAGTTGGAAGCTCGCATTGCCAGCTATGAACTTGCAGCTCGTATGCAGTTGGCTGCCCCCGAAGCTCTCGACTTTAGCGATGAACCGATATCGATTTTGAAACTCTATGGATTGGATGCGGTCCCTGCGAGTTTTCCGAAGGAGATCAATGCTCAGGAAGAGATCGTGCACTTTAGTCGCAAGTGCTTGGCGGCTCGGCGATTGCTTGAGCGCGGAGTTCGCTTCGTACAGATCTGGTCCGGAAACGATAATGGGTTTCCTCGACGCAACTGGGATTCGCACGAAGATATCGAACGGGATCATGGCCCGTTAGCTCGAGGCATGGCTCGAGGTGCTGCTGCGTTGATCCAAGATCTCAAGCAACGTGGCATGCTCGAGGATACCATCGTTCTTTGGACGACCGAGTTTGGTCGAATGCCGAGTTCGCAAGGGGGCCGAGGCCGCGATCACAATCCACATGTTTTCACTAATTGGCTCTGCGGAGGTGGAATCCGCGGAGGAATCACTTATGGCGAATCCGATGAATGGGGCTTTAAACCGCTCGACCGCACGCAAGGGACCCAGGTCTACGATATCCACGCCACTCTCTTGCATTTGCTCGGCATCGATCACCAACGA
>JAXMBN010000008.1:0-171634 GCA_046349875.1 Pirellulales bacterium
TTGACCATCGATCGAAAGGACGATGTCACCCGATTGCAATTTGCTTCCTTGGCGATCGGCTGGGCCATCGGGAAGGACATCGCGAACTTTCAAGCCTGGCCCTGCAAAAGCCGGATCGAATCGCACGCCGAGATGTGCCGTTGGTTTAAACCAGCCACTCCCTTCGCCAGCTTCGCGTCCACTCAAGGAACTGGGCGTGAATCCGAGATGGGATCCGTTGAGTTCACCTAGCATGAGTTCCACAACATCGCCAAGCCCACGTTCGTCATGAGCCTCGCCTGCGACGTCTACGTACTTGCGCCGAATGGCTTGCCAGTTATGATTGCCCATGGCTGGGTCGTACCAGATATCGGACATGGCTCGCCAAGCTGCATTGAATCCTTCGCGCAGGCGGCCCGAGCGAGAACGCTCGTGCCGAGCCGAAAATGTATACTCGGTGATTCGTTCGCCTTGTTCCCATTTTGCAGGAACACCGTTTTGAAGGCCCAAAATGCCATTGGCGGATTTGGTCCATCGCGCATTGGAACCGACCGATGGCGACATCAACTTCGGCGTTAGCTTGTCAGGAAACTCCACCGAATACCAACCATTCTTCCCTTCGATCGTGGCAGCAAAGGCTAGTTTCTTGCCATCAGAAGAAAAGAGGAGATTGCGTTCGGATGAGTTGGGAATACTGATGCGATGAAGACGCTCGTGGATGTCTTCGAGATCGATCACGATTCCTTGCTTGGCGATCTCTTCGTCCTCTTTCGCTTTCTTATCGCTCGTCTCCTTGGCCGGTTTGCTTTCACCATCGGAAGCGGCTTCTTTCTTTTCGGTGTTTGCTTTCGGTTCTGCTCGCTTCTTCTTCATCGCTTCGAGCGCTTTTTCAAGCTTGCGATCGCGAGCGGTTTTCTCGTCTTGAGCAACTTGCAGGTAGACGTAATAGAGATCGACTTCGGTATCGATACGCCTTCCGGTAAACGCTAAGAGCTTCCCATCGGGAGAAAATACTGGATTACCGTCGTTGTCCGGGTGACGTGAAACATTGGTGGGAGGTTGTTTGCCATCGATGCGAGCCAACCAAATCTCGCTGTTGAAATCGCTATCCTCCAGTGCATAAGCTATCCACTGGCTGTCTGGAGCAATGGAGTATTCAATAGCACTGAAGCCTTGCACCAACGTTTTGATCTCTTTACTGGCGACATCCAAACTCGCCAATGTTCCTCGTCCACTTTGATAGAGAAGATGCTTGCCATTCGGGGTGAATTGCAGTTCGGATTTCGATTCGCTGGTCTGAGTGACTTGCGTTTCTAGGAAGGCGGATTGTTGCCACCAAAATTTGTCGCTCTGTTTTGGTTCGACCTTCCAGATTTCCGTGTCGCCGCCAGTAGAACGGGTGAAGTAGAGGGATTTTCCATCGGGAGCAAAAAGAGGGTTGCCTTCGCTTCCATCTGTTTTCGTGACTTGGATTGGTTCGCGTAGTTCGGTGTCCATCACCCAGAGGTCGCCGCCAGCGATGAATGCCATTTCGAGACCGTCGTCGGTGAATGCAACTTGATCGGCTTTGGAGTGGGTAAGACGCATCGTGTCGTCCGGTAACTCGACATCGGCTGCTACGGTGATTTCCAGCTTTTTGGGTGCAGCTTTGTCGGAGGTATCCAATGCATACAGATCGAAGAGATGTCGAAAGACGATCCTGTCTCCATTGCGTGAAATCGAGGGAAAGACGACCGAATCTTGTTCGAATTCGACCATCGATCGTTGCTTGGCCTTCTTGTCTTTCTTGCCGAAGCGATATCGCCAAAGATCGAATCCGTTCCAATCGCCTTTGGTGAAATAGAATCCTTTGCTGTCAGGCATCCAAAGAGGCCAGCGACAATCAAACCCTTCATGCAACAGTTCTTTCGTCTCATGCGTCTTCAGATCGAGTTGCCAAACTTGGGCAGCGCGTTCACCCTTGTAACCCTTGCGCCACCAACGCTCACCTTCGCGCACAAACAAAATGCTTGAACCGTCGGGCGACAGCGAAGCTTCGGCCGCCGCATCATCCATCAGAACTTTTTCCGCTTCTCGTTTGGTGAGCGAAACTCGGAGGAGGCGTTGGGCTGACTTCCAATAATGATCGCGTTGCCCGATAGCCAACACGCTTTCGCCATCGGGAAACCAATCGACCAATTCATAGCCTTCACTATGAAATGTCTTCTGATCGGGACTGCCACCTTCCAAAGGCATGACATAGATTTGAGAGGATCCGCTTCGATTGCTCACAAAGGCAATGCGTTTGCCATCGGGTGAGAACTTGGGATGGCTGTCATCGCTGGGATGGTGAGTCAATCGCTTGGCCTCGCCTCCTTCGCTGGAGACGGTCCATATTTCATTGGCCCAAGTAAAGGCGATCTGCTTGCCATCGGGTGAGAGCGATGGCTGTTCGACCATTCGAATGGTGCGTGGTTCTTTGGCATGCGTCTTTGGTAGCGTGAAACTCATCGCAGTGAACGCGACGAACGCTCCAGAAACAGCACGAACACCCATGGATACCAGCCGACAGTTTGTAGAGTTTGACATCGTGAACAATCAATCGCAATAAGGAAGGTTACGAAGCATCCATGGCAACCGAAGGCTCGCTGGAGCTACACGGTGAGAGGCCAAGGGGAGTCAGTGCGAGGGGATGACGGATGGGGAGGAGCATCGCCGTCATTGGAGACAGCGACTCTAGTTTGGTTGGCCAAAGTCGGACTTGCAAGGTGCGTCTGGTGCTGGTTTTTGCAAACACAAACGAAAACCATGAGCGACATTGCCATTCATGGTTTGAAAGGTCACATCGGTCGCTGAGATCCAATCCAAGCCAGCGGTCAGTTGGTCCAGATGCTCGCGGTTGTGATGCCTCAACCAGGCCCCCTCGGGGATGCGAAAAACGCCATACTCCCACCCTGATGCTAAGCCCTCTTCGTACCGTTTTCGATGTCGTTCATCGTCTTGGATCCAAAGATCGGTAATCCAGCAGTAGCCACCAGGTTTGAGAACACGATGGACCTAATGTAGCAGATCGTGTTGGTCCGTCGTCTTCGGAATGCAAGTCAGTACCGCATTGAGCAAACAAGCATCGATACTCGACGATTCCACGGGGTAGGGAAGGGTGTCGTGATAGACGAGATCCAGGGCTTGGTTCGTGCGAAGCCCTCGTTCGATCATCGCGCGAGAAGGATCGATACCTCGAACTTTGAGGTATCCGTGGTCTGACAAGGCCTGGACCATCCGCCCATATCCACATCCAATATCGAGTATGGATGCGGATTGGGAAACGTAGGTTTTGAATTCAAGCCAATCGAGTTCGTGGGTAAACTGTTTTTCAGAGGCAACGCGATCCCAGTACTCGGCTTGTGTTTCCATAGATCCTTGACTTGATTAGTTTAGGTTCCGACGGTTGCGCCGACGGTGACAGCGATCACGACCATGATCGCTAGACCGACAACTAGAAGAACAACGATCATAAATGCCAAAAGCAAATTGAGGAATCCCATCCAGGCGGATGAAAAACCTTGCACTTCGGCAACCGTGTTGCAATAAGTGAAGATGCCCCAGATAGCGACAATGACTTCCGCGACACCCAACATACCAAATGCCATTGCGATCCCCATGTTCTCGTCGAGTATGGGAGTATCGGTCGAGAAGACTTCGTTGCCAATCAATGCAATCTGAGGAACGAGGAGTAGCAAGGTCATTACACCGGGAACCGCCGCCCATGCCATCGCTGCGCGAAGTTCGGTCGACGTGGCTTGACCGCCGAGCATGCGTCCCACCAATCCGATGACGAAAGCACCGATATACAAGCTGAGGAACCCTGCGATGGGGCCAGCAACCAGTGCCATTCCCACGATGGATGCCAGAGGTAAGTTATCTCCGATGCTGCGAAAGGAAGCGTTATCGAAGACCTGTGTGATTCCCGATAGAGCCGACATTAGCAAGACGTGCTTGGTAGGAGATTCGAGGCAAATCCTGCGGATGGTTCGCCGTGGTGCAAGCCATATCGATAGCCAAGGATTGAATGGTCCTTGATCCGAAGGAGGAGCCTCAATCACTTCGGAAGTGACTTGGTAAGGATTGAGTAGAGGTGGTTGTTCTTGCGATTCCATTCGTATGCCATCGATAAAGTGATCGAAAAGACGAGATCGAAAGATGGCTCATGTTAGGGGATCGCTGAATCAAAGGCAATTGGATCGAAAAAGGATTGGATCGCAATCTCAGTTGCCATGCCGAAGCGATCAACTGCTAGGAGCGGCGGAGCAAACGAAGAAACCCACCGGATATCAATGTCGTCACTTGCGTAAGGATAACAGGGAGCACCATTCCGCCTGGTGAGGCGAGATATTTGGGAGTCCATTGGGGATCGAATTTGTCTTTGTACTGCCTCAATCCGCGGAAGTTGTAGAAACGCTCACCGTGAGCGTAGACCAATGCTGCGATACGATTCCAAAAAGGGCCAAAAGGACGCTGTTCGACTCCCGATAGAGGAGCCATCCCCAAGCTGAAATGATCATATTCTTGCGTCTTACCCCAGAGCATCAATTCGACCAAAAGAAATTCCATGCATCCTTTGGGCGCATCGGCGCGGGTTCGCATGAGGTCCATCGATAACTCCGCCTTCGATTGCGTTACCCAAAGGTTGGCAAAGGCAACGATGCGATCTCGGACGCGAACGATGGCGATGGGGCAACGGGCAAGATAGTCTTCCGAAAAGAAGCCCAGGGAAAAGCCTTTTTCAGCCGCGTGTTTACGCGACAACCATTCATCGGAGATTTCTCGCAGCTCACCTTGGATCTGTTGACCTTGATCGGGACGAAGTACTTCAAAGGTACAATCTTGTTCTTGGCATTGTCGCCATGTTTTGCGAAGGCTCTTCCGCGATCGGCCCTCTAAATCAAAGTCTTTGAGTGGTACGGTTGCTTCTTCGCCCAACTTGATCACCGTCAAACCCATCTCCACATACAATGGCAGATTATTGGGGTCGACTTGATAGAAGACTGGCCAACTCCCTTGTGCCTGGCAAAGTTCGCGAAAGTTCCATACTAATTCGCGACAACTGGTTTCCTCACCCACCGCGTCTCCCATCGTAACCCAACTCTTCCCTTCGATCCCATACATCAGAAATGCTTGATGGTTGGGGTGAATCATGAAGTGCTTGTCACCGAGCAACGCGAGGTTCGAGCTGGCTTGGGCTGAAGCTTGAACCAGCCTTTCAATGATCTGCCATTCGTCTTGAGTGGTCGGGCCAGGTGGAGAAGGGCGAGTCGTCAGAAGACGATTCGATGCGATCGCAAGTAGGACAAGCACCGCTGAGGCCAAGGCGCGAAGTGAACGAGGTGCTTGGGCCTCCAATGCAAATTGCCACCACATTTCGTGCGAGTATTCCACATGCTTGAATGCAAAAAGCATGAGCCATCCCATGCACGCAAAGACGATTCCGATGGCTACAAACCAAGGTAAAGTAAGACGCTCAGTGACCAAAACACTGCGCCGATAGAAGTGTTCGCGGCAAGGAATGAACGCGAGAAGGATGAAGGACAGAATCAAAGCCTCTTCGTAGTCTCCACCTTTCAAGAGCGATGAGACGATGCCGAACGATAGAAGCAAGATGCCCAAGTAATAGGCTGTTTCAACGCGGCGCTGCAAGCTTCGCGCAAGGACGAGCAGCAATAGTCCGACAATGCTTCCAATCCAATGGGACACTTCGATGACTGGCACAGGGAGGAAGTTCTGAATCCAGCGAAGTCGTTCGGAATCGGAAGGCGTGGCGCCCGAGGCCAACAAGATAAAGCCACCAGCGAACGTGGATAGGGATAAGAATCTTGGGGCAAGAACCTTTGTCCATCGTCCCAGGATGTTTGCAATCTTGCCGAGATGTTTGCGGTGAAGCAAGATCTCGTTGAAGGCCAATACCGTTAACCCAAGCATCAAAGGAAGGAGATAGTAGATGACGCGATATACGAGCATGCCACCGAGTACATCTTGTGGTTCGGGTGGTGCGAGAAGGACGATCATGAGCAATTCAAAAATACCAACACCGCCAGGCACGTGCGAAAGTATGGCCGCAACCAATGCCAAGAGGTAGATGCCAAGGAACGTCACGAAATTGATGTGCAAGGATTCGGGCATGAGCAGAAAGAGAATCCAGCCAGCAATCGTAAGATCGATACCTGCCACTAGGAGCTGAAGCAACGAGAGCTTGGTGTTGGGGAGTTCGATTTCCCATCCTCGAATTCGCAATGGCTTCTTGGCTGTCATGCAGAGAAACAGATAAATCAGCGTGATGCCAAAGAGTATGATGCCCAAGGGGACCGTCGTATGGACGGGTAGATGGAGTTGCTCAGGGATGACCAACGGATGGACGATAAATAGAAAGCCCGATAACCCAAACAAGCCGATCCAAAAGGTTAGGCTCATTACAAACAATAGCTTGACGATGTCGACAGCTGAGAACCCCCAGGCCGAATAGAGACGCAAACGCACCGAGGATCCACCGAGAAGCGTGCCAAAGTTATTGGCCACGGCAAACCCAAGGACCGATACGAGCATGATCTTGGGGAATGCGAGCTTGCGTTTTACATAAAAAATGCCGAGACCATCGTAGGCAATCAGCACTCCATAACTTACTACCGTAAGCAAGAAGGCCCCTAGGAGTCGGACCCGTGGGATCTTCGCAATGCTCTGCTGAATATCAGACCAGTGGTACTGCTGAAGTTCTCGTTCTAGCAACCACAGAGCCGCAATGAAGAGGAAGAGAATTGCCAGCGGTGCCAGGGTCTTTCGGAAGCGTTCAGTCATGGCACCATCCAATGTCCCAAGTCACGGAACGGGTGCCACGATTGTCGAGCATCTTGGCCAATCGATGTTGGGTAGCGATCGGTGCCCACGATGGAATTGGATGCGCACCGGAATGCAATTGGAGTCCGGTCATCTCTTTGTTTGCTTAAAACGTGTGACCTTTTTTCGGTCCATGTTCGGTTTGAGTCAGAATCTCAGGACCTTCTTCGGTCATCAGGATTGAATGTTCGAATTGTGCGGAAAGACCACCATCGCGAGTTCGTACTGTCCACGTATCTGCATCTACTTTCGCGAACCGAGACTTTTCGTTGATCATCGGTTCGACGGTAAAGCAAATGCCAGGTAGCAAGCGTTCGGTTCGAGACTTGCGGTCAGCGACGTGAGGAATGTTCGGGTATTGATGAAAGCGTTTGCCCAAACCATGGCCCACATATTCTTTGACCACGGAAAAACCACGTTCATGCGCCAACGCCACAACTGCGTCCCCAATGACGCTCACCGGGCATCCTGGTGAAAGAGCATCGATAGCGGCATACAAACAATCGAACGCGCACTGCGTGACTGCTCGAGCCACATCCGAAACCTGTCCGACCAAAAAAGTTTCCGACTGATCGCCATGCCAGCCATCGACGATGGTGGTGATATCGACGTTGATGATATCCCCTTCCCTCAATGCGACATCTCCAGGTATGCCGTGGCAAATGACGTCATTGATGCTCGTGCAGCAACTTTTGGGAAAGCCGTGATAACCCAAGGTCGCAGGAGTGTGTCCTGATTGAATCGTGAAGTCGTGCGCCAAGCGATCGATTTCGCCGGTCGTGATTCCAGGTTGGATGTAACCCCTCAAGTAGTCCATCAACTTGGCGTTGAATCGGCCAGCTTCTCGCATGGCTTCGCGTTGAACATGACCAAGTTGCAGCTTTCGGTTGTTTTGGAGCATAAGAAACAGGAGTCCATCAAGTGCACGAAAAGAATCCAACTTCTGGATTCCTCAGAGTTTAGCTTCGAAGGAAGTTGGGCAACAGACGCATTATCCGGTTTGCTCGAATTGCCAACCTATCCTAAAATCATCGCCTCGCTGGTTGGGGAAACTTCGGCCGGTTAAAAAGGATGCGAATTTGCCGAATTTAGGGGCTGCCGAGCCCTTTCCGAGGCTCGGCCATCCTGCCAAAAACCGATGGCCACAAGGTGGCCGCGAATGCATTCCATGGGGAAATGCGACATTTCGTACCTTTGCCCTAGGCGCCGTTTTCGGCTCTATCCCGTTTAGAACGTTTTTTGCATTGGAACATTGGGACCATTCATGTCACGTTACAACCCAGGTGTGATCGAACCGAAGTGGCAAAAATACTGGCATCAACACGACACCTTTCGATGCCCAGTGTTCCCCAGTGGCAAAAAACGTTACGTCTTGGATATGTTTCCCTATCCGAGTGGTGATGGCTTGCACGTAGGCCACCCGGAAGGCTACACCGCGACTGACATCGTTTGCCGGTTTGCTCGCATGCGGGGCGAGACCGTTTTGCATCCGATGGGCTTTGATGCCTTCGGATTACCAGCAGAAGAACATGCCATCAAAACCAACACTTCACCCCGCGTGAAGACCGAAGAGAACATCGCTAATTTCACTCGGCAGCTGAAGATGTTGGGATTTAGCTACGACTGGAACCGCGTTCTCGCGACTACGGATCGCGACTATTTTCGATGGACGCAGTGGATCTTCTTGGTGCTCTATGATACGTGGTTTGATGCTTCCCAACAAAAGGGACGCCCGATCAGCGAGCTCTCCATTCCCGACGCAGTTCGGGCGCAAGGAGAAGATGCTGTTCGCCGCTATCAGGACCGCCATCGATTGGCCTACTTGGATGATGCGTTGGTGAATTGGTGTCCTGGACTCGGCACCGTGTTGGCCAATGAAGAGGTCATCGATGGAAAAAGCGAACGCGGAAGCCATCCCGTTCAGCGCATCCCATTGCGTCAATGGATGCTTCGCATCACCGCCTATGGTGATCGATTGTTGCACGACCTCGATGGCTTGGACTGGTCGCCGAGCATCAAGAAGCTACAAAGCGATTGGATCGGCCGAAGCACGGGGGCCGAAGTCGATTTCTTTGTCGGTCCCTCCGATCAATTAGCAGCTTGGAAGGCGAAACGGAAATCGTCGGGTTGGACAGCCGATCAAGATGCAGACGCCCTCCGCATCTATACGACTCGTCCTGATACGTTGTACGGTGCCACCTACATGGTGATTGCGCCTGAGCATCCGATGGTGGAGCGTTTGACTTCGGCGTCTCAGAAAGGGGCAGTAGAAAGTTATTGCCAAGCGGCATCGTTCAAGAGTGACCGCGAACGCATGGATGGCGATCGCAAAAAGACGGGTGTCTTCACCGGAAGTCATGCGGTCAATCCGGTCAACGGCGAGCAGATCCCGATTTGGATTGCCGACTATGTGCTGGCAGGTTATGGAACCGGTGCCATCATGGCTGTTCCCGCGCATGATGAACGCGATTTTGAATTTGCAGTCGCTTTCGATCTCCCGATTCGCGCCGTTATCGCGCCTCCGACGGATGGATCAGTCGATGCAGAAGGCATTCTGGCGGGTCGCGTATGCTATGCATCGGAAGGCGCCGCTATTCAAAGTGGCGTTTACAACGGGATGGAAACCGAAGAAGTCAAAGCCAAGATCACGCAAGACTTGGCCTCGATGGGGCTTGGCAAGCAAGCCGTGAATTACAAACTGCGCGATTGGTTGTTTAGCCGGCAGCGATTTTGGGGCGAGCCCTTCCCGATTCTTCATGAATTAGGCGCGGATGGAAAACCGAATGGCTTGATGCGAGCTGTACCTCATCAGCAATTGCCAGTCGACCTTCCAGAACTTGAAGATTTCAAGCCCCATGGTCGCCCGGAACCACCTTTGGCCAAAGCTGATGATTCGTGGCTCTACGTGGAACTCGATGGGAAACGCTATCGCCGCGAAACCAATACTATGCCTCAATGGGCTGGATCGTGTTGGTATTATCTTCGCTTCATCGATCCCAAGAACGATACGGCGATGATCGATCGCGAAAAGGAAAAGGCTTGGATGCCGGTCGATCTCTATGTCGGTGGTGCCGAGCATGCTGTGTTGCACCTCTTGTATGCTCGATTCTGGCATAAGGTCTTATTCGATCGAGGCTACGTTTCGCATGCCGAACCATTTCAGCGTTTGGTCAACCAAGGAATGATCTTGGGAGAGATCGAATTTACAGGGTTCAAGACCGAGTCTGGGGCTTGGGTCAGTTTTCAATTTGGTAAGAAGAATGAAGAAGGGAAATGGGTTCATTCAAAGACCCAAGAGTTGCTCAGCTTGGTCAAAGTCGATGAGTCGCAAGTGACCAAACAAGGTGACATTTTTGTTCACAATGACGACCCGACGATTCGGATCGATAGTCGATCATTCAAGATGTCGAAGAGTCGTGGCAATGTGGTCAATCCCGATGAAATCGTTCGCGAATATGGCGCGGATTCCCTGCGTCTTTATGAGATGTTCATGGGGCCCTTGGAAGCGACGAAACCCTGGAGCATGACTGGGGTGAGCGGTGTTCGGTAATTTCCTCGATCGCGTTTGGCGGATGATCATCGATTCTCGCGATGAAGCGTCTGGTTTTGTCCGAAGCAGTGCAGGATGTCGCGCCGACCGCCGAACAGAATCGAGTGATCCATACGACCATCGCAGCGGTTACTCGAGATCTGGATGCGATGAGTTTTAATACAGCGATCGCGCGGATGATGGAGTTCGTGAACTTCTTCACCAAAGAGACCGTGCGTCCGAAAGTTGCTATGGAGACCTTGGTCTTGTTGCTTTCACCATTGGCTCCTCATATCGCTGAAGAATTGTGGGAAGCACTTGGGCACGACAAGACGTTGGCTTATGAACCATGGCCCGTTTACGAGGAAGCGCTTACCAAGGCCAGTGAGGTGGAGATCCCACTTCAAATCAATGGCAAACTCCGAAGCAAGATTGTGGTCCCTGCCGATTGCAACCAAGCCGACCTCGAACATGCGGCTCGCAATCACGATCGCATCCAAGAGTTGCTCGATGGCAAACAGATTGTCAAAGCGATTGTCGTGCCGGGGCGATTGGTAAACTTCGTTGTGAAGTAGACACGAAGTTGATCCAGACGAATTTCAAATCTCCAGGAGCCACTCTAGGACCTGGGGATGGGTGAGATCGTCAACGACCCAGTCGGCTCCGTGGTTGACCAGCTCGTCGGCTCGGTTGCCACCTGTTGCCACCGCCAAGACTCGGCATCCAATCGTTCGCGCGCAATCGATATCCAGCGTCGTGTCTCCAATGATGATCATTGCATCCGGATGGACGGATCGATTGAGTTGCTGGCTGATCGTGGACTGCGCCAACTGGCCAAGTTCGACACGGTGAGAATGATGATCGCCGAAGACGCCTCCGTGGAAATAATGGCCGATTCCATAGTGTCTCAGTTTCATATGTGCACCTCGCTGGGTGTTCCCCGTTAACAGCGAAAGAGATGCTTGCGTTTTCGATAACGATTCGAGGAGCGTTAGGGCTCCAGGAAGGATCCTTCCTGGGCGTTCGCCGAGCACTTGGGGTAGGGTAGAAAAGTAGGTCTCGAAGAAGCGTTCGCGGTTGGAAGGTGAGTCTTCGATGGCGTGGACTTGAAGAGTTCACCTAAAATGCCGGCATCCGTCCTTCCATGCATGGGAACCCGCTTGGGTTCTTGTATTCCGAACTGTGATTGAAGGGTGCGAGCAAAAGCAATACCACCTGCCCCTCCGGTCTCAAGCAGCGTGCCATCGATATCGAACAAAAGAATCGGCTGTTGCGGCATAAAGGGTGTATTCCCAACGAAGCCCGAGATCCGGAAGCCAGGAGGTTCCAGTCCCTGCAAAAGGGTGGTCTTTGTGGTCAAGAGGACTTATCAAGGTTAATGCATGGCCTACAATGCGGTCTAGACACCTAGGGTTCGAGAGAATGCCTTCCAATCGCAGAAAAATGTCAGCTTCGTGGTCCTTGGTCCATGTGAGGCAGAACTCTAAGAAACGATTGGAGGGCGGTGAGATGAAACATCCATCCCAACACGTGTGGGTGCAGAGGGGGCAGCTTTGAGCGAAGCGGTTGCAAAGGTCGACAAGTCGGGGCAACGAGTCCGAAAAATGTTCTCGGAGATTGCGCCGCGATACGACCTCATGAATCACGTTTTGTCGCTCAACATCGATCGGCTATGGCGAAGGCGAGCCGTCCGAGAGATTGCGATTCGCAACACGGCAACGGTGTTGGACGTATGCACGGGGACGGGTGACTTGGCGATCAGTTTGGCTCAAAAGGTTGCCGGCAAAGCTCCCGTGATTGGCACCGACTTTTGCGGTGAGATGCTAGAGGTGGCTCGGCAGAAGCAGGTGAAGCTTGGGTATCGCGAGGATGCTCTTCGTTTCATCGAGGCCGACACGCAATCGTTGCCGATCGAGACAGAGTCGTGCCAATGCGTTACGGTTGCCTTTGGCATTCGCAATGTAAGTGATACGCATCAGGGCATTCGCGAAATGATGCGGGTATTGCAACCGGGTGGTCAGTTGTTGATTCTGGAATTTTCTAAGCCAACACTGCCGGTCTTGAGCCAACTTTATACATCGTATTTCAAGCATGTTCTCCCCAGGATTGGCCAAGGCTTTGCCAAGAATTCCGAGAGCGCGTACGCCTATCTTCCTGCGAGTGTCCAAGAGTTTCCTTCGGGCAAAGTATTCGTACAACAACTCGAAGGCTTAGGGCTCAAGGATGTTCGATGGATTCCCATGACGTTGGGAGTTGCATCCATCTATGTAGGTGTCAAATGACCCGACCAATCGTCGTTGCGATGACGGGAGCCAGTGGAGCAGCGTATGGTGTGCGTTTGCTTCAAGAGTTGCTTCGCGCGGGTCGGTCCGTTCATTTGGTGATCTCCGATTCGGGATCCACTGTATTGCAGCAAGAACTTGGCATTCGTCTTCAAGAGTCTTCGATGGAGGCTCTTCTCGAATTTGGCTGGAAAGATTCCGTCAAATGGCGCGGCTTCACCAAAGCAGAGTGCATGGAGGCTAGCAGACGATTGCATCGCCATGCGGTTCATGATTTCATGGCCCCGATTGCCAGTGGTTCGTATCGAACAGACGGGATGATACTCTGTCCCTGTTCCGGCACGACGCTGTCGGGCATCGTTCATGCCCAAGGTAAGGACTTGATTCAACGCGCGGCCGAAGTTCACCTCAAGGAACATCGAAAGTTACTTCTGGTTCCTCGCGAAACGCCCCTTTCACTTTTTCAATTGGAGAACATGCATCGAGCGGCGCAAGCGGGAGCGATCGTGTTGCCCGCCATGCCAGGATGGTATCACGGCGTGGAATGCGTGGTGGATCTAATCGACTTTGTCGTTGGAAGGATTCTCGATCACTTCGACATCGAGCACCGATTGATGCGAAGGTGGGGAGATGAGGCTGATGCATTCGGTGGGGCGTCTTCGGAGGCTTCCTCATGACACCCGCATCCACTGAAAATCTATATGGGGCTCGGGCATCCTCCAATGTTTGGCTTAGCCTTCACAAATATCTAGAGATGGTGAGGTTTAGTCACACCATATTTGCGTTACCGTTTGCGATCCTCTCGTTGATTTGGACGTTGGCCGTTCCCTTGCCAACGCAAACATCTTTGGGAGGCAACGCAGTCTTACGCTGGGTCGGTATTTTGATCTGCATGGTGACCGCTCGCAATTTTGCGATGTCGGTTAACCGATGGGCCGATGCCAAATTCGATGCGCTGAATCCTCGGACCGATAAGCGACATATCCCATCAGGCAAATTAACATCCACGGCAGTGATAGGATTTGGGGTTGGGAATGCGATCGCCTTTGTGCTGGCTTGCCTTTTGTTTTGGCCAAACCCATTGCCAATCCTCTTGTGTTTGCCTGTGTTGCTTTGGATTGGTGGGTACAGTTTCGCCAAGCGATTTACGTGGGCAGTACATTTATGGTTGGGTGCGGCCCTGATGATGGCTCCCGTGTGCACTTGGATTGCTCTGCGTGGCGAATTGCTTTTGAAACACCCTTTAGACTTTGCGCCAGCGATGTGGTTGGGGATTGCGGTCTTTTTCTGGGTGGCGGGATTTGACATGATCTACGCATGCCAAGATGAGAAGGTTGATCAACAGCTAGGACTCTATTCGATGGCGTCTCGCTTCGGGGCATGGGGAGCTCTTCGCATTGCAGCGGCGTGCCATGCGATTATGGTGGCGGTTTTGTTGGCGATGCCCTGGATGTGCCCAACCCTGTCTCTCGGTCCCCTGTGGATTGTGACAGTGATTGGAATTGGAGTCATCCTGACCTACGAACATCGACTTGTCAGTCCACAAGATCTTACAAGAATCAATTTGGCCTTCTTCTACCTCAACGCCATCATCAGCGTCGTTTTATGCGTCGCAGGCGGGGTAGATGCTTGGCTTTGACGAGAATGGAATGAGGTGCTCCAACATGAATCAACAAGATGTTCAGGCAAGACTTCGCGCAGTTCGCAATAAAGTGGAAAGTGGCGAGCGTCTCAACATGGAAGATGGGATCTTCTTGTACGATCCTGCGGTGCCGCTTCAGGAAGTAGGAGTGCTTGCCAATCTCGTCCGCGAACGGATCAATGGCAACGTCGGTTATTACAATATCAACACCCATTTGAATCCAACCAACGTCTGTATCTATCGTTGCCGCTTTTGCGCGTTTCGATCCGACCTACGCGATCCTAAAGGCTACGTCATGAATGACGAGCAGATATTGGCTCGGGGCAAAGAGGCAGTCGACAATGGTTGCACCGAGATGCATATCGTCGGAGGATTGCATCATCAGCGAGGCTATGAGTGGTATCGTGGAATGATCGAACTACTTCATTCCCACTATCCTCAATTGCATCTCAAGGGATGGACGGCAGTGGAGATTAGCTGGTTCGAGTTCTTGACGAAAAAAGGGCCTCACGAAATCCTTCGCGATCTTCGCTCGGTTGGATTGGGGAGTCTACCGGGTGGAGGGGCGGAGATCTTCCATCCCGAGGTGCGAGATCAAATTTGCGAGCACAAAGCGAACTCGCACAAGTGGATTGAAATCCATCGTGCGGCTCACGAAGTAGGGCTAAAATCCAATTGCACGATGCTCTATGGGCATGTGGAAAAGCCCTATCATCGCATCGACCATCTGATGAGATTGCGAGAATTGCAGGACGAAACGGGGGGATTCCAGACCTTTATTCCTCTGGCATTCCATCCGGATAATACGAATATGACGAATATCAAGAAGCCTTCGGCCTTGCTTGACCTTCGAACGATGGCCATTAGCCGCTTGATGCTAGACAACATTCCGCACGTCAAAGCATACTGGATTATGCTCGGCATCGAGACCGCTCAAACGGCACTTGCCTATGGAGCGGATGATATCGACGGAACGGTCCGACATGAATTGATTTACCATGATGCAGGCGCAACCACGCCGCAAATGCTCTCGGTAGATCGGATTCAGCAGTTGATTTCCGAAGCGGGCCGCGATCCAGTAGAACGCGATACCGTTTACCATCGAGTCTATCGCGATCCTGAGAATTTTCATGTTTGGCAAACGGGGGAACCCGTTCAGTGCGCGTCCTATCGACCCTAAAGAATCTCCATCATGCAACGCCGACGATTTCTCCATCACTCAGTGGGAATGGCCTGTTCCATAGCGTTCGTTGGCAAGGCAATGGCGAGTTCCCATCCTTTTCATCTCTGCGTCGGTGAGATGGAATGGAATGAAGTCGACAAGAAATGGGAAATCGCTTTGCGTTTGCATGGATCGGATCTGCAGACCGCGGTGAGTCGACTTGCCAAGAAACGGGTTGAAGTCGATGCAGACAAAAAGGAAATCCCCGAGGTCACTCAGTATCTGAAGAGCCATTTTCTCTTGGTGAATCGCGAGTTAAAGTCGGAGGAACTCGAACGCGAATGGGAACTTGGAAAAGGGCCAAAGGAGCTATCGGAGGCTCAGCAAAGTCAATTGGAATGGGTCGGGATGGAAAATGACCGAGGCTGGCTGTGGGTGTATCTGGAATTGAAGCCGCCTACCGATGGCAAAAACTTCTTTCTTGTCCATCGTCTATTGATGAACGATGTTGAAGATCAAACCAACACGCTCTTGATTCGACGCGGCGAACAGCGTCAGTCGTTGAAGTTTGTTCGCAATAAGCTTTGCCAAGCTATGCCCGACTGGGCCTAAGAACGGGATGTGTCGCGCGATTGTGCTAGTCGAGAGAATCGTAGCGCGATTGTCTCAATCGTGATCATGGAAAAGTAGCGCGATTGTCCCAATCGTGATCATAGGAAAGTAGCGCGATTGTCCCAATCGTGAAGAATTCTAAACTGACGATCTACTTTCGAAAGTTCATTTGTTGTGCTGACGATCGGGACGATCGTACTACGTGGAGGTGGAAACGTAGCGCGATTGTCTCAATCGTGATCATGGAAACGTAGCGCGATTGTCCCAATCGTGACGTATCTTCAACTCACGTTGCGCTTTCAAAGTCCTTATGTTGTGCTCACGATCGGGACGATCGTACTACGTCGCATTCCATTTCAAGACATCACCCTTCCACCTGTGCGAAGAGCTTGGCGATGACTTCTTCTAAAGGCGGATCTTCCACCGCGATGTCTTCGATCGAAAATCGTTGCAAGACCTCTGCCAAAACCCGCGAAACATCCTTGCGAGAAACGCGGAATCGAACTTTTGGTAATTCGATCGACAGTATTTCTCCGAACGTCTCCAACCCGTCGACGTTCGTTTCATCCGCGAGTTGCAAAGTCACAATTTTCGACCCGCTGAATTGATCGATGATTCCGTCGAGCGACCCGTCATATTGTATTTTTCCTTGCGCGATCACGACCACGCGCTTGCATAATGCCGCCACGTCTTTCATATAGTGGCTGGTCAACAGAATCGTAATCCGTCGCTTCTCTTGATAGTACTTCAAAAACTGTTGAATATTGTGCTGCGCGACGACATCCAAACCAATCGTCGGCTCATCCAGAAAGAGCACTTCGGGCGAATGCAATAAGGCGGCGATCAACTCCATCTTCATTCGTTCGCCAAGCGACAACTCCCGAACAGGACGTCCCAGCAACTTCTGAACCGATAGTAAATCGGTGAGCTCCGCTAATGTCTGATCGAAGCCTTTGGGATCGATATGGTAGATCTGCTGATGGAGCCGAAAGGATTCTTGCGCTGGTAAATCCCACCAAAGCTGATTCTTCTGTCCCATGACGAGCGCAAAACGGCGGCGATAATCATTGTTGCGCTCCCACGGAACGTAGCCCATAACCCTTGCAGTACCGGACGTCGGATAGATAACCCCGGAAAGAAGTTTCAACGTCGTGGTCTTACCAGCTACATTCGGTCCAAGAAAAGCAACAAACTCTCCCTGCTCCACTTGCAAATCGATTCCTTGAACGGCCTGGACATCGCGATACTCGCGATCAAACAAACCTCGAATCGCGGCCTTAAATCCTTCACGCTTCTGAAAAACGCGATACGACTTGACCAGGTTTTCGATCTCAATGATGGGCATAGGTTGGACTTCAATGGCAGAATGCGTCAGTGAAAGCTCCCATTTGATACCATCCCCAAGCTCCTGCCAACGGCTTGACGGGCCTTCTACACACGACACACCCAATAAAAAAAGGGTGGCTGGATCCCGAAATCATCGAGTCCATCCACCCTTTCTACTTTGTTGCGAGCATCCATTGGGATCTCGCTAGATCAATCAATCGTTGTCTATTGAGAAGCGGTCTTGGCCGGTGTTTGCGGCCCCGAAATCCCACTGAAGATCAAACCGAAGAGAACGATAATGAGTTGGCTAGCGACGAATCCTGCCAACCAATACAGAACGCTCTTATTGAATCCATAACTGTGAAGCCCGATTCCCAATTGGTTGGTTCCAAACCAACTCCAGGCAGTGACAATATTGCCAACCACGGATAGCAATGCAAAGCCGCGACCTCGGACAACTTTATCCCATCGAGCGTGGATCAAGAGAGCATTCCAAAGAACGATCATGAGTGCTCCATTTTCTTTTGGATCCCAACCCCAGAAACGTCCCCAACTATCATCTCCCCAAAGCCCGCCTAAGACCGTTCCGATAAAGCTGAAGAACAACGCAAAGCAAATGACACCGTAACCAATACGGTCGATGATCGATTCGATTTCCGCTTTGCCATAGGCTCCTGCTTTTTCTTGGGGCACGAAGATCCGAACCGTCAAATAGACGATTCCGATTGCTCCGGCAAAGAAGGTTGCTCCATACCCGAGTGTGATGCAGGTCACGTGCGTTGCCAACCAAAACTGAGTATCGAGAACGGCTTGCAACACGGGCATCGTATCGCTGGTATCCAACCCATTGGCCACAAGCAAGCTCAAGAATCCAAACGTCCCTCCGGTCAAGGTTCCAATTCCAATCGGAAACAGTTTTTCGATCACCAATCCAAAAAGCAAAACCGACCAGCCAATAAATACCGCCGAAGAATAGAGATTCACGACGGGGGGCCGATCGGATAGATAGATTCGCATCGCGATGGCAATCGTGTGCAAACCAAACGTCGCAATTGCCATCCAGAATCCAATCGTTCGAAATCCTTCAAACCAATATAGGTAACCTTTAAGCGTCACCAGTGATGCAGTCAGATACATGACGATGCAAATCGTGATCATATCGGTTCGGTTGTACCAGGCTTCCCAGCTTGTCTTGCCAAGCTTCTTGGGATCTGGTGCCTGCTTTTCCACGACCCCACGGTATTCGCGAAGAGCACTATTGAAATCGGTGGCATTCTTTTCCTGTACCGCAATCAACATCTCCGCAAACTTGTTGATGGCACTACGGTCGATCTCAACCCCTTCCAGCTTCTTTTCAAAAGCGTGGAAATAGGCCGGGCCATAGGCCTGCCATTGCGTATGCACATTGGTCAAATCCTGCGGACCTTGCGTTGGAGGTATGATGGCAGGTGGAGCTTCCTTCTCGATCGCTCGAACCAGTTGCTCCAACTCTTGGATCTCTTTCCAGAACTTCTTCGTCGATGACTCATCTTGTTCTTCAGGGATGCGAGGCACCAAAGGTTGATAAGCAATACGCAATACTTCCAAAATCCCGAACCGATTGGATAACTCGGCCATCTTATTGTCGACGAACGACCATTTTTCGCGATCATTCGGATCCAACCGTTGCAACTTCGCTCGAACATCTCCTATTTTCTCGGAGACTTCGGCAAATGAATAGCGATGGCCTTCACGGCGTTTCAAGCCGATTTCGTCCAACACTTCTTGGGCATCAATTCGGATGCAGCCGATTTCCTTAGTCCAATCGGCGTTGGCCATCGACGCAACCAACCACTCGGTGGCTGTGATCACGTGGCCATCTTTGTCATAGAGCTTGCTTCGATTCGAAGCGGCAAGCAGTAGGTTCCTCGCAACGGTATCCAAAGGCTTGATGCGACCTTCATGCATCATGGGTAACTTGCCCGCATCCGCCCAGCGAAACTGATCCCGCGCGTATCGTGGCGGCATCGCTTTGGAAGCAAAATAGAGCAATGGCACGAGGGCGGCCACGACACCTATCACCAAGTACTTGCGATCGATTGTTGTCGACTTGCGTCGTTCGTAACGCCCCGCGAAGCGAACGAAAGTCTCGCCAAAATGGACGAGCATGCCGAGCCCACAAATCACGCAGCTCACATACGGAATCAACCAACCTGCATTGGTCACCACCTGCAGAGTCGTCGACTCTTTGCCGATTCCCGATTGCTCGGCCGATCCATACGAACTTTGATAGAACGATTCCCCGCGAAAACGCATGGGATTGTTCATCCAAATATGGCCCTTTTGTTCCGAACCCTCTGACTCATCCATGATGCGGACATCGGAGGAAAAGTCACGGGGCGTCATCGACCCAGAATAGTTTTCACGCTGGACATTGTCCAAAGTGATGAGGTACTGCTTCACGGAATTCTTGAAGCGAAACTGAATTTGGTATTTCTTGCCATCGACTTCCAATGGCTCTGGTACAAGCTTTCGTGTCACGTTCGGATCATGAAGAAACTGAGTTACCAAGTAAGTCCCCAGTTCGCTTCCTGACTTCTTGTCCAAAAACGTTACATAGGCCCCTGCCAAGTTCACTTGCTCGCTTTGAGCAGCGCTAAACTTCGGTCGGCTGATCGCTTTGAATCGCAGGCCAGCCCCTGCCGTGGCAAGATTCTTTTGCGCTCCTTGGATGGGATCGATATCGTGGTTTGAAAACCATTCTTTCACGATCACATCAACAGGCAATGCCGCATCTTTCAGCGGTTGGTCCGACCCAACGGCTCGCTCGAGAAACGGTCCATCGATGCTGACTACTCGGTCCTCTGACTCATCGACCGATTCTAGAAAGGCAAGCTCCACTCGATCCAATTGATAGGCAACTCGCGTCGACTCACCTTCAAAGAGCGTGATTCGTTCTTCGATCTGCTGGTCACCGAAAATGAACTGGCCCAACATCAAGAGTCCAACACCGAGGTGAATCAAGACATTTCCACCCCGACTCCCAAACAAGAAAATCAATCCGATCAAGAGTACGACCCCAACGATCAAACTCTTGGCTAACTGCCAAGTGATCCGCAAACCTGGGTCGGGAATTCGGAATTGTTCCATTCCCACGAGCACCGAACACAACAAAAGAATGGCGAGAAGGATCCACGAGAGAACTCGTATCAAACGCTTCTTCGGAGACCACATCACGACCCAGGCGATGTTGCCGACCGTCAGTAGCCAAACACTCATTTGGCACAGCGTCCACAGAAAGTCGTAACTAAAGGGAGGTTCGCCCTGCAGTCCATCACCGCGGTGAGCCCCGACGACAATCAAGCCCATCAAGATCGATCCCAGAATGCAGAAGAACAAGCCTGCGATGAGCTTGCCACCTTTGGCATGCATATGAAACCGAGTGAGCTTGGCAGCGATCAGATTGACCAGCAAAATGAAGCCAATCGTCGCACCTCCGGGGAAAGGAATCACTATCGACGATGCCCCATGCTTCCCAAAGATGGTGATCGGCAAGAAAACATCAGGCGCGATATAAGAGATCCACGCATTGAAATATTCGTTCTTGACGTCGACTAAGGTTTGCTCATCCTGCGCCAATGTTCCGACAAAGAGGATGACGATCCCCAATGCAAACATCGCCACGGTGATTTTGAGCGATCCCAAGATATGTAGGATTTTCCAAAGCCCTGTCGTCAAACTCGATGACGAGTTGGCTCCTGCAATCGTACGTGAATCATTCCAAGTAGAAGTCGCCATTTGAATTCAACTCTGTAAGAAGTCGTTACTGCGTGACTTAAATCCTAAAGTTCTTCCACCTTCATGGAAGCGATAAACCCGATCATCTTGTCGCGTTGCCCTTCCAAAAGATTGGCTGCACCACGCATTTTTACAAAGAGACTTGCATCGGCATCTTTGATAGGAATGACTCCAATCAAGAATGCCTGAGCATCTTCTTTCTCTGACTCGCGAAACAAGTAGAGCGATCCCTCTCCCAATCGAGACGTGATTGGGGTTCCTTTTTCCATGGCTGCCATTGCAGCTTGTTCGATCGCCTTTTCATCACCTTGTTGCATCAACTGACCTTGCCACATGATGGCGTTTCCCTTGGGATCGGTCTTTGCAGCACTGACCGTAACTTCTGCTTGCCGATCACCAGTGCCAACTTCAAATACGGCCAAACGAAACTGTCCAGCAGGTTTCTCGACCCATCCTTCGGGAACATCAAACTTCAAAGGGGATTGCTTGGGAGGCCCTGGCTCACGCGGCGGTGGCGTTGGCGTGGATCCACCCATCATCGGGCCACCCATCATCGGTCCTCGACTACCACTCGCAGTGCCCACAAGATCAACCACGTAGGAAGACTTCTCGCCACCCTCACGAGCAATCTCTTTCAATTGGCTCTTCTGTTCAGCCAGCGGAAGACGAGGCAATGACAATTGATCGCGCCATCGATTCAAATTGTCTTCGAGATAACGATCCCAATCTCCTTCAGGCAGCGCCAATTGAGTCACCGCGAAAACGACGGGCTTTCCTTCGGCTGGTGCTTCGATATTGGCAATCGCGATGCCTGTTCCAGGCTTCTCGCTCCAGCCTTCCGGCAACTTCCATACGGGCTTTCCACTCGCATGAAAGGTGACATCCTTCGTTAACTGAACAAAGGGATCGAATAGGCCTTCAAGCCTTGCGGGATCCTCCATCGCCTTCAAATAGAAAACCGATGTTTCATGGGGAATAACAGCCGCTAACGATCGCTTGGGTTTAGCAGGCTCAGCTACCGGATCCACGCGCTTCGGAGCTCGGTAGACATTGACTTGAAACTCCGGTTCACAGCCACAGGATATTCCAAGGAGAATCACCAGGATCGCTACGCGAACCACTCGCTGAGTCGACAATTTATCCAATGCCTTTTTCTAGAGTGCGCGCTGTTGTCAACGCTTGAAGATGGATTCGGTGTGGGCGAAGTTGGGGTGGGATGAAGTTTCGCCGCAAACTGGATAGCAAAGAATTATAGGGGAGATTCCAGGGTTCGCATCAGTCCAAAATCGCGTCCGAACTGTCGCAACCTCGATGCAAGAAAAGGGCCGATTCCCCCTCGATGTACTCAGCGATCTGCTACGCTGATTTTTCACAAGCTACTTTCGCTTGAAATCTCAAGGTGTCGCGGTGCTTCGTCGCGATGAACGCCAACGAGGTGCCTGTCCCGCACCACTTCCGCTGCCAGTGGAGGCTCCCAACGATTTTGGGTCTTTTCCGGCAAGGCTCGGGTCGATCGAAGAGGGTGCATACGATGGCACACTGTTGCGACCAAGGCTGGGGTCTGCCGATGAAAGGCGGCTTGAAGGCTTTGAGTTTTGCAGCCGAGCCACCATGCGTTCGCTTTCATCCAAGCGGTTGGTGAGCTGTTCGTTGCGAGCCTGCAATTCATCGGCCCGCTTCTTGTGTGCCCGTAACTCGCTCAATAATCGCTCTTGGTCTTGCTGAACATACTGGGCCTGCTGAGGCAATGTTTGCGGCCATTGCTTGCAGCCGCAAAGGCCCAATGCACCAACGACGACGCACACCATCGGAAGATGTTGTGAAATCCTCTTTCGTTGTTGATTGGCCATCGTGACACTCCTTGCAAAACCGATGCGAGTGGAAATACCAAATGTCTCATCTGCCCTCAACCCCAATTTCTGTTCGCTCACACCTTGAGAAAATCCATAAAAAAAGGCGGCCACATTCTCGAGGCCGCTTGGTTTGTGTGGAATGGTTCACTGCGATAGCATTACTTCATTCCAGCGAATCGATCACCATTTGAGTTGCGGATGTCAAACGCTGGTGGACTTGCATTCCAAGCCCACATATTCGCCCAATATCGGTGATGAAAATCCCGCAAGTGCGTGATCAAAAGGATGCCAAGCAAAGCACCGACTTGAGCGTAGTGAAAAATTCAGGCGTGCCACGTGCCGCTGCCATCGCAGCCCCACCAGCCATTCCTGCCCCGAGGTCTTCCATACCTAGACCACCACCTAAATCGTCGCCGCCAGCGAATGCACCCAACATCGCCGCCACTCAAGGCAACCGGCGCACTCCCAAATTCAGTGGAATCTTCCAGTTCGATTACCTGCGACCCACTATCTTCCTCAACTTCAATGCCACCGGATGGTGACAATTGAAACTCTTCATCTTGTTGGAAATCAACCAACGATCCACTCGCAGCTGCAGACCCCACGCCACTTCCAACATCGCTGCCTTCCGTAGCTAGGTCGAGCCCCGAAATGCCCGTGCCAGCAAGATCGAGTGGCTCATCTTCCAACGAAAGACCACTGTCGGATGGGCTCATCAAATTGATGCCACTGTCGGTAGCTAAGGCGAGATCGCTTCCAGAACCGAGGACGAGATCGTCTTCATCGTCATCGGCTAATTGAAGATCGCCGTCTAAATCCAACGATCCCGACGATCCAATTTTGGAACCGCCACCGCTTCCCGTTCCGCTTGCAGAACTGATACCTGAAAGCACTCCTGAACCCAAAACATCCGAGCTAGCAGCTCCGGAAAGATCACCGGAATCTTCATTGACTAATTGCAAGTCGCCGTCGCTATCGCCGATAGGGCTCAAGGCATCGCTATCACCTGCTTTGCTTGTGCCACGCGTCACCAATCGTACGCCGCTACCACTGCTTGGATCGGGAACAAGCGCCACATCGCTGCCTGCATCGTCCCCTTTGTTGATGTTGCTTCCACTTCCCGAAAGACCTAAGTCGCCTTCGGAAAGCAACAACGAGGAACCACCGGCTTCTTCGTCTAAATCGCCAGCCATCTCTTGCTGTACGCGCTCGATCTCTTCTGGCTTGAACTTCCAGCTTGCACCATCGCGATATCCAAAAATATCGCCCCGAGAAAGCATCTCGACCAACTGATCAGGATTTACACCCAGACGCTTGGCTGCCTCATCCAATGGCACGTAGTTTGACATGCGATTTGCCCCGGTCTTTGCTCGACGGATTATGGAGGTAGAACCTCCGGAGATAAGATCCTTTTAAGCCTAATTGATCGCCCCCGTAGATTCCAGTCGCCAAACCGCGCATTTAACCCATTCAACCCACAATCTCACAGGGTATTCCACATGGTGGGGTTCTGCGGTTTAGTCGGTGGTCATCGGGAAATCGATAACGTTGGCCTTTCGTTCGACGGTTGCCTTGAGAGCCCCCTTTTCACGGTACTTTTTCGGGACAGATACCTGCTGGTCGGGCACCTCCATCCCCTGTGCTTTCATCTCAGCTCGCTCTGCAGCAGAGATTTTGCTGGTGGCAATCTCTACCTCATGCTCGCCAACCATGGCTCCAAATTTGGTATCGGTGAAGGCAAGACGGTACTTTCCTTCTCGATCGGTCGCTCCATAGGAGGGTGAACCCCCAGCAACTGGTACAAAGGTTAAGACTGCCCCTGTCACCGGCTTCCCATTGACGGTAACTGTTCCCGTGACTTCTCGCAGTTCTGGACCACTTGGCCCACAACCTGCACCCATCAATCCTATGCACGCTAGGACGAAAATTCCAATCCGCTTCCACATACATTACACCCTGATGATCCAAGAATTCCCAACAAAGCAGCAGCACAGCTCCTCAGACCTGCGCTGTACATTTAAGCCATCGGCAAGTTGTCGCTCTTAGAGACCAAGATCACCAAGGACCTGTCCATCATCGATTGCCCCCAATCGCTGATAGGTTCCGAAGGGTCCGCCCAAATTGGATGGGCTCGCGACATAGTTCGTGTTGGTATGGTCGATGTTCTCACTGATAAAGTGAACCGAACCATCGACGAACACAAACATGGCTCCTCCCGAGTGATAGCTGTGAAATGCTCGATGCTTATCACCGCCGATCAAGGGTCCATTGAGCTTCTTGCGAGTACAACGCATATGAATGAAGGAACCATTGGTGGTCGAAGACGTGTTCGAACAAATCGGGCCTCCACCTGTGGTCACGTTGCCATAGATGAATTGACGATCCGATCCGTAGTTCGTGCCCCCAATATTCTGAATTGGTCTCCACGAAACCTCGCCTATGGCAATCACATTCGATGTCCCATCGGTAACGTTCGAGATCTTGCGAGATCCATTGACGATGAATAGCCCTGTGTTTCGCGGATTCGAAACCATTTCGCCCGTCGAAGCCACTGGATCGCAAGGATCTCCATCAAATGCTCCTTCACACCCGGCATAGCTCGAGATTGCAATTGCATTCGTGCCACCTGCGCTACCGGCATTGATAGCCCGTGTCAAAGGAGCCAAATCGGAAGGGCAGCGAAAGACTGACAAAGGAATGGCCACGGTCGCATTGTTGCTACCCGCAGGATCGCTGACGGTTCCCACTGTTCCATAGGGATGGTACTTCAGGTCGAATCGATTGTAGACAGCGGTTTGTTCGACGAATGGCAAAATGGCTGTGGCCCAAGACCAGCCACCGTCGCGCAAAGCCGCGCCTGTCTGCCTCGCATCGGTAAAGCCGATCGGAAATCTTTTATGGGCAGACTCGTAATTGAGTATCGCCAACCCCATTTGCTTGAGGTTGTTAGAACATTGCATCCGCCGAGCCGCTTCGCGGGCCTGTTGCACTGCCGGAAGTAATAATCCCACCAAAATACCGATGATGGCGATTACTACCAAAAGCTCGACGAGCGTAAATGCAGACTTCTGAGTGCGCATTTTCGAACTCCTGATTGAATCACGTTGGAAAAAGAAATAAAGCAAACGACGAGCGCACGAAGGCCCTCATCGATGAATCCGATCAAATATTGCTTTACGAAACGCCACCAACGTTTTCGTCAGGAATTGCGAGCAGAGAAAGCCAGAGCTTTGTGACTGCGAATCCACCTGATGCCAACATATCAATTCGCAATGCGCAAAGCTACACTCTTAAGTAGCTATTAAGGTTGTTTCCCAAGCCTTCGCTAGAAAGTTCTCAAATGCACTATCAAAACTTGCTTGCAAGCCTTTTGCTTGCAACATCTTTTTTGACTGGCTCCCTTCCTGCCCAAGACATTCGACACTCTCTGTTCATTGCTGGTCCCGATTTCACGGGCATTCTCGACGAAGAAAACAAGATTGTTTGGGATTCGGGAGCCAAAGGAGCTCGCGATGGTTTCGTTCTCCCCGATGGTAATGTCCTCATCGCTTGGACCAAGGAAGTCCGAGAGTACTCCCCCAAGACTCAAGAGTCTCACAGCATCTACAGCCTTTCATTGCTCAATAACGAAATCGGGACCGCTCAACGACTCGACAACGGAAATACGCTGATCACCGAACTTGGAAAAAACCCCCGGGCCCTTGAGATCGATCGAGAAGGAAAGATTGCGATTCAATTTCGCCTGGAACCTGAAACCGATAACGCTCATATGCAGACACGTATGGCTCGAAAGACGAGCAGCGGTCGATACCTCGTACCTCATCTCCTTGCATTCCAAGTGAAAGAATACGATGACGAAGGAAGAATCCTCCGGTTTTGGAAAACCGATCTAGAACAACTCGGAGGCCGCAAATCCGAAGCATGGCCTTTCACCGCGATCTTGCTTCCCAATCACAACATCCTGGTTACGTTGACCCATAGCAATCAAGTGGTTGAACTCGATCCTGATGGAAAGGTGGTATGGCATATCTCCAATGCAGATTTCCCCCAAAAGCCCTTCGCTGACCCGTGTGGTGCTCAACGTCTCCCCAACGGAAATACCGTGATCGCTAGTTACGGTGCGAAAGAAGGCATCAAGATCTTCGAAGTCACCCCCGACAAAAAGATCGTTTGGACCCACACGCAGTATCGAGCTCACGAAATCCAAATCCTCACCACCAACGGCACTCCCCTGCCCTACCCACCACTCAAGTAACTTCCAGTGTTGACTTCCAGTCCCTTGAAAGGCACGTTTCCTAAATTGCCTTCCAATCTTGGAAGACCACCTCTTGCTTGACTTACTCTACAAACTCCGCACCCTCATGCCTTCTAAGGAACAAGAAGTCAACCAGGACTACGTTCCCTACAGTGTTTTGAGATACTCGAGCAAATCGATCTTTTGCGATTCCTCAAGGCTGCTTGGAAAATCATGCCCGCGATTCGACTTCCCCGTTTGACGACTATCAAAGTACCATCGACGTTGCTCGGCATTGAGCTTGAAGGGAACTGCGTCGAACTCTTCGACCTTCAATCCCATGCGTTGCCAGTCCATTCCTAGATGCGTTCGTTTCCAAACGGCCGGCCGAGCTTCGGGATGAAGCACGTGCCATAACGTTGGCACACTTCCATTATGAAAGTACGGTGCACTCGCCCAAATGCCATCGAGCGGCGGTGCCACATATCCATCGACGTCAACTTTTGTATCTTGCTTGCCATAGTCGGCAAACCAACTGCGAGCGTACGATTCGCGATGCCGCGTTGTTAAAGCTTGGTGACGAATAGGATCGGTCCCAACCTCCGAGATCGCAATCACGCGTTCGGGATAATCACCGCGTGCCCCATAGGTTCCATGGCAGTCAGCACACCGTTGTTCGTATACGATCTTTCCACGACTCGCCTTCTCGCTATCGATATCAAGTGGAAAGCGAGGTGCTTTCAATTCCTGCAGAAACGTATACACATCGCGAAAGTCACCTTCCCAACCTTGAAACTGCTTGGGCCCATTCTGCTTGACCATCATGAATTGCATCAGGCCCCGATGCCCCTTCTCCGCGAAGCCATCGATATAGAGATGAGACTTCTTTGCAAAATGCCACCAAGGTGGAGCGTCCATATCATGATTCACAAGATACGCTGGCGTACGCAACGGATAGATATTGAGGTCGGCATCGCGATAGTTCATAAGAGCCACACCGAACATCACTGCGTTGCTCGTCCCCACACTGGTCCCCAGCGGCATGGCCATCGATCCCACATCCATATGGCCAAGCGGCTTGTTCATCGATAGCTTCACGCGTCGTACCTGCTCGGTCAAACTCTCCAAGGCATAAAGATTGTTGGGCAGCCCTGGATACGAAACTCCATACAAGGATCCTCCATGGCAAGCGAAGCAGTTCATCACATACTTTCCCTCTTCCGTGACCACATACTGCATGGGCTTCGATGGTTGGTCAGGGCGAGCCGTCAAACCAAATCGGCTCCAAAAAGGTGAGCCTCGCTCGACGCGACCATCGAGAAAGTCCATTCCACGATTCCCTTGACGCTCGATCTCATCGACGATCTCTTGATCAAAATCGGAAGGCAAGTAAACCGACTCCACAAGATGCAGGTACCCTCGTTTCGCCTCAGGGGACAAGCTCTCCATCAAGTGGTCTCGTTGCTCGCGCAGATGGCGTTCGATCTTGGCATGCAAGGGAGCGTCGTCACCCTGCCATCGAATGGAACTTGTTTCGGTTCCATCGTCCGCCACCGCCTGAGCCCCCCCAAGCAACATGGCAACCAACACCATTTTCCAATGCCAACCGACCATACTCAAACTCCCCAACAGACCTGCGAACCCAACTATTGTAGACCGCGGGACAAGTACAAACGCAACTCCTTTTTGATTGCACCTACAAAAAAAGAGCCCAGGCGAACCCGGGCTCTTACTGCTTGCATCTGTTGTTCAATCAACCATTTACTTGTTCTTGAACTTCGATGACGAAATCTTGATCGTCATCTTGTTGTCGCCGGCCTTGAGCGTCATCTCGCCAAAGCCCTTCTTCCATTCTTGCTTCTTGCCATCGACTTCGACTTCTTCCAACTTGTTCTGGTTCTCATGGAACAACTTGAAGGTCAAAGCCTTTCCTGCTGGCAACTTCTCCATCTTCAAAACGCCATTCTCATCGCTCACCGCCCCGTAAGGATGATCGATCACCATCAACTTGGCTTCCATCCAAGGGTGCACGTTGCACTGCACAGGAATCGGAGCAGGTTCGACGATGCCCTTGCCGAGCGTCAAGTCTTGCGACGAGTTGGCTGCCACAACGAAATTGACACCTTGATTGTTGATGAAATTGAAGTTTGCATTGTGACCGGTGGAATCCGAGTTCTTGACTTCAATCGTTTGGCCAGATCGAGCAATCAAGAAGTGAGGCGTGAATACGCAGTCCTTGTTGTCGAGCAAAAGCTTGGATGTCGGAACATCCTTCATCGATGGATGAATGTCCGCTTCGGTCAACTTCGACTTCGTCTTGTCGACCCAAAAACCGACATTCTTGATCCCCTTGTTGGTTGCATTCACAACCAACAATTCGTCCATTTGCTTCGTCTTGGCACAAACGGGATCCTTGGACATGTCCAGCTCTTTACGAGCAGGAATCTTGTCACCGTCGTAGACAAAGGTCACTTCCAAATTGGCCCATTCCTGTGCCATGCCTGCCGGAGCAGCAAACAACGAAGCAGCCAACGCAGCACAGCCAATCATCTTTCGCATTGATCTAACCCCACACTGTTTCTTGTTGATTAATCCCATGACCTCTATCACCAGCCACCCTTCGTGGATGGATCAAAAGCCCTCCCTACACAAATCGTTGATTCGATCCATGCTCCCCAACTCTTCTCGCGTTCGCGTCTCTGGCGTTGACTGTTCTCTCGTCCGAACAGTCTCACACGACGAGGGTTCCGACGATGTTTCGCTAGCACTTAATCCGAATTCTTGGAATGCGGACAACGGAGATAGAGGGAGGGGTAGGAAGGTGGGAAAGCGCAATAGTCTTACCACGCTTTACCCTGAAATCCTACTCCGATCCCTGCGGATCGTCCACCTAGGTCCTCTTCGATTCGCTGGATTCGACTCGACTCTTCGCATTCCAAACCCCTGCGGAAAAAACTCACCTTGAAAATGCCATGGATTTTTAGCTACCCTGGCGCGACTTCAGCAACAGAGGAATTAATAATGCAGCGCACTGGAATCGGTTTGCTCCTCAGTATCGTCCTTTTGACCATGGCGGTTTCCACTTACGCCTGGAGCCAAGCCGGTCATCCCGTGGCCATGCCGTGGACTCCTCCCAACGTGCAAGTCGGCTCCTTGAGCAACTCCGTTGTCACAAGCGTTGTGGTTCCAACGAGCAACCAACAGTACGTACAACAAATGGTGGTCTACGATAGCGTGCTCAAGAGCATCGTCGTCTACCACATTCAACAAGATACGGGTGTCATCACCCTGAAAAGCGTGCGCAAGGTCGATGCCGATTTCGCGCTGGAAGAATTCAACGGCGCCGATCCATCTCCTTCCAAAATTCGAAGTGTTCTCACTTCGCGATAAAATGGATTTGAGAACGCAAGCCTCTAACCTCTCGATTCAATAACGTCATTCGATTCACGAATCTGATTTGACGAAATTCAGTTCGCGAATCGAATGACGTTCTTGGTTCGTCACTTGGCTGTGGCTTCGTAAAGCGGAAGGTGTCGATAGTAGACTTCTAACGACAAGAGGTTCAGCGTCGTCACATAAAGCCGCCCACCGAAACTGCCCCAAGCGTCGGGAATGTCGCCGAGTGGCTCCCAACTTCCTGCATACTCTCCCGATTCGACCTGCGATTCAATCAGGATGGGACGAAGACGCGAGTTCCATTCTTTCCATGTATCCCCACCCATGTGAAACATCACCTGCGTTGCATAGTACCAATAGTAGGTATCGCGGAGAGGTGTTTGTGCATCTCCTTCGGCAGGCGGAAATTGCAGCAAGTATTGGGCTCCCTCCTGCATCGCTCCATCCTCTCGCTGCCAACCCAAATACAAACGCATGAGCAACCCGATGCTGGTCATGATCGGCGTTACTTCGCGACCGTGCCGCTGCGTATCGGTATCGGGAGCTTTGTAGTTGTAACGATAGAGATGTTTTTCTTGCCGAGATGCTTGGCTATTATCAAGCCATCGTTGAATTCCCTGGAAGACGGTTGGGTCCACTTCCAAGCCTGCTAGCTGCGCGCTCTTGAGCGCCATCATGAACCAACCGGTGACGCTGGTATCACTTCCCAAGCCAGGCGTGTACCGCCACCCTCCACCCGATTTGTCTTGGCTTGCGATCATGAAGTCCACCGCTCGCTGGGCGGGCTTCTGCAACTGAGGGTCCTGCGTCATGCCATAGCTTTCGCAAAGAGCAAGGGACGCGATGCTATGACTATATAGCCATGCATTCATGTCAGAAACATTGTCCATCCGAACATACAAGTCACCGTTCTCGCGTTGGGATCGAATCAAATATTGAAGGCCACGAGCCACCGTTCCAGCATACTTGTCCTGCTGATGCGTATAACCTGCACCTTGGAATGCCAAGATCGCCAGGGCCGTGGCTGCGGTATTGCTTCGAATCTGCACCGGAGTATCAAAGTCCTCGAGTCTCCAAGACCCATCACTCCGTTGATGCGCCGCCAAAAAGGCCAAGCCACGCTCGATCGTACGTTCGGCCTCCGGTCCAATGGCTCCAGAAGAATCCGACTCGCCTGGATCGCGATTTCGATCGAGTCGTCGCTGAAAGGCAGGAGCAGGAATGGGCACTCCCTCACCACTCAGGGTTGGCCCTCCCAAATCTTTGCGGCGAAATCGTTGAATCTGAATGTCAGAAACACCAACGTCTGCTAAGGAGCGATCCAGTGGACGACGTTCCAATCCTCCTTGCCCCCGTTCCAAGGCCACGGTTGGACCTCCGTCCTCTTTGGCCATCCCGAGATTCGATGCGATGCTGCTACGATCACTGGTTCTAGATGGGCTCTGAACTCGATCTGCCAACGAAGAGACATCGGGGCTTCCTTCCGACGGAACGTTACCTCTTCCCTGCCCTTCTTCATTGGGCACTGGAATCGCTGACGACTTCAATGGTCCATACAGCGAACCCGATTCGGCTCCCTCGAGACTCAATCCATCTCGACGTCCGGTTTGAGCCCGACCGCTCGCTTGCCGATCGCTACTTGCTTCGAGATCGCGAATCCAATCTTCATTGCCGCGACGAGCATTGAGTCCATTTCCTTCGCGACCACTTCCATCGCCAAGCGGATTGGCAATCGATCCCATCGCGCTGGGTGCCGACAAGAGATTGTCGCGTCCTTGGCTAAGCCCTCGAGCAGCTTGCCCCCTTCCACTTCCAAGCGGTCTCGATTCCAGCCCTGGTGATAAAGGTTCATTGGAACTAGCACCGGAAACTCCTTCAGCAAAGCCGATCTTGGTATCAACCACAGGTCCAGCTAGTTCGGATGCCATACCACTCCGATTGCGAGTTTCGGTCCCACGATCACCTTGCCCTAGTGCGTTGGCCAACTCCATGGCTGCACCCGATTCATTCGTTTGAGCCGCCGATAAACCTTCGATATTCGACGATGCTCCATTTTGCGATCTTCCAAGGTTGGGTAATTGCAAAGAGTCGCGTGGTGCTGAGGACAAGCTCGAGCTTCGATTCGCAAATGAAGGTCGTGTGGATTGATTGGCCTTTAGACTGGAAGCGAGTTCACTTGCGTTGGGTTGATTCGTAGTCGTCGCGTGGCTCTCGGGTGCCGTTGGGCCTTTCAAGGTCTCTGATGATGCGAGTTCTCTCGCGACGGGACCACCTTGCACGCGACGCGGTGTCGATTCGCGAACGTCACCGGGCAATGACTCCATGGCAGCCCGTCCTTGATTGGATCGCATGATATCGGAACGTCGATCCGCCAACTGCGAAGGGGTCGTCGGCCGATCCTGCATCTTTTCCGACTGCGATTGGGTTGGAGCCGAAGAACTGCGTTTGACAACATTTTGTTGGCGAGCTTCCACCGTAGCCAATTCGCTTCCGCCGGGCTCACTCAAAGCAGCTTCCGGTAAAGGAATCTGCGTCATGCGAGGACGTTCCATCAACAAATCGCTCGGCTTGGTCCTTTGCGGTAGCGATGATTGAACATCGCGAATATCAGGATTCTGCTCGCGACGCGCTCGCGGGATCGGCTTCGCTTCCACGGATACCGATGGCGAAGTCTCTGCGGCCAAGGCCTGGGCGACGCTCGACGCAGTTTCTCGCTGCGTCTCAGCCGTCCGCGAAGTCGTTGTTTCGCGAGCTTCCAGAGCCTCCCTTGGTTGTACCTCCACCGTTGGTTCGGGCACATCAATCTTCTCGACACGACGCGGATAGTCTGCCTGCAAACGCTTGCGTTCCAATTCCACTGCAGACGAATTTGGAACAGGTTGATTGGGCGATGGCTTGGGATTCGGAATCAAGAATGGTTCGGGAGTTTCCGTCCGCGATCGATCGGTTGGCATCTCAACAGGTTTCAGATCAGCGAGTTGCTCACGTCTAGCTCTCGGTGTTGGCTTCTCTTCCGACTCGTGTTCGACGGGGACTGCCCGCAAATAATTGGGACGACTCTTCTTGACCGCTAATACAGGTCGATGATATTCGGCGGCTGTCGATTTCTGTGGCCGCGTCTCTGCTACCATCTCATCGTAAACATCGGGCCAATACTTAGCGAAGATCAGAACATTCAAGGTGCTTACCAAGATCAGCAAATGCACCGCAACGCTTACCAAAAACGATAGCTGCATCGATCTTCCAACGACCTTGCCTGTGGTGAGATGCAAGATCATGGCCAAGATGATCATGACGCTGGGAACGCCAATCAAATAGGTCCAGGCATTGTAGGCCAATCGCGAATCATTGAATCGCAAATATTTGAGCACTAGGACCATGATCAAGCAGGAAATCACCAGCAAGGCAGCGTCCATCGGCCATAGCTGCAAGCTCTCCCGCTTCGATCGTCTAGCAACGACTTCGTATCGTGTATTCTTCGGAGCCATGCTCAACGAGCCTCTTCGGATCCAGTCGAAATCCTATAGTTGGCAATTCCCAACTTGCTGCAAAGATCCATGACGTTCACAACGTTTTGATAAACCGTCTTTCGATCGCCACGGATCGTCACCGTTTGTTGGAGAGGATTATTGGTCGCCGCCTTTTGCAAATACTCTTCTAACTCAGCCAGATTCATGAATTGCCCATCGGCGTAGTAACGTCCCTCTTCATCGACGTTGATCACGATCTCTTGCGGCTCAACCGTCAGTGGCACCGCATTGGAAGCCGATGGCAATGAAACAGGAAGGTTCTTATCTTCTTCTTCAAACCGTGTTGCCACAAGAAAGAAGACCAACAGAAAGAAGACCACGTCGATCAATGGTGTAAGATTCAAAGAATCAAAGGCCTTGCTGCGCCTCAGTTGAACGGCCATCCCGCTCTCTCCTCAGAAGTATTGCCTCAAAGGCGAAGAACAGGAATCAACCGACGGAATCGCGACGTTCCACGGAACCAGCGCGACGCGACGCACCAAGCTTACTACCGGAAGATGCCCCTAATAAAGACGCAGAAGCCGATACATCTCCTTCCGTATCGCGATGCCCATCCCCCTTGGCGATTCCATCACGACTTACCAAGTCTTTGCCAATCGCTTCGAAGCGAACCTTGCCCTCGTAAGGTTCAATCTGCGTCAACAAATGGAACATCAACTCTTCGATGCGGCGATACGCCAAGATAATTTTAGATTCAAAGTAGTGAGCCAACAAAGATGCCGTGATGGCAACGATCAACCCGCCCAAAGTTGTAATGAGCGCTTCATAGATCCCTTGCGAAAGAAACTGGCTTCGATTTTGCGACGGCCCAATCTGTGACAAATCGTGAAACGACCGCATCAAGCCCCATACCGTTCCGAGCAATCCCAACAAGGGCGCAATGCCTGCGAAGAGACTCAGCCAGCGAACACCAGTAAACGATCGGTCCGCTTCTCGCTGCAATGCCTCGCGGATCGCGCCTTCTACTTCTGCATGGGGCCGCCCCGTTTTCAGCAACATCGTCCGAATCACATTGGCCGTAGCGGAAGGAAACTGCTGGCACAATCGATAAGCAGCTTTAGGATCCAGAGATTCCGATTCGCGAGCCAAAGCGCCAAGGGATCGCACAAGTCCGGTTGGAATCAACCGCGACTGCCGCAAGACATACGCTCGCTCCAATCCAATGGCAACCACCAGGACACTCACGACTCCGATCGGGACCATGAACCAGCCCCCACGTACCATCAAGGTCAGAAAGTTCATCCCTTCGACCTTGCCAGCATTGGTAGCTCGCACAGGATTGGCTGCCGCTTGTCTTGCATCGGATTCCAAGGCCTGAATCTCAGAACTTGGAACCCCAGGACTATTTTCCTGAGATCGACCTTCCTGGCCCCAGGCGTACCGAACATCGATCGGCATGGCCAACTGCATCGCGAACAACAACCAACAAAGATGTTTCCACCAGACACAACGTCCGCAATGCAGCATGGGTAGTTCCTATCGCTGTCTCTACATTTTTTCGAGAGCACCGATGCGAGTCTTCGCTTGGCTCGCAAACTCGTGCTCTGGATGCTGATCCAACACGTATTGATAGAAACCGCGAGCAATCTGGATCGCTTTGCCGCGGCGTTCACCTTGCAAATCACCAATCAAGAGTTCGGCGCACCGCCCAGCTTCTACCGCACTCCTGGCCTGCCAATTCTTGATGGGTTCGGCAGCTTGCTGAGCCCCGAATCCATACATCACTTTTTGAAACTCCTGAATCGCTTTGGCAAACTCTTTCTGCGAGAAATAAACTTCTCCCATCATGAATCGTGCCCGAGCACCAATCTCGTTACGATTTTTATTCGCAACATCTTCGAAGAGTTCAAGTGATTTTGCAGTTTTTTGTAAATTCTGGTAGCAATTGGCAAGCTCGTACGTAATTTCGGGCAGATAGGTCGACTCGGGAAACTTGCTTTGCGCTTCCTGCAACCATGATTGGGCCACTTCCCACTTCTTGAGCTCGCGAGCACTTTGAGCCCCTCGCAAATAGATCATGGCTTTGATGGTATTGCTAACCCCTGCTGTGTCCTTTTGCGTTTCCAGCAGCTGACGCGATTTGCTGAACATCGAGAAGGCATCATCGAATCGCTCTTCCATATACGCGCATTGAGCTCGCATGAACGTTCCATCGATGACTAATTCCCCTTTGGGAAATGCCTTCAGATGCTTTTCAAATTGCTCTGAGGCTTTGGCATATTGCTGCAATTTGAAATAGGCCCACCCAAGCTTGTGCAGTGACTTTTCTTGGATCCCTACATCACCCGAGATCTTGGCCGATACGGTGTACGCTTTGATCGCCGCATCAAACTTTCCATCCGCATACTGGGTTTGCCCGATATGGAAGTTCGCTTCGCCTGCTAAGGGACTTTCAGGAAAGCGTTCTGACAACTCACGGAACAAGGCCACGGCTTCCGCTTCATTGGCATCCTTGCTTAACCAAGCTCCTTCATAGATCACCTTGTCCATGCCTTTAAAGCTCGGAAACTCTTTTCGAATCCGATTGAAGTTTGCCTTGGCTTTCTCGACATCGCCGCGTTGTGTTAACGCCAATCCTTGCTCGTACAGAGCATTCGGGAGCGTGTCCCCTTCTGGCTTAGCATCGATGACCTTCTGAAACGCGCGAATCGATTCGTCATAGCGTTTGACGTTGCGGCTGCACACACCTTGAATCATGCGTGATTCAACGGCCAAGTTGTCGTTGCGATCGGAATTCGCGATCGGAGCCACCAAAGCAATCGCGTCTTCATACTTCTGCTGCTGCATCAGAGCAAAAGCTTTGGCGTACGATACATATTCCAAGGAAACGGAGGGCGCTTTGGATTGCAGGATGCCATCGTAGTACTGAATCGCGCGATCGTACTGTTCCTTGCCTACTGCAATTTGACCTAGCCGATATTCCGCTTGTTGACGAAAGCGGCTATTCGGAAACTCTTTGATCAACGATTCAAAGGTTGCCGTCGCCACATCGACTTGATCGTCCTCTTGATAGACCTGTCCCAACATCCACTGGGTTTCATCAGCCTTGTTCCACTTCGGCGCGATTTCATTGGCCTTTTTCAATTGCGCTATGGAATCCTTCCACTTTTCCAAACGAAGCGAACAAGCACCCAGCAAGAAATGCGCTTCCGCTTGATGTACAGGTTGCTTGAAACTCGGTAGATCCTTCTGCAACTGGCTCATCGCTTGGTCGGTCGATCCCTGCAGGAAGCGAACCGTTGCCAATCGAAGGCGATAAACCGGGAGCATGGTCTCATCGCTGCTATCTTGTACCAACTTTTCAAAGGCGCGAACCGATTGCGCATGCTCACCCAACATCAAGTGAGATTCACCTAGTACGTATTGGGCGTCGGATAGCAACGAGTCCTTAGGATACTGCTTCAAAAAGGCCTCCGCCCAACTCTTGGCTTCTTGGGGTTGCCCCAATTGCATCGCCAAGAAGGCTGCGTTGTACGTCGCGCGAGGCGTCACCGATTCCTTTGGAAAATCCTTAGCGATACCAACAAACAACTCTTTGGCTTCTTGCCGCGTCTCCGCTGCCTCCATCAAGCCTTCGGCCAAATCCATTCGAAGCAGCGCTTCCGATGGAGTCTTGCCAGCCCACTTCAGAGCCTCGCGAGCCAACGGGACAGCGGCGGTCGGTCGATTCTGCAAAAGCTCAATCTGGCACAGCCAATGAGCAGCCTCAGCGGCACGTTCATCTTTGGCTGGAAGTAGCCGCTTAAAGTATTCGGCTGCTTCTGCAAATCGCTTCTCGCGCATTAACGTTTGTCCCGCCGCCAATATTCCAGCCGTGGAATATTGCGACTTGGGAAACTCGGTCGAAAGGCGTTTATAGACCGAGGACGATCCAGCAAAATCGCCAGCCTTCGCCAGTGCAAATCCGTAACGATAGAGTACGTAATCCAGATTCGTTACATTTTGCGAATCAGCCACTTGCTTGAACATCCTCACCGCATCGGATGTATCACCCGCTCGCAACGCGATCTCGGCCCTTAAGAGCTTGACTTCATTCGCCAACTTGTGATCTGGATAGGCTTTCAAAAAGTCATCGAACGCTTCCTTCGCTTGAAGCTCTTTCTTCAGCTCTTCAAAGTTCACTCCCATCGCATACAACGCGTCGGGTCGAATCGAAGACTTAGAGTACGTCGCAGACTGTGTGAGTTGCTTGTAATACTCGGCTGCTCGTTCGCGTTCGCCGAGTAAGTATTCCGATTCTGCAAGGTAGAACAGAGCTCGGTCGGCTACCGAACCATCGCTGTAACTCTTGAGATAGCTTTGGAGCGTATCACGAGCCTTGGTCAAAAGCTCCTTCTGCCCATCTTTGGCATCGCGTCCTTGAATGAATTGACACCATCCAAGATTGAACAATGTTTCTTCACGGACTTCCAATGCTTTATCTTGAAGCGCTGCTTCAAAGGCCTTGGAGGCATCGGCATAGGCTGGTGGATCCAAACGCAAATAGCACACGCCGAGATAATGGTGGGCCTTGGAGACGATCGCATCCTTCGGATACTTTTCGATCAGCTTCTTCCATTCGGCGATGGCAAGATCATAGGCAGCGTTGTTTTGAAAGTTCGCCGCATCGGCAAAGATGTTCAAGGCTGCTTGCGGTGTACCACTCGGTGCCGTCGGTTTACTCTTGTCTTGAACCTGATTTTGATTTCCCGAATTAGGGCTCTTCTTAGGCCCCTGCCCATGCGCGATCCCTGTTCCGCTCAGCCCTATCGAAGCGGCCAGAATCCCCACCCATGCCAACCGGTTTCGTCGAAGGCGTCGCTTTGCTAGCGCACTTCTCTGTTGTTTCGCCAGTACAGCCCAGATCCTCTGAACAGTAGCCATCTTCGTTATTGCCTCGGGAAAAAACCGATGAACCTTCCGAATCGCACATCGACTCGCTGCAAGACGAGTCCGCATCGTCAGTTTATCGAAGTTGTGCAGAATGGAAAATCATTCAAACAGGCAGTTGCCAAAGGGGGTGGTTCATCGGCATCCTCTACAGATTGCGCCAGCCTCCAATCCTATCAATTTAAGATCAGTCACCGGTACGCTAGCAATTCCTGAAATTCCTGGCGGAAATCGAACAGGCCGGCTCTTCCGCAATCCTTCTCACCCCCTGCAGGCCACTCCAATGGCTATTTGCAGAGCTGAATGGCTTCGCGAGCCGCCTGAATGGTCTCTTCGATTTCCGTTTCGGTGTGAGCCTGAGAGACAAATAGGGCTTCGAACTGGCTACAGGGGAAATAGACGCCTCGATCGATTAATCCCCAAAAGAACTTGGCAAATTTTTTGCGATCGGATCGGTCGGCGGTTTTCCAATCCACAACCGAATCGGAATTGAAGAACAGCGTCATCATACTGCCGACCCGTTGCACGTGCGCTGCAATCCCGGCGGACGTGGCGGCCTGTCCCAACCCCTCAGCCAATCGCTGCGATATCTTCTCGAGATAAGTGTAAGGTGGCTGTTCGCGAAGCAAGCGAAGCGTGGCACAACCCGCTGCCGTCGCAAGCGGATTCCCACTCAGCGTACCAGCTTGGTAGACCTTGCCTGCTGGCATCACTTGTTCCATCAAATCCGCGCGGCCACCATAAGCACCCAAAGGCAACCCACCACCGACGATCTTGCCAAAGGTGGAAAGGTCCGGTGTGATTCCGAACAGTTCCTGCGCTCCACCCAAGGCCAAGCGAAATCCCGTCATGACCTCATCGAATATCAAAATGATTCCGTACTTCTGTGTCATCGATCGCAAAGTATGAAGAAACTCGGGCGTGGGAATGACCAATCCCATATTTCCGACGACCGGTTCCAAAATGACACAAGCGATTTCTTGACCGCTTGCCTCGATCGTTTGCTTCACGCTTTCGACATCGTTGTATTCCAGCACGATGGTATCTTTGCTGGTTCCTTCCGTCACACCGGGAGAATCAGGAACACCGAGTGTCGCAGCTGCTGAACCCGCCGCTACCAACAAACTATCGACGTGGCCATGATAGTTGCCTGCAAACTTGATGATGCGATCACGCCCAGTTGCGCCTCGAGCCAATCGTATGGCACTCATCGTGGCTTCAGTGCCACTGCTCACGAGCCGAACTTTCTGAACGCTCGGCACCGCATCGATGATCTGTTCTGCTAATTGGGATTCTCGTTCCGTAGGTGCTCCATATGACGTCCCCATATCGACGGCTCGATGGATGGCATCCAAGACTTCTGGATGCGCGTGCCCTAGAATCATCGGTCCCCAGCTACCGATGTAATCCAAATAGGAATAACCATCGAGATCGAAGAGCTTCGAACCCTTGGCATGGGAAATAAAGAGGGGATGTCCTCCAACAGCTCCGAATGCTCTGGCTGGAGAATTGACACCGCCAGGCAATCTTCGACTGGCGCGCTCGAACGCTTGACGACTCTTCACCAAAGATCGTTGCATCGGAATTGGATAGTCGGTCATTCGATCACTCTCGTTTGGCTTGTCAACAAATCATTTTTCCGCATGCCTATGCAAAAGCGATAGGACCATCCATGCGACGGGATCGCGATCCCTCTTCCCCTACCGCAAGAAATCGCTCGAGTTCTCTAAGCGAAGTACGAAACGGCATTCTTGAAAATGGCGAAACCTTCCCCGAACTCTGGTTGTGTTTCACGACGCGTCCAGAAAGGATGGTGCGTTGCAAAGAGGTGGCGTTCCGGGTGAGGCATTAATCCCAGGATCCTTCCACTTGGATCGCAGATACCGGCAACATTTTCCTCAGCACCATTGGGATTGATCGGGAACGGGAGCGGCTTGGAATCGGTCGATCCATCCTCGCGGCAATAGCGGAATGCAAATTGCCCATCTTCTTTCATTTGCTCTTTCGCCTTCTCATCGCGAAAGATCATACGACCTTCCGCATGAGCCATCGGAAGATACAAGGTATCGATCCCTTTCAAAAAAGGAGAATGGGATGCTTCGACTTTAAGGTGCACCCATCGATCTTCAAATCGGCCGTGCGCATTCCAATAGAGCGTGGCGGGATGTTGCTTTTGAGTCGATTCAAAGAAGATTCCCAACCGCATCATGATTTGGAATCCATTGCAGATCCCCAAAACCAAACGATCCTCTTCGCGGAACCGATCGATTGTTTCGGACAAATGGGAATCCAATTGCGAAGCCAGAATGCGGCCTGCAGCGATATCATCACCGTAGCTGAAGCCACCTGGAAAACAGAGAATCTGAAAATTCTCAGCGCTTTGAGGACGTTCGATCAAACGGTTGACGTGCATGCGAACCGTTTCCGCCCCCGCCATCTCAAACGCATGTGCTGTTTCTAAATCGCAGTTTGTACCAGGAGCCCGCAGGATCAAAACGCGTGGTTTCGTCATCAAAGAAAGCCAGTAGTGTCCATGAGTCAATAGTTCAGGAATGCCCCTCATCCCCTCGAGCCCCAGTTTATCAAATCTCCCCTCTTTAGCCATGGCACCCACCCGGTGTTATCGAGCCCCGAATTCGAGCCAATTTGGCCAAAACGGCTCTCATTTCCACGATTTTCGTGGCGCCTTTGCGTCTATTTCGTCCTTCTCTCGATAACCATTCGATCGCCGCATACCACCCATTCCTCGATGGGCGTTCGAGACGTTGCCCAGTTGGGTCCCGCCGAAAAGACCATGGAATCAGGTTCGATTTCGACGCGGATCCTCTCTCGTCCCATTTTTGTTTCGAAGGAGTTCTCATGACACGTCGCCAATTGATGAGACGGCGCCGCCTCCACTGCGAGGCCTTGGAATCGCGTCGCATGATGGCAGCCGATTTTCATTTCGCTCACAACTTTCGCATTCCCGAGGACGCCGATGGGAGTGGTTCGGTCGCTCCGATCGATGCCCTTGTGATTATCAATGTTCTGAATCGAGGCGATACCGATTCGTCGGCGATGGTGGATGTCAACGCCGATGGTAGCGTATCCCCCATCGATGCCCTGACGGTCATCAATCGTCTCAATGTGGTCGTAACCTCCGGTGAAGTCGTGACGAGTGTCGTTTCGACCGAAGCTCGGATCGCTCGCATCGAAGCCGCGATCGCCAGCCAAGCAGTTCCATCCAACATCACCGTAGAAGAAGCGACGCAGATTCTCGAAACGCTTCGGCTCGGTGGTTCGCCCGAGTTGGGTGACTGTCCTTCCACGGATGAACCCTCCACCGAAGAACGCCTTGCTGGCCTTACCGATCGACTAACAGAACTGGGGGTCGATGCGGACAAGATCGAAACCATCGTTGCCGCTGTTCAGGCTCAACTCGATGCAGGTGAAACGGACTTCCACGAAATCGTAGACACGGTTCTCGAAGAAAATGGTATCGATCTACAAGAATTGATTCGCAACCATCGCGAAACAGAGAAGATCGAACGCATTGCCGATCGCCTTACTGATCTCGGTGTCGACACGACGATCGTCGATCAAGTGACCAGCGAAATGAAGGACGCCTTGGCTGCTGTAACACCTTGGACTCGCGATCAACTGATTACACGACTAACCGAATTAGGAGTCGATGTAACAACGTTGTTCCCGCCGCCACCATCGCATGGTCGACGTGGAGCCGATCAACCGGTGGATGCCGATCAAGTGCAGAAAAGACTTGAAGCTCTCGATGTCGATAGCACCGTGATCTCAACCATCGTTGCCGAGATCAAGGCGGCCGAAGAAGCAGGATCCCCCATGACCCGAAGCCAACTTTTTACGCGGCTTCAAGAACTGGGAGTCACGCTGCCACAACGCCCAACGACGACTCCTGCATCGAGTAACGGTATCTTCCGCGGCCAACCGTTCCGACGCCACTAATCCCATCGTTGGTGACCCTATCCTTCAAGCGACGGTTCGAACCGATCGACCCGTCGCTTTTCATTTCCGTGGCGATTGCTGCCAGCTTCTGATTATCCACCGTACCGACGCTACTCTTTTCCTTGTTCGATCACCATCAATCGATCGACATCGGGCGTATTGATGCTTTGCTTCTTTCCATCAGGCCAATAGATGGTCATGCGATCGATCTTTTCGATACCGCCTAACCCAAATGTGACTGGTAGTTCGGATTGCGACAGATAACTGCGAGTAGGACTGACTCGTCGCGACATCACAACGTCTCCAATCTTGAGCTCGACCAAGGCGCCGATGGCATCGCGATTGCAGGTCTTTCCGACAAGTTTGACTCGCAACCAATGGTTCTTCAAATCTTGCTCGTTCCGAAGCAAGCGAGGCTTCTGGCCACATCCAACGAGCACCAGATCCAAGTCTCCATCACCATCGATATCGGCATAACTACTTCCGCGTCCAACCATCGGAACCTGAAACGAAGATCCCGTTTCAGCTTCGCGACACTTAATAAACTCGGTGTTGTATTCCGAACCTGCATTCCAAAACAACTGCGGCGACTGTTCGTATCGCTGGCTGGTTTGTACCTTGGCGATATCCTCTTCAAGGTGACCGTTCGATTGGCAAAGATCCAAGCGACCATCCAAATCGAAATCGAGAAACAAAACACCGAAGGTCAGTTCCAAACGCGTTGCGGGCCCAAGGCCATTGGCTACCGCCGCATCATAGAACTGAAAATTCTTGGTTCGAGCGACATAAAGCGCCGACATCTCATTGGCGAAGTTTCCAATGGCGATCCCCACCGATCCATCGTTGCGGAAGCAGGCCGTATCAATTCCCATCGCACCGCGGGCCTGCCCTGCAGGATCGAAGGCGACTCCCGCCATCGCGCCAATTTCTTCAAATGTTCCGTTGCCCAAGTTGTGAAAGAGAAAGTTCTGAACGGTGTCGTTGGCAATCACGCAATCCAAGAATCCATCGCTATCAAAATCATCGAAGACAATTCCGAGCGACTGTGCCATCGGAACCGAAGTCGCCGCATTGACCACCTGAATGCCTGCTTCTTTGGAAACATCGGTGAAGGATCCTTTCCCATCATTGCGAAACAATGTTGGAAAGGTACCTGCAAATGCTTGTGGTCGTCCATAGGCTCGGTCCTTGCCACCAGTCAGTCGAAACTCTTGCGCCAAGTCGAACTCGCGCGACCACTCGACATAATGGCAAACCATGAGATCGAGATCGCCATCGCGATCGTAATCAAACCAGCCACTCGAAACGCTCCATGCTTTTGCATCGCCGCCTACTTTGGCAGCTTCGGTCACGTCGATGAACTTCCCTTGCTCATTATGAAACAAACGGTCCGTGCCAAGGCACGACACGAAGAGATCAACCCAACCATCATTGTCATAGTCACCACACGCAACACCCATTCCATACATGGAGTGTTTGAGTCCCACCGCCTCGGTAACATCCGTGAACTGCCCCTTGCCATCGTTGGCGTACATGGTCAACGTCTGCGATCCAGTCCCCTTTCCTGCATCAGGCCATGAACAAGAATTGACGAAGAATAAATCCTGATCTCCATCATTGTCGTAGTCCAGGAACGCTCCACCTCCCCCCATCGTTTCGGGCAAAAGCTTCTCTCCAGTGGCTCCATTTTCATGGACGAATCGAATGCCTGCCGATTCGGTGATGTCCGTCCAAAGAACCTTCGGAGGAGCAATATCGGGCATTTCGCGACGTTCCGGCAATTTGACCGGCTCAACTTCCGCGATTTGCTCTTTCGACTTTTGGCCGACGATGAAATACGCGCCCCCTACCACACAACCGATGATGAGGAAAACAATCGCAGATCCAACAAAGGCGCGTCCAATGACCGAATCGTCTTCTTCCCGATCGGGTCCACTCTCCACTTGACTCATTGATTGGTTTCCGAGGTGACAGGCTTCAATGGGTAGATAACCAAAGGTTCGGCCGCAAAATTAGCCGATGGATACTTTTCACGCGCTCGACGAACCGCAAGCCCTTGAGCATTGTCATCCGGCTTGTACCGCAAATGCAGAGCTTTATGCTTCTTCTCCGATTCGGCATCGCCCAGCATTCCATAGATCAATCCGAGATTGTAGTGGGCGTTGACGTTTTCCGAATCGATCGCCAAGGCTCGCTGGTATTGCTTGACTGCCTCACGCAGCAGCTTCTCGCGATCCGCCGCTTGGGAGTTGCGTCTCAGTTGCTCGGCGCGATCAAAGATGGTCCGTCCCAACGCGGTGAGCACTTCAATATCGCGGCTAAAATCAAATCCTCGCTTCTTTCGTTCTTCCGTGGTTTGATCCACGATGTTGCGGAAGTTTTCTTCGGCTTCCACAAGTCGTCCTTGTTCGCGATTGACCAGACCACTGAACCAAGCCAAAGACCATTCCGGAGCTGGAGGCTCTTTGACCTTCGCCGCTCGCTGAACGGCGTCGGCAGCTTCATCGATTCGACCTTCTCGAATATAAACACGGGCTAAATTTAAAGGTCCATCAAAGCGTCCCAACGATTCGACAACCTGAAAGGCTTGTTCGGCTTGCTTCAATTCGGCTTTGCCTTCCAAGAATAGCCCGATGCCATAATCGTTCCATCGTTGCCAACCTGGGATCTTCGATTCAGATTCGAAATGGCCTCATCGACGCCTTTGATGGGGAAGGTTACCGTATCGCTTGCGAGCGTCATGATGGGAAGATCATTTCTTACGACCATGTCCGCACCTGACCCTTGCGGTGTAAGACCTTCGATCGGGTTGTCATCCGCTTTCCGCTTCTCATAGACGTACTGCATGTACTCTTGATCGAACTTGCGGTAGAGCAACCGCACGGTCGCCACAATTGGCTTTTCTACATCGTCAGGGACGCGGAACGAGTAGTGTGCGACTTGCCCCGAACCCGGAGGAACTTGGTGGTTGTAAGAGGCGTGAAGATGTCTTGGGGATTAAAGTCGATTGATACGATTGCCATCGCGATCCAACATAAAAACGTTCATGAAGTGAGCATCGCGATCGACCTCGCCCTTACTATCCCGACCACCGCTCTGCGCGATCAAGCGATCTCCGCTTCGCAATGACACTTCCAACCACACTTCATTCGAATCGACAGTTCCTTGAGTGAACTCGTGACCTACCTTTAAGCGTTCGCACTACTGCTTCTAACAAATACCGTTCGCCACGTTTGAGCTTCGAAGGGGCGAAGAGGAGCGATCAACTTTCCATCGACACTTCCCTGCTCTTTCGCCAAAGATGTCCACTCGCGTGACACCTTCCATGAACTTCTTGTGCTTCTCTTCCACTTCATTCAAGAAACCGCGAAGCGCAGCAATCCCAAGGTTTCCGGAAGCAAAGGTGTGATCATGAATGGACAACTTGCCGTTGGAGCCCTCAAACGCTTTCGCACCGAAGTCACCTGATTCGACGGTTTGCATATGACAACCAGCACAGGCCTTCTGAGCTTTTTCCGGATAGTAGAAGCTTCTCGATCCGTGGCCTGAAACACCGCTCAGCAACCACGAGTCGTAACTATTTTGCCCGCGCAGAAATTCTTTGTAATGGTTCAAAGCAAAGGGAAGGTGAACCTTGTGGCATGTCGAACAGAACTCCGACGATTTATGAAAATCCTTCAAAAAGGTCTTCTTTAGAAATTGTGGCTTGGCTTTGATCAACTGATGATTGATCCAAAGCAGAGCCGGATTCTTGCTAAAGGCAAAGGGATAGTGCAAAGGTTCTTCAATGGTAAAGTCGGCATTCCCACGGTTGGAGTTTACATTGTTCAGGATCGCGTGGCACACCGTGCACGTGATTCCCGCTTGAGATGTAGAATGATGAACATCATCGTACTTGGGATCATCAAAGGCACCGCTGAAGAATGGCACCGGATCATGGCAACCCGCACACCATCGTGAAGCCTTCACGTCGCCATCCCGTTTGAAGCCGCCACTTCGCGAGTTTCACGCACGCTTGCCAAGTAGGCAGGATTATTGAACGAACTAAAGCGATGCGCACTATGAGTCCACTGGTTATAGGAATCTTTGTGGCACGGCAAGCAATACTCGTCGTTATCGAGATTGGACGCAGAAATGAATGCCCCGTTGGATGTACGAGCCAACGAGGGTTCAGCGTACTTAACTCCTTCAGAGGATCCAACCTTGTTCCATTCGCGAGGATCTTGTGTATGCATCGAAACCATGATGGCCACCGCCGCCACCGCGACCAATCCGTAAGCAACACCTAACTTCCATTTGACTTTTTGCCCAACCAATCGGTGCAACCAATAAAGCCAAATGGTAACCACGGGCGTAATCACGTGAAGCCAATACACCACCGAACGCGCTGCCGGAAGCTTAAGTTGCACGAAACCTTCGAGCTGAATCAGCAGGAAACCCGTTACCAAGACCACGATGCTTACACCATATAAGGCGTATCCTACGCGTTTGGCTCGCTTGTTCTTGCGATTCCGCGACGTAATCAAGTGGATCGTCCCGAAGATCAAGAAAGGAATGGTGAAAACCAGTCCTACCGCGATGTGCCCCAGAAACATGAACAGATAAAAATGGTTCTGGTAGGTTTCGCCCCGCTGCCACTCCAGGAACGTGATGGTGGCTAAATAGAGAGAGTTCGCACCGAGAATCGCCAACAAGGCAAATACAACGTGCAGCAACTTTTTGAGACGAGGTCCGATGGCAGGAACGTAGACGCGTTTGGTGGGTGCCGCAGACATTGCTAGGGTATTACCTTACGAATTTGAATATCGCCCTCCGTCGGCAAACGGAATACCGAACGTTGATGAGGGTCTGCAATGATGAGATCGTTTCCCATCAATGCAATTCCTACGGGATTCTTGAGCGGTTCACCTTCAAAATGCTTGCTCGGCTTACCAGACGCATCAATCTTCCAAATCGATTTGCCATATCCATCACAGAGAAACGCGACACCTTGGGAATCGACGACCAAGTGATGGGAAAACTCAAACATCCCGCGATCTAGGATGACATCCGATTTTTTCTCTTTAGTATAACGCACCAAAGGTTGTGAAGAATGGGAAAGCACCCACACTCGATCCTCGCCATCCACATAAAGACCGCGAGCTGCTTGGACCTTCACCCACTCCACAGGAGCGCTACCATCGGAGGGTAATTGGAAGATGCACTGACGTTCTAGATCGGCTACATAGATAACCCCGGAAGAATCCACGCCCATAGCAACTGGAATTCCGATTTTTCCACCTGTAAGGGCCTTCATGCTGCCTTGAGCATCGATGCGATAAATTTCTCGAGTGGCAGAATCTCCAGCAAGCACGTTTCCTTGTTGGTCGATTGCCAAGCAACGAATGGCATTGAGCGGGGTGCGAAATTGCTTTTGACCACTCACCCACCGCGTCAGTTTACCACTCTCCCATTTCCAAATTCCTGGCAAATTTCGATCGGCCACAAACAAGACACCTTGCTTGTTCGCGACCACGCTCATCGGATACTCCATGCCCCCCGCATCTTGAGCGAACACCGACGAGCTTAGCATCGAACACAGGAGCATACCGATCGATGCCATCGCTGTTCGTCGCTCAACGTGATTGAATGTCTTGGAGTTGTTCTCAGTAGCCATCGAGGGCCTCGTGTTCTACGGAAAAATAAGGGGTTCAAAGCGATGGAACACTCGGCATTCGAGCATCGCGGATCTGATTCCAAAATTCGGTCGGTTGCTGTCCCCGAGTCTGATACGTTCGCAGGTAGCGTTTATAGATTTCACTACTTGGAAACTCTTGCTCCGGTTCATAGGGATAACGCTCCATTGCACGAAATGGAAGCGGCTCGACACTTTGTCCATGAACGGTATTGAGGTCGGCATCTTTGTCCCAACCTACATTATAGATCACGAAGTCACGTTTCCATCCGTCAGGCAGCTTCTGCTCAGGCACTTCGAATTCCAAGGTCATTTCATCTCCCGCTCCCAAAACCACTTGCATATCATCTGGCTCGCGCACAAGAGGGAGCATATCACCATAGCGAGTAAACTTCCCTAACATCGGAGGCCAAATCGATTCGGTCTCGATCGCGTCGTACTGAAAGTGTTTGGGGCATTGCCAGGCCGAGAACCAATTTGGAGAATCCCCGATAATGGAAATCAGCTCCTTCAAGACTAGCGGCATCGCTTGAACGAATGCGTTCGTTCGGCCAAACGATCCGCCTGCAATCGAGCGTTGGCTGGCAGACCAAAAGACTTCATCCCAACATAACTCCATGTTCGTCGCGATCCGAACTCGGTAGTCGTTACAAAGGAAGAGATCCTGAAGATCGATTACGATCGTCTTCGTCTTGCCTCCCGGGAATCCAGCATAAGGCAAGACTTCTTTCCATTCGCCATGTTCATCGGGAACCAACAACCGAGGCGGGGTCAATTTAGGAAGCGTCGGATTCTCCGTCATGGCCAAGTTGATCGAAGTGCATGTTGGGAACACCCATCCCGTCAAAAACAACTTTCCATGGCGAGCATCGTCGGTACCATCCTGCAGATCGATCTCCAACCAATGTTCTTTCACAAGGCCTTGGTGATATCCCTCTTCCCAACATTTCGTGTATTGCTGATCGCGTTTCGAAGCCACCGATTTCCAATCACGCCCTCGTTGATCGAGGATCGACTTGGGTTCACGTCGCTGCTGCACGACATGGATCTTATGCTCCGCAATCGAAGCAGGCCCCACCTTCTCATTGGTAAAGATCTCTACATCCGCTGGATGATCGATCGCCCACAACTGAACCGTATCGAAATAGGCAGCCTCCCAAAGCTCTTCGGTGACTTGAAGAACATATCGATTGTTGCGTGGCTGAATGGCACTACCCTCAAGCTTAAGGTATTCCCAATCGCGTGTCGGTGCAGAAACACCTTGGGCAAATTGCAAACCAATAGGAGCTGCCCATAAACAATCGGTGCAGAAGCTAAATCGTTCGCCGTCCCAAGCATAAAGATAAGGACAAGAACCACCCAAGTTCTGTTGATCGAAGATCGTCTTCTTGTGAGCAATGTCGATCACATTGTTAGGAATCCCATTGGTCCAAAGGATTCTGGCGACGTCCGCATGATCCTGTTCTCCTAAACCAAAAACCGTCCTGGTTCCTCGTACAATCTTGGCCTGGTAGGCACCCCCAATCTTCATTTCGATCAAACTACCAACACCATGCATGTTGCACCTCTCGCGAGGACGCTGCTTGCCATCTTCGTCCGCGCGAATGACCACTTCCAGCGAGTGATTTTTTCGCGACTGCGAGTTGAGCAATACTTCGATGTCTCCGGATGCATTGAGCACCAATCCATCGTCATCGCCATCCGCGTCAACATCGCATAGAGCCACGGATCGAACGTCTTTGCGATCCACCATCAGTGGAGCTTCGAGCTTCAATCGCCCCTCGGCATTTCCGCGAAAGACCATCAATCCTTCAGGTCCCCACGCCACACAATCCGAAATCCCATCCCAGTCCAAGTCAGCAACCGAGACACCCAACACAGGCCTCTGTGTCAACGTCTCCTGACGATCCAATATCCAACCATGACGGCCTACCGACTTCATGATTTGCACTTCGAGCCCCCGCTCGCTTCCATTCAGCAAATCCCAACAGGCATCCCGATTGACGTCGATCGCTTCGATGACCTTGCCCCCGATGGACGCTTTCGCGGGTTGCTTCCAATCGGTGATTCGATATCTTCCATGCAAATTGTTGGACAGCCATACCGGCGATTGCCCTTCCATGGCCAATACGAAATCATTCAGCACGTTACGGTCCACATCCATGGCCAAGATCCCATGAACTGGCTTCGAGGGATCGGGCAGTCGAGAGTACTCCGTGAAGTTGGCAAAGGTCCAATCGCCTCGATTGGACCAAAGCGTCACTCCTTGCAAACTGGATACGATCAAATCGAGATCCGAATCGTGATCCGTCGATCGCTGTCACAACTTTGACACCGGTAAGATTCTCCATGCCATCTCTTGCTGGCACGCGAACGAGACTTCTGCTTGCCAGTAGCCACGTCGAGCTCATTGCGATAGGAGCTGCAAGCCTTCGGCCCCATACACGACGAGATCGAGATTCACGGTTTGTCCGATGTAAGGATTAGGCGGAAGCGCATCGGGTGGATCGGTCGTGGGCAATGCGGATTCGGGCAATGCATCGCGGCGACGTTGAAAATCGCGATCGAGATCCATCACCACCATGCCCTGAATAGCCGCCGCAATAGTTTCGGATGCAGCGGTCAGTTTCGCATCGGCCAGAGACCAGATCGATGCGATCCGAAAGAGCCAGAAAGAGAGCTTTCCGTCCAAATCAAAATTCGATCGCCATGGTATGCGCTCGAAGTCCTCATCCACTGACTCCATCAGCGACAGGGGTTGCCCTCATTTCAGCGTTTCGTACGTGCCAACTGCGATGAAAACTCAAGCTCCACAAACCTGTCAAGAGGTTCCACCGAGCGGAGATCATTTTATGCCACCGGCAACAGATCGCGCAAGAAGATTGATTGAGTCGTCGCCATATGCCAATCGGATTTTTCCGCCAAGCGCGCCCTTAGCATCGTCCAGTTGGGGGAATGCGGCTATCGTTCCGAGCCGTGATGATGGGCCGCCTTCCGCGAGTCTCTTCAAGGACTTGCAAAATCCTGCTCTTTCAGCTCGAGCCAACGCTTCAAGATAGGCGATGCGTGACCAGTTATTCGGTGCCCAAACCTTTCGGGTAAGCGCGCAAAGGTTTCTGCGGTGTCCGCTTCGGGCTGTAATTGAAGTAGCTTGATAAAGCTGATAATAGACATCGGCTGGGTGGCATTCTTCTTTGCGGCCTGCTGGATGGATTCAAGTGCCTTTTCATTTTCATTCTGCAACAAATAGTAGCGACTTAACAAAACCCCTTCCGTCGAAATCCTGAGGCCGCTACTTGTCGTAGCTTGGCAAAGCAGCCCTAGAAACTCCTCGACAGTTTTTCCATTCATCCGCCGTCGATGGGATCGATATGTAAGCGAGCGAGCAATGTTAGGCTGCATTGGCCCCAACTTTTCGCGAAGGTGAGCTGCTCGAACCCCTGCCGTGCTTCCTGCAGTTGCTTTCCTTCCTTGTCTTGCTCGGCCTGTTTTTCTAGCAACGCAATGCTTCGATCCTTCAATGCCTGATGTTCAAACCATTTGGAATTCTCGATGAATTGCAACCGCTCGCAATCGCTAGGCCCAAACAGAAACAACGCACAAAGGATTGGCGATTTCCATTTCAGTTCGTCGTGTTTCATGTTTATCATTCCTTCATCACAATCCGCAACGTCAGTTTATCACAACCCGCACGCGCGAGACCCGTTATCAGGCATCACATCCCGATCTGCAACGCTGCGACACACCCATGATAACACCGGCGGCCATCGTCTTGTCGCTCACTGTATCACAACGACAGCTCACACGGTCAGCAAGGACCAAGCTCTTCATAACCCAGCATCCGTTTTGCGTGATTGATTGCTATCACAACCCGCTAAACGTCAGCTTCAATCACAACCCGACGCGTCAGCTTCCTGTCACAACCCAACGCGTCAGCTTCCGTCACAACCCAACGCGTCAGCTTCTATCACAACCCGACGCGAGGACCTACTTTGCAGTGATTTTGGCTGGTCCGAGCATCCCTTTGCTAACGCCGCATCAGGAATGCGATCCCTTGCTGACGCTTCAGGCTTGTGAAAATCAAGGCTTTCTGGACGCCGAACGGCACAGCGCAACTTCAAATATGCGTCGGGTTGTGAAATGCTCAATCACGCAACTTCAAAACGTATCAGCATGCATAGAAACACGGACTCTGAACTCGCCATCAACTCAAGTTCTCATTATAAAAAAACGCTCTGCAGAGAAACCGCAGAGCGTTCATGAAATTCGTATTCGAGAATTCGAAACTTACTTGAGGATCCAAGTTGTTGGTATTCGATCCCGACTTCACTTCAAACTTAAGTTCGGAGTTCCCATACTCTTGAAGGCCAAAATGCCTGTTCTCTGGCTTGCTTGTAGGGCGGGTCCACCCAAAGCTTGAGCGCCAGGCATAGGATCATCCGAAGACATTTCCGATGGTGGAGGTGCAGTGCTTGCTTCAACTACGGTTGTCACGCGGATCGTGTGATTGCCGATCACCGCACCTTTTGAAGCCAGAGTCCAAATCTCATAGTCACCATTCTCATCGGTTAAATTTCCGATCCTGATTCACCACCTTGCGGTTCATAGGTGACGATGCTCTTCTGTGTGGTCTTTAAGGGTCACTTTGCCCTTCACGGGTGCCATTGGAGGCATAATAATTTCCGCGTCTGAACCACAACCTAACGATACCAGAAACACTAACAGCGGAACGTGCGAATCAATTTGGACATTTCGAGACACCTTGTGACGTTGTAGTAAAGACGAACGGAATTATTCGTCTGTCTCATTGTAGCCGTTGCGAACTAATTCGTTCAGGCCTTTTTTAAATGATCGCTATGAGATCTCATCGATGCGAACTAGTTGGGTGATCGGGGGCTGATTCACCACCAGCACGGCTTCCCAAAGCACCCAACACCATAAGGCGAAGGACGGGTACCTGGGGTATCGATGTCATCCACAGTTTGATTTCCGGCATCAATCGATTGGCTTACGAATTGAACCGAACCGTCAGACATGGCAAGTAACTTGACCGCCAGGTGTGGTAGCTGGACAACGTTCCCATGTACTATTACCGTCGACACCACCCCAGTGGCAGCTTGACCGCTTTGGAGCAACGATGGTCGCGAAACTGCAGAAGTAAGGACGAGCGTCCCAAATAGCGACCACTGGTTGGACGGAAGCCGGGCGAACAGGAGCAGTCAACTTCTTCTTGTTCGCTGGATCGATACGAGCCAAGCAAGCGGCTGGGTTCCAGGCTTGTATGTTCAGCAACACCACCACGAACGTCGTCTGAACCACCACCACCGATGGCTTCACCAAACATAATCGTGTTCGAGGTACCGTCGACGATATCGGAAATGGCCATGCTCAAGTATCGCGAGATCTGGAATACACCGCGGTTGTCGCGATTGTTCTGATCAGGACGGAAGTGGTTCTGGGTGATAATCGTCCCCAACGCACGCTTTGTAGCGCCGATGGGCTTTCAAGCGCGGTTGGCTGGAGGCGAATCCGATGGGCAAACGGCAGGAACTGCTTCCATGAATGGTGGCGTTTTCCCCATGCGTTGTTTGCGGTGCTCCAAGGCGTTGGCAACCAGCACCTGCAGGACGCCGAGTCATCATGTTGTTATAAAGAGCGGTCTGCTCGAGGAATGGCAATGCGGGAATGGTCCATGCATAGGGCCAGTTCGCTCCGTTGCCTCAAACCTAACCGCCGCATCGTCCAGCGTGTCCTGCTCATGAATCGCTTGTAGGCCGATTCATAGTTCATGGCTGCCAAAACCAATCTGCTTGAGATTGTTCCTGACATTGCATGCGTCGTGCTGCTTCACGCGCCTGCTGAACAGCAGGTAGCAACAGCCCGACCAAAATGCCGATGATGGCGATCACCACCAACAGCTCGACGAGGGTAAAACCTCGCCTTCCAATCGATCTTTTCATAGATGAGCCCTTGAGAAAATAAGAAAATGAGATCTCAATTAACCGCCTAGAAGGGAATTCCTTCATCAGAGATTCACTATCTAGCCTATCCGTAGACATTAATCGGGTAAAGTCCGACAAAAAGCCACTGTTTTTAGTTTTAGGGAAATTTCTTCCTGTTGACATTCTTTATCAGCGACACTAATCCTTTTTTCGGCTTGCACCGCCAACACAATCAGAAAGCTTTATCTTGGTGACTAAGGACGATCAGTTTCCTTCCTGCACTACTTTATGATGCTTATCCAACTGCAAAGTTCCTAACACCTGCCTCTGACCATCGGACCATTGAATTTCAATTTTATCCACCTTTTCAGAGGGCCCCACCCCGAAAGTGAGGCGGCTCCCGAAGTGGCTCTGATACCCCCTCCCGCGGTGCACTTCATCCATCTGCGTCCTTCCACCAGCGGTGACCCATATACGGGTTCCAACCGCATCGCGATTCTTGTCCTTACCTTCCAGTGTGAACTGAATCCAATGATTCTTCGCGACCGAATCGTTGCGAAGCAATGAGGGTGCCGCATTGGAATTTTGAATCACCACATCGACGTCGCCATCGTTATCGAGATCATCGAATGCGGCTCCTCGACTACTCTCAACAATCGCCATGCCGCTTCCGGCCTCTTTCGAGACATCTGCAAAACGTCCCTTCCCATTGTTTCGCAAAAGGAAGTTCGGAACCTTGAGCGAGGTTCGATCGTCCATCAACTCCACGCGATCAAAGTGCCCGTTGGCGATGAAGATATCGCGATGTCCATCGAGATCAAAATCGATGAAGGCCGTACCCCAATTCACATGAGGATAAAGCGTAGTAGGAATCTGCGCTTTACGAGTTGCGTCTTCAAACAATCCAGCTCCTAAATTTCGGTACAGCACTGGCATTTCTGCTTGGTAATTGGTCACAAAGAAATCCAACTTTCCATCGCCATCGTAATCGGCTCCATCCACTCCCATGCTGCCACCAATCTTGCCTTCATAATTGCTGGCAACTCCACTAAGCAAACCGACCTCTTGGAACTTTCCCTTTCCGTCGTTTTGATAGATCAAGTTGGGCGAACCATCTTGCGCCACAAAAATATCGGTATCGCCATCATCATCGAAGTCACCAGCAACAACTCCCATTCCAGGCCCTTCGACACTTCCAATACCTGTCAACTGACTGACATCCTCAAACGTTCCATCGCCTCGATTGCGATAAAGAACGTCAGGTAACTTGCTGTAGTACTGAGGACCTGCCATGAGGTATTGCCCTTTCGACAATACCGGTACGTGATTGTCGTACGTAAAGTGAACGTAACTAGCGACGAACAGATCTAGATACCCGTCGCGATCGTAATCAAGGAAGCACGCTCCTGCTCCCACTTCATTCTTACCAAGAACACCCGCCTGCTCAGTGACATTGGTAAAGGTTCGATCTCCATTGTTTCGGAACAATGCGTTGTGACCGAAATTACTCAAAAAGAGATCCTGGTCGCCGTCATTGTCATAGTCTCCTACGACCACTCCAAGTCCATAACCGCGAAACACTAGGCCCGCTTCTTCCGTAACGTCTTGGAATTTCCAATTCCCTAGATTGCGATAAAGCGCATGACGCAGACTCTGCGGGTCCTCTTTCGAACCCTTCAAGGGTGCCCCATTGGTAAAGTAGATATCGATGAGCCCATCGTTGTCGTAATCAAATGTTGCCACTCCTCCCGACATCGCCTCAACGATATAGCCAAGGCCACTCGCACCACTACTATGCACAAACGATATCCCTGTTTCGGCAGTGATATCGGTTAAGCGTATTGGAGACTGACCGTGAACCAACGAAGAACAACAGCACGCGCCTATTGCCATGACGCCACAAAACAATGCTCGCACCACAACCATCTCTCCGAATCGTATCGACGTCATTTCTTGCCTTCTAACTTCTTTGCAAACTCCAATGCTTCCGCAGCCCCATTGGCGTCCTTCATCTTTTCACAAATCGATGCCAAAAAGCGAAATCCTTCCGGCGAAGGCTGCTGCTCGATCGACTGCTGAGCGTACCATCGCGCATGCGTCAATCGTCCATCCTCTAGATAAACCTGAGCTAATGCTGCATAGGGATCGATCGACCGAGGGTATCGAACCATGGCCATTTGGTATTGGCTCCGCCGGCAAGTCGGTCTTGAAGCAACGCATACTTTGGCCAAACTCAAGTAATCCGAAAACTGATCCGTCCACAAATCAACGATCCGCTCACGGACCACTCTCGCTCTTTCAGGTAGCAATTTAGATTGGTAGTAAAAGTCTGCCAGTGCCCACGGCGCTTGAACGACTCTTCGGATCCAAAACCACGCAATTAATGAGAAGCTTCTCGGTTTGAAAAGGATCCTTCTGTTTAAAATAGACGGTAGCGACTTCGGTGAAGACCGTGGTGGCCGTTCGTTTGTTCTTGATTGCTCAAGACTTGATATCCCGTTCGGCACCATCAAGCTATCTCGCCCTTTTAACTCCACTACTTCTGCAAAATACTCTTTCCTTCTTTGGCCTTACCCGAACGGACACGTTCCCCCTAGCCCCACATAGACACTCGGTCCATCACTACCAGTTCATAGCCGCCTGAAAACTGGCTTCTGCCTTCTCGGCCTGGCTAAGCTCTAGCTGAGCTTGCCCAAGTACTTAACCATTGAGCCGCAGCCCCTGGAAACTTTGAGGGATGCTTCGACCACTTGGACCACTTCTTCAAATTCACCTTCTTGGACAAGGCCAAGCTAAGATGATGAACCATGTCCTTACGAGTCAAAGCCATGTTGCCCCAGCGGAGCGTATTGAGTGCTAGATCGTTGTGCACTTACTCCATCACGATGGAAGCAAGGTTGATGTAATAGAGCTCTCTTGCTTGGGCGCCCAGCTTGATACACTGCTGCCAAAGCTTTTGTGCTTCCGCGTATTGGCGAGTCTGCGGCTTTTGTAGATAGCGATGGCATGCAACGCTTCGGGAAGATTAGGCATCTGAAATACCATCGAGGCTGCCACCCATTCCAATTCTTCCTGCAGGGCTTCGCTGATGATCTCAACTTCAAACCAGCGGGGCTTGATCCTGGCGGTACGTTTGGTTTCCGCATCCAACAAGACGTGATCTTGCAGTTTGTCCTGCCACTTGCTTCAGGGCTTCGACATTCTGCTTCAAAAAAATCTGTTCTCTTCGGCCAGCTTCGCTTGGCGATCCATCGTCGCCTGCAACGAGATCGAATAGTAAGCCAAGCCGAAAGCTCCTACTGCAGCCTGCTAACGATACGAACATTGCGAGCCACGGCTAAATTGGGAGAGGAAGATTCCACATTCATCCTTTCACTACGACTTGGATTTTTTCCATGGTGTTCCGCGGCCTTCGATAAGCACATGACGCTGATCGGGGGCGAGCCCCTCAAAAGACTCATCAACCCACTGGGCCACTTCCGCACGAATTTTTCTACGCGTTCTTCACCACCCAGTCCGGGCCAGGCGGCTTCCGCCAATGACTTTGATACCCACGCCCCGATACGACCTGGGCAACCTGCTCCTTTGCTTTTTGGTCTGGATGGAGACTTCCGCACCTACCGCGTTGCGATTGGAGACGACGCCCACTAACTCCAAGGCAAGCCAGTGGTGCTTCGCTTGCGTTTGATTGCGATGGACGGTGGGACGAGCATTGATATTGGCACAACGATATCGATATCCCCATCGTTGTCGAGATCGTCAAAGGCCGCACCTCGACTGCTCTCCACAATCTGCATGGCCGATTCGTTCCTCTCCGTCGTGTCCTGAAAACCTTCAGACTCCTTGGTTCGTCCAGAATCACGTTGCGAACTTTGTATTGGGTTCGATCGTAATCGCCTCCCCGCATTTTCCATGAAATGCCCGCATGCAAAGAATAGATCGAGATCGGCGTCGAGATCCAAATCTACTAAGCTCGTTCCCCAAGTTACGTGGCGATATAGTTTACGATCAAGCTTGGATGGACGCGTCGCATCCACAAAGGCTAGCCCCTGCAGATTCCTGATAGAGAACCGGCATTTCATTCTGATAGGTTGTCGTAATCAGATCGAGAAAACCATCACCATCGAGATGCTGTTGCTCGACATATTTGCTGTTGGCGCTTCTTTTTCTTCAGAAAGCCACCACCCTTTTCGATAGCCTTCTCGGTAAACGTTCCGCGTCCATCATTCTCAAAATAGAAATTGGCCGTGCCATCGTTGCACGCAAACAGATCGACATCGCCATCGCGATCGAAGTCTGCAACTTGGCGTTTTCCCAATACCGCCGCTTAGGCTCCATCCTCAAGTGCCATCACCCTGTTTAAGCAATACAACACTTTAACAACGTCGGCTGGCTTTATGAAAACTGCTACTTTTGGGTCGTCTTCACCCCGGTCGCGTATCGAAAAATCGACGTAATTGGCAGCTTTGAGGAATCGAGGTCTCCATCGCCCTCCATCGAAGAAGAGCTCCTGCACCTTGAGATGCTCTTTTCCGCGAACCCCTGCTACTTCACTTTGATCGACAAACGTCCCGTCGCCCGCATTGAGAAACAATCGATTCCATCCGTAGTTACTGAAAGATCGGGCCAACCGTCATTGTTCCAATCGCCCGCAACAACCCCATCACATAGTCTTCATTCTCTAACCCTGCATGCTTGGTGACATCCGCAAAGTTCGCCCCTCGATTGCGATACGGCTTGCTCGGCTTCGATTGGGTTGTGTACTCCAGGAAGATTGGCACTTTGGGTCAACAAGACATCGATCCATCCATCACCGTCATAATCAAACGTCGCCAATCCTCCGACGACAGTTTCCATGATGTAGTAGCGGGCAGCTCCATTGTGTTCCACAAAAACGTTTTCGACGAAGGCCGTTCATCTTCGAGATCGATTCGAACACTGGACGATTGAGCCAACGCCAATGATGCGATCGAAGTCAAGGCCGATCATATTCAACCGGAAGCCGCAACGAAGTGACTTTGGCCATGCCCATTCGCATCATGGCCCTGGCCCAGCAGGCAACTTGACCATTTCTGCGATGCGGGCATCTTGGGGCGACAACGCTCTTGCTCGCGCAAGCCCATCGCGCACACCTGCGACATCTCCCATTCCATGGCAGGCCAATACTCCCATCAAAATCCATTCGACATTGCGAGGTTCATATTCGATGAAGTTTAGCGATTCGCTGCCGAGCCTTTGAAAAGTCTTGAGAGTATCCAAGCTCAATCGGGCAAGCTCAGCGTGCAGGAAGGCTTCTTGCGGAAAAAGTCCCAATCCGCTTCATCAAGACACTCTGGCGCAGCGTCCACTTTTGCCAAGGCTCGATGCGACGCTGGCAAGGTTCATGTAGTTGAGCATTCTTGAGTTGAATCTCGAGCTCGCTCGTGCCACCAGCATCGTTCCAACGGTCTCTGCGAAGGACTCCCGATAAATCCATGTAGGCATTTCCATCGAGCGGATTGAGCCGAATCGCTTCGATCAACCATTCTCTTGCCCATTCGGGATGCTTTTGGTTTTCGGCAACGGCAGCTGCATTTCGGAGCAATGCAATCGCGGTCTCCGCCAACGCTTTCGAATAAGTCTCTTGAAACGTTCCACTCGCATTGGCGGGCGCATTTTGCGAAGTGAGTTTCTCACGAAGCGTTTTGGCTTCTTCGTCCTTACCCTGTCGTACGAGTACCGTCGCCAGACCATTGATGGCAGCGGGCGACAACTCGCCTAGATCCGTTGCCTTGCGGAGCGAGCTCTCGGCAGCGCCCCATTTCTGTTGTTGCATTTGAGCTTGCCCCAACTGAGTCCAAAGCGACCAGTCTTCGGGATGATTGCGAAGCCCTTCCGTAGCGATCGAAACTGCCTCATCGACTTTACCGACACGCGATAGAGCCTCCGCATAGTTCTTCCAATAGCTTGCGCCCGCAGCATTGGCATTCGGCATCTTCTGAAACAGTTCGATCGCCTTGTCATCTTCCCCTTGTTCCATCCATAGCGTGGCTAACCCCAGATACGGTCCCGGTTCTTTGGGTTTTAACTCGAGGCACCGAACCCACGCGGTTTCGGCATTCTTGGTCTGCTTCAGTTCCGAATAGATCATGGCCGCAACGTGATAACCAGCCGGTTCGCTGTCCGCAGCTTCCACGACCTTCTTGGCCACCTCGACCAACATCGCCTGAATGCGTTCGGTCGATAGCTCGCTCGACGCTGGCGTGGGAATCTGAATGCTCGCCGGCGGTGATGCCATTGGCCCTTCTTTGGTCGACGCTCCCACGTTGGCATCGGCCAGGTCTTTTGGATCGAGCTCGGTCATCGGAGTAAGCAAGACCGCAATACCGATCACTGCAATGGTTCCAACGATGACCAAGAGGATCAAAGAACTCCATCGACTCGAAGAGGGTTTGGGTTTCGTTTCAGTATTCATTGCCGAGTTTATGCCGAGTCGCTGGCATGGGGCCAGCTTGGTAACCTTGATTTGGTTCGAAGGAATTGATGCATCGTAAAATTAGATAAACTCATTCCCTTATTCGGGATGAGGAAAATGCATGCGATCCAAAAGAGATACGCCGCAAGGCGATCAGGGGACGATCGTTTTTTAGAAAAGGGAAAACTTCCATTGTAGCTCACTTCCTACCGTTTTCATGGGGATCATCCAGTAGATCTAGTCCAACGCAGCCCTCTGGCCCCTCCAACCCGAACTCAGGGCCATCTTCGGAAGGATAGGAAGTCGAATCCATCCTCTAGCACCGGGTTTTCTCCTGAAAAACTGGACTTAATTGACCACCCTAGAGCTAGCTGATATTCTCTCCAGACCGGCATTTTCTCTCCCTCTTTTCTGTACGTTTGAGTTGCTCATGAATCGCTCGTTACCACTGTTAGTCGTTCTTCTTCTCTTGATTGGGTCAATTTTGACCATGGCCATCCACTCGACCTATCCCTACGTTCAAGCGTCGGAAGAGGCTCGCAAGTCGATCATGGTGACACAAGAGCAACGCAATGAATTGATCGCGGCCTCCAAGACCAATGACATGATTGCCTTTGGTTTGGTGGGTAGCCTTCTATGTATTGCCGTTGCTTTCGCCTCTGCAAAACCAGCACAAGCTATTCCCGGTGCAGCCCTCGGGTTGGTGCTGGGAGGAGGAGCAGGAGTAGCGGCGGCTTGGTTGGGCTATTGGTTTTACAACCATCCCTCCATCGACATCAAAGATTCGACGATGCACCATTTCCTTCGATGCCTGCTGATGTTTCTTCCCTTGGCCGTAGCAGCCGGGCTATCGGTGGTCGTGGCGCGGCGCCAATTCGTTGACTTGGGAACTTCGATCCTGGGTGCTCTCTTGGGTGTGGTTGCAACGAGTGCCATCTACGCCATGCTTTCGGGATTGATATCGACTGTCGAAGGTAGCGATAAGATCTTCCCTCACTTCTTGACCAATCGCTTCCTCATTGTTCTCGGTAGCATGATCTGCATCGGCGCAGGATCCGCTTTGTTACTCAATAAAAGTAAGAAAGCCGAAGTAGCTCCGCCGCAGACACCAACCCCGCAATCTTGATGCCGCAATCTTCAAGCTCGCTCTAGGACGCATGCACTATCCAAGCTCGCCACGATGCGAGACACCTACCGTTCACCGCGAACCTTTGTTGGCTCGTTGGATCCTGCGAGTTTGTCTCGCTTGGATGGTCGTGGCGTCGTTAACGATTGCATCGCGATTGAGTCTCTTCGCTCAAAGCCCTGCTCGACAAGACGGGTCATCGATGCCAAAGTGATTCGAAGAGGCTCACGAAGCATGGGCTTCGCGAGCCGCATCAGTGCTAGTGAAAGGAACCTTGGCTTCCTCGACTGATGTTCGGTGGCATAGCCTTGTTCGACTATGATCGAGATGGAAGACTTGATCTATTGATGCTCAATCAAGGCCAGCCGGATGGCGCTGTCGCCCGATCCAACAGCTCGCCGAGTGTTGAGCCGACTCTATCGCAATCAGGCCGATGGAACGTTCGTCGATGTCACCATCCAGTCGGGATTGATCGATGATGGATTTGCTCTTGGAGTCGTCGCGCGCGGATCTTGATCACGATGGCGATTCTGATGTAGCCATTAGCCACTGGGGGCCGGTTCGCATCTTTGAAAATCCGTTGAGACGGTACCTTTGCGTACCGCCCTACCCTTCTCCCACAAGCTCCAGAACAAACGACGGCCTTTGGAGCTGGTATCGCCTGCCTGATATCGACAACGATGGCAATCTCGACTTGTTCGCCAGCAACTATGTCGACTTTACCATCGAACGCTATCAGCAAGTGGCCCTGAAATCGTTTCCATATCCACCGGGCCCGAAGGATTTTCCTCCTTCGATCGATCGACTTTATCGCAATCGCGGAGATGGTACCTTTTCCGATGTAACCGCAGCCTCTGGGATCGATCGCTATCCAGGGCCTACCATGGGAGTGATCTGCGGAGACTTCGATGACGATGGTGACGCCGATATCTTTGCCTGTAGCGATGCGGCTCCCAATCAGTTTTTCGTGAACGATGGCAAAGGGCAGTTTACGGATATGGCCTTGGGTGCGGGATTGGCCTTCGACGTTGCAGGCAATGTCAATGGAAGCATGGGGGTCGATGCGGCCGACTTTGATCGCGATGGCCATGTCGATTTCCCTGATCACCAACTACACCGGACAGACTCCGGTGCTTTATAAGAATCTTGGCGGCGGTCAGTTTGAAGATGCAAGTTTCTCGCAGGACGCAGATCGGCCGAACGTTGCTTCCGCATACCAACTGGGGTGTCGGTTGGTGGGATGTTGAAAACGACGGTGATCTGGATGCGATGATCGCCAATGGCCACTTTTTGAAGAACATCGAATCGATCGACGATCGTACTGCATTTCGAGTTGCGAACTCTCTGATGATCCAAGATGGGCCCGATTCCCAAAGGCACGAGTCGCTTCATCGACTGAACCAAGCAAGCAGGAGCGGGGCTGGTCTGTCGTGGAGAGCAGTCGAGGCTCTGCTATTGGCGATATCGATAACGATGGAGACTGGATAGTGTCTTTCTCAATGCCGAGTCACCGCCAACACTGCTCATCAATCATTCCACGATGCAAGGTGATTGGCTGCAACTGGAATTGGCTGGAACGCGTGACAATCGAGACGCCATTGGTGCGGTGGTAACCGTAATCACACAGCATGGCTCGTGGGTGCAGATGGTGCATGCGGGTCGCGGATATCAAAGCCACTTTGGCAATGTGCTCCACTTTGGCCTGGGCCCGAATGCTCGCTTGAAGCACATCGAAGTCCGCTGGCCTTCCGGTCAGAAACAAATCTTTCGCGACCACTCTCTCAACACACGTCATCTATTGATTCAAGAGTTACTCAAGGCTCCTTGAAAATCGATGCTTCGATCTGACAAGGATGCACTCTCTCGCAAGCCTTTTCTCCGCTGCAAAACAACATCACCGAAAGCCTTCGACTGGTTGGAATTTTCAATAATCACCACATCCACCATCATGTGCGAAGAAATGACGACAGGCTTGATTTAAGTTATTGAAGGCTTACCCTTTTTTGCTTTACTGCACAGCGATTTACCATCACGCGGCATTAGTCGAACGATGGCCTTCGAATACCCTATCAAACTGCGCGCTATCGGGACCAAAAAAGGCATGCCCTTGCAGCACGAAGGAGGGTTTCAAAACGCTTTGAGCAAACAACTCGTCATTTGCTGTTGTAGTGCAACCAGACAATAGCTGGAAGAACCCATCGTCGCTCTCTACTTCTTCAAAAAAATCGGGACCTGCTTCGTCGGTGTTACCAACAAGAATTGCCTGGTGAATCGGATTGACCATCTCGACTCGTTCAAACGCTTCAAATAATGGTTGCAGCTTCCCTCGTAACCTTCGTATCGCCTTCATGAATATGCGGTCGCGAGCCATCTCGCTTGGGTCTGTAGCCATGTGGGGAGGGTTCCGACGAACGGATAGAATTGGTTCGGCAGGAGGCGAAGCCGTAGGGTTCTTGTGAATAAAGCGACTCGCTTCGTGCGGGCATTGCTTGGGTAGGAGTGGAATCTAGAATAGAGGGATTATCACAAAAGGACTCGCCCATGTCTGTTCGTACTTGGTTTGGCATCTCACGCTTGGGATGGATCGGTTCATTCCTTCTTCTGTCGATCGGATGCTCTCCAACGGCAGAAAAAGCGACTACGGGTACAACGACCTCACGTCCCCTCACACAAGAAACCAAGAACAAGATTGAACGGTTCTGCAGCGATTGCCATCCCCTGCCCTTGCCTGAAACATTTCCGAAAGCGGCGTGGCCCGAGGAGTCCGTCGGGGATACGATTTCTATGTGCAAGCGAAGCGGAGCGATCTTCCCGAGCCTCTTCGCCATGACACCATTCGCTACTTCCAGAACTAGCGCTGAAGCAAAGTCATCGTTCCTCGCGCTGACTCTCTGTCCGAACCAGCCTCACCAGTCAAGTTCGAACTCGGACCTTCTTTGCTCACCGCAGAAGAATCTCCCGCGACGGCTCATCTGGTTTGGGATAAGTCTCAGCGCAGTCTGTATTTCACGGACATGCGGGTAGGCAAGCTCTATCGATGGGCTCCCGGTGAAGACTGGACGACCAAATCGATTCGACTCGATCATGGCCCGATCGCGCAGGGAAAGAACACTTGCCGCGTCCATCTTTGCGATTGGAATCAAGATGGCAAGCAGGACTATCTTCAAGGCGAACTAGGGAGCTTTCCCGTTGGCGATCATCAAAACGGACGGGTTACGTTGGCTCTTGGGCAAGACGATGGTAGCGTCCAGACTCATGTCTTGGTCGAAGGAATTGGTCGAGTGGTACAAGCTGTACCAATCGATTACGACGAAGATGGCGATCTCGATGTATTGGTGGCCGAGTTTGGGTGGATCAAGACAGGAGCATTACGTTTGCTGCGCAATCCTGGCGGACCGATCGAGCAGGCCAAAATGAAGATGGAAACGATCGACTCTCGGCATGGTGTTCTTGGGGTCGAGGTTGCTGATATCGACAACAATGGCAAGCCCGATTTCGTCGTTGCCTTTGGACAAGAATTCGAATCGACCGAATTGTATCTCAACCAAGGTAGCGGCAACTTCGAGCGCCAGATCCTTCACGTTCTTCCCGATCCTTCTTACAACTCGAGTTCCTTTCAGATCGTCGATGTCGATCAAGATGGCAAGCTCGATGTGGTACACACCTGTGGCGACACCATGGATGCCTACATTGCCAAACCATACCATGGATTGCGTTGGTTTCGGAATCAAGGCGAGCGGCGATGGGAGAATCGCGAACTAGGCTTGCTGGTGGGTGCTCTGCAATCCACGGTCGCCGATTTCGATGGAGATGGGGATATGGATATCGCAGGCGTCGGCATGTTTCCGAAAGCCAATCAAGATGGACCAGGGGCGTATGATTCAGTCTGTTGGTGGGAACAGCAAGCCGATTTGACCTTCGTTCGCCATTCGATTGAACGAGACCACTGCTATCATGCCGCATGCGTCGCCGCCGATATCGACAACGACGGCCGAGTCGATCTCGTCGTGGGAGAATGGCCTAATGAACAAGATCCGGGCGCTCTGAGAATCTATTGGAACAGAAAGCCCTAACCCACGACTTCCGTCGTACGATCGATCAGGGATCCTGAACGATTATGTTCTTCGCTTGAGGTGTCAAACCACGGACCGTTTGGGCCTTTCCATTGGGCCATGTAATCTCGACACTCTCCAGCTCTTCTCCCTCTGGCAATCCAAAATGGATTTCGTATGGGTTCTGGCTCAAGTAACTTCCACCACCTACGACTTGCCGCAGGTACTTTTTCTTATTCGTTTGAAATACGAGCGAACTACCGATGGCATCGCGATTTGATGTAGTACCCACCAATTCCAATACGTAAGGGCGACCGGTTGCTTTGGTTCGGTTCTCTAGTATTGCGGCAGGCTCAAGGACGTGGCTGAAAGCGAGATCGAGGTCACCATCGCGATCCCAGTCTAAGGTCACCACGCCACGACCACGCCATTTGCGAGCGAAGTAATTGTCGTTCGAAAAGGTTTGCCGGATCAGCTTCCCCTTGGAATTGTTGCGAAGAAACAGAGGGAATTGCTGAACGCTCGACGTTTCGGGGTGCCGAATCACGTGGCCATTCGAAACGACCAAATCCTCATCGCCATCTAGATCAAAGTCACCAGCCCAGGTTCCGAAACTCACAAACAACGTTCCAATGGCCATGATTCCAGTGGATGTTGACGCGCAGCGAAAGTTAGCCCTTCCGTCATTCTTATACAGCGCGCACGTTTCGTTCTCGTAATTGGTTACCCAGAGATCTGGCTGTAGGTTTCCGTCAATGTCGAAAATGGCAATCCCCATACTGCCATTGGGATTACCACGTTCATCGAAAGCAGTTCCGCTTGCAATGCCAGTCTCTTCGAGTTTTCCGCCGACGTTGTGATAGAGGAAATTTGCGGTGGTATCATTGGCCACGTAGACATCGAGCTTCTGATCTTTGTCGAGGTCCGCCAGCATCACCGCAAGTCCGCGGCCTTCATCGTGCAACAAACCAATTTCACTGGTAACCGCTTTGAACGATCCGTCACCGTTGTTGATGAAAGCTATGTCTGGAATTCCTCCCAATGCTGCAGGAGGGCATACATCGCGATGGCCTTCTTTCGATAAACACTCCGGATTCTTCTTCCAAGACCAATCGGTATTGTGAGCAACGTAAAGATCGAGATCACCGTCGTTGTCGAGGTCGCCAAACCCTGCACTTGTCCCCCAAAGCGAATCAACCAATCCCGAGTCTGTTCCTAACTCTTGAAAGGTTCCATCACCTTGATTTACCCACAATTGAACTCCAACGTAACCTACGACAAGAATATCGGAAAAGCCATCCTCATTAAAATCGCCAATGGTACAACCATTGGTTAAGAATCGCGTCGGTTGGACCTGTGAAACGCCGCTCACATCCTGAAATCGCAACCCTTGGCGATTTCGCCAAAGAGCGTTTGGAAGACCATGGATCCCCTTTTCGGCATGGATCGTTCCGCCTACCGGAAAGAAGAGATCTTGCCATCCATCTCGATCAAAATCGATAACCGCAACTCCACCGCCAATCGACTCGATATAGGAAAACACATCCGAACTCTCGCCGTTATCGTAAACTACCTGCAGACCCAAATCCTTGGTGCGATCAGCGAAATCGATTTGTACCTCGCCAACAACGGTAGCGTTTTTTGATGCTTGCGACTCGCTATTCTTCAGAGGATCTGGAGCCGTTCCTCGATTACAACCCAAGAACGAGCACCCCAGCAGGGCGCAGACCACACCCCAAAACCGACCTTTCAAGAAGATTCGCATCGCGGGGTGAAACAAATGAGAGTTCAAGACTTTTGAGTCGATCATGGTTACGATCTCTAGGGAACGAGCGCAAACTGCTTGTGATACTCAATCTGTGTTCGATACTTCTCGCGGTCTGGCTTGGCCTGGTACAGATTCAGGAGAAATTGATGAGCTTCACGATTGCCTGGATCATAGGCAAAGATACTCTTAACCCAGTGAATAGCGGTTTTCTCCGATTCGTGCTCAAGAACAATTTTTGCAACTTCCAATCGGAGTTCAGTATTGTTGGGTTCCCGAGCCAAGCGTTCTTTAAGAATAGAAACCTTGTCCAAAGACTCTCGAGAAATTCGCGTCCGTTCGAAATTCTCTTCGGCCTCTTTCTCCCTACCTAAATTGCGAAGAGTCACGCCATAGGAATATCGCGCGATCGAGTCGAGGGGATTCGCCTTCAAGGCCATCTCCAAATACTTGAGTGCCTCATCATAATTCCCCATCTCAGTTTCCAAGCATCCTAATTCCGATGCGATTACTTCACGATCCTGAAAATCGTCGACCGATTTCAACGAGCTCTGTATTTCTTCATGGGAGAGGTCGACGACTTGTTTCCAGAGATCGCGAGCCTTCTCGTATTCTCCAAGATCTTTGTAGCATTGAGCCATCCCCATGAGCGCAACCGGCTTGGAACGACCTTCCGCACAAGCCTCATAGAGTTTGAGAGCAGCTTCAGGCTGCCGCCCTAATCGCTGCATACGAGCCAATGCATAGCGAGCCCGAACAAACTTAGGGTCTTTCTCAAGACAGGTTTTGTAAAGTGCGATTGCATCTTCGGCCCGCGACATATGCTCTGCGACTCGAGCCCTACGATATACGGGAATTGGATCTGATGGCAACTTCTCCTCCCACAAGAGAAAGAGCTGCTTGGACTCTTCCAATCGCGAATTCACTAAGAGGCCATTGGTATAACTATCCAAGATGTCAGCGACGTCGGCCGATGGCTCCATGATCCACTGCTTGATCTTTCGTTCACCTTCTTCATTGATCTGCCCCAAGCTCGCGAGTGCAAGAGTCTGCTCGCGCTCGAGCAAGTCCTTGGAGTAACCGAGCTTTAAGGCAGCCTGCAGATGCGATCCCATCTGCGTCAAGTCGCCCTGCTTACGAGCGAGTTGTGAGCGTAGATACTCGCCATGAGCATTTTGCGAGCTGACACGAGACGACCAATCTAACCACCATTGGGCTCGCTCCCACTGCCGCGATCCCATCGCATTTTGAGCCATCGAATGGCAAAAAGAAGTTACTCCGCCCGTTGCGAAGAATACGATCGCCAAGACCAAAAGTGCCCCCACAAGCCATGGCATTCGCCTTCTCGTTGGACTCGCAGGCTTCTCTCTTCCTTTGCTCTCTGCTTTTGCCTTCTTGTTACCCATATCTTTCGAACCGTAGTGACAATCCTTAAAGGAGCACGAATCAAGAAAGGGAGCTCATTCCGAACGCTCCAATTTACTGTACGCATGAAGAACGTCATACGCTCATGAGATGAGAACCGATTTCCGTTTTAGACACCAGATACCCGTGTTCTTTATCATGCTCCCTTTGTAGATACAAAAAAACCGAGGCGGTTAGGCCTCGGTCTCATGGAAGCATCTTGAGAATCCTATCCAAGCAATCGGATCGATTACTTGTTGAGGATGTCCAGCATTTCTTTGGCTTTGGCTTTGATTTTGGCAGGCTCTTGCATCGAAATGATCAAATCGACGTGCTTTTGCAGCGCCTTAGCTTTTTCGGGATCCTTCTGGCTGATTTGATCAACATAGGATTGAATCACCATGCCACCACTACCGAGGACGGTTCCTTTGGCAACGAGATCTTCCAAAATCGGCTTTAGAGCTTCAGCACCTTGAGGAGCAGCGCCCGTAACTTTCTGAGAATGCTCTTCGACCTTGGGACCGCAGCCCACCATCGACGTTACCATCAAGCCAACAAGAAACATCGCAATCGTTCGCATTTGTAACCTCATGTTTCGTCTGTAAGGAAAAAGACCCCGGTCAAAAATGACCGGGGTCCCAGATTTGTGGAAGATCAACTCGAGATTAGTTCTCGAGGTTTGCAACGTCACCGCTGATCGCGCTACCAAGTCGTTGGTAGTTCAACAAGTCGGTGCTGTTGCTGATGAACTGAACCGAACCGTCACCCATGAGGTGCATGGCACCGCCGGTGTGACGACTTCGTGCAGGGAACACACCTTGGGAGTCACCCTGACCGCAACCCGTGCAAATTTCCGTTGCAGGATAGCGCCAGTTTGGTGGAGCCATGGTATTGATCGCTGCGTTGTAGAAACCAGGAGCAGCCCAACGGAAACCAGCGAAGGTTCGGTGGCCAGCCGAAGCTGCCAAACCAAGCTGTCCGTACTGATCCAACATCGCTTGCGTTGGGAAGGTAATCGAGAACCCAGATGGGAACGGAATACCGCCAGCAGCGATGTCACCCATGTTGGTATAGGTGCCCGTGTCGTTATCGCCCTTAACGAATTCACCAGCGCAAATCGTTAGGGAGAGACCGTCGAGAATATCGCCAAACCGGGTGTACTTATCACGCTTCCAGAAACCGTTCTGTTGACCAGAACCAACGTTCCAACCAGCGTTTGGACCTTCGCTCCAACCGTAGTTGTTTTGTCCAGTTTCAGTCGTGCTTGGATACGGACGATCCGATGGGCACAAGAAACCAGGAACCTTCGTTCGGGTCACAACCACTGCAGCCTGAGCAAACGGGGCAATGATGTTGCCGTCGTAGTGCGCTTGGTTGAAGTTGATTTGGTTGTAAAGAGCGGTTTGCTCGACGTAAGGAAGAAGCATCGCGTGTGGCGTGTATCCGCGCCAGTCAAACGTGCTGTTTGCACCGGAACCAGTGGTTGCGGTTGCGGTCACAAAGCGCTGGCCAGATGCCAAGCATGGAAGTGCCTTGTAAGCACTTTCATAGTTGTGCACGGCCAAACCAAGCTGCTTCAAATTGTTGCTGCACTGCATACGGCGAGCAGCTTCGCGGGCTTGCTGAACTGCAGGGAGCAGCAAACCGACGAGGATGCCGATGATGGCGATCACCACCAACAGCTCGACTAGCGTAAAACCAAGACGACGTTTCTTCATGCCAAACACCTCAAAATAAAAAGGACGCTGCACTTACGTGCGGGAAGAGACTTTCGGAATCGGCCAAAGATGAGCGACCACTGGAGGAACAATTGTGGAAGGGGGAGTTATTTCTCCGTAACATAAAAATACGTTGGATAATCTCTCCTTGTCAACTGATTTCTCGTTGTAATCCTCCTAATCTAACCGTTTTTGTCACCAGTTAGAACACGATTTTGTTGCGCCAGTTCCGTCGATTTATGCAACGAAAGATTAACAATTCGCAAGCCACACCTTGATGGGTGGAACCAACTGAAGCCCTGCTTATCAAAGGGACTAAAATCGCCCTCACTGGGATCCCAGTGAGGCCTTTTGGGCCTTAGCGGGGCCAACTCGAAGATTCAATAAAAAAATGGCGACGATGAGGGTCGCCAACCACACCAAAGTGATTTTTGAGTCGAGAAGTGGAAAGGCATCGGTGCTTTCGCCTGACAATGTGACCGACACAACAATAGGAGCCACAACAGCAGTGAGGACCCCTGCGACAACAACGGCTCCAAGTCGCTGCCATCGCTGATGGTCATAAGCAACCCACGCCAAACAGGCAAAAGGGACAACCCAACACAAGGTAACGCTGCCGAACAAGAGGACGTCTGCGAACACTTCGCGAGATTCTTCACCAACGAAGCTCAGTGCGCCGGGCGCTCGTAAAATCTTTTGCAATGCAACGCCAACCCAGCCTCCCAAGAATCCGCTTCCCAACGATACCGGTACTCCAAGAACTCCGATGCCGATCGATCGTCTACGCATCAACGCGATACCAAGAGCAGGCATCGCCATCCAAGTCGTTGCGAAACCAAATTGCGTTACAGCATTCTTCCATCGCAACTTTTGCTCTTCGGCTCGCAATTCATCCTGTAGATGCTTGGGACTATTGGGGCTTACGTTCGCAAGTTTCTCGGGTATGCGGTAACGAATCGGACAAAAGTGAAGCCCTACCCATCCCACAGCTGCACCGACAACCAAGGCAAGCAACCACCAACTCATGGCGAGAGCCTCCCCTGGAGGTGACACTTGCTTTTGAACCACTTCAGCATGGGAAGACACTTCATCGGTCATGGGGCGATCCTTGCGGATGAGGGGAAGGAAAAGGAAAAGGCGAGGGTGCGTAGGAAAACGCGAAGGCGTTGGGGATGAGCGTGTACGATGCGAGCAATCGATGCATCGATGTTAGCGATGAATCGGACATCGAGCAAAAGCGTTCGCTACATAGATTAGGCAACAATCGTTTCTGGCGTCTAACTCGCTGTGTTACCATGAGAGCCATCCTGCCAACGGGATCGCATTGTAGCTCGCATCGAAGTTCGCCATCTACTAAGAAGCCAGCGAATCTTGCGAAATCTCACGCCGAATCGGCCCCTATCGGTGGCCGAGCATACTGCTGGCCAAGGCCGTCTTGGAAGCGACTTCGATATCCTGTGGAACCTGCTGCCCAATCGTCACATAAGCGATGGGAACCTGCGATTGTCGAAGCATCGGAAAGAGCTCACCGAGCCCTCGGACTTCATCCAACTTACTGAGCACCATGCGATTGGGGCGAACCGCAGCATAGCGATGAAAGGCATCTTGAAAACTACCTGCCGACGTCGTAGCACTCAACACCAAATGCGTTTCATCGACCTGAGCTTTGTTGAGCATCCCTTTGAGAATATCGAGTTGCGAAGTATCGCGTGGGGTTCTGCCAGCAGTATCGATGAAGATCAAACGACAACCCGCTAGGTGTGCCATTGCACGTCCCATTTGATCTTCCGATTCCACCACCGCCATCGGCAGATGCATGATCTCCGCATACTTTCGAAGCTGTTCCACGGCACCTACGCGAAAGGTATCGATCGTGATCAGACCGACCTGAACCTTTTCATTCAAGGTGAACGCGGCCGCTAGTTTGGCGAGTGTGGTGGTTTTCCCAACACCTGTTGGCCCAACCATCGCGACAACATATGGCTGTGGGCGCACTGGCAACTGAATCGGCGGTGCCACGGCTAGTTGACTTTGAACCCATTGCGTCAATTTCCCGCGAACCATCATGGCATCCTGCCACTGATCGGCCGATAGACTCTGTTCGACCAAATGCAGGAGATGCCGCGCCCAAGCAGGATCCATTCCACTATGCAACATCTCGTTCATGATCTCGACATGAGGAGATGCATGCGAACGTTGGCGAGCTTCCTGAGCCATCGATTCCAAGCGATCGGTTTGCCGTCGCGCTACCGTTGGCTCGTGCAATGTGTAATCACGGCTCGTTGAACTCGGCGTCTCCGCGTAACGCTCCCCTGCCCTTGTCCTTTCAACCGAAGGTTGCCAATCGGTGATCGATTCGTCTTCCTCATGCGCGAATCGACTTGGCACTTGAATTGAGGAACTGGCTGTTACCTCCACTTGTTTGCCACCTAAGCCGAACAAGCCTCCACGCACATCGCGTGTCGATAGGACAGCCGCATCGGGACCGAGTTCTTCACGGACCATTGCCAATGCAAGTTGCAGGTTTTTGGCTCGAAACGTTTTGATCTTGATCATCGCGTCTTTAATTGCTTAACGAAACTAGGAAGGCTTATTCGAACTTGGATCGGTAACCAGCGCGACCGACTCGACATCGGTCCCTTGCGCGATCTCGTTGTAACTGAGGATGCGAAGATCGGGCAAAGTGTCTTGAGTGATCTGACGCAAGGCTGGGCGAATCTTGGGACTAACGAGCAACAGAGCAGGCTTGCCAAGGGTCTCTAACTTCTTAACTTGAGCTGCAATCTGACGGCAGGTCACCTCCGTGGCCGCGGGCGACATCCGTATGAATAAGCCTCGATCGGTATGCTCGGTCCCAGCGGCGATGCGATCTTCCATGGAAGGATCCAAGGTCACCACATGCAATCGCCCCTGAGGATCGCGATAGCGATGCGATATCGTACGAGCCAATCGATGGCGGACGTATTCGGTTAACCACATCGGGTCTTTCATGCGAGGAGCATAATCGCCGAGCGTTTCCAGGATGAGTCCCAATTGCTTGATCGGCACGTCTTCGCGAAGAAGGCTTTGCAAAACCTGCTGGACATCGTGTAACTTCATCACACCCGGAATCAACTCTTCCACAACGGCTGGGCTAGTCTTCTTGAGTTGTTCGATCAGCTGTTTAGTTGAATCCCGAGTCAACAATTCGTCGGCATGGCGACGCGAGATCTCTTTGAGATGAGTAGCCAAAACCGCGCCGGGCTCAACCACTTGATAGCCATAGATTTCGGCTTGCTGCCTCAACGCTGGCGCAATCCAATAGGCTCGCTTACCAAAGGCGGGATCGCGGGTTTCATCCCCCATGATCTCGCCCGTTGTCATTCCGGTATCGATCGCCAACAAGCGATCCGGTCGCAAAGCTCCGATCGCCACCCGATCTCCAGCAAGCAAGATCTCGTAGTTGTATTCAGGCAAAGACATCTTGTCTTTGATACGCACCATAGGAAGAAGGATCCCCATCTCGCTAGCAAGCATCGCGCGTACCGTCGAGACGCGCTTCATGAGATCGCCGCCATGATTGGGATCTGCCAAGGCAATCAAGCGCGCTCCGAGATCGATACGCATTGGATCGACTTCTAAATAGTCTTCCACTTTTCGCTCGGGCGGAATGTTCTTTGCTGCTTCTGCTTGTTGGCGTTGTCGAGCTTGAACGACCGCTTCTTCTTTCTTGCGACGGTTGAGCACCAATCCGAGCCCAATGCATCCGCCACCAAGACTCAACAGAGGAATCGTGGGCAGCGCCGTAAAAATCATCAGGGCCAAGAAACTACCGGCGACGATGAGAGCTCGCGGATTGGCGAAGAGTTGTTGTAAGAATTCGACTGGCAGATTGGATTGCTGACTACTTCGCGTCACCAACAAAGCGGCCGCGATCGAGATCAGGAACGCAGGGACTTGGCTGGCGAGACCATCGCCGATGGTCAGCTTAGTGAAGACTTCGGCAGCTTCACTGAGCGTCATTCCCGCATGCATGTAACCAATGTAAAGACCACCTACGATATTGATGATCGTGATGATGATCCCTGCAATCGCATCGCCTCGAACGAATTTGCTCGCACCGTCCATAGCCCCGAAGAAGTCGGCTTGTCGAGTCACTTCTTCGCGGCGTCGCTGCGCTTCTTTCTCATCGATGGCACCGGCGCTCAAGTCGGCATCGATCGCCATTTGACGTCCAGGCATACCATCCAACGCAAAGCGTGCAGCAACTTCACTGATACGCGTAGCACCTTTGGTGATCACCACGAATTGGATCACGAAGATGATCACAAACAAAATGATCCCGACCTCGAGCCGATCGCCAGCCACGAACTCGCCGAACGCTTGAATCACTTCCCCTGCCGCTGCCGCACCATCACTATCGCTGCGGGTCAAAATGAGCCGCGTCGTGGCCATATTGAGCACCAAGCGGCTCAGTGCGGTCGCCACCAACATGGCGGGAAAAACACTAAACTCGAGGGGCGTGCGAACATAGATCGTCGTCAAGAGCACAATGACTGCGACGCCGATATTTCCTGCCAGGAGAATATCCATCAAGATCGGTGGCAAGGGTACCAACAGCACCACCACGCACGCGATGATCGCGAACGGAAAAATCAGATCGCGGTATTTTTGCAGCAGTGAAAGGAACGCCATCCCTGGCTCCGACGTCTTAGTTTCTCAGTTTTACGGGAAGATCTCGGCTCATTCCTTGCCGAAAACCCCATACCCCTTCACGACAATCCTGGTCGGAAGAAGTATAAATGGGAAAACTACTCGATTCGGGAAGTCGATGTCCAGATCGTCTTGGTTAATGCATGGTTGGGTTAGCTAGCAGAATTGTTTTTGAAACCACCGGCCTTTTTTCGAAGGGCCAGCGTTGCGTTGAGGGCGAGCTTTTGCAACGCTCTCACCTCGAACGACTAAGGAGAGACGAGGAACGCTGTGGTTGATTCAAAGAACAAGGAAAAAGGCGAAGGCTTCAACAACTATTCGCTTGCGTCTCCTCGCTTTTGGCACGGGATGACAACGCCCGTGTGGTGGCATTTGCTAGCATCGCATGGCTTTCGCATTTCCCCACAGAAAGCCCATCATTGGTTTGGTGTTGGGCTCTTTACGCCATTCAACGATGCCATGGCACTGACCCAACATCTGTTGCACGGCCGGCGCATTGCTCAAACCGAATTGGCGGGTCCACCGCTATTCATCTTGGGCCATTGGCGGAGCGGTACCACTTACCTGCACGAATTATTGCAACTCGACCAGCGGTACGCTTCTCCCAACACCTTTCAATGTTTTGCCCCATGGCACTTTTTGCTCTCCGAGAAACTCGCTTGTCGATTTTTTCAGTTTCTCCTCCCCGAGCAACGTCCGATGGACAACATGAAGGCAGGCTGGGAGCTGCCACAAGAAGATGAGTTTGCGCTGATGAATCTCGGCGCGGCCACACACTACACCCGCATCGCCTTCCCCAGCGATCCCTATCCCGAAGACAAACCTCTTTCGGAGAAGGAACTTGCTTATTGGAAGTCATGCCTGGATTGGTTCATGCGAGCCTTGACCTATCACTATGCGAAACCGCTGGTCATGAAGAGCCCTCCTCACACCGGCCGCATCGGAATCTTGGCCGAAATGTATCCGCAAGCCAAATTCATTCACATCGTTCGCGATCCTCGCAAACTGTTTCCCTCGACTGTTCGCCTATGGAATGCTCTCGACCATTTCCAATCGCTTCAAATCGTGAAGGATCCCAATCGCATCGAGTCATTCGTTTTAGAATCGCACAAGCGAATGTATCGTCATTATCATGCGCATGCACCTTCGATCCCCTCCAATCGCTTGATCGAAATCCATTACGAGAAACTCGTCGAAGATCCGGTTGCGTCCCTTCAATCGATTTACGATCAGTTAGAGCTCGGTCAGTTTGAACAAGTTCGTTCACGGATTGCAGATCGCAAACAAGCCGACCAAAACTACAAAACCAATCAGTTCAAACAGGACGGCGATCTCGAAAAACGCATCCTCGAAGAATGGCACGACTACGCTGCTCGCTACGGCTATCTCACCCCAACCGCCTCGGCCTAAGGCTTGGATCAACGATCCCCAACATACTCAGCAGCATTCTCCCTCCAAGGAAAGAGCCATGCGATTGCAGAGCAAGGCATGGCTCGATGATGGAGGCACCAAGAGTCCTATGGCTTAGGGACTTAGGATCGATTGTTCTTAAGACCTCGTCGCGTGGTCGATCGTCCGTCATGGAGTGACTTCAACGATGGCTCCCATGAATCGCTAAGGCAATCCAATGTTTCCGATGCGATTGTATCAGGCATCCAAGTTGTACTATCCGCAAACACCCAATCAGAAAGTGGCCGCTGACTGATATCGCTCGTCGATCGATCGGCGTGTTCTTCCAATCGCTGTTTCTCAAACTCGCGACTTGGATCGATGAACCTCGGTTGGCCAGAAACACTGCCGGTTCCTGGCCCAACCGCATAGGAACTAGGACGCGTCAACAGAGTTGCCTCAGGAAGCATAGCAAGCCCCTGTGTGTCCTTGTTCTTAGCGTTTAATGAAAAAGTGGCATCGGCCGGATGCTGGCCCGTCAACCAAGTCGCGCCGTCGAGATACCGATACACCATTCCATCTTGTTGATCGGCAACCCAAAGATTGGAGCTATCGCGAAGCACGGCAATTCCTGTGGGTGCCGAGTTCCCTGAATCGAGCCCCCACGCTCCAACGTGATCCCCCTGTGTCGAATAGACATGCACAGTTGCTAATGGATTTCGTAATGCTTTTTCGAGCACCCAGATCTTTTCGCCATTGGTTGCGAGGTCGGATGGGTTCCCATTCGCTTGGTGAAGAGGGAACGTAGAACGCGACGAATGCTCACCTTGCCGCCAATTCACACCATTTTCAAAAAAGTGAACTTTATCTTCCTCGTTATCAACGATCCAAATCCCTTGCCCATCGGTGGTGATCCCTTCCGGCTTATCGATTCCTTCTGCTTTCCATGTTCCGAGCAGAGCACCATCGCGATCATAGACGTACACCTCGGCGTCGCTGTCCACAACCCAACGAACGTTGCCGTCGGCGCTTATCGCAAGCCCTCGGCCTTTCTTGTTTTCTTTCGAAAGATCCTTCGTCTGTGCGAGTTCGCCATTCGCTTGATACTCAAACAATTGCCTCGACTTTTGATCGACTACCGCAAAAGGTCGAAGACTCATCGAGGGACTCACATCGATCGTAACCGTAACTTCCTGGCTTGTTGAGAAAGCATCACTGGCGCGGTAGGTAAACTGATCGCTGCCCACAAATCCAGGTTGCGACTGATAGGTAAACGATCCATCGTTGTTCAAAGCAAGGCTACCATGGAGGGGCCCGGAAACCAGATTGGCATTCAACGGATCGTGGTCGATGTCTTGATCATTTCCGAGTACCCCTGGCGCTACAACGTTGAGAAGCTTTGACGATTCGATCGAATAGCGATCGGGATTGGTGATCGGTGGATCATTGACCGGTAGTACTTCGATGAGAACGGTGGCCTCAGCCGATTCGAGAATGCCATCCGTGGCCTTGTAGGTAAAGCGATCCATGCCGAAGTAATCGGGATCAGGCTGATAACGGAAAGAACCATCTAAGAAAAGTTGCAAGCTTCCATGCGTTGGCTGAGCGACCAAAATCGCCCCTAGTAAATCGCCATCCACATCTCGATCATTGGTAAGAACTCCGTCAATGGAGACGTCTAATAACGTGTCTTCTTGGACTTGGTAGGAATCATTGGCTGCCACCGGAGCGTCATTCAGCGATGCAACCTCGATCGTAACGGTTGCCAAGGATGACTGAAGAAGACCGTCGCTCGCAACATAAGTGAAGGTGTCGAGTCCATAGTAGTTTGGTTCTGGACGATAAGAGAAACTGCCGTCCGATGACGCCATGAGGGATCCATGCAATGGGCCTGTGGCCACCATCGCTTGCAAAGGATCGTCGTCAACATCGAAGTCGTTGTTGAGCACACCTGGCGCAAAGACCTGGAGCTCGGAATCTTCGAAGAGATTATAAGAATCGTTCGCGGCAACCGGAGTATCGTTCACGGGTGCGATGTCGATGTGCAGCGTATGGGGAACGCTAGTATCCGAACCACCATTTTCCGTTCCTCCGTTATCGTGCAACTGCACAACGACATCGGCGTGGCCATATGCGTTCGCCTTCCCTTGAAAGCGCAAGGTTCCATCGGGCAAGAGAGAAGGCAAAACATCAAACAGCGATGCTGGTGTGGAAGAAGCATAAAATTCAAGCAACTGCCAGTTCTCGGATGGATCACCTGCATCGATTTGAGTTGCCCATCGAGGAATTTCAATCAGTCCACTATCCTCGGAAGTAACGACATCCGCACCCGCCAGGAAGGTCGGTGCGTGATTAACTGGAGATACGGAAGAACTCGTCGAACCAAAGGCATCTTCGAGTTCGATCTCACCCTCTTCTAAATCATCGAATTCATATCCATCGCTTGGTATGGGCGTTCCCAATACAACCGGGATCGATCCCAAAACGACGTTGGAACCTGCTCGTACGAATTGAAGATCAAATCTGCGTGGAATGCCATCTCCTATGAATTCGACGTCAAAAGTCGCTTGTTTTCCTGCTCCAACATTTCGGAGAATACCGGTATGGTTGATCAGCTTCACCTTGGGATCAGTCACTCGCACATCCATGTCGACCGCAACATTGGTGAGTGCATTTCGAATCGCACTGAGAACACCATCCGAGACGCTCGCCGCGAATCCCGATGCGATTTGGAAATACAACGGATCACCAGGAGCGATTGGATCGGTCGTTCCATTGGCGATGGTAGTTGCCGATTGATTGATCGCCCCTGTAAGTTTCGATATCGACTCCAACTGCTGCCGAGGATCGATGGTACTTCCAGGGTTGGTACCCAATCCGATGACGAGGGCTCCTAGGGCATTCAGGCCAGTGATCGTTTCTTGGATGCCAGCTCCATTTCCAAAGGGTGTTGTGGGGCGAGATGTTTGGGTAAGTGCCGTTAAGGGAACGGTCACCCCGCCTGCTCCCGTGATCACCGTTTCGCCTTTTGGTTGATAGGCGATTCCAGTATCCGTTGCGAGAAGGACGATCGGCAACGATCCCGAACGGAAACCAGCACCACCGAGATTTCCTTCGGCGGGCAATACACCTTTTCCAGGATCAGGCACAAACGATGAGAATGCCGGAACATCACCACTGGATCCTGGGGACAGTTGGGTGGAAGCGAGTCCTGCAGGCCCACTATCGCTAACTGTTCCATTGTTGTTCCCATCAAAGCCCTTCCCAGTTACTAGCTGATACAGTGCCTCGATATCGGTTTCGGGTTGATCGCCGCCATAGCCAGGTGTTGTGCGATCGAGCGCACTTTGAATCGATGCCATGTAACCGGGAGTGTGAGCCGACACGATAGGTTGGTTCAGGATGAAGGGTCTGCCCGATCCATACTCGTAAGCAAAGTTCGAGTATTCCTCTAATCGTCCAACACCGAATCCAAGATCGATTCCGGGCAAGGACGTTTGTAGCTTGGCCATAATGTCCGGAAAGGCGCCGCGAACGATTGGGCTATTGTTGACAAAGCTTCCTGTATCGTCGAACAACAAAAAGACATCGACCACGTTGGTCAGCGCACCTGTATTCGGTAGCGTTAGCGATACCGATTGTCGGATGCTCTCACCTATTGCCAACGATGCCGTGATGTTGGAAGGTGTCACATTTCCATAAGCTGAATTACTGGTACCGTTCGGCCAGAGCACTCCACCTTGGGTCGTAGGCGAGGTTTGTTTGTGCCCGACCGGTGTCACTTCGCGAACGACGTATGCCCCCGGTGTCAATCCAACAAATACGAAGCTACCATCGCCTGCTGTTTTCGTCGTTGGCTCGTCCCTATCGAGCAGACCATTTCGATTTTGATCGATGAAAACGGTTACGTTTGCCATACCAGGTTCATCGACATCGCGAAGATGATTGCTATTCCGATCCTCAAACTTGATTCCATGGATCTCATTGGCTCGATATACAGCAGCCGTATTGACATCCTGTTTTACTTGGGCACTACCCAACGTCACCTGATGCAGTCGTTCGCTTTGAGGGGTGGCACTGAGTTTTTCGGGGAGAATCGTTCGAACATCGTAGACTCCGACCGAAAGGTGAGTGAATTGATACTGACCTGCCTCATTGATACTTGGCGTATAGAAGAGGTCACCACTGGTGTTGGTGGATGCCTCGCCAAGATCGAGAACGGCGTTGTGATTGGCATCGATGAACACGGTGATTCCCTCGATACCAACTTCACCCAAATCGCGCACTCCATTTTGATTCCGATCAAAGAAAACGGTCCCTTCGAGCGATGAATCGCGAATGGATATTTCACCAAAATCGGCGATTGCAGCGCCTCCGCTTCGCACAGAGACCGAGCGTGTATTCGACACAGAGGGACGCCAACCAGACGGACTCGCTACAACAATCGTTGCGGTTCCGACAGAGACATTGCTGAAGGCATAGGATCCATCGGCACCTGTCACTTGAACAGGTTCGCCTGGACTGAGTAGATGATCTAAATTTTGATCGATCCAAAGTGTCCAGCCTTGAAGCCCTGGCTCCGTTGCGTCGCGAAACGCATTGGCATTGCGATCATCCCAAACGACGCCTTGAATGGAACCAGGCATCGCAGCCGATGCATCGATATTCGCAAAGTCCTTGGCCAAAGATGTCGCGCCTGAATAGACTAAGACGCTTTGTCGATCACTAAAGGTACTTGCAGTTTCCCATCCTGCAGGAAGCACTTCAACGACTTCGTACTCTCCAATCTGCAAATCGGTGAAGGTATAGACTCCTGTCGTATCCGAAACAGTGGACGGTTCTCCCACGGAAAGAACTCCGTTTCGATCGAGGTCGAGAAAAATTTTCCAGCCGACGAGAGGAGGATCCAGTGGAGTACCGGTGATCGAATCGTAGTCGCGAATAGCGTTTCGATTCGCGTCGTTCCACACAGAACCCGTGATTGCACCATTGCTTACGGTGAAACTCGCAAAGTCGGATGCAACGGCAACCGCATTGGGTTCGACCGTGATCGTCTGACGCGAATCGGTACCATCCGAAGCCAACCATCCTTCGGGAAGCTGAAGCGTCACTTCATAGTTACCAGGAGCAAGGCTTAGAAAACGATAGGTTCCCGTCGAATCGCTTACCGTTGATTGTTCGCCACTATCGAGCACTTGGTTGTTGTTGCTATCCAGAAAAATCGTCCAGCCTTCCAAACCTGGTTCGGTAGGGAGTCCCGTCGCCGCATCGACATCGCGCAGTCCGTTGCCATCAAGATCATTGAAGACGAGCCCTTCGATGGAACCATTTCCATCGAAAGCGAAGTTGCCAAAGTCTAGGACAAATTCTCCGAGCGCAACTACCGCGGCAGTGTTCTTAGTGTCATACCCTTTGGTAGCTTCCCATCCAACAGGCAGGACTTCAGTGACTTCATAGTCGCCTGGAGGCAGGTTCGAGAAACGATAGTTCCCCTCGCGATCCGTCACCGTCTCTGGTTCACCAGCGTCGAAGCTGCGATTGGTGTTTAGATCCAAGTAGACCGTCCAGCCCATCAATGCCGGATCGATAAATTGGCCTGTTGCCGAATCTTGATCTCGGAGACCGTCGTTGCCAAGATCGCTCCAAACGGTTCCTCGTATGGATCCGCCCCCGAAATTATAGAAATCCACTCTGGAAGACTTGCCATCTAGGAGTTCGACATCGACCGATTGAGGAGAGGTGGGAACCCAACCCGAAGGAGGCACTTCCGCGACTCGATAGTTGCCGACAGCCATGTTGGAAAACCAATAGTCGCCATCCCGATTGGTCGTCGTCGAAAGTTCGCCGCTATCGAATGTACTGTTGCGATTGGCATCCAAATAGACAACCCAATTCGTCAATCCATTCTCGCCGCCATCCTTCACCCCATTTCGGTTGATGTCTTCGATGACGGTCCCTGCTAGGTCGGATGCCATCAGTTGGCGAAGTTCGAGAGATTCGATCACAAGACGGTGAAAACGCTTTCGATTCCTTTGGCGGTGCATGGTATGCCGAAAGTCTTTCTCTGAGCCTGAGAAGCGAGCCAGCAATCGAGAAAGAGTAGTAGTAACTTTCATATTGGATCTCATCGTGGGGGCCGGAATGGGTTACAATCCGAGAAGTACGAAACATGTGAACCACCCGCCCCAAATAAACTCGATTCTTTTCTCCATACTTTTGCGTGATTCTTGGCGGAGATCACGGCCATCGCCGGATACTCTGGTGACAACGCCTGAATGCAATCACGCATTGTGTTGAGCCAAGCTTGTGAAACCTCGGGACAAGGCGTCTTCCTTTGCAATGTTCCAATGCTTATGAATTCCCACGATGACGAGTTGACTGAAGCGGAACGATCGGATGCCGAGCTTCTGAAGAGCTTTCAAGATGGGAAGCGCGAAGCAGCGGACGAAATCTACTCGCGGTACGCGCATCGAATCTTGCGATTGGCTCAGAAGCGAACCCAACCGCTATCCTCGCGCGTGGATGCTGAGGATGTGGTACAGTCCGTCTTCCGGACCTTCTTTCGTCGAGCTTCAACTGGATGCTACGCGTTGCCAGATGGCGACGAGCTTTGGAAGCTTTTCCTAATCATTTCACTCAACAAGATTCGCAAAAAGGTTGAATATCACAAAGCTGCAAAGCGGGACTTGTCCATCACGCAAACCATCGGAACCTATGATCCGATGGGGCCAAGCACCCCTAGCGATTGGCTTCAGTTGACCATCAATGAACTGGTGGGCGAACTACCACATGAGCATCAAGGCGTTGTCCGCGATCGCATTCAGGGTTTTGAAGTCTCCGAGATTGCTCAACGAAACCATCTATCGCTACGAACGACAGAGCGTGTTCTTCAAGCATTTCGCAAACGACTGCAGCGAGAATTGGAGTCTTGCGAATGACACTTCAAGATCGCCATTCCCTCTCTTTTGATTGGAGCGAAGAATGCGAGTATGCCATTCTGGAATTCGAAAAGGCAACGCGCGAAGGCCCCATCCTGAAAGATCGAATTCTCGCTTGCATCGCATCTGTTCCAAACGAACATCGTCTAGCTGTTCTTGCAGAAATCGCGTGTATTGATGTTGAACTAACCTTTGACCCAGACTCACCCCTTCGCCTCTCTTCGATCTTCGAATACTTTCCAGAATTATGGTTAGATCGGGACACCAGACGATCCATTGCAAGCGAACATGCTCGCTTGGCAGCGTTCTTTCGATGTGGTCTGAGCCCAAACTCCATGGCGTCGCTGTACCAGATCGATGCAGCCGACATACCCGAATATCAGAATGCTTCTTCGCTCGATGCTACTTCCGACCCCAACATTCATTTCCCTTCGACAGGGACTCGGATTGGGGACTATCCCCTTCTATGTGAACTAGGACGAGGTGCGTTGGCTCGCGTTTACCTTTCGCGTCAATCGGATCTGGCCAATCGTCTCGTCGTTCTTAAGGTTACTTCTCAAAAAACCGCCGAATCCGAACAACTTGCAAAGCTTCAACATACCAATATCGTACCGATCTACTCGGTGCATCGACTTGGTGAATTCGATTGCATTTGCATGCCCTTTCAAGGCATTTTGACCTTAGGTGATGTCCTTTCGATTCGACAGCCTCATCGAAAAGGCCTACCGTGGCAAAGCCAATTATCAACGTTGATCGAGCGTCGCATGACAACGCTCGTTTCCCACGTCAACACGGTGGCAGCCGAAACTTCTTTCGAAGGTGAAACATCGACGATCCCAAAAAATCCAACGTCATCTGCAAGCCATTCCATCGGCTCGACGAATGATCTGGCATCACTTCTTGGCGAGGGAGAGCTTCGGGAGTCGCTTCATCATTTCTTCCACCAACGAGATGAATTGCGAGCGATGGTCGAGTTGTTCGCGGGGATCGCTAGTGGAATAGCTTATGCCCATGAGAATGGAATCGTCCATCAGGACCTCAAACCCGAGAACATCCTTATTGCGCATGATTTCCGACCGATCGTCTTGGATTTCAATCTTGCGACATCTGACAAAGATCGCGACATTCGACTCATCGGTGGAACGCTTCCCTATCTGTCACCCGAGTGCTTACGAAATCTCCAACGGGGCGAAAGGGGTACGGCAAGCGACGATGTCTACGCGTTGGGCACCATTTTTTACCGCATGCTCACAGGCCGTCTGCCATCTCCAAATTACGACCCGCACCGTTCTTTAGAAGAGTATGCTGATCTGAAAGAGCAGCATTTCGCTCCGATGAAACAAGCATTGGTCGCGTTTCCACCAAGTCTGCAGAGCATTGTTTGCAAATGCCTAACATCGGCCTCGGAACGCTACCCTACCGCGAAGGAGTTAGCGGAAGATCTGCAACAGTTTCTGCAATATCAAACGCTAAAACATGCTCCGGATCGATCGCTTCGCGAACATGGCATGCGGTTTCTCAAACGCCACCCTGTCCTCGCCTCGAATTCCGTTTTAGGCGTGATTGTTTCTTTCGCGATGGGTGCTCTGTTGTTAGCCACTCTCTGGAGTTGGAACCAGAAAGTAGTTTCCGAGACTTTAGCCGATTCTCGACTTTTACCTGAGCAACAATCATCGATTCTTGCGATGCTGCGAGGCCCCAAAGACATCATCTCGATTCAAGAAGAAGGGATGGGACTTGCGACCGACTTATTTCAACGGTGGGGAATGCCTGACGCAAAGTGGTCGGATGCAAGGCTTCGTCACCTGCCTGAGAAAGAACGCCGCGAAACGGAAGAACGGCTTGGCTTCTTGGCATTCGACCTTGCGAACTCTATCGGTGATCCAAGCCTCATTGCAGCGACTCAGGGCCATTCCCTAGGCGATCCATTGGCCTGGAATCACCTCGCCGTGCGACTGAATCCTCAACTTGAACTGGCCGCTCACTTTCAACGGACACAGCTTGAGTCAAGCAAGCAGGGAATTTCTATTCCATTGAAGCAAGATGCGGCATCTTGGGATGTGAACGATCACGACGGAATCGAAACGCTTCTTCTGGCTCGCGAACTTGGAGAGATAGTACGTTGGCGAGACCTTGCAGAAACGCGTGCTTCGACTCACCCTCTCGATCCGAATGCATGGTCCGACTGGGGCTCTGCACTCTATGCCAACCAAGAGTTTCTCAAAGCGCACCATGCCTTTGATATGGCCTACAAGCTTCAAAGCAAAACCAAGATTTATCAATTATGGCGAGGCATCACGCGGATCGAACTCCAAGACTTCGATGGGGCGATCGCTGATTTTACCAGCATTTTGAAGGTGTACCCCGATTGGGATGCCGCTCGATACAATCGCGCACTGGCGAACCAACAAAATGGATCCCTTCCGCAAGCTCTGGAAGACCTCGATCTTCTCATCACAAAGGATCGCATGCTTCTGCGTGCACACTTGCTTCGTTCGAGGATCCATCTAACTCGGCAAGAAACGAACTTGGCTCAACAGGACCTGAAGAGAGCGCGAGGAATAGCGCCTGCAGATGCTGAAGAGTGGACTGCTCTTGCAATGACGTATCTGGCAGAGGCGCCGAAAGAATGCCGCAAATTGTTGGAGCGAGCTTTGGAGTTCGATCCGAAATGTGTATCCGCTTTACAAAATCTGGCATATCTCGAATCCGAGATATTTGCCGATCCTCCGAAAGCGATTCAGCGGTTGGAGCAGTTAAGAAGAATCGCACCTCGCCATACGGCTTCGATCGCTTCGCTTGGCATTCTCCAAGCTCGCAATCATCAATGGCAAGAATCGGAATCGGTTGCAAAAGATTTGGCCAGCCTCCACTGTGGGCCGATCGAAAAACTCCAACTTGCAGGTATCTATTCGCATTTGTTGACCCGCGATAACCTCACATCAGAACAGCTGCAATCGCTTCAGGACCAAGGGTGTTATTGGTTGGGTCACGCATTGCGTGATCAACCTGAATTGATCGCCGTGGCAGAGACAGATCCAGACCTTCTTGCGTTGAGAGAGCGCCCTGCGGCAAAACGCCTCTTAGATGCTTGCAAAGTCCTTTCCGAGTCGTTGAAGAAAAAAGAAGAAAAGGTGGCGGTTCAACAAGACTGAGGGGGTTTCTCAGGTCGGGAATCGCTGTAGGATTCCAAACAGATGTCCCCTTGAGGACCACCATTTCTCTTGATGCTTTGCATCCAATCCATGAGAGCACGCCGCCGAATCTTACGATTCGAAACATTTGAAACCAGAATTGCCTTGGATGGTGCCGAGAAGACCAATCCAGTGGGACTTCCGTGGCTTGACCTTGCGTCCTTGTCCTACAGTTTTGCGCTCGATGGTGTCAGCGTTGGCGATTTCCATAGCAATCTCCACACCTTGTTAGGCAAACTTGGCCCCGTACAGACTTGGAAGAGTGCGTTTAGCGATGCGATGAGCGCATGGATGGCGCCACTCCAATTTGCTGCGCATGAAGTGCAGGATTCCAATGCGCCTTTCGGATCGAGCGATTCCGCGCCAAAGGAAGTTCGCTATGGTGATGTTCGCATTGCAGCCGTACCATTATCGAGCAACGTTCTGGCTCAGGCCGTTCCTCTGACACATATGACGCAAGGCGAATGGGCCGGGAATATCTTGCTCAATGCCAACGCCCAATGGAACGACCTTCATCAAGTATTCTCAGTGACACTTCATGAATTTGGACATGTCTTAGGACTTGGTCATAGTCCTGACCCGAATTCTCCTATGTATTTTGATGGGAGTTATTCGGCGCAAACCCCCACGCCGCGCGACATCGCAACACTCAAAGAGCTTTACGCTGGAATTCAATTGGAAGAGCAATCGGGCACTGATTCTCATGAGGAATCGCACGAGTGGAGAGAGGAGCCCAAGTTTGCATTTCAAGCAGCCGATGCCGTTGCCCTTCAAGCCAGCCTTGGAACACATGCACGTTACAATGCGGTAAGCGAGATCACATCAACGCAGACCTCGCGGTTATTTCATTTGCTTCCCTTCGGTGAACTCGATGACACAACCCACTTGGATGTGACGATATCCAGTTTGGGTCACCAAGGATTGATCCCCAGAATCTATCTCTTTGATGAGTCTGGTGACATCCTCAATGGGCGAATCCTTCACAATGATTCGGGCACTCTTGTCGTTGAATTGGATGGTGTCGAATCGAATCACAGTTATTATCTGGCGGTTGTTCCCGCTGCTGGAGCTGCCCTTCATCAAGTCGGTAGCTTTGAACTGTTTGCAGAATATTCAGCCACACCATGGACGCCTCATGTACTGGGTACGCACACGCTGTCTTCGCAAACGCCGCTTGTAGAACAATCCTTTGTTGTCACGACGACCAGATTGGTGCATGCTCTCGTTCTATCAAGTCTTCCGGGAAGCAACACGACAGGTTCAGCCGTTTGGGGTGCGATTCTTAATTCACAAGGTCAGAGCTTGGGACAGTTTGGAATGCTCTCTGGCGATGCTCGTTCCATCCCATTGGTCCTGTTAGCACCTGGCCATTACCGAATCGTGGTCAAACTAGGCAGTTCCCTCGACCTCACGCCGCAGTCGACAACGGTTCGCATTGCCATCGATGAACTATCGATCGACATCGGACCAGGGCTCGTAGATCCCTTGACCAAACCGGTGGCGACGGATCTTCCGGGATTGAATCCGACCACAGGTACTGCAACGCCACCCATCGTCGTCAATGGTCCCATCTTTCCCATTCCTTCATCGATCCCCTCCTTCCCCCGGTATCCAACGATCGCGCCTTGGAACACAACTTCTTGGAATTATTGGCCGAACTTGCAAACGACGACTACGTTTACCAATAGCTTCAACCCGATGGATACCTCTGGCGATGGAATCCTTACACCGATCGATGCATTGCTAGTCATCAACGCGCTCAACTTGGAAACGATCCAACCCGGATCTCTTTGGAATTCAAAGTACTTCTGGGATGTGAATGGAGACCAACAGCTATCTCCTTCCGATGCCATTTGGGTTTTGAATCAACTCAATAAGCCGAGTTCTTCTGGTGAAGGTGAATCCGCGTCACCTTTCGTCGATTCGAATGATCTCTCTGATCTCGTCAATGGACTTGCGCAAGATATTGCTCGACGCAAAATGCTTGCATCGCAGCTGACGATTCGCTGATCCGACTCGCAACGCTTTCCTCGCAAACTCTGAATCGATTTCTTTTTGAGTGTTGCTAAAAAGAATTGGCGGTCGACATGCGCCGAGCGGGTTTCTTTGATTAGCCAACAGGTATTGGCCTCTATTGAAAGATTGCAGTAGGAGCTCTCGAATGTCCTGGCTCATCAGAAATTGCATGACCAAGCAGGGGATAGGACTTGGCCTCGGCGTATTGTGTTATGCCGCGTTGTTCATGGCGTCAAACTCGCGATCGGTCGATCGTATCGCACCCTCCAAGGGTTATCGAGTCGCACTTCCTTCAAGCTCACTTACATTGGTCGCCGATCCACCGAAGCGGTCGAGAACAACCGACTCCTATGTCGTTCTCGGTTATAACGATTTGGGCATGCACTGCATGAATCAAGACTTTTCGAGAATCTGCATTCTGCCACCCTACAACACGTTGCATGCGCAGGTTATTAAGCGCGGTCGAGAAGAGCCCGAAATAGTCACCAAAGGAGTTACCGTACAATACAGCATTCCTGGCAATACAACATCGACAACGAAAACCAACTTTTGGATGTATGCGCCCAAGCTTTTTGGTGTCACCTTGAAACCGAACATCGGTCTCACGGGAAATGGCCTCACGGGAACGATGGTACCTACAGGCTCGAACGATTGGGCCGCCACAGGTATTCCAGTGACGCCCTTGATGGATACCATGCAGCTCAACCCCTACCCTCTCGCCGAAATCAAAGTTGTCGCTTCTGGAAAACCTGTCGCAACGACTCATGCGGTCGTCCCTGTATCGTGGGAAATCAGTTGCAACCTGTGCCACGCGCCCAATGGCACTGGTGCCAACGTGGAGAACGATATTCTGGCAAAGCATGATGCGATTCATAAGACTTCGTTACTGGCATCGGCCAATAGCGGGTCGCCCGTTTTATGTGCAAAGTGCCATGCCGACGTGGCACTTGGAACGAGCGGTGTGGCAGGCGTCAAGAGTATGTCGCATGCCATGCACGCATCCCATGCACCGCGTATGAAATCGCTCGTTGGCATGACCAACACATGTTATGCCTGTCATCCTGGAAACCAAACGAACTGTCAGCGCGACATTCACTTCTCTAAAGGAATTCACTGCACTCAATGTCACGGAGGAATGGAGGTCGTCGGCAATACGGCTCGACAACCGTGGCTCAATGAACCCACCTGTGGAAGCTGTCACAAGTCGCGTCGGCCCGATTTCGATTTTGAAGAGCCTGGAAAGTTATTCAAGGAATCCCGTGGGCACCATGGTGTTCACTGCGCAGCGTGCCACGGTAGCCCTCATGCGATTGGACCGACGGTCAATCCCGAAGACAACGTCCAAGCCATCGAAAAGCAAGGATTTGCAGGGACCATCCGCAAGTGCACCGTCTGCCATACGACGCAGCCCAAAGAGAAATTTGTTCACAAGCTCGATGACTAGCACAAGGGACTACTCGCCCGATTGAACTTCAATGGCCATCTGCCCCATGGTGCGAAACACATCGAGCAACGATTGGGATGCGGTTCCGTTCTCCCATCCCGTTTCGGTAATCTTCATGCGATCAGGTGGCACAAGAACCTGATTGCGTGTCGGATCGACTCCAATCCATCGATCGTCCTTCCACAATTCAACCCACATGTGATAGGACAAACATGGCTTCCCTTCGTGCTCGCCATAGATCATTCCCAATGCAAGTCGCGAGGGAATCTTTCGAGCTCGTGCGAGAGTCGCCAACAAAATCGCATGCTCAGTACAATCACCTTGCAATGACTTAGCCACCTCACTGGCGCTCGATACACCCCGTGAGAAGATTCGCTTTTCGACCTTTTCAAAAACAAAACGGGTCAGGGTTTGAATTTCAGACTCCCCTGCCCTGGCCTGCTTGAGACCTTCTTTGAGCAGCTCTTGAATAGCTGGATCATCCCATGCCATCTCGGGTGTCTTCGCTAAATACTTTTCGGCGGCACCTTGCTCAGCGTCGATCCCTGGCGGCAAGGGTTCGTTGAGTTCCGGACGCATCACCGTGATGATGGCCTCGCGGTTTGAGATCGACTCAATCTTTTGATTGGTTTTCCGCGAAAAGATCTCTAGTGGGTCAGCGCCGCTCAATTTTACGCGATAGCGAACCGACTTCGCATTCTGGATTCCCTCGACCTTATCCTTCAAGAACAAATGCGAAAGGGTGGCTAGATCCAATGCCCCTTGTTCCTGCAGGTTCTCTGCAGCAGCACGCGTTCCACGAAAAGTTCGCATGTCCAGATAGGTGATATACGATTTTAGGCTTTGCCCACGCTCGTCCACCCAATACAAAGTCTTCACACTCTGATCGCCATACTTGGTCTGAACTTCAACCTCAGTCAAGTCGGCCAAGGTACCATCGAGCAATGGAGTCGTGATTTTGCCTCGTGATTGAAGGCGAGCCTCCACCACGGTGAGCATGACTGGGTCGAGATAATGGACGATACGAACTTCATCGGGCTCAAGCGATTTGCGACGCAAGGACTGTTCTATAGCAAAAGGACCTCGATGCTCTTTGGACCAAGGCAAAGCTTTGTTTTCCTTTTTGCCTTCGCGTTCGATCTCGTACTGAAGCACATTGCTGACAGCCTTCCCTTGAATTTTGGTGGCTTGGTCTCCAATGGCATACTCGATCTTAAAGGTTCGCAACTCGCCATCAAAATACTCGGTCGTCTCGACCTTGAGCGTTTGTTGCGTAAGGGTATTTCCTTTTTTAAGCTTCAAGCGGCTTTCATGGATGCACTCGATGGATTTCGCTGCTACCGATTCCACTTCCTTCATTCGCAGATGATTGAATCCAATCGGCGTATTCCGCGCATAGATCAATTCCCAATGCTCTGAAGGCAGGTCACGCGAAGTGATCCAATTTGAGTGCACGTCCTCCGCTTTGATCGAGGGTTCGTTTGGCTTGTCAACCTTCTGCGATTCAGTCGATGGATCGCTCAAGGGCTGATTCCCCTTGGATCCTCGATCGTCTTTTTTGGATAGCGAGTCCTTGGGTGACTTATCGACCACGATCGGTGCGGGTGGTTCACATCCAACCACCGACATCGCGACAATCCAACCCCCAATGACCTTTGTCCATCGATTCATAAAACTGTTCATGCGGATCTTGATTCCCATTTGCGTCAATCGACGACGTCTATTGTAATGGACTTCCGGACGACCATTCTTCTGGCGTATTGAATTGCACGATCCGATCTTGATTGGTCGCGGCATATCGCGTCAAACGCGATCCAAGTTTCTCCCAGAGCGAGCGGAGCGAACGCTCCCCATGCGCCAACAGATTTTCTACGATAGGCAGAATGGCTAGGTCATAGATACCAGGAAATGGCTGGATTTGTTCGGTTTCCATGACCGTCACCCATGAATCGTCGCTCTGAGATGCCATGCATAGGTTGCCGATGAGCGGTTCTGGGATCGCTAACAGGTCGCACGAGGAAATCCAACATCGATTGCCAGCGTTTCGGTTTGCAAAGTGAGTGAGAGCGGTTGCAATCCCCGACAGCGGCCCTTCAAAAGGGACCGGATCGGCAACGGTTGGCAGGTTTAGATCTTCATAAACATCTAGGTGCGACGTGACGACAAACACTTCCCGGCCGTGTGATTTCCAGTAATCAGCCTGCCAAACCAACGACGGTTTTCCTTGGATCGTCGCTCGGCCTTTATCGCTCCCAAAGCGGCGACTTTGCCCACCGGACAGAATGTAGACCTGCTGCTGATCCATACTCGCTCTGCTGAAATTCGACGGCAAACTCTTGGAGAAATGCGGATGAGAAAATTGGTAGTTTGCGAGAAATGGGAATCGCGAAAAGAAAATTGTACTGATTTTCTTCGGAGAGCGCGAACCTCCCAAGGAATCCATGTATCTTTGCCGATACCACTCCGATTGTGGGCCCAAATCTTTTGGGATTAGGGCAAACTTCCACCAGGTTCATTTGTCTTCGATGACTTTGACGAATAGACTAGTGGTACCGTTGGGTTGAACGAGGCCGTAGTGCCCAACCCTAGTGATTTCAGTTCTCTCTCGAACCGCGCCGGAAACGCGGGGGAGGAAGTAATGCGTCAAGTGATTAATGCTGTCGTGCGTGCCAATGTAGTCGTGAATCGTATTGATCGCGCGTTGGTAGCCGACGTAGTCGCACGCATCCTCCACCATCTCAAACCGGCTCAAGGTAGGACCACCTATAAATCGTGGCAAACACCATGGTTTAGTACGTGTGGCACGCTGGAACAGATGCTCATGGGACCTCAGCTAGTGCTGATGCCCATATCGTCCGTTCGGTTACCCAGCTCTCGCAGTTAGCGCTGCGAACCCCAAGATCTCAGTCACGCCTTACTGAGCATTGGGGGTCCTACCAAGGCGAAATCTAGCCCACACCGCTTGAACAATGTCCGTTGGACACTTTGTTTCAAGAGAGTTCGGCTCAGGAATCTCGCTCGCATCGTTCTCGGACGGCTCGCGCAGTTTCCCTCGAACTCCTCGGTTTGGTCCCTAGATCGTTCGGCTTCCGTTCGCACATCAAGACCGCGAGTCGCTTGCGATTCAACGTCTTTAATCGAGGGAGAATCCCATGACCGCATATTCGGCTTTCGAAGAACTCCAGCAAACCACTTCTCTCGGTGACTTGGTCCGAGCTGCGCAGGCAGGCGACCGGGAAGCCATGGGAGAATTAGTAACCCGATTCCAACGACAAGTTCAGACCCAAGCCTTTCGACGGCTAGGCAACTGGGAAGAAGCCTTGGAGTTGAGCCAAGAAGTTTTCATCTTGGCATTCCGACGCATTCACCAATTGCAAGTGCCTGAGGCTTTTGCAGGATGGTTGCGGCAGATCGTACACCGGTCGGCGATCAACCATATCACGCGAAAGCGAGTTCCCTTGGCGATCGAGCAAGAAACGTTGGATGCCAACTGCACTGAAGAACAATCTCCCTTGGACTCCATGCTGAACAATGAAGCGCGAGCTCAAGTTCATGCAGGCTTGCAACGGTTGGGAGAGCTTGATCGAGATACGTTGATCGCCTTCTACTTGAACGGTCAATCGTTGATCGAAATGAGCGATGCCTTCGATGCACCTGTGGGTACCATCAAGCGGCGATTGCACGTTGCGAGAAAGCGATTGGCACGAGAAGTGGAAACGCTTCAAATCTAGATCGCAATCATTCGCATCGCGATGAATCAACCCAGCCCAGCTCGAATCATCGAGCTGGGCTGCGGTAGGTTGTTCAGCCCTGAGTCCTAGCCCATGGTTGGCTAGGTCACCAGATCGACCGATCCAGGAGCAATGGGATCGGTGCCTTCACCTTCTGCATTTGGTTCGGGAGTGTTGGTGGCTTCCTCTTGCGCTTTGTTTTGAGCGTGAATACTTGGACCGATCAACTCCGTAATTTCATTTTCAGAAAGCTCTTCGCGCACCATCAACGCATCGGTCAAAGCCTGCAGTTCATTGCTTTTGGAACGGAGAAGTTCCATGGCGTGTTGATCCGCTTGATGAAGGATTTGTCCTACTTCGGCATCGATCACTTCTTGCGTATGCTCGCTGAACTGCCGTTGTTGATGAATTTCGCGTCCCAAGAAAGGATCTTCTTCGGAAAGCTTATAGGAGACCGGTCCCAATTTCGAACTCATCCCCCAGTGTGAAACCATCCTTCGTGCTAATCCCGTGGCTCGTTCGAGATCGCTTTCGGCTCCGGCAGTTGTTTCTGAATAGATGATCTTTTCTGCGGCTCGGCCTGCAAGCAAAACGATCAATTGATCGCGTATCTCCGATTCGGTAATACTAAGGCGATCCTCGGAGGGAACGATGTGGGTACTTCCAAGGCTACGTCCCCGGGGAATGATCGTGACCTTATGAACCCGTTGCGAACCAGGTAGAAACCAAGCACCGAGTGTATGTCCCGCTTCGTGGTAGGCCGTCTTCTTCTTTTCGACGGGCGACATGGCTTCTTCGCGTTTAGCACCCATGAGCACCTTATCGCGAGCATAATCAAAATCGGCCATAGTCACCCGAGTATGATCGGAACGAGCCGCCCAGAGAGCCGCTTCATTCACGATGTTCCGAATATCGGCACCCGTGAGCCCTACCGTGCCTTCTGCCAAGCGTGTGATATCGACATCATCATCCAAAGGCACATCGCGGACGTGGACCTTGAAGATTTCGATCCGACCTTTGAGCGTTGGCCGGCCCACCGTTATGTGACGATCGAATCGTCCCGGTCGGAGCAAGGCTGGATCCAACACATCCGGCCGGTTGGTTGCCGCCATGACAATCACTGAATCGACTTGAGAAAACCCATCCATCTCGCTCAAAATCTGATTGAGCGTTTGTTCGCGTTCATCGTGACCGCCGCCAAGGCCAGCACCACGTTGTCGACCAACGGCATCGATTTCGTCGATGAAGACGATCGAAGGTCCATTCTCTTTGGCTTGTTGAAAAAGGTCGCGCACGCGACTGGCACCAACCCCAACAAACATTTGGATGAATTCACTTCCATTCACCGAATAGAAGGAGACCCCAGCTTCTCCAGCAACAGCGCGAGCCAATAACGTCTTTCCAGTACCTGGAGGTCCATTCAACAAAACCCCTTTGGGAACGCGCCCTCCAAGCTTTTGAAACTTCTCCGGGCTCTTAAGAAAGTCCACGATTTCCTGAAGATCGGCTTTTACCCCTTCCAGCCCAGCAACATCGGCAAAGGTGATTCTTTGTTCAGAAGGCTGATATCGCTTGGCCGTACTTCGGGTAAAGCCCGACAGAAAATTGCCGCCCCCCATGAATTGATCGCGAGTGCGTCGAAGCATGGTCCATGCGATAACGATCGCAATGATGGGCAATGCTAAGAACAACAGGAAGACGATTTGCTCGGAATAACCTGGCTGGGCCAAGTCATACATGAACTCTGCGTTCTTTTCGCGCATACCATCGAGTTTTTCAATGAGATCATTGCGCGACGCTTCGGAGGGGATCGAAACCCGAAACTGCTTGGTATACTTGGGGAGTTCTCCATTCTTGCCCGGCTTAGGTGGCTCTAACTTTCCTTCGGCATCCGGCAAGGCAGGCTTGTTGGGTGGAACTTTGAAGCTACCCGTAGCTTGCACGTCCCCCAAAATCAAATACTCGACGTTATTCGCATCCAACTGATCTTGAAAAAAGCTATAGGTGATCGGTGAACCCGAGGGTGCGTTAAAGAACAAAAGCGCTAGGAGAACGCATATAGCTAGGGGAACCAAAATCCAACTTTGACCTCGCTTGGGTGAAGCATCGCTTCCTCCATCGCTTGGTTCTTTGGGCATATTGCTCATGCGTTTGCTTTCTTCAGATGGTTGATGGCCAGATGGTTATCCCCATCAGCCGAGTCTCATTAGAATAATGGGTTTGCGGTAACGGTCGAGGGAGGAGGCGGGGCCAACGATCGGGAATTCTTCGCTACCACCTGCAAAAGGCCCTGCAAAGCTGGAAATCGGGCGAGCACAATGGACAACTCGCCGGGCAACTTCGCGTTTTCATCCTAAGGCAAGCTGCACCGACTTCTTGAGCGGACCGCGCAAACTCGCATCAAAGAGGCCATCGAGCCGCACTTCTTTTCCTGCCCGAGCGGCCTCCTCGAAATCACGCAATATCGCATCCATCGTTTTTCGGCGAATGGCAGCACATTCAAACAATGGAAGATTCCACTGAAGAAGTTTCCAAGTCCACTGCCAATCCTCCACAGCTCGTTCGGTATCTTGGCTGATGGTAGTGCTTTCCGCGGCCCTATCTTCCCTTCGGAATAACTCTTCTTGCTTGTGGGGCTGTTCTTTGGGAGTAACTCTTTCCGCGATTGCGGCTTCTTTGGTTTTTGCCGAAGCATCGATCGGCTTGGAAGCGACCGAAGTATTCACAGTCGCTGCCTGCGGAGGATTCTCTGCACTAGACTTGGCACCTCCCACAATAGCTACCAACTTTTTCAACAGCGGCGGAGGTAGGTGCATCCCTTGCGGTAAGTTCTTTCCTTCAACCACTCCTTGGCCGAGTTCAGAAACCAGCACGGTGGGTCGGTGTCGATTGACCTCTTGTTGTTGAAGCAATCCACCTGCCAACATGCGATCCAGAAGCGCGCTCACCTCGGTTTGCTTCAACTGCTTGAGCATGGCAAAGTCGGGCATTTGATGCAGCCGCAAACGTTGAAGCTTGGCATTCTCCGAACCGGCCAAAAACTGACTAATCAAAATCTTTCCAAGGCGACCGTGAGTTCGACCGACGGCCCGAAGCACTCGACGGCAAAGCTCAACGACTGGCGGTGTGATCATCCCCGTGGTGTCGGCAACTTTGACAGTGGAAGCCGTACTCACGTTCGGGGCATCATCCGACGAAAGCGAGAACCATCCGACGCGATTCATGCATCGATCACATAAACCACAAGGCGCTGCAGAGGGATCACCGAAATACTGCAATACCGATAACTGACGACACTTCTTGCTTTCCGCAAACGTCATCACTTCATCAAGCTTTTCATACTCCGCCTTTTTGCGTTCCTCTAACGCGCGAAAGTCGATCTGGAGTTCGGCAAAGGCGCGATCGCGACGTCGAAAGTGTACCGCTCGACCACGAAACGGGGGAACATACTCGACGGCTTCCAACTTGCACAACTCTCGCAAGACCTCATTGAGCGTATCGCGTTCGAGTTGTGTTTGATCCATAAGCCATCGTGGATGGACATACACCGCTTCATAGCGACGATCGCCTACGGCTCGTTCCAAGACACGAAGTACCTTGCGTCTTCGTTCCGATGTTCTAGGTAGTAAATCGACCAAGGTTGGCAGATCACTGGAAATGCGAACCATGGCTAGCCCCGCACCCGCTTCCAATCGCTCTAAAACTCCGGCTCGTGAAAGCAATTGAAGCGATGTCCCAACGGCCTCGGCCGACAACGACAAGTCGAGATTCTCTTTGATCTCTTGTTGCGTCATCTCGATTGGATCCTGAGGCATCTCTAACAGATACTCATAGATATCCTGCACCATCGTGGCCGGCGGATAACTATTGTCGATGAAAAACTCTTGGATGTATCGATCTTGATAGGAATAGAGCAAGACGCATTGCGATGGCTTGCCATCCCGCCCTGCCCTACCCGCCTCTTGATAGTAGGCTTCCAAGCTTCCTGGCATGTTGTAGTGAATGACATACCGCAAATCCGATTTATCGATCCCCATCCCGAAAGCATTGGTGGCAACGATGGCCTGCAATTCACCTCGCATGAACTGCTCTTGAATGTACTTGCGCTGCTCGATCGTCAATCCAGCATGGTAGGCTCCGAAGGACATCTTGAGCGATTGACTCAGCGACGCGGCGAGTTCTTCACAGCGTTTGCGAGTCGCCGCGTAGATAATTCCGAAGCCTGGTTTGGTTTGCAAAAACCGATGGATCTCTTCTTCCTTGTCGCGATCTCCGTGACAAGGAATGACCGAGAAATGAAGGTTCTTCCGCGCAAAGCCGGTGATGAATTGCTTGGGCGATCGCAATTGCAGGATTTGCAATATATCCTGGCGAACACGTGGAGTCGCCGTCGCTGTCAACGCAACGGTTTGCACGCCACCTAACCACTCGCGGAACTGCCCAAGCCTCGCGTAATCGGGACGAAAATCGTGTCCCCATTCACTGATACAGTGGGCTTCGTCGATAGCCAACAACTGAATCGGTGTTGCGCGGATCGCTTCTAAGAAACGCGGGTTTCGCAATCGCTCGGGTGCAACATAGACCAGTTGATACTTTCCTTCGGCGATCTGTTGCAATCGTTGGTTTTGCTCGGCACCCGTCAAGGAACTATTGACGAGCGTGGCCGCGATACCTCGACGTTGCAGTGCATCCACTTGATCCTTCATCAACGCGATCAATGGAGACACGACGATGGTCAATCCAGGTCGTACCAACGTCGGCAATTGAAAACAGAGACTCTTTCCACCCCCAGTCGGCATCACGCAAAGACAATCGTGCCCCGCTACGATCTGGGAAATCACTTCGGCCTGCCCAGGCCTGAACGCCGTCAAACCAAATCGCGGCAACGCTTGTTCAAGTTGGTTTGACGACGGAAACACCATGGCTGGAAATCCATTTCCGTGGAGATTAGTAAGAGACCTTCTTCAAGCCAGGAATCGCTTCCTTTAGTTTCTCCACCGCCTTCTTGCCAACGGTCGTATTGTCGAAACGAACCTCTTTGAGATTCTTGAGTCCTTCGAGTGGCGGCAAGGCATCGTCGCTGACACCCGTCTTGCCAAGATGCAAGAATTCCAAGTTGGTCAACTTGGCAATCGATCCCATTCCAGCATCGGTGATATCCCAAATATCATCGAGATTCAAACGCTTGAGCGGAAGTTTTTCAATTTCCTTGAGCCCATCATCGGTGATCTTCGTTTGCCAAAGATTCAAATCTTCCAACTTAGAAAGCTTGGCAATCGATTTGAGAGCTGCATTGGTTACCTTGGTCTCACTCAAATCGAGTGCAACCAAGTCTGGAAAACTATCGAGTCCGGCGAGCCCCGCATCGGTAATCGCGGAATCGCGAAGCTTCAGCTTTTGAAGCCCCTTGGCTCCAGCCAACGCTTTCACCGCGCCATCGCCAACCTTGGTGCGGAAGATTTCTAGTTCGCGAAGCTTGGTGAAACCTTGTAGCTGCTCAAAGCCAACATCGGTAACCGCGCAGTCTTGCAAACTAAAAGCGACCATGTTGGTCATCCCTTTGAGATGCACCATTCCCGCATCGGAAATCTTGCTTCCCCACAGGCTGAGATTGCGCACGTTCGTCAGCCCTGCCAATGATGCCAAGCCTTCATCGGTCACCATAGGACAATCGGACAAGTCGAGCAACTCGATGCCTTTGGCATCTTTGAGATAGGAAAGACCTTTATCGCTCGTCTTGGAGCGAGGAAGGCGAATGCGCTTGATCGACTTCGAGGTTGCAAGACTCTTCAGAGCTTCGTCGGTGATATTGCATCGGTCGAGATTGATATCTTCGAGGCGAGGATATTTAGCGACGAGCTCCATACCCTTGTCCGTAACGGCCGCCTGCTCCAATCGCAGCGTTCGAACATTGGGCAAACTTCCCAAGCTTTCGATAACTGCATCGGTCACCGATGGACCTGGAAGGCTTAGTGTCGTCAATTGTGGAAGGCCTTTGATCAACCCGACCTGGGCAACCCAACCTTCCCCGCAACCCTTAAAATCAACTGCCGTCACAAGCCCCTTGGTATCGGACTTGATGTCGATCCCTGGAATCGCTGCTAACTTCTTTTTGGATTCGTCGTCCTGTTTTGTTTCTACCTTGGACTTGGAATCTGTTTTGGGTTTGGCCTTGGCTTGCGCCGCAGGCTTCTTGGTATCGCTCTTCCCAGATGCAGGCTTTTCCGCACTGGCAGGTGCTTCAGCCAACATCTTTTGTACTTCGGGACTGAATCGTTCTTTCGCTTCTTTGACCGAAGGGCGAGTTGGGCGATCGTTGCAACCACCCAAGACCATGACGCCACAGGCAACCGTTAGCAAACAAGATTTCTTGATCATCGATGAACCAAATATGTCGAAAGGACTCGAGAACCGTTCCATTATTGTTAGGATCCGTCTAGGACTTACCATGTGTTTCACAATGCGCTACCCATGCAGCGGCACCTAAACAACCCGCATCATCGCCAAGCTTGGCAACGTCGATTGCATACTGGTCTGCATAGCAACTGAGCACATACTTTTTAACTGTCTTTTGTACTTCAGATAAAATCAACTTGGGCATCGCCTCAACCACACCACCGCCCAAAATAAATTTGTCAGGGCAAAGCAAGTGAATCAAGTTGACGATGGCAATACCGACTTGCTGCGCTGATTTGATGACCACTTTCTCAACCGCCTTATCTCCAAGTTCAATCGCTTGAGCAATCGACTTGCTACGAATCTTGGCGAGGTCTGTTCCGGCAATCTCCAATAAATGTGGAGCTTCGCCACGAAAAGCCAACTTGGCACACTCGGTAGCAAGGGTCAAACGACTCGCTTCCGATTCGAGCGTTCCCGTCATATCGATGCCACTCGATCGCGTACCACCACCGATGCGAATGTGACCGACCTCCATACATGTGAGCAACTTCCCACGAAGAATGGTTCCATCGTAGACACATCCACCACCGATGCCCGTTCCAGGAAAGATCCCAACCGCGCATCGAGCCCCAGCTGCCGCGCCAAAGCGATACCGCCATAAACACCAGCATCCACATCATTCAATACTTGAACGGGACAATCGAAACGAGCCGATAGCGTGGGACCCACCGGCGCATTCTTCCAGCCGAGATTCACGGCGATGCGAACAACCCCTGTCTCCCATTCCACCGGTCCCGGGCATCCTATTCCAATCCCCGCGATGTCCGCGATCGACCCGCCAACTTCTTCGAGTAATTTCTCGATGATGTCGCCAATTCGTTCCATTCCCGATTTGGCGCCATCAGTCCCTCGGGTCTTTTTGCGGATACGAGCCAATGGTCGAAGGTCCAAGTCGCAGATGACCCCCTGCATCTTGGTTCCACCCAAATCAAAACCGATCCAATACTTCTTGGCTTCAGGCAATGGAATTTCCCCGTCCGTTGTCTCTACCATAATTCTCTTCCGTGCACCTCTTGGGTCGGAAACTCGACCGTCGCGCAGCCGATGTAGAACAGAAGTACAGTTTAATTGACTTCTCAAACTTCGCACGGGGGGCCGTTCGGTTCCTCAGCCCGGTTTCCCTAAAAACGCCCCCATTCCCAGAGGGTATCCCATGCTCAACTGGGTTGAAATCACTTTTTTCGATGCCTTGGAGCAATTTCTTTGCGATCGCTTATACTCGATCCAACCTTCGGAATTGCCCCGAATGAATCCTAAAGAGCCAGGAGTTATCCATGACTATGCATCGTCGATCAGTACTTCAAGGTGTCGCCGGAATGGCGGGAATCCTGAGCGTGGGCTTTGAACCTGCCAAGGCATCTCAATCCCGCGGACCGTTGGTGATCGCAACCTGGCCCTTTGGGCTCGATGCATGCAAAGAATCGCTAAAAGTTCTCGGTCAAAATGGTAAGTCGGCGATGGATGCGGTCGAAGCAGGCATTCGCATCACCGAGGCCGATGTTACTAATCGATGGGTTGGCATTGGCGGTTATCCCAATGCCGACGGTGTTCTGCAACTGGATGCCTGCGTGATGGATGGTCAACGTCCCCGTCAACGAAGTGGCGCGGTTGCGTGCCTCGAGGGTTACGCGCATCCCATTTCTGTTGCTCGCCTCGTGATGGAAAAGACTCCTCATGCTCTGTTCGTAGGTCAAGATGCAGCTCGATTTGCAAAACAACACGGATGCGAAACGGCTGTCACTCCTTGCGAAGAAGCCAAGAAGGAATGGATGGAGTGGAAGAAAGAACAAGCCAAGAAGCCCGTATCGACTCCAACGTCCCTCAACCCTCAAGGCCACGATACCATCACGTTGCTTGCCCTTTCCGAAGACGGACACATTGCAGGTGGCTGCTCAACCAGCGGTCTTAAATACAAAATGCCTGGTCGCGTTGGCGATAGTCCCATCGTAGGTGGTGGTCTCTATGTTGACGAAAAAGTCGGTGCCGCAGGGGCAACGGGTACGGGCGAGAACATCCTGCGATACTGCGGGACATTCCTAGCAGTTGAGTTCATGCGAGCTGGCGATACTCCTGAAATGGCGTGCCGCAAAGTGATCGCTCGGATCATCGAAGGAGAAGCTCGACCTGCCTCCGAACTCTCCGTAAATTTCATCGCCCTCGATAAGCAAGGTCGCTTCGGCGCCGCAGGTACCGACGCCGATTTTATTTTGAGCGTCGCGTCCAAAGGCCTTGTCGATCACGTTCAACCTTTCCGAGTCTCTTGATGCACGAGAATCAATTTCAGCTAGAGCAATCGATTCAAACGATTGCGGCATCGATCGAACCTACTTCGACCGAAGTGATCTCTTGGGACGAAGCGCGAGGAAGAATCCTTGGCGAAGTCATCGCAGCCGATCGAGATAGCCCAGCCATCGATGTATCCGCTATGGATGGTTACGCTCTTCGGCTTTGCGATTGCAAAGAGGGTCCTATTCCGGTTGCTGGCACCATCGCAGCTGGACAAGCTCCTCAATCACTCCAGAAGGCCATGCCATGCAGGTCTTCACAGGAGCTCCTGTCCCTCCTGAAGCCGAATGCGTTTTGCGCCGCGAAGATACGGAAGAGTCCAAAGCAACCATCCGGATTCGATCGTCGATTCGTACACCGCAATTTGGCGAGAACATTCGTCGCCAAGGTGAGAACTGCAAAGAAGGAACTCCCATTCTCGAACCAGGAACGATGGCTACGCCTTCGAGCATGGCGGCCCTGGCAACCTTTGGCTATCCCGATCTCGAAGTGCATCGCAAGGTGCGACTGGTGATCCTCAACACGGGCGATGAAATTCAAAGCATCAGCGATCCAGTCGAACCTTGGCAAATTCGCGATTCCAACGGACCGTGCCTTGAATACTATTTGAAGAGCCTTCCGTTTGTGGATGTGGTATCGAGAATTCGTGTCCGCGATGACCTGCGATCCACCATCACGTTGCTCAAAGCATGGATCCCCGAGTTTGACGCCATCATTCTGACAGGGGGCGTTTCGATGGGAGATTCGGATCACGTCCCAGAAGCCATCATCAGCGCGGGAGGCAAGATCCTCTTTCACAAGATTCCTATCCGACCAGGTAAACCCGTACTGGGAGCCTTGGGGCCGCAGGGTCAATTGATCATGGGCCTACCCGGCAACCCCGTATCGGTCATGGTGACCGCTCGACGGATCTTGGCTCCCCTGCTCCACAAATTGGCAGGTGCAAGCAACTGGTACATGCCGCCGACGGCTGTGGAACTGATCAACGCCGATACCAAAACGCTTCCCTTGGTTTGGTTTCGCTTGGTGCGACTTGTCAGTCCTGGCCGAGCCGAACTTCTTCCGACTCACGGATCCGGTGACATCGCATCGCTCGCGTGTAGCGATGGCTTCGTTGAAATTCCGCCTGAGTCTTCCGGCCCTGGTCCGTGGCCCTTCTACGGTTGGTGATGCTCGTCCCCACGAAGGGAACGAGCAATTCAAGCAGCCTTTTGAATGGTGCTTACTTCGGTTCGCGATTCGACAATCTTTCGAGATTGAAAGCGAGCGATCAACCACATACGCGACCACCAACTTCGCTTGCCATGCGATTCGAATGCTTTGCCAAGAGGTCCCGCCAGAATGGCTGGCAGCATGATCAATTCGGCAACCACACCCGCCACCAAAATCGTTAGCATCAACCATCCGAATCTCTGCGTCGGAGTGAAGGTGCTAAAGGCGAATACCGACAATCCAACACCGGAAATCAATGCAGCTTGCAACGTCGGAGTCGCACACCGTTGGTATGCCACCAGAATGGCGCGGTTGCGGTCACGTAGTTTATCGAGGTCCTCGCGGAACCAAGTCAAGAAGTGAATCGTATCATCCACCGCGACACCTAGCGCGATGCTTGCGGTCATCATCGATCCAATATCGATAGAGATTCCCATCCATCCCATCGCACCAAAGATGAACAACACGGGCAACACGTTGGGCAACATCGCGACGGCACCTGCGCGAACACTTCGCGAAACCCACATCATCAATGGAGTGATCGTGACGAAGGACCAGAAGGTGCTTTCCACAAGGCTCTGAAGAAGAGCTCGCTGAGCTTTATAGACGATGGGCACCACGCCCGTGTAGGTCGCGGTGAGCCAAGGTTGATCGGACTCGGCTTGTGCGGGTACCGAGTGCACGCCATGAATGTCGATTGCTTTGGGTACGGCCGATCCAATCGTTGCCACTTGCGCATCGGTGAAGTCACCCACCAAGGCCACCGCATCGGTTTGCTCGTTGAGCTGTTGCATCTTGATGAGCGATACTTGGTCAGGATCCGCTTCGCGGCGGGTGACTTTCAAGCGAGCTTTGACCAACAATTCGGACAACGCATCGACCATCGCCACATGCTGTTCCCATCGAGCCTTCTCTTCGGGAGTAGCATCCTCTCGCTCGATTCTTGCAGGCGTTGGAGAATCCCAAAGCAAAATCTTGCGTCCGCTGAATTTGCCTTGCGTACCATCGTTGGTCAACTGTCGCAGGATCTCCAAGCGATGTTTGTGAGCTTCCATGATCGGCTCGATCGTTCCCTTCAACTCATGAACGAATTCGCCGTAATCCACCCCTTGAAAGGCAGCCACTCGCAAACTGATTCGCCACAGTTCGCTGTTATCCTTATCAGCTCGCAAGTAGCCACTGTTTGCAAACGACTCGCGATTCTGTTCAAACTGTTTTTCGTAGCCGATGCGTTTGGTGAACGATGTAATATCGCCACCGCGAGGCGGAAGCGATGGTGCAAAAGTCGCGGCGGAGAGGCTCTTACCAACGATCCCCTGCCCTGACTTTCCAAAGACTTCTTCTATCTTTTCTTGAACCAGCTTGGTCGTTTCCAAACGCTCCAGGAATGTCAGCTTGAATAGCTCTTCATTGGTCGAATCCGATGTTCTGGCTCCTGCTGCTTGGCTTTCAGGTGAATAACGAACCACGATCTCCAGAGGAACCAGCATGCCCAACTTTTGTTCGATCCATCGATAATCCTGAAGGATGCGAGCCTGACCGTCGAAGAGTTCGAGCAGATCGATCGACGTTCTCGCTTTGTAGAGTCCGCTTCCAACAACCGAGATAAAGAGGATGCAAGCAAACATCACCAAACCGTGCTGGCGAATGATGCTCAATCCGAGGAAGTGCCAAAATCGATTCATGAATGACATGCGTCCGACGTCGAGCAACGTGTGTGCATCGGGTTCATCGTCGGGTCGCTCATTCAGCCATCGCTTGCCAAATCCGCCGATATACAAAGCAGCTGGCAAAAAGAAGTAGAGAATGCCGAGCATCAACACGACACCCAATGCAGAATAGATTCCGAACTTCCGAATGGGCGTCAATTCACTGGCATACAGACTCACCAAGCCCAACGCTGTTGTGGTCGTGCAAAGCATCGCTGGCTTGAACGCATGAATCACCGCTCGTTCCGTGGCACCTTCGATTCCACCTTCTACGACGGCGTCTTTGAAATAGTTGACCAAGTGCACCGCACCGGATATCGCCAACACATAGACGAGCGATGGCATCGACAATACGATCGCATCGACAGATTCACCCGTGAAGAAGATGGCCGCTAATGAAACCGCTGCACTGAGCACACCGCACGAAAAGACGACAAAGGTCAAGGCGATACTTCGCAACGACCACCATGCCATCACCAAGCCAAGAATGCCCGACGCGCCTGCAAGGCGGACCAATGTTCGTTCACCTTCTTCATCGATGGAGATACTATCCACAGGAGGTCCGCCGAAACGAACCGCATCGCTATCGATTCCCACTTTGGCCAACTGGCGGCGAACCACCCCTTCCGGAATGTTGGGGCGGAAAATTCGACGCATACCACGCCCGAGTATGTACTTGAGCTTGGTGGTGGCTCCATCCTTCAATGTGATCAATAAGCAGGTCTGTCTTCCATCCGGTCCAATGAGCGAACCTTTTAGTCGTTCGACCGCATCATCATGCGTTAATGACTGAGGCGCAGACGTCAGTTGATCGAGCACATCACGGCCCGTCGTCACCGACTTGATATACTGAATCGATTCTTGGGCATCGATGTCATTGAGTGGTGCGTTTTGACCCAATAGCAACTGCTTGAGTTGCTGAATGCGAGGATCATCGACATCATCCGGATAGACATCGGGATTGCCTGCAATGCGACAACCTTCCCAAGTAATCAGAATAAACTGATCGGTTGGAAAGTTATCTCGGAACCATTTGAGTTCCCCTGTCTCTCGAAAGCTGGTCGGTAACCAGTCCTCGATTTTGTTGACATTCGTCTGAACAGCCCTGCCGGCACCGTAAAACGAAATGGGAACGAAGAGGATTGTCGAAGCGACAATTAGCCAGCTAAAGCGGGCGTAGAAGGTTTTTTTCTTGGGAAGATGTTCCACGAAAACCGGCCTAACTGAAAGGATCAATTTAATGCCGGGCGCCGATGGGCCTGCCTAGGGTCCGGAAGCGTCCCTGCCTCACCTAATACTGCTTCGACAAGAGATGTCATATCTCTTTGGCAAAGACAGCAGTTTGCCACGCTTTTCACTTTTGGCAAATGAAAAGGGGGAAAAGGCACCCTGGTTGATCGGCTTATACCCGCTTAAACCATGCGTATTTTCTAAACGGATCGACCCCACTTCGCAATGCCAACGGGATCGATCGTCATGATCGTACTCGCCTGTATAAACGGAAATTCGCTACATTTCCACCAAATTAACATGCTTGCAGCAAGAACTCCTTAAATCACCCCACTATGCGTGGAGGGCATTTGAACATGAGCATTAGTCAAATTTCCGCTTCGAGACCTTGTCAGGTGTTGGGAAATCCGCAGGAGTAGGTGCAGCTTTGACATCACCCGTTGCTGCCCATTCGGCTCCACGTTGAAAAAGTGTAATGAAGCCAACGCATTCCATTGAATAATCCGCGTGCCCCATCGGCGTATGAAAAATGCGTCCTTCCCCATATTGAATCGTCATCAACATCGGCTCATGACGATCGGTGCCCCCTTTGGATTTGGATGAGAACGAGGTTGCCAAGAGAGTCATATTTTCCGCAGGACCACGCAACCGATCGTAGAGCTCATCCTGTGCATGCAACCATTGACGAGGTAATCCGCGAGTGATGGGGTGATTAGGTTCGCGAATAATGACTTCAAATTCATGCTGCGATCCGTGGCTTCCGCCCTTCCCTGGACTGGTATCACGAACCATCTTGCCTTCATTATCGAGATACACATAAGGTCCTGACTTTTCGGTTCGATTTCCCCAACCACCCAATCCAATCATTCGGTTGTATTGGTCCCATTCGCCGAAAGAATTGTCAGCCGCATGGACAACCACAAAGCCTCCACCTTGCTTCACATAGCGATCAAAACTCTCTTGAGTTTGTTGAGGCCATGGCGCTGCACCGAACCCTAAATTGGAAACCACCAAACGATACTTTGAAAAATCAGGCTTGAAGTCGGGATCGGGCTCTGCCTTATCCAAAGCCTTTCGTTCGACGCCATCATTGAGCGGATACTTGGCCAAAAGATCTTTCCCTTGCCACGTCGTCTTGGTCCGCGCGATATCCACGGTGAACAACCCCGTATCCTCCAGATAACGCTTCATCATCATGGTGGTCTTAGGCCAGGCACCATGGTTGTTTTGACCGTCCATGATGAGCGCTTTCATTTTGTCTTGCGCTGTCCCTACGGAACACCACGTGAGACTCATCACCATGGCCAACATCAACGTTATCAAAGTACATCGCATCGAGAGGATCCTCATTAGGTACCAGATCAAGCCTGTTTCTATCGGTATGATCGATCGCGTGGATCGATGGTCGGTTCATGCCAACCAGTGCCGTTAGCGTTCGAGCATAACGTCGACCTCTCGGAGATGCAATTTGCCTGCGTGAACAAGGAAAGAGCAGCACCTGCTCCATAAGCTCGGCGAATTCAAATAGTTCAGCCTTCGACGATGAGAGTGACCGGGCCATCATTGCAAAGATAAACCTGCATATCGGCTTGAAAGATCCCCGTTTGCACGGGAACACCCTTCTCCCCCACTTCCCTGCAAAAATGCTCATACAGTTCTTTGGCTAAGACAGGTGGGGCTGCTTCCACAAAGCTGGGGCGTCTCCCTTTTCGGCAGTCACCATAGAGCGTGAATTGGCTGACAACCAACATTCCCCAACGCGGAATTGCTTCTTCTCGGTGCCCTTCCGCAGGAGCGTGCGAGGCACCCTGGCTCTCCGATTCCGCTTGAATATTGTCCAACAACGAAAGGTTCATCTTTCCCTCGGCATCCGGAAAAATGCGGAGGTTGACAATCTTCTCTGCGAGGAATCGAACATTCTCCTGAGTATCGGATTGATGGACACCCAACAAAACCAAAAGGCCTGCGTCGATCTTACCTACCGTGGTAGAATGAACGTCGACTCGAGCCTGCTGAACACGTTGAATGATGGCCCGCATGACGGATCCTCATCGCTTGAGTAAGACTGCTGGAGAACTGTATGGAACCCAAGGGACTCGAACCTTCACGCTTGCCTCGGCTCGCCGTAACCTTAGGCGATCCGACGGGAGTAGGCCCCGAGATCATCGCCGATGCGCTTCGAAATTCCGAGCTTGCCAAGATATGCCAGCCCTTCGTGATCGGACGTCCCGAGATCTTAGAGCAGGCGTGCAAGTTGCGGAATCACCCATGCTCAATCGAAGTCCTTTCGCTCGACGACTGCTATCGTGGCGACCTTCCGCCTCCACGCACAAACACTCTTTATTGCATCTCCGTTGGAAGCTGCGAAGCCGAAGCACGCCGCACGCAAGGATCGATCCTCGAGGTGGACAAGCTGCTTATGATGCATTGGTAGCGGCGACCAAACTTGCTTTGCAACGACACGTCGATGCCATCGTCACCGCCCCGCTGCACAAAGCACGCTACATGCGGCAGGTCATCATTGGCCAGGACATACCGAATTGCCGCGCATCTTTGTGGCGTCACTCAATTTGCCATGATGCTCTACCTCCTCCGGCCTTACAGCAAAGCAACTCTAAAGTCGACTTCAGAACAATCTCCAGTCCATTCCGCGACGAAGCGACGAGGTGGGCCTGTTGGTTTAGAGTGGTCCACGTGACGCTCCACATGGCACTCCGCGACGTCTTCGCTCACTTGAGCACTGAAGCCATCTTCGAAAAGATCGCCCTAACCGAATCCATTTTCGTCGACTGCGGATGGCGCAGGGCCTCCCTCATACACCCTCGATCGCGGTGGCCGCGTTGAATCCTCACGGTGGTGAAGAAGGACTCTTTGGAGACGAAGAGATCACCGTGATCCGCCCCGCGGTTGAACTCGCCAAAGCTCGCGGATGGAACGTTAAAGGCCCACTCCCTGTCGATACCTTGATGCCCAAGGCTGCCGATGGGGACTACGACGGAGTCGTCGCGATGTACCATGATCAAGGTCATATCGCTTTGAAACTGCTCGATATGTTCGATGCAGTCAACATCACCCTCGGACTTCCCATCTTGCGAACCAGCGTGGCACACGGCACAGCGCACGATCAGGCCTGGCAAGGAACGGCGAGTTCCAGCGGGATGGTTCAAGCCATACGCACCGCTGCTTGGCTGGCTTCGCATCCTGCATCCCAAACGGCACCTGTGTAGATCCTTGCTGACTTTCAATGCTCGAACCCAACAAGCTATCATGCCTTTCGACTTCACATGCCCTTATTGTCATCTAAAGACTCTTGTCGAGGATCGCTTTGCAGGTACGACTGGCCCTTGTGCCGAATGCGGGAAGACCATCACGCTTCCTGGCAAATCCTCAGACCCAGCTATCGCCCCGGTGATGCCGCAGTCGACCGTTGGAAAATCCTCCGCACGCAATGCACTCCATGTCGTGGCTACGATTCTCGTTGCAGGCACGGCAGTGGGATTGGTGGCTATGTTTATTGGGCCCGCCTTGCAACGCGCCCGTCAAACTCGCAATCGCAATCTTTGCATGAGCAATATGCAGCAGATCGTGACCGCACTCAATGAATATGCCAAGATCCACGGCTCCTATCCGCCTCCTTTTGTCACGGACGCGAAAGGGAAGAAGTTATACTCGTGGCGAGTCCTCATCCTTCCGCAACTTGGATACGATGGCATCTATAAAGACTTCATTCTCGATCAACCATGGGACAGTCCAACGAATGCCAACCTGATTCGCCTTATGCCTGAAATCTTCGCAAGCCCCGGTAGCCCCGATGCGAAAGATGTCGGCGAGAGCAACTATGTACTCCTCACCGGAATTGGAACTCTCTTTCCAACGTCAGGACCGCTGAGCCCCAAAGATGTTTCGGATCAGCACTCACAAACCATCCTGCTCGCAGAAACCACCAACAACAAACTCAAATGGACCGAGCCTGGCGACATCGACGCCAGCCTGGGAATAACTCTCGGCAACCGTCCCCGCGTCGACGTCGGTGGCAATCATCCCGATGGAGCCAATGTCGTTGCGGTGGATGGCACACCCCTATTCCTTCCACCCGATGTCTCCCCCAGCATGCTCGAAGCATTAAAAACACCCAGTGGTGGCGAACGCATCGATACTTCGACACTAACGCCATAAAACGACTGCCATAGAACCATCATCGGACTCAATACCTCGAGCATTCCTCGCAAAGCCTGCGGAAACTAAGACGCCTGAGAATCCAGGGCCTCAGGAGTTCATGGGGTTGGCATCCAGGGGGCAGGCGTTAGCATATGGAGGGGTTGAGCTCGCTCGAAACATCGCTCATTTCGAGTCCGAGCCGCTACTATGCATTACATAGTAGCGATACGCATAATCCTCGAAGCGTATAACCCTAGTAGCAATGTGTGAATCGAATATTACCCTCGATCGCAAGTACAACGAGGGTAACTCCAAGAAGTATCTCATTGGATGAGGACTGGGCCGTTCCCCTTCTCATCTTGAAAGGAAATGTCGATGGCTGTTGAACGTTGCATCATCATTGGAAGCGGTCCGGCTGGATGGTCAGCTGCAATCTACGCTTCACGGGCGAGCATCCAACCGTTGGTGTTTGAAGGGGCCATGACGGAGGAGAATCGATTGCGAGGTACGCTTCCCATGGGGCAGCTCGCTCAAACCACCGAGGTAGAAAATTTTGCAGGCTTTCCTTCGGGCAACCTCAAGGCATTCATCGAATCGGCGATCCAACCAGATCGCTTGATGATGATCCCTCCCGTCGAAGAACACGCCCATGCCGTAACCGGTCCCGAACTCATGGAGTTGATGCGACAACAAGCGACCAATTTTGGAACGCGAATCATTACCGACGATATCGTCAAAGTCGACTTCTCCAAGCGACCTTTCACCTTGACGTCGCTTGAAAATGGAGAGTTCCAAGCCGAGACGGTGATCATTGCAACGGGTGCTCGAGCCAACTACCTTGGCTTGCCGAGCGAAGAAGCGTTCAAGAATCGTGGTGTCAGCGCTTGCGCTGTCTGCGATGGAGCGTTGCCGCGATTTCGCAATAAACCATTGATCGTGGTCGGCGGTGGTGACTCGGCCGTTGAAGAAGCATCCTATCTCTCCAAGTATGCGTCCAAGGTATTGATGCTCGTTCGACGAGGCGAACTCCGTGCCTCGAAGATCATGCAAGAGCGAGCCATTTCCAATCCGAAGATCGAATTAGTTTGGCATTCCGAACTCGATGAGGTCTTGGGAACGGACAAAGAAGGTGTCACGGCTGTTCGCATTCTCAATAACCAGACCAAGTCCAAAACCGAAGTTCCTGCGTCGGGAGTTTTCTTGGCGATTGGCCACACCCCCAATACCGGATTCCTCCAAGGTCAGATCGAATTGACCGAGCAAGGCTATGTGAAGTGGGTGAAGTCCTTCCGAACCGATACCAGCGTCGAAGGTGTTTTCTCTGCAGGCGACGTCTCCGACGACAACTATCGCCAAGCCATCACCTCGGCCGGTACGGGTTGTATGGCGGCGCTGGATGCCGAGCGATTCCTTGCCCACCACGGAATTCTATAACGGTCTGCACCAAACCAAACCTATCGAAAAGCTGCTCCTCACCCGAGCAGCTTTTTTCGTTTACATGACGCTTGCAAAACAAGGGATCGATAGCAAAGGCATGCTGAGCCTCTTTTTTGCAGCATATTTTCCGGGTAAGGATAGGTGGCAAGCGATATACTTGCACTTTCTTTGCCTCAGCCCTTTTTTGGAAATGCAATGATGAAACGAAGCCTCATCCTCACCGCTGGAATCCTATCAACGGTGCTCTTTCAAAGTAGCGAGGCACATGCCTGGCAAACCATCAAAGCCTTACCTCTGCAACCGGCTCAATCGATTTCGATCAATACTTCGATGACCAGTTATGCACTCGAACGCCTGCTCCTTTGCCCATCGGTTCAAAAGGAGCTTTCGATTCCAACCGACAAGTTGGAATCCCTTTCTCAATGGTCCCAAAAGCTTCAAGCCGAAGAGCAAAAGAAGCTGAGTGAGGCCATTCAAGATGCTCTCAAGAGTCAAAAAACTGATCAAATCCAAGAGATTTCATTAGACTTTTCGGTCGATCGTAAGAAGCGAACCTTGGAAGAATTGAAAACCTACCTTTCCGATGCGCAGATCCAACGATTGCTCGAGATTCAACGCCAAATGCAAGGCTTTCAGTCGTTCGATGATCCAGAGCTCTTGGCTTCCTTGGAGTTGACCGAAAAGCAAAAGCGGGAACTCGTCAGCATCCGCGAGCTGCTCCAATTGGAACAGAAGAATCAACGTTCTTCCATGTTCGCGCGAGCGGGAACAACGGCTAATGTTTCGATTGCAGCAACACCAGCACCCGCCGCAAGTGGAACGGTTGGAGAAGCGAAAGCCACTGCCACCGCTACTGCAACCGCAAACTCCGATGCAAAGACGACGACCACCACAACAACCAGCAATGGCACAACGACCGTTGTCACGACGGCTTCTCCGACCATTGCCAAGCAAGGCGAATCGATTCAAATCACGCAAAGCGGGTCCGTCAAAGACTTCAACAAACAAGCTTTGGAAGACACGCTCGACTTGCTCACCAAAGAGCAAATGAAAGTCTACGAACAATACGTAGGCAAACCATTCGATGGTAAGACCGTTCAAAAAGAACTCATGGAGTCGTTCCGCAAATCAGCCGGTGCGGGTACCCTGATCATTGGATCGCCTTGATCCTTGGCTTTCCTGCGAATGGACGCTTTCAAACGAATGGAAGCTCTCATCGCTGGCCAATTGACTAAATTCGAGAATGAATAAGAGCGACGGTGCAACAGCCGTCGCTTTTTTCGTATCACGATTCTCGATAGATTGATCGAACGCCCGAGTCATCGTTCTATGTGGAGTGGCTCGCGCTACCATTGCGAAGAATGCATCCTCATTACGAGGCTTTCATTCACGAGGCTCCAACAGCAACTTCGCTGTTTCTTCACACGTTTCATCGAATTATTTCGATTGTGTAGAGACGATTTGAAGATTGAATGAAAGCACTCTCATTGCAATTGGCGCTTCCAAAGTCGGCTCTAAAACAGATCTCCGTCATGATCGAACTAGCGGTGGTTCACCGCGACTATCTTTCTTAGGAGACTGAGGATGTCGATTTCAAAGAAGCGATGGACATTGGGTTCACATCGCAAACAAGCGTTCACGCTTGTCGAGTTGCTCGTCGTGATCGCGATTATCGGAATTCTGGTTGGGTTGCTGTTACCCGCCGTTCAACAAGCTCGCGAAGCTGCTCGCCGAATGCAATGCTCGAACAATCTCAAACAGATTGGCTTGGCTTTTCTCAATCACGAGTCAGCCTACAAGTATTTGCCGAAGGGCCCTTACGATGGTGATCCCAGTCTACCTGGGATGGTTTACAACGAACCGGCTGGTTCCTATGAAAGCGGAACCACTTGCTGCAACGCCGCCCATCCCAATGGCTGGAGCCATTGGTTCAAGATCCTTCCTTACATCGAACAGAACAACGTTTACAACCTTGCCAACTTTTCTTTGCCACCGATTCATAGTGGTCGCCCTGCCGACTACAACGGCGAAGACTCGGTAGCACGCGCGTTGATTCCAACGTACTACTGTCCAAGCCGACGCGCTCCAACGGGTTACGGCACCGCTCTCTTCGGTCGTTGTGACTACGCAGGTAGTGCAGGTTTCTATCAAGGGGAAGTCCATGAAAATTGGGGCGACATTCCCGCAGCACCTCTCGGAATGTCACCTCGCCGCAATGAGCGAACTCCGGAGAACTTTGGAACGATGAGCGGCCGTCAAGGCTATATCGTTTGGTCGGCTCAAGGGGCCAAGCGACGCATGGCAGATGTGATCGACGGCACTTCCAATAGCATCATGGCCGCTGAAAAATGCTTGCCTCAGAAACGCCATGGAGCGGATGGTGGAGACAACGAACGATGGAACAATGCTGGCTGGGATGAGTGCGTCATCCGATGGCACTTCCCACCGAAAAGTGACTTCGATAAGCAGATCATTGTTCAAGGAACGCCAAGCGATCCTACCGGTACCGGCAACGTCTGGCGGCGCTATTTCGGTTCGAGCCACGTGTCGGGCTTGAACGCCGTCTATGGCGATGGTTCCGTTCGCTTCTCTGCTTTCAACGTAGATGCTCTCGTCTGGATGCGAGCCAACGTCATCGATGATGGCGAAGTCATCAGCTCCAACGAGTAATCGTCTTCCCCTCTGCGCCGCGGACTCGGTCTCGATCGAGTCCGCGGTCTTGTTTCATTCCCATTTTTGTTTCGAGAGATGAGATCAATATGCGTATCGCTATCGCCATGCTGTTGCTGTTTGTTTCCATGTCCGTAGGGTGTGGACCTCAACAGACCATTCTGCCCACCACTGAATTGACCGAAGAACAAAAGAAGGCCATTCAAGCCGAAGATGCTCGCATCGCAGACGAAGAAAGCCAAGGGAGCGTCAACAAGAAGAAGCCTGGTGCCAAAAGATAGTCCTTTGACTTCTGCCCACATCCATGCTTGAGTTACCAACGCAAGCTAGAGACTTCGTTCCCTTTCCTCAAAATCAAACTGGATCGACAATGCGATTTTCCTTTTCTCTTGGTGCTCTGCTATTGGTTGCTACTTTGCTGGGATGTTTCGGTTCGAGTTCGACGCCCGTCGCCGTAACACCTCCAACCAAGGAAGGTGAAAAAGCAATCCATCCCGAGTATCGCAATTGGAGCCAGTTTGAAGAGGGTGCCAAGATTGTTCGCCAGAAGCACGTTGAAAACGACAAGGACTATGTCGATGTCACGACGACGATGAGACTTGTATCCAAGAATGCTGATCGTGTCGTGGTCGAATCCCAAGTCAACGTGCAACGTCCAAACCGCGAACTCGAAGTGAATCCTGTGGATCAAGTGGAATACCCCGCCGAGTTCCTCATTCCGCCTGGAATGAAGAAGGAGTCCTTCGAGCTACCTTCGCTTAAAGCGGAATACGTCGGCGAGGAAACGGTGGAGATTGCGGGGAAATCACTCCTTGCCAAGAAGTACCGCTGGACTGAACACAATGAAACGGGTCCGATGCAAGTAATCGTCTGGCGATCCGATCAAATCCCTGGCCGCATGCTCAAACAATCGCAGTCGGCCGATGCCATCAAGATGAAGAGCTCCGAAGAAGTTGTATCTTGGGAATGACCTCGCATACCCTTGCTTCTATCGTCGCTTTCGAAAGTAAACCAGCATCGCTGGCAAGAGTAGCAGGTCTCCAAACAAGGCCGATGCCATGGTGGTCATTCCCATCCACGAAAAGATGCGATGATCTCTGGTTTCACTAAACAAGACAGTTGAAAACCCACAGATCAAGACCACGGTCGTCATGATCATCCCTGTTCCGACTCCTACGAAGGCATCGCGCACCGCATCCTCTTCCTTCTTTCCAGCTTGGCGCTCTTCGATGTATCGCGTCAAAAAGTGAATGGTATCGTCCACCGCGATCCCCAAACAGATCGTGAAGGCGCATACCGCCACGATATCCAATGGCAATCCCATAAGGGCCGCGATACTCGCAGTTACCGCCAAAGGAAACAAATTCGGGACAATAGCGATCAGTCCTAAGCGAAGCGAGCGAAAGGCCAGAATGAATAGTCCCAAAATGATCACGGCCTCTCCTCCCAGGCTCGATGCGAGATCAACCACGATCTGATAGAGGTTTCGCCATCGCCAAACGGGTCGTCCCTCCAAGCGAAAATCAAAAGTTGGATAGCGTTCCGTCAACGAAGCCAGTTCTTTCTCAAGTCGCGTGAATACGGGACCATAGGATGCAATTCCCGTATCGCGAACCCTGAATGTGACCGTTGCTAGTCGCTCCTCCTCCACTAGATAGGCTCGCTTCAACGGTGGCGGAAGCAACTCCATCATCGAACTTCGCTCTTCCACGGGACGATCCCCAGGCAAGCCTTCGAGCATGCGGGTAATCGAAAGCGGATTGCCCAACATGGGGTCCTTGGCAACGACATTGTCGATTTCATGAATCACTTTCACGATTTCGTCGCGAGTAGTATTCGACTCTTCCGACCATCGAATCTGAATTTGCCCTACCGCCAAGCCACCCATCGCATCATCGAGCTGCATCATGGCATTGCGAGCCTCGCTCCCTTCTGGAAGCGAATTGGAAAGGCGATCATCGGGGCGCAAGGTCAACCCAATCAAACCACAACCCAAGGTTAAACCGATCGCTAACCAACTGAGCCATCGGGCGTTGCGAATCGAAAAGTTGACTCCCACGATGATCTTGGCAAGATTCTTATCGACGATGCTGCGATCATGCCCCACGTGCAAGTTTTGCCCCATGCGACTGGCCGTCAACAAGGGAATGATCGAGATCACGGCGGTGAAGGAAATGGCAATTCCAATCACGCAACACCAGCCAAATTCTCGAACGATCTCATGATGCGCCCATGCCAAGGAGGCAAAGCCGATGGCAGTGGTGAGCAACGTTAAGACGCAGGCCAATCCCACATCGGCCAACCCTTTCTTGGTCGCTTCTTTGGGAAGCATCCCCAAAGCTCGCTGCTTGCGAATCTGCACCATCATGTGAACGCCATCGGTGAAACCAATCAGGCTCAGCATCACAGGCAAAATCACATCATTAAAAGGATTATCCTGAAAATCAAAGTAGTGCAGGATACCAAGGGTCCAGTAGACACCCATGATCGGTGCCATGGCCACAATCCCGACTGCAACCAATCCGCGAAAAAGCACCACCGCCATTCCAAAGATCATGCAGTAAGCGATGATTTGGTATCGCAATTGATTGGATCGCTGCGTTGATATGATCATCAAACTCATCGGGACCTCGCCCGTGATCTTGATATCCACGGAGACGTCTGGATGCTTCGCTAAGGCTCGCTCTGCTGCTTCACGGAGAGCCTTCGTGCAATCTTCATCGCGACGAACCTCTAGCCAATTCATCTGCACCAATAGCAATAGCGTTCGACCATCGGGCGACATCAATTGCCCCGATGCCAATGGGTGCTCTTGCGCTTTGCGTTTGGCCGAAGCAAACTTCTGTGGCGATGCTTCCGACTTGGGAAAGACCGGTTCTGGCATGCCGAAAATATTGAGCATGGGAACGCGATCGAGCCACAAAATGCTCTGAACGGTTTCCAGCGATTCCAACTCGGCCACAACGGCTCGAATCGACTCGGCCCCTTGCGGAGTAAAAAACGCATCACTGGTCGCAACGATCAACACGTCGGCTTGACTCAGTGACAAACGCGAACCTTCATTGCGGGATGGTTGAGCGCGCGTTCGCGAAAGAGGCCGATTGGTGCGAGGTTCGTTCGCCTCTTGAGCCGGCTTCTTGGGAATCAAGAGGTTGGCATCGTAATGGCCGATGGTTGCAAAAGTTGTCACAACGACCAAGAAGGCTACATTCAACCAAGGATGGTCGACAATGGCATGGACTATCCATGAATATTTATTGCTCACCCAATCATCCTTGCACTGGATTCGTGATTACTTGACCGCTTCGATCAACTCTTGTCGCTCGATCTTGTAATCGCGATTGCGATCAAATCGCCAGAACGAGTAGCGTTGAATGACGACGGGGGCTTCACCGTAGGTTACCGTACCATCGCGGTTCTTATCGAGTTCTCGCAGGAACGCGTCCGCAAATGCCTCCGGATCCGTCTTTGGCTTGGACTTCTTCGAAACAGAAAAGCGATCACCTTGAGTCGTGGCACCTTGACGCGGTACCGCCACTTCAAAGAATGCCACCGCCATTTCCTCCCACGTTTGATCTCCCCAATACACATGCTCGCTCGGATCAGGATTGACTGGGTTGTCAGCGGAATTGTCGAACGTCGCGGTAAAGCCTAAGGACTCGATGGTGTCCAAAGGAATAGGATCTAAGAACTCGTACGTATGTTGCCAATTGAAATCATACCGTGGTACTTCCAATAGCGTTTGCGGTTGCCCTTTCGTTTTGGCTTCCAAGCGAAACGATTCACCGCGAACATGCATATGCGGCGCAACCGCCAACAATCGTCCACCAGGTGGTAGCCAGCGCACGCGAGCCTCCACAGGAAAATTCTTTGTCTGAGGAGGGATCTCAAACTCTTGATCGATCCCCATCAAGGTAATCACTTCCTCTTTGATGTCGGCTTCCTCTGCAAACACCAAACCCACTTGAGAGCAATCTTCTTGCTTGCGACCATTGGGCGTGTAGTGCATTTGGAAAACCAACTTTGAACCAGCAGGAATCTTACGCGCCGCTCCGGGCGGAAAGATCATACTTCGCTGGCCGGGCACATACGCAGTCAACCAACCGATGCCACGAAAATCAGAGCCATCTGGAGGCCTGATAAACACGATCACGTGGTGGACGACCGATGCATTTCCAGGAATGACTTGCGCTGCCGAGACCCATCGATCTTCGGTGAGCCCTGGATCGGCAACAAAATATTGATACTCGACAGTACCTTGCTCTGGAACAACAAAGGGTTCCGATCGCATGGATACGATCAAGTCTGGATCTTTTGGCAATCTCCAACCCGATGCAAACTCCAATGGCTTAGGCAAGGCTTGGGGATCTCCATACGGCATCCCTTCGTCGATCCAACGCCGAAGGGTGTCGATCTCTTCCGCGGTCATCGAGCGAGCATTGCGAAGGGGTACATGGTCGTGCGTAGCGTGCCAAGGAGGCATTCGTTGCTGTTCCACGACCTCCATGATCATCTCGCCCCACCCCACAAGCTCTTCGTATTCGGTCATCGCAAAGGGACCGATCTCCCCTGAGCGATGGCATTCGACACAATGGTCTTGAAAGATCTTGGCGATCTTCCCGGTATAAGTCACGGTCGGCTGCGATGGAGTCGCTTTCTTTTTGCCGATCAAACATCCAACAACTTCGGTGCGAGGCGTATCGATGGGCCTCCCTGCAAGGATCGATTCGATAGCTTGCTTCAAGTCTTCTTTCTTAGGCAATGGTTTGACGATGCCTGGCAAATACTGATCATCAATCCTCCCTTGGTAAACCACGATTCCTTGTGGGTCCAAAATCAAGATCTCGGGCGTTCGCGTGGCGTGAAGTTCGTTTGCCAATCGTTGGTCATAGTCTTTGACAAACGGGAAAGTAATACCACTACGCTCGACGTACGATTGAATCTCACTGAGCGAATCTTGAAGGTTGCTGTCGACTCCTAGAAATTCAATCCCTTGATCGCCATAAGCTTCGAACAACACTTGAAGACGTGGCCCATAGAGCTTGGCCAAAGGACACTCGACTCCCAAAAAACAAACCACGCGAGCTTTTCCATTGGCCGTTTTTTTCCACGGGAAAGAGGAGCCTTGAACGGTTGGGAGCGAGCGTGCTCCTTCATCCGCCGCGAGATTTCCGCAAATGCCTCCCCACAGGACAAGGGCACACAAGCACCCCAGGAGGACTCGGCACCCCGATCGAGGAGCCTTTTCAATTCGTTCTTCCCGCGATTGCATCACCTGTTTCTCCCTGGCCAACTTCCTTTTCCAAGGCCCAATTATAACGATTGGAAGAGTTGCAGCGATTCGCCCTTGGGACGATTCGCCTTCCCCTTTGAACCCGAGACCATCCACTTCGGAGCTAACGAGGCCCGAAATATAGTAGATTCATGAACCGCTTTACGATTCCCCTATGGGATGCCATCGTCGGCAGGCATCCCTCCATTCCGTCGCTTTGACCGAAAACCTTTTATGGATTCCACCCCATCTGGCGAAAGCAACGCTTCGACCAGATCTTCATTCTCGACGCCTAACACCTTGCAGCAGCCACCTCTGTGGTTGAGGTTCGTGCAAGATTTGTTGCAACAACCGATCTACCTACTTGGACTTCAATCCATCCTTCTCTTGCTCGCCTTTGGTTCGGACATCGATATCGTTCGAACCGGTGAAAAGGATGCAACGCAACTCTCGTCCCAGGCTGCCTTCAAATTGCTCGTGTTGCTATGCAGTGGTGGATTGGGAGCATGGGGTTGGTGGACGCAACCCAACGTGCGTCAGTTGCTCAAGAGCTTTCCAGGGATCTTCTTAACGGCCTTGGGCGTGTGGTATCTGCTGAGTTTCCCATTTTCGATGTTTCCGAAACTATCACTCGCATCGGCCGTCACCTATTGGAGCCTCCTCTTGTTCGCTGCTTCGGCCTTGGTTCACCTCGGTGGCACGCGTTGCATGATGCTGTACTTGATCGGTAATGGAGCCTTTTTGATCGGATCGGTTTTGTTGTATTTCGTTCAACGCGATTTAACGATCATGATTGAAGTGATGAGCTTGACCAACAAGGTCGAACGCTTCGGCGGACTGGGGCACCCCAACACACTTGGGCGCATCACGGCCACCACAGCCTTGCTCTTGATCGGCCTGGTTCGCATGAAAAAGATTCCTTGGCCATGGTTGATGGCCGCTCTTCCATGCATGCTCGCCATCAGCATCGCATCGAAGTCGCGCAGCCCCGTGCTTGCAGGGATTCTCGCTTTAGCTCCTCTATCATTTCCGTACCTTCAGCGACCATCGATTCGCTTGGCAGCCATCATGGCAGGTATCCCAACCTTGGCCATGATCGTGCTCCTATTTCTATCCGTCGATCCGGATGCATGGATGGGCAAGATTCTAGCGAAGTTCACCAAAACCGGAGACATGAAAGAAATAACCACGGTCACGGGACGAACCGAGATTTGGGCGTTTGCATGGGAGAAGGCCTGCGAATCACCACTCTTCGGCAAGGGCGCTGGCTCAACGCCTGTCCTGATGGAAAAGCACTCGGGCTATGCGCACAACATTCTGCTACAACCCGCAGTTAGTTTGGGATTTCCAGCTGCCCTCTTCTTATTGATTCTGTTGTGTTGGAATCTCTATTGGATTTTTCGATTCCCATTGCCGCCCGTTCAAATGATGACGTTGTTCATCTTGATCATCGGCATCACCGAAGCGGTGATGTTCAGTCCGCTGCCCGAAGGCATTACGTCTCTCTGGATGGTGTGCTGCTTGTGGCCTGTGTGGCAAGCGATCGATCCTCAACGAGAACAACACGACGCGCATCGCCATAGCCCAACATGGCTTCCTGCAGGCTAGCAATAGTGTTCGTTCATGAACTGAGCCATCGAGCCATTGTTTGTTAGGGCTTAGAGACTTCCCTCGAGAATCGGTAAGACGCTTGACGCATCGATCCCAGCCACCGACTCGACACTCCCTAGCTTGGATGGAAGAATAAACGACAGCGTCCCATGCTGCACCTTCTTGTCGTGCTGCATAAGCCTCCACAATTCTTGTCCGCGATTCTTCTTCCAGTCGATGGGAAGGCCTAACGATTGAAGCAACCGAGTCTGGCGTTGCACCAGGCTTTGATCGATGCGGCCGAGATTGCACGCGAGCTGCGCTGCCATCGTCATTCCGATCGAAATAGCTTCACCGTGAAGGACTTCTCCATACTGCGTTGCCGCTTCGATCGCATGCCCAAAGGTGTGTCCATAATTGAGAATGGCTCGAAGCCCCGTCGTCTCTCGCTCATCTGCCGCAACAACTTTGGCTTTACATTCGCATGACACGCGGATGAGATGGTTCAAAGCTTTTGGATCGCGTTCCAAGATGGATGCGGTGTTGGCTTCCAACCATTCAAAAAACGGCGCATCCATGATGACGCCATATTTAACAACCTCTGCCAAACCACTCAAGAACTCGCGATTCGGAAGCGTCTGCAATGTATCCAAGTCGATCATGACCAACGAAGGTTGCCAGAAGGCTCCGACCATGTTCTTGGCATGCGATAGATTGATTCCCGTTTTACCACCGACGCTACTATCGACTTGCGAAAGAAGTGTTGTTGGCACTTGAATGAGGCGAATACCGCGGGCGAAGGAAGCGGCCGCAAATCCAGCGAGGTCTCCAATCACCCCGCCACCGATGGCAACGACGAGGCTTCCGCGATCACATCGTTCTTGCAACATGGATTCCCAAAGCTGCCCAAGTTGCTCGACCGATTTACTTCGCTCACCGCTGGGCACCGAAACCGAGGAAACCCGAAGTCCCTCCGCTTCGATGGAGCGGATGACGCGATCCCCATGCGTTGCAGCAACACTCGCATCGGAAATGCAAAACGCGTGACTCACCTTACCTTTGAGTTGTCGCACCAAAGCGCCAGCCCCGGCGAGCAAATTTTGTCCGATGACGATGGAATACGCGCGATCGGAAAGAGCTACTTCAACGCGGGAATGGATTGGCGGAACGGTCATGATGGAGTCGGTACGTTTCGTAAAATGCGATGCGAGTCGAAAGGAAAGGGTGGTCCTAATTGGCCTGCGAGCGTTTGGCGATTCGACCACCCCAGCTCTGCCCTAACCATCCTAATCCCGCGCCTGACAACAGCCCACCCAAGTGAACCAAGTTCGCGGGCCGTACCGCTTCGAGAACTCCGAGAAAACCGGCCGTAAGCCACACCAACATCACGATGACCAGAAACGATGGCAATTGGGGCAATAGATCAGGGCGGATTGTGGACTTGATCCAGTGAAAGCCGAACAAACCATAATTCACTCCCGAAATACCAATGAAGAACGGCGTGCCTCCCCATATCTTTTCGGGCGCCGATGCCTGCAGCACATTGGATAACACAGCGATGACAAGCACGATGCAACCAAATCGAGCCGACCCTTCTCGCATCTCCAAAATCCTTCCGAATTGGATGAGCAGGATCATATTGAAGAACAAGTGAAGTGGATCGCCGTGCATAAAAATTGGCGTAAACAACCGCCAAACTTGCCCCTGACGTATCTGAGCAAACCCATCATTAGCGGCTTTGTGATAAGCAATTGGTTCGACGAAGGCCAGTTGCTGACTGATCGTTTTTCCAAGATTGGACTGAGGCTGCTTACTGAAATTATTCAGCAAGCTCACTCCTACACAAAGAATCACCAAGACCATCGTGACCGGTGGAAGTCCACGTTGCGTTCGAACGCCGCGATAGATTTGAGGCTTATGAACTTGGGCCGCTTGCTTCTTCTTTTGAAGAATCTCTTGAGCCTTTTCCAGCGAACGCGCGTATCGCGGATCTTGAGGATTCGTAAGAAAGACGACGAACTCGGCCTTGGCAACGGATAGTTGGTCTTCGTCGCGAATCCAAATATCGTAGTGTTCACTTCCATCGCTTGCAGCCTCAACCTGCGTAGCGATATCCAGTGTCAACAAGTGCGCTACCAGTTTCTCGGCGTTGGCTTTTCCATCGATCGTCCCGAGCATCCGCATAGAAGATATCCAGTTTCTAAAATGATCTTTCGATCGGAACCAGGCGACTATCCTTTGTCCTCGCCTTCGGATTGATTACCATCGCATCTACCATCCAAGGCCCTTTACCATCCCAGCCCCAACGAGCACCGAAGCTTTTCGCTGTCGAGATAGTATTCTCGCCGTTCAAGGAGATGCGACGCGGCGGCATCCAAAATCAAAGTCACATGGGGATGCAGCTGCAATGCCGATGCAGTCACCATCGAACTGATCGGGCCTTCCACCGTCGCTTGAATAGCCTCGGCTTTGGACGGCCCCGTGGCCAATAAGACAATCCGCCGTGCATCGAGAATCGTGCCGACTCCCATCGTGATCGCGCACTTTGGCACCAAGTCTTCCGAACCAAAAAAACGTGCATTGTCGAGAATGGTTTCGCGAGCCAGCATGCGGATCTGCGTTCGACCAGCCAAGGAGGAACCCGGCTCGTTGAATCCAATGTGACCGTCGCGCCCAATCCCAAGCAATTGCAAGTCGATGCCGCCGGCCTGATCGATTCGCTCTTCATAGGCTTGGCATTCGCGGCCAAGATCCTCCGCCATCCCGTTGGGGACATGCGTTCGATAAAGATCGATGTTGATATGATGGAAAAGCTGATCGTTCATAAAAGACCGATAGCTATTGCGATCTTCCGTCGGCAACTTGACGTATTCATCCAAGTTGAATGTCGTGACCCTCGAAAAATCGAGCCCCTCGCGATGGAGAGCGATCAACTTTTGATAGGTTGCTGTCGGAGTACTTCCGGTCGCTAACCCTAAAACCGAATCCTGCTTCTTTCGAACTTGATCTGCGAAACAGTCCGCAGCCAATTGCGCCACGGTTTCGGCGTCTTCCACAATGATTATTCGCATAGCCTATTGCTCACCCATTCTAGAATGAAGCAAGTATATCGTCCCTCATCGAGACGAACAGGACGAGCTCCCCCCTCGCATTCAAAACCGCTTGAGGAATCTGCACCTTTGGCCCTTTCCCCCTAAAATAGGCCCAAACCGTGGCCCTGCCGAGCACGCTTTCTCCCTGCTCAACTTCCTTTCCTTCCCTCAAACGGCCTTTTTTCACATCGTTGTTTTGGAGTCGATTCCTTTCCTCCACGCAAGCGATAGACTGAAAGGTCTCGTCTTCAACAAACTCGTCGTAATGCATTCGACTCACGGACGCGGTCGCTTTTGGGAAGCATGATTCGTATGCCTCCCATAGGCCCTATTCCTTCGAGCACATCGGCAGCCCAAAACAATGCCCTTGGCAACCAGATCCGATTCACTGGAATGTTGGAAGGCCTTGGTTGGGAGGAGCATTGACCTCAGCAAGGACAGAGATCTCGTGTATTTGTTCTCATACCCTACCGCAAAGCGCTGCCCCACTTCTATTCAACTTTGCAACGGACGACGCAGCATTCCTCATGCTGGATTCACACTGATTGAATTGTTGGTTGTGATCGCCATCATCGGCATCTTGGTCGGACTCCTGCTACCTGCGGTTCAGCAAGCGCGTGAGGCAGCGCGGCGCATCCAGTGCGTCAACAATTTGAAACAACAAGCTTTAGCGCTTCACCTTTTCCATGACACTTACAAGCGTTTTCCTTCGGCTCATCAAATCGGTATGACTTGGTATTCAACCTATCAGCGTGAAGCTCCAGCTGCAGGTTTTACTACTGGGTCGACCTATCCCAAAGAAAGCCCTTTTTGGAGTTGGATGTTTCGCATTGGTCCCTATATGGAGCATACCAACCTTTACAATGCAGCAGACATTCGAGGTGTTCCCGAAGCTTGGCCCTTTTTCCAAAAACTTCCTGATGGTCGCGTGCTCAACGGCTACTCGAATCCAAGTCTCAAATGCCCTTCCGATATTCGCAGCAATTTGAAATGGCAAGGTGGTCCTGGCGAAGAAGCATCGCTGACTTCGTATCTTGGAGTATCCGGCCGCAATCAATTCCGCGAAGCCGGCGGACAAGATGGAATACTCTATGTCAATTCTTCGGTACGCATGGCATCGATTACCGATGGCACTTCCAACACGCTCATGATCGGTGAACGTCCACCAGCAAGTTCTTTGTACTACGGTTGGCAATGGGCGGGAGTAGGAGACGAACCACGTTTTGGAGCCACGGATGTTGTCCTTGGAGTCTTGGAACGACCACTAACTCCAACGGCGCAACCCGACTTTTATCGGCCAGGCAAGGTTCAGGATCCGCAAAGTTTGGAGCGTTACCATTTTTGGAGCCTCCATCCCGGCGGAGGCAATTGGGCGATGGCCGATGGTAGTGTACGATTCATTCCTTACACTGTGGGTGGTCCTCAAAGCACGGATCCTAACGCCACGCCATCGATTCTCGAGGCACTCGCGACGCGAGCGGCCTCCGAAGTGAATACCAACCTGGACTGATTGTTCCATGCCATTCTTTCGCCAATTGATTGTTTGTTTACTGTTGTGTGTTCCTTTTTGCTTTGGTTGCGCCCAAAAGGACCCACAACCCTCGAAAGACTCCATTCCTCCCATCCCACCCGGCAGAACAAGCGGCACAGAAAATCTCGCACCGCCCAGCCAATGATGACGTACTTCTTTTGACTCTCCCCGTTCATTCTCTGTTGTTTGGGTTCTCATGCGCATTCTTATCACTGGTGGCTCAGGTTTCATTGGATCTCATCTGACGCGATGGTTCCTTCAACGGGGTGACCAAGTCATCGTGGTCGATGACCTGAGTACAGGTAAAGCTGTCAACCTAGCTGAGGTCGCTCACCACCCCCAGCTCGAGATTCTTCACGCCGACTTGGCCAATCCAGCCCTGGTTCGTGAGCTCTGCGGCCGCGTCGATGCGGTTTATCACTTGGCAGCGGCCGTGGGTGTAGCACTCATCGCCAAACATCCCATCGAAACGATCCATCGCAACATCTATCCGACACAGCTTTTGCTCGATGAATTGCGTTCACTCCATGCGCAAGGGCGATCGGTTCCTCTTTTTCTCGCCAGTACCAGCGAAGTCTATGGCAAGAATCCCAAGAGTGTTTGGAATGAAGAAGATGACCTCGTCTTTGGAGCCACCACCAAGCCACGTTGGAGCTATGGGGCAAGCAAAGCCATCGATGAATTTCTCGCCCTCGCATGTTTTCGCGAAGTTGCGCTGCCTGTCGTGATTGCGAGGTTTTTCAATGTAGTGGGACCTCGGCAAACCGGTGCCTACGGTATGGTGCTACCTCGTTTTGTCGAAGCAGCGATGAATCATCAACCATTGATCGTTCACGATGATGGACAACAACAGCGATGCTTCGCGCACGTCCAAGATATCGTTCAAGCCATCGTTCGACTCACGGAAACACCTTCCACGCATGGACGTGTCTACAATTTAGGATCGGACTCCCCCATTTCGATTCTCGATTTGGCAAAGAGGGTCATCGCGATTGTCAATCCGCAAGCGACCATACAATTTCAATCCTACGCGGATGCGTACGATCCCGATTTTGAAGATATTCGACGACGCGTTCCTGATCTTCAACGTATCAAGACTGCCATCAGCTATCAGCCTCAGCATGATTTAGATTCGGTCATCCACGATGTTTGGAATTGGATGAAATCGGCGAGTGCCTAGCGATCGTTCCATGACTCTTGAGCTTGAGCCCCCAGTGCACCTTTGATGAACCCTCAACCGCACCGCATCCGACTTTTGGGACCGTGGTCGATCGACATCCAGACGGACGTTGTGAAAATTGGGCGTTCCTTCCATTCTCCACGAGGGCTGGAGCAATGCGACCAAGTCCAACTTGGGCTTCACTTTCCCACCGATGTGGTTCTCACCCGAATCGAGCTAGATGGTCGAGAACTCCCCTGCCCTGCATTGTCCGGTCTCTTCGTGCACGATATTCGAGATATACTAGAACAAGGTTCCGCGAATACATTACGACGTTTGACCATTGACCTTGCCCGGGGACCATGGATCAACCAGGATTGGGGAACCCGATTTCGGCCATCTCAAGAATCGCCCCTTCTTTGGGATGCATGGCTCGATATCTTCGATGCTTCGTCTCGATAACCAGCGACTTCATTCTGTGATCTGCGGTTTGCAATGCTTCAGAAACCACCTTCGTATGCCTATTGGCTTAGACATTTCCTTCCCTTGGCCCTCTTGCTTCTAGGCATTGGCACTTTCGTAGGATGTCCATCCAAATCCAAAGACAACCCTGCGGTACAGACCGCAACTACCAATTCTTCCTCGCCCACTGTTTCATCCGAATCCGAGACATCGGACGCTGCAAGCGACGACGACGATTCACTTAAGAAATCGCTCCTAGAAAATCGTCTTACTCCTGAAGAACTCGCCCAAGGCTGGGTTCGACTTTTCGATGGTCACACCTTCATGGGTTGGGATTTAGAATCCTCCAAAGCCAAATGGAAAATCGAAGAAGGAGCTCTGGTCGCTGAAGAAGGCGAGATGAGTCTCCTATGTACAACATCTACTTTTGCCGACTACGAATTGATGGTTGAGTTTCAAGCGGATGCCAAAGTGAATAGTGGCGTCTTTCTTCGAACGCCACTCGAACCCACCGATCCGAAAAGCGATTGTATCGAACTGAACATTGCTCCCGTCGACAATCCTTTTCCAACTGCCAGTTTGGTTGGTCGCAGTCGAGCAGAACCTGATGTGGTCGGCCCATTGGAAGAAGAAGCTTGGCATACCTTTCATGCTTTGCTCGATGGTGACCATATCCAAATTTGGATCGATGGAAAGCAGGTTGTTGATTATGTCGACACTACTCGCTTAGTTGCCGGCCGAATCGGACTTCAGTTTCGTGAAGGGACTGTTCGCTTCAAGAACATTCGTTTGAGACCCATCCTTCTCAACACGATGCTCCCTGCGCAAGACCTTTCACAATGGCAACCGTCAAAGACTCCATCGGCGTTCCAGCTCGACAAAGACGGAGTACTTCACATCGAGAAAGCCAAAGAGGCGATCGAGTTCCTTCAGCCACTGCAAAACTTCTGTTTTCAAACCGAGTTCCAAGCGTCCGAACGAATGGCTCCCGCTTCGATTCGCCTTCGCGGCCCCTTCGGCAATGCCACTCAAGGATATCGCTGCTGGCTCGGCATTCCTTCCAACCGAAAAGATGCCAAAGATCCACTTCTACCTACCGGGTCATTGCAATCGCAAAGGGCGCGTGTCACACTCGGCGAGGAACAAGGCTGGACAAATCTCACCATCGCAGCACATGGCAGGCACATGGCAACTTGGGTCGATGGAATCCAAGTCATCGATTGGGTCGATCCCCGTGCACCCGACGAAGATCCTCAAAAAGGATATCGCGCCGAAGCTGGTTCCTTGTTGCTCGAATCGAATTCGGACCAAGGAGAAGTCTCCTTCCGCAACATGAAGTGCATGCCCATATCGCAATAGACACGTCTAGAACGCATGCCCTTCTACGATTTAGGACTGCGTTACTTCACGGGCATCTTCGCAAGCACAGCCAAAGGTGCTGCAACGTCCATTGAATTCCCAACAATCGCGATGGTGGATCGATCCGCAACGTTGGCACTGAAGCCATGACTTAGCTACGGCTTGACCACAAATCGCGCATGTCCGGACCAAGGGTGCTTGCTGGGAACTCGATTCGAGTCGCTGCGATGAAGAATTCGCAAGCGTATTTCGCTTCGAAGGAGGAATGAAATCGATCTCTTGATGAGCATGGACCTGCATCTGATCGACAAACGCGAGAACGCATTCCACCCATCGTTCCGCGGATCGTCCAGCTTGTCCTTCAAAGACTCCTTCAAAGACACACTTTCCTTGCTGGACAGCCATACGACATCCACGGCATTGCGAGATCGTGATCCACTCGCATAAATCCCATCCCGCACGCTCACCCAGCAATGCATAGATCTGCTCGGGATGGGACGCCAGCAGTCGATGCGTTCCCTTCACCGGGAGCTCCAAGGGATAAACCGGTCCACTTTGCCGCAACAGATTGTCGGTGGCTACTTCCCAGTCCCAAGTAAAATCCAACCATTCTTTCGATTCTATCCGCAGCGAGATCCGACCCAATCGGTGCTGAAAGGATCCAAGCAAAGTAATGGAACCTCGCTGAAACCGCAGAGCCGTTCCAGACCAGGACCATACCGGCGTGGCATGGAAGCGTTCTTTCCAAGGTTGGATAAGACGCTGCGTTGCTCTTGTTCGCTGAATCGTCCATACCATCCAGCAGATGGTGAGAAAGACCGCACTGGCAATCCAGTAGCCCATGGGGAAGACCTTATTTACCCATCGACGTCGAACGCTTCCGATCGCAAAACAGCTTGCTCTGCTGTCGAGCGCAAGTACAACGCTGGCCGAGGCAACATCGATTGTCGGCGATCATCCCACTCAAACGCCCCAGCTTCTTTTCGCGCCGGGTCGATCACGATGGCAAGATGATGAAGTTCTGGAAAGAAACTCTTACAGATGAACTCATCCATCGAGGATAAGAAAATACCCCAGTTCGGATGCGTGTGATACCAACCCAAAATGGCCAACGGCGTGACCGACTCTTGATACTTACGAGCCACTGCCTGCCATGTATCGTGCGTGAATCGCAAACTTGCAGACGTGGACTCTTGATACTCGGCCTGAATCATTCCTTGAATCCAAATGCCACCTCGTTCATGATTCTCGCTCGCACCCCAAACACTCCCGAGCAAGAATCCGCCCACTTCGATCGATGGATTCTTGATCGCATGCAGAATCATTCTTTGCCAAACCGGATCATCGATGACCACATCTCGAGGGCGACTTGATAAGGTCGTGGGAGCATTATGCTGCAGCTTGATGAGTGACAATCGATCACTCCCTGCGGACCAAGGCGATCCCAAATCAATGGGTGGAGATACCTGCACTTCCCCCAATGCGATTCCATCTGTTTCTACATTTTCCCAGGGGCGTTCAAATGACATCTTTGTTCCTAACCTTGACTCTTTCCTTCATTCGGGCAACTTCTTCGTCCGCCAAGTAGCCTAAGCATACCATGTCATTCTTGCTCAGGTGGTCCTGTTGCATGTTTCTACGTCAATGAACAACCAGGCAATACGATCGTCTTCACCCGATCTTGACTTGAAAGTCGAATCCAATCGGCCGAAGGTATCGCCAGATCGTGCAATTTCCAAGCAGATACCGCGGATACCGCATCAACGCTGGAAATCCACTCAGGCGCCATCCATTCTTTGCACGATGAGCAACGAGCTATCTCTTCCTGAATTTCTCTTCTCGGTGGATCCAATGGCACCACCCAATCACAGCCTTGACAAGTCAATCGAGCGATCAATGGACGCTCCAATCGCAACGTCCACTCACCACGCCACTTCTCGCGAGCCTCATCTAAGATCTGCGATACCGTGAGATTCAAAAGATCTTCGCGATCCGAACAATCCCAATCGATATCCCATACCTCATGGCTCAAACAGGACGGCTTGGTTGGAAGTTGAACGCGATACATGGTGTCGACCATCCCGTTCCATATCAAGGAATGCCCCCAAGGGACCTCCATACCATGGAGTACCTTCAATGCAAGTTGAGCCTGCCAGGCGCCAACGATCGATGCCATGGTCGGGGTCGTCGGAAGGGAACGCACGGGAACTCGATCCGTCCGCATGCCAGTACAACTATAACGGGCATTCATGAGCCGATAGTCGTCTTCCTTCAACCCACACTCGTAACACGCTCCATGCTCGCCATGAAACAACTGCACGGTCCCTTGGAGTTCGCCCAAGCCTCCATCGATCCAACCTTTGCGCAATCTTCGACAACAACGATTCAACCACAGGCGAGCTTCACGGTTATCAAGACACCCAAGAATCAAATCGCATCGATGCAACCACTCCAGGCCGATGTCGGTTTGAAGATCCGCCACACACGGGATCGCATGGAGATCGGGATAGAGTTCCTGGGCAGATCGGCAGGCCACCTCTGCTTTGGGTTGCCCACAATCTTGATTGCGAAACAATACCGATCGAACGAGGTTGCTCGCCTCGATTCGATCGCGATCGATCACGACCACTCGACCAATGCCGATCAATGCAAGATTCTTGAGCACTTCATTGCCCAGAGCACCTGCGCCAACCACCATGATCGTGGCATTCGCAAGCCGCTCTTGATCCCACCATGAAATCGATCGAAAACGATCGAAGCGATCTTCGGCTTGGATTTCAAAGGGCTCGTTTGCCATAACTGCTTCGATCCATCTTGGTGCACATAGAATCCATCCACATCTCTACCGTTACCAACGGAGGATGGACGGTGACCCTACAGGTACAGCAGGCACATAAACGGGAAGAAATGGGCGCCCAAAAAGAGAGGGTCGCGCAACGACGACTGGAGTCGGTACGACCACAGGCCGAGCAACCACTACTGGAACCGATGACGGTGCAACGAGATCCGGACGCAAGACCGTGACCGATCCATATCCCACTTGGTAGGGAACGCCCTGAGAATAGGAAGGAACACTCGTTGCATAAGTGGGTACGCTCGATGAATAGGTAGGTACACCCGACACGACCGAAGGATTTTGGACCACTGACGGATAGGTGGGATAGGTTGGAAGGGTCGGATCCACCACGCCACCAACCGAATAGACCGTATAGCTTCCATAGGAACCGTAGGCTTGAGCTTGCACGCTTTCTCCCGAAAACGCCACGCCAACCAAAGCCAACATCCCAGCCCAAAGCGACTTTTTCATACGGTCCCCTATCTCTTCGTTGAATGCTCAAATGACGAGGCAGCGATTCAATGTTCGGGTTATGCCGATTATTCCGGCGATGCGGTCTTCCGACGACATCTCCTCCCACTGGCTCCCTCGCTCTAGCTGTAATCTTAGGTTTGAAAACTTCCAAACACCGACGTTCCATTGAGAAAATGAAGCGAAATCTCAGTCGTGTGCTCTCGAACGACGCTCATCAGGCAAAGAGATGAAATAAGCAAGCACGAATCCACCAACTACGCCGAGCGATAAGAACAACACAAACGGTTCCCATGAATGCGACCAACTCCAATTATCGGTGAGTGTCGTACCGAGAATGGCCCCCAAGGTTGCCAAGGGAAAGAACAAGGCCGCCATGATGTTGAGCCGGTGTGCAGAGACCGTCATTTGATGACTAGCTTTGGCTTGCTCTTCCGCCCTTCTCACTACGGCCACTTCCATTCGGTTCTTGGAGTCATCATAAAGAAGCTCCCCTTGTCGCGATAACTCATAGGCATAATCTCGCAGGTCGATTAAATCGCGATCATCAATCGCTTGCTTACGCGACTCTTCCAAGACTTCGTAGAGGTTGCGCATCGACCGCACCACCGGTGCAAGTCCTTCAAGCAACTGGAGATACTCATGCGACGTGAGTGCCTTGGTCTCAAGCGATTCAAAGTGCTCGAGCTTTTCGCTGAAGCGTTCGAGATGTTCGCGTATGGCCGCGCTCCCCTGCACCTCCGTATTGGACTTCCAGACTCCTTTATCATCCTTCCAAAAGACCACACCGCGACGACTTCGTTCATTCGCTTCAGGAACGTGATGCGCCAAGATCAGCAACTGGTTTCCCGATTGCATGACCCGCTGTCTTCCCACTTGCGTTCCCACGCGATTGCGAAATTCGGCTGGCAAATTCCATTCTGTTGGAATCACCAAGGGCGGGGCCGTTTGCATTCCTCGTTTCATTACGGTTTCTCACTCATAGGACAAGTACATTCCAAGCGATGACAGCCTGGGCATCCACTTCCATACTTCTGTTGGATCGCCAAACTCAAATCGACTCCCGCAACATTGGCGATCGTCGTTAGCCACGCGATCACATCCGCAAACTCTTCCTGAAGATTTTGCCGGTCATCCGATCTCAAGGCGGTAGCCAATTCTCCAATCTCTTCCATCAACCACATAAACGTTCCCGAGATGCCTCGCTCGACATCTTTTTCGTAATACATCGAACGTATCTTTTGCTGGAAGTCGCGGAGAGAAACATCTGCGTGGTTTGGTTCTTGAGACATGCTTCATTCCAATGAAAGGAACTTGTGAATCGCAAGCCTTCCTATCGCTTGCCTTGGCCACCATCATACTCCAAAGACCAATGCCTACGACCTCTCTCCCATCCCAATCCTGCAGGAACAGATACCGCGCCTACCGATACCGCGCGAATGTCATTCCATGCGATCGTGTTCGATGCCTTTACCCATAGAGGCCCCATCGCAGGGCCGATAAGGCGCCAAGAGGCTTATCGTGAAGATTTCTTTAAAAGCCATTCGGCCATTCGCGGCCATAAGGCAGCAAGCGCCACTAACCAACGCACCTTGCTTGAGGTCACCCATTCCAGTTCGCGTCGTGAAGCTTTCGCAAGAATGTTCGCGCAGAGCTCTTTGGGATCCAAGGCCCGTATCGGAGCACCTCCTCCCGGTTTGCGGAGCTTCTCATCAAGCTGTCTACCTTCGGCAAGTGCGTCGTAGCGGTGCCCTGAATCTTGGCGAGCAATCGGGCCGGGACAAACGAGCATCACATGCACTCCATCACTAGCCACTTCGCGGCGGAGCTGTTGACTGTAAGCCGCCAGTCCATGCTTGGCGATGGCGTAACCACCCATCCCTGCAGTAGCCACTTTCGACGCCAAGGATCCAACATGCACAATGCATCCTTGAACGCGTTTCACATAAGGCATGCAATGAACATCGACCGCATGCGCTGTCAGAACATTGATTCGAAATAGTTCTTCTAAATCACTCGTCTGCAATTGATGAAGATAGCCGCGATCGGACTTGCCAATGGCATGAACCAAAAGATCGATCCCTTCCTCTTTTCCCATGACCTGCTCGATCTTCTCCCGAAGCCCTTCCGAAAAGGCATCGGATTGAATCCACCGGACCGATGCCGCGCCGAGCGACCTTGCTTCGTGACCGACAGCTTCCAACCGATCCTGATCTCTTCCCAAAAGAATCAAATGAGCTCGCTGGGGTGCAACCACGCGTGCGAACTCGCGGCCTAAACCACTCGATGCACCACTGATGAAAATACGCTTTTCCGTCCAAAACGTCGGGGTCAATCTACAATCTCACATTACAGGATCGGTATCTCTCAAGCTTATTCTAACCAGCGAAGGAACTTATCCATACGGCACTGTTCCGCGGAAACGACGTCGGTCAACGATTGATTTTTCCGTGGCGAGTCTGGCATTTTCGGGGCTAGTTGGGAATGCACCCAAGGGGGAATTGGGTTACATTACGAGCTCTATTGGCCGATGAAGGATTGTATCTAGCTTCTTTTCTGTGATCCATTCAAGCAGGGATGATTATGACTCACACGCGCCCCAATCTCGGTGAAGCTCGTACCAAGATTATCGCCACCGTTGGACCGGCCTGCGAAAAGGAAGAAACGCTCGTCGAACTCGTCAATACGGGCGTGGACATCTTTCGTATCAATGCAGCCCACGGCAAACAAGCTGATTACGAACGCATCCTGGGAAAGATCAAGAAAGTTCGGGAGCTCACGGGCTTTCCGGTCGCTGTTCTTTTAGATTTGGCAGGCCCCAAAATTCGCTTGGGTGCCTTGGCTCAAGATCCTTACGAAGCGGAAATGAATTCCGAGGTCGTCTTCGTTCGCGGTGATGTGGCGACGAAGCCGGGCGAACTCTGTAGCAACTACAGCAAGCTGATCGACGAATTGGCCGTAGGCGATCGCATCATGCTCGCCGATGGCACGATCTCGCTCGAAGCCACCGCTCGAACCAAAGACACGGTCACGTGCCGTGTTCTTGTAGGAGGCGTCATCCGATCGCGACAAGGGATCAACTTGCCCGGAGTTGCATTGACCGTTTCGGCCATGCGCCCTGAAGATGTCGACAACGCGCTCTGGGCAGCTCGCAATGAAATCGATTTCATCAGCCTTTCATTCGTGCGAACCGCAGCAGATGTCTTGGCACTCAAGAATCTCTTGGCCTCGATGGAAAGCAATGCCCTGGTCGTTGCCAAGATCGAAAAGCGAGAAGCTCTCGATCAACTCGAAGCCATCGTCGAAGCGGCCGATGCCGTGATGGTGGCTCGTGGTGACCTCGGCGTCGAAATCGATGTTGCAGATACACCGGTCGCTCAAAAGAAGATCATCAACATCTGCCGCGAAAAGGTGAAGCCGGTTATCGTGGCCACGCAGATGCTCGAGAGCATGCATCACAACCGACGTCCGACTCGCGCTGAAGCCACCGATGTGGCCAATGCGATTCTCGATGGTGCCGATGCTTGCATGCTCAGCGGCGAAACCGCAATCGGTGAATATCCTGTGCTGGCCGTCGATATGATGCATCGCATCATGGTCAGCACCGAACAGATGTTAAAGGACATTCCGCTTTCCGCCAAAGCCCGAATCGTTGATCGCGTCCACCCAGTAACTTCTGCCGTGACGTATAACGCAGCCAACATCGCCGAAAGCATCGGTGCCAAACTGGTGGTAGTAGCCACGCAAACCGGTGGCACGGCATGGGTCAAAGCCAAACAACGCAACTTCATTCCCACACTCGGTGTGAGCCCGTCTCCGGCAACCCTTCGACGCATGTGCTTGTTCTGGGGCATCATGCCTCACTTGATTACCAGCATCGAGAACCCACAATTGCTTTTCGATGACGTCACCAAATGGGGACGCGAAAAGGGAATTCTTCGTCCCGGCGATCGCGTCGTATACGTAACAGGCACGGGCGTCATGGACTACACCCACAACCTGCTCGTCGTCCATCAAGTCCCACCCGCCTAGAGGTCGGCCTCCTCTCGTGAGCTAGCCATCCGAAGCCCCTAAAGGTTTTGTAGCTGCAATGCCGATTATCCCACTAGAATCTAAATCTTGACTATTTAGATCATAAATGTAACAATTGACTGTCGCCGTTCGATTTCGCGAAAAAACCGAGCGTTTTAACGTTCGCTGAGCGAGTTACGCGTCGTCGAGTTGTTCAACCAGGCCTTGGGACCAGAGTCTTTTCGAGGAAAAGGATTGCAGGATGTCCGTCATTTCCAATCCCGAACCGCCAACGCCAGCTGGCCATCCTCCAGGTCCATCTCCTGAACTTTTGGCCGAAATCCAAGAGGCCAGTCAGCGTTTGGAAACGGCGACACCGCAGGAGATCCTGCAGTGGGCCGTGAGCCGTTTTGCTCCGCGATTCACTATGGCAACTGCCTTCGGTCCCGAAGGGATGACCATCATCCACATGTTGGCCGAGATCGCACCGGAAACCCCCATCTTCAATTTGGATACGGGCTATCAATTTCCGGAAACCTTGGCGCTTCGGGACCGCATCTTCGAACGCTACGGAATGCGTGTAGAACTCAAACGTCCTCAACTGACCGTTCTTGAATACGAACAACTCAACGGTGGTCCCGTCTACAAGACCGATCCCAATCGATGCTGCGCGGAACGCAAGATTTCTCTGCTCAAAGATGCAGCGGTCGGTATGGATGCATGGGCCAGCGCGATTCGTCGCGATCAAAGCCCCGATCGCTCGGTCGCTCCGATCGTTGGTTGGGACAAGAAGTTTGGCTTGGTAAAAGTGAGCCCACTCGCGAATTGGACTAAGAAAGAAGTTTGGGGACTGATCACGAAACAAGACATTCCCTACAACCCTTTGCATGATCAAGGCTACACCAGCATTGGATGCTGGCCCTGCACGCGAGCTGTGTTGCCTGGTGAAGACGAGCGAGCAGGTCGATGGAGTGGCTTCGCGAAGACAGAATGCGGACTTCACACACAGGATTGATCTCGTGCTGCTCCCCATCAAAGCCCATTATGCAGCGGTGGCCATGTTGGAATTAGCGCTGCGATATCAAGAGCCTATTCCGGTATGCCTTCGCGACATCGCGGACGAGCACGCAATACCGTTGCCGTTTCTAACACAAATCCTGCAACAATTGCGGACAGCCAATCTCGTCCAAAGCACGCGAGGTGCCGCGGGTGGTTATCGATTGTGTCGCCACCCATCGCGTATCCATTTGGCCGAGATCGTTCAAGCGGTCTGTCCAACGGCAACGCAGATCGCTTCCCAAACTCCCACCACCCGCTGTCATACTTCGGTGGCTGCTGCCTGGGAGGCCATCGATGAACTCATTCGCAATAAACTCACCAGCATTGCATTGAGCGATTTGGTAGATCAACATAACCACTCTACCGATAGCATGTTCTACATTTGAGCTGTCACCATGGAACGCATCTTCATCACGCGGAAGATTCCCGAGTCGGGCTTAGCCCTACTCCGTCCTTATTTTGAGATCGATGTTTGGGAAGACCCACTTCCTCCACCACCAGAGACGTTGATCGCTCGCGGCCAAGGTTGTGCAGGCTTGTTAACACTGCTCAGCGATACGATCGATGGAAAAGTTCTCGATGCCCTACCATCGGTTCGAGCCATTGCCAACTTTGCTGTTGGCTACAACAACATCGATATCCAGGCTGCCACGCACCGCAAGATCGCTGTCGGAAATACACCCGATGTTTTAACCGATGCAACGGCCGATATCGCTGTTGGGTTGCTGATCGCCGTGGCAAGGTTATTTCCACAATCGGCTGACCAAGTGAAACGTTTGCAATGGAAGACTTGGGAGCCCTTAGGATTGCTGGGCCAAGACCTAAGCGGCGGCAAGACGCTTGGCATCGTGGGGATGGGACGCATTGGCCAAGCCGTGGCCAAGCGTTGCTTTGGTGGCTGGAACATGCGCGTTCTCTATACTTCGCGAACCGAAAGGCCTCAGGTCGATCGCGATCTTCAAGCCACTCGAGTCTCTTTCGAAAGCTTGCTGGAACAATCCGATTTCATCAGCATTCACACCGATCTCAATCCTTCCACGCGACATCTCTTTCATCGAGAGACCCTTCGTCGCATGAAACCTAATGCCGTCCTGGTAAACACGTCACGCGGCGGTGTCATCGATCAGAATGCACTGGCCGAAGCACTGGAACAAAAATGGATCTTCGGCGCCGGACTCGATGTGACCGACCCCGAACCTCTCCCCGATGATTCCATTCTTCGACGCTATGACAATTGCCTGATCCTGCCCCATATCGGATCGGCCACCTTTGAAGCTCGCTCGGCCATGTCTCAAATGGCGGCTCGCAATCTGGTTGCTGCTCTTCAAGGCCAACCGATGCCTCATCCGGTCAATCGCATCTGATTAGCGATTGCCGTGAACAGCTCTTTCGATCGTTCGCGTCTCGCGGAAGATAGGGTCATGAACGTGATAGTTGTGGCATTGCGTGCAACTATCCCCTGCTCCATTGGGTCGATGGCACGAACTGCACTGACCCTTGGTCATTGGACGAAACGCATGCTCTGCATGGATATCATCCGATCGATTGGCCGTAAACGATTGAGCTCGGGTACTTGGTGCGATCGCTGAGACGAATCGACTCTCGGCCGCATGCGAAGTAGGATCGGCCCCTTCGGACTTGGACTCATTCAACGCATGACACCGCGTACAATCGACAAGCGAGGGGATCAAAAGGTGGGGCGTATGATCGAACTTGGTCGCTTCGCGAACGTCCGCTCGCCTTCTTGGAATCTTCCAATGCGGTAGAAACGATGCGGCATCATTCCAAGCGGACACCGGATGAAGCAAACGATCATGGCATTCCACGCAATTTCCAATTTGCTTGATCTGCAACAAGTCTTGCCCAGGAGCGAGAAGGGAAGCGCGATCTTGCTCGCCGCCAACCCAACTGGATTGATCTTCGGATTGTTGTTCGCTGTAACGTACCCCTCGGGCCTTTGCGGCCAAGGATGTCCATGCGGTCAACCAAGGATCTGCGTGACCACGCGGTATATAAACGATGGCCATGCGTCGCTGGTCGATCATCCATCCTCCTTCGGGAAGATGTTGCATCGGTTTGAGTACCTTCTTGGCCGATGCAGACGGTTTATCTTGTGCCAGTGGATTGGAATCATTCGAAGATAAAAGATCATTCGAGTCATTCACTACGTTGGGTTTGGGTGATGTTGTCTTATTCGTACCTTGCAAGCCACCAGCAACGCCCTGGGGCTCAAACCACTGCGTCCACGCGGAGCGGAAAAGATCGGGTGGCACTCCTTGCAGCAGAGCCTCATTCCAGTTCGGCATCCGCGCCGCTTGGGATGAAGCGCGAGCTGAGAGCGTTGATGTCGAGACGAGCTTGCTGTCGCGATCTTCTGGATTCCATCGCTCCACGCGTCGCGCAATCGAACGCTGACCTTCGTCGCCGATCTCTTGGAGCAGTTTGCGGCAAGCTAAGACCAACTGGATGACGAGATCGACATCCTGTTTCTTGCTCAAGTCAACCTGACTGAGATCACGGATGCGGTCCCAAGCGTTGAGCAAGGGTTCATTTTGTGGGTCCCCCAGCAACATCAGTTCCATGACCGGAGCAATCTTTCCGTCCATGACTTGGCTCGAAGCCTCCGGCCAATCTTGCAATGCGCGAATCGCATCTTGCTGACTCACACTTTGCAACAATCGTTTGCGATCGATGCTTGGCAGTTGAAAGACAACCAATCCTTCGGCGAGGGAATTGTCGAGTGATTTTTGATGGCAACTTGCACAAGCAGACTCAAACGAAACACTTCGAAACACCTTTCCCACTGTACCTCGCTCGCCATCCTGCACGTGGCAGGTACGACAATCGAATTCGCGATTTTCCTTCGCGAAGTGCTTGTCGCGATGCTGAAGGTGATTGAAGGCAATATGCGAAGGACGCGGTTGTGGGTAGTCGGAGAATTCGGGATGGCCATGCGCGAATCCTGAAAACTGTTCGATATGACAACTTTGGCATCGTTGCGTGGACAGTTTCGTTAGATCGTGCATCGTTCCTTGATGTTCGCGATGGCAGTCGCTGCAACTCAAGTCATGCGTTCTCCAATGAACCGTACTCGAGACGGAAGATGCAGGCTTTACCGTGGGTAAATCGCTCAAGCTCACCAAGTGTTCCCGCTTCGTTGCGCGGCGAGCCAACACCTGTTGGGTGATTCGATCGAGCGATTCCAAAGGAAGATCATGTGGAGTCCCACGATCCAATTCTGGCATCTCGGCCAGGTGGCACTTCTTGCACAACGCATCTTGAGATACGAGTTGAGATGACATGGGATGTGGGGGAGTGATCCATGCCAACGCAGGCAACCTACCCAAATCATGGCACGCGGCACAGCGATTCGCATGTTCGGGACCTTGCAGGATCTGAGCATGGGCCTGCGTCAGTGGCCCTGGTGCTAACACATCGCGATGCCATGACGTCGAAAGGATGACGACGAGTCCACAGAGCCCTACCATCGCCACAACCGCTCGTAGGTGTCGTTGCCACCACGCAAGACGAGTAGATGGAGTGCATAATTCGATCTGACATTTTCCTTGCGAGTCGGGCCCCGGTGCACACCGTTCGCCCACACACGCTAGACCACATTGATATCGATCGTGGGGTCGATGGTATCCTTTTTCATTCTCGCGATTGCCACTGCTCATGCTACTCATCCATGAAATCGATGCGCGAGAACCACATGAACACCGGTCATGATGGCAAGGAACCACAGTAAAACGACGTGCAGGTTTTTCCAAACCCGCAAACGACGCTGCAAAGCTTCTTGATAGTCGAGATCATCCTTCTCCTGGACGAGACGGCTGAGTTCTTGTCGTGCCGTTCGTCCATCGGGACCAAGATAGCGATCGAGTCGCTCGAGCGACTCTAGATGCGACCTTCGCAATCGCCCCGTCGGAACGAATTGATAAGCTAACGAACGAGGTTGCTGAAAAAACTGAACGAGTCTTGCAACGTAATGCTCCGCCAAAGAAGCACTCTCCGCTTTCCCCGCTGCCTGCATCGCAACCGCGTAGGCTCGTTGTGCTAATTGCACTCGTAGCCCTGGCGTATCTTCGAGAATGCGAGCCTTCCCTGCTACTCTTAGCTTTTTGGGAATGGTTCGATTGAGATACCAAGTCATGAGACCGGTTCCCGATACAAACAGGAAGGTCGTGGCCAACACGATCTCAAGCAGGCCGTAGATCGGCCATCCTACGTGCATGAAAAAGATCGCCAAGCCAAAGACACCAGCATATTGATGCAACTGCAACCAACCCGAAACCGCACCAAGCTTGAGGACCACTAAGCGTTTGCGCAACGGAAGCAACCACAATAAAACCATCGTGGCCAAGAGAGTGTAACCCGAATAAAAATCAGGTCGTCCTAACTGATAGTCAAACCAGTGATAGGCCTGCCAAGCGAGGCCTATCGCCATGAGAGTGATGACGATGGAGAAAATCCTTCTCGAACGAAGTCCGATCACAGGGTACCTCCTTGCAGCTGACTCCGATTCCTCATTAGGCAGCCTTTCGTTCCATCCATTTGGCAAGCTTCTTCAAGTCGCTCATGTCGATGCGTATGAGCGCATCATGAGGGCATGCATTCTGACAGGCTGGCCCCGCCGGTTGCGACTGGCAAAGATCGCACTTGGTGGCTTGGAGAATGGGCAGCTTGGATGTGGTATCAACCAATTGCCTCCCTTGCTCGTCGCGAATCTCCACCATCTGAATGTTCTGATACGGGCAACTTTGACTGCACGTTGCGCATCCGATGCACGTTTCCGGATTGATGGCGATCACACCGTTATCTTGATTGCGCGCGATCGCGCCCGTGGGGCAGCCAATCATGCACACGGGATCTTCACAATGCATACATGCGTGCGCAAACATCCAGGGTCCAAACTGTTCGCCATTCCTCATGAAGCGAGGATTGCCCTGATGCGTGGACGCGCAAGCCTTGACGCAATCATCGCATCGCGTGCATCGATCCATGTCGATCAGCATCGCCTGACGTCCATTGATCAATCGCTGATCGACCAGGAATTCGAGCATCGCCGTATTGGTTGTTTCTTGGTCCCCGATCGGCTTGGGTTCCATCGCAGGACGCCCCGTCGCATCATAGCGTGGCTTCTTCACATCTTCCCACATCTCTGTCGATCGCACGTGCGGAAAGATCAAGTCGTAGACGATGTGTTTCGGTATCCGCAATGCATCGACAAAGCCTACCGCGCGCAACGACTCTTGATACGGCAGCGGTTCTTCTTTGCCGCGACGCCGATAGTTGTGAGCCAATTCGCGTTGTCCAAACAATTGTCCTTTGCCAAGATAGGCCAGAGTTCGGTGACCATCGCCTTGTTTGTGGCTCAGACGAGCAAAACCGGCTCGAAGTATTACTAGATAGTCGGCAGGCATCGACTCCTCCGCAATCAACGGTTCGGATCGAATCTGATCGCGACTATCGAGCTTGCGAGCTTTTTCATATTCGGAAAACCATTCCATTTCGCCAAAGCTAACAAGCTCGGTGGCCGCTGCTGCAAGTTCTAGTTTTTCAGGTGGTAAATGCTGAAACAAAGGGCACTCGCGAAGGTGCATCTGCAGACTGTTGGCTCGATATCGCGCATCGAGGTACTCTTTGAATTTGGGATCGCGACGAAGCAAGCGTAGTCCCTGCCAACGTATCTCCAGCAGCACTGCTTGCGTTTTCGCAACGACGGTGAAACGATTGGGCGATCGAGTCATTGCGGCGAGCTCCCCGAAGATCTCGCTTGCCCCCAACGACTCCGATTCAAAACCTCGCAAGACCGTATCGACATCTTGGATGTAGACTCGCGGCTTATCATCGACGTCGCGGACAGCCGTTCCTACCGATGATTCGGAACGGACTCGAGCCACTTGCCTTTGCTCGGGAATAGACCAATGCTTCCAAGAATCTCGCAACGCTTCCCACCACGTAAGCTTGCGCGGTGCGTTGCGTCCTAACGATGAGGATGCTAACCCGGTGAGCAATACGCGAACCTCACCGGTTAAGACCATGAAGGCGCTGCTTCCGTAGTCGCCCTCGCGAATCACGATATCGCCTGGCTCATATCGCATCACTCGCATGTCATTGCGAATGATGTCCGATAACGTTGCCGAGCCTGGAAAGCGGGTATGATCCATGCGCGAAAAGGGAGGCTGTGACATGAGCCATGTCACAACCCTCGGATCCATTCCTGGATCTAAGGGATGATCCCACCGCTTCGGCCTTTCAATTGCCCGTTGTTCCAACATAGTTTAATAAAACGAGTCCCATTCCATGCATCAGTATGGATGTCGTGCGATTGTCCCAATCGTGAACCTTGTCGTGCGATTGTCCCAATCGCAGAAACAACGAACGATTATCCAATCCTCTGCAGACTTTATCTCAACCTTCGAAGTCAAAAACACCCCGACGAGCAGGGTCTTTAAGGACGGTCCGCGCGGAGTGTCCTCGAACACCCCCTTTCGATTCAAGGCCAAATCCTTGAACTAGCGATTTTGTTAATGCTAGCGAAATCCTTTTGATGAATCGTCAAGCGTGAGATGTCTTCATCTGGGCTTCAGGTTGAGATGGTTATAGTGCGGGTTGCGAGCGCGGGCCGACCCGCGCGACGCCGAAACTTCCTCAGAGCGACCGGGTTGTTGCTCTGATTGACCTTTCTCCCAAATGACGGAATCTCAACATGAATCACTCGATTCGCTTGGCAAAGACGGTGTTTTTGAGTGGAGCCGTAACTGCCCTTCTCGCAGTCCCTGCGATGGCTCAGCCTCCTGGTGGTAGGTTTGGGGGTGGAGGTTTTGGAGGCCAAGGTGGACCAGGCGGTCCCGGTGGCATGATGCGCATGATGCCGATGATGGTTGCCCTCGATGCCGATGGCGATGGACAAATCAGTGCCGAGGAGATCGAGAAATCGGCCGCTCGGCTAAAGACGCTCGACAAGAATCAAGATGGAAAACTCACCGAAGAAGAACTCCGCCCCAACTTCGAAGGCCGTGAAGGGCGAGGGCCAGGCGGCCCTGGCGGTGGAGAAACGATAGGCCCAGAACTTGTGGCTCGCTTGATGGAGCAAGACAAGAATGGCGACGGCAAGCTCAGCAAAGATGAACTCCCCGAACGTATGCAAAGGATTCTCGAACGAGCCGACGCCAATCGCGATGGATTTGCGACTCTCGAGGAACTCAACAAGATGGCCAGCGATAGTGCGGGTCGTGGTGGTGAAGGACGCGGTGGTGAAGGACGCGGGCGGCCAGAAGGACGTGGCGAAGGACGCATGGGTGAAGGAGGCCGCGGTGGAATGGGAATGTTTGGCAATCCCGTGGCATTCGTGGAACGTCTCTTCGAATTAGATGCAGATAAAGATGGCAAGTTAAGTCGAGATGAGCTTTCCAAGATTGCCGATGTCCTTCGTCCTGTCGAAGGTGGTCGACCTGAGGGACGTCCCGAGGGAAGACCTGAAGGCCGACCCAATCGTTAGTTCATCGTCTTTGTCTTTGTGCAACTTGAGTAACGCTTCTCCGAGTAGGAAACCTAATATGCGCGTTGTTGGGCTTGGATGGATGGTGGGATTGCTGGTCGGCATGCTGAGCACTGTCTTGGCGGCAGCGGATCGATACGAATTTCATCAGGTCCAGGTTCTTGGAACGCATATGGATCTTTGGGTATTGGCAGATTCGAAATCCGATGCCGAACGTGCAGAAGCTTTAGCGCTTTCTGAGTTTGATCGATTAGCCAAGATCGTCAGTACCTATGATGCGCAAAGCGAACTCTCCGCTTGGATGGAAAAGCGCGAGTATCAAGAAGTATCGCCCGAACTTCGAGATCTCCTTCAGATCAATGAACATTGGAGTCAGCAGTCGGGAGGAGTTTTTCATCCAGGCGTAGAATCGCTTTCACGAATTTGGATAACAGCCGAAGAGAATCAGCGACTCCCTGATGCAAAATCGCTTCAAGTCGCTGTGGAAGGACTCCAATCCATCGGTTGGGAATGGAATGCCGATCGGACGCAGGTTCGATTCCAAGGATCCCATCTGACTTTCAATGCGATTGCCAAAGGCTGGATGATCGATCGTGTTTGCGATGCCTTGAATCGAACCGGAAAATATGAAGGCGGTCTCCTTGCCATCGGTGGTGACATGCGAGCGTTCGGAACCATGCACCGCGATATCGCGATCAAACGCCCAGCCAATGATTTGGCGAGCCCCACGATGACTCGTGTTTCGCTGCACCAACAAGCGATGGCGACGAGCAGCGGTGCCTTTCGCGGATTCACCATTCAAGGAAAGTGGTATTCTCACCTGCTTGATCCTCGTTCAGGCCAACCTGCTGAAGGGATCAAGGGCGTGAGCGTGTTGGCTTCTTCGGCTGCCGAAGCCGATGTGCTTGCCACGATTGCCAGCGTGCTCACAGTGCAGCAGAGTCTGGCATTGATCGATGCCACCTCCGATGCGGCCTGTCTCATTCTTGATCGCAATGACCAAGTTCATTGCTCGAGTCGCTGGCCAGCATCATCATCCTTCAAGTATGTTCAAAAGGATTCGGCTCCTCAGGATTGGAACGGTGGCATGGAATTGAAAGTCGACTTCCAGATCCACCAAGAAGGGTCGAGCGGACGCTATCGTCGCCCTTATGTCGCCGTGTGGATCGAAGACAAAGACAACTTCCCCGTGCGAACACTGGTCCTTTGGGCACAAACATCGGGGCCCGGCCCACGTTGGATTCCCGACCTCAAACGATGGTACAAAAGCGATCGCCTTCGCAAGCTTGCCGATGACACGGACCTGATCGATACTGTGGCTGAAGCAACGCGAAAACCAGGAAACTACACGGTGATTTGGAACGGAGAAGACGACCACAAGAAATTGGTGAAGCCGGGTGAGTATACGCTTTACATCGAAGCCGCTCGCGAGCATGGCACCTACCAACTCATGCGCAAGAAAATCGAGATTGGTGAAAAGGGGTTTCAGGCAAAACTCGATGACAACGCCGAGATTCATGGCGCAAAACTGGAGTATCATAAACGCGAAAAGGTTCAATAAGCCCCAACTCAATGTGGTCATTCCAACAAGGCCCATCCTGCATAGCGTACCATCTTTCTTGCCAGATACCTTTTCGTGGATAGCATGGCCTCAGACGTATCACCCATGGCAACACAAGCCTCGACGACCGCGAACACGGCTTCATCTAAAAACGCAAAAGGTGGCTTGCTCCGTTGGAATGGGCTCATCCGGTGGTTGCACTTATATGTGTCGATGATCGGCTTCGCCAGCATGATCTTTTTTGCCTTCACGGGTATCACGCTCAATCATCCAACTTGGTTTGGGGGTGAAACAGGTCGCAATAGTACGCTGAAAGGGAATCTCGAAACTCGCCTATTGCAGCAAGCAACAACCAACGCATCACAAGATGGTGACGAAGGCGGAGTCGATCGCTTGGAAGTTGCTGAAACCCTGCGATCACAACACCATTTGCGAGGTCGCGTTAGCGAGTTTCGCGTGGATGCCGACGAATGTTTGGTCGCCTTCAAAGGCCCTGGGTACTCGGCCGACGTTTTCATCGATCGATCCAACGGCAACTACGAGATCTCTTTAACAGAACATGGGGTGATTTCGAAATGGAACGATCTTCATAAGGGACGCGACTGCGGTATCCCTTGGAGCATCGTCATCGATCTATCAGCCTTGATCATGATCGTCAGCGGAGCAACTGGTCTAGCGATGCTGCTCTACATGAAAAAGAAGCGAACGTCGGGCCTATGGGCCACCGTTGTCGGGACCCTTGCCTTCGTGAGCCTGTGCTGGCTTCTCGTCCCGTAGTCCGACTCTCTCGGATCTACGCAACTATCGTGATGAAATGCCTCTCGAAACGATTCGATGACTGCAATACCTGCGATGGCTGCAACGATGTCGATTCCCATTGTGATGAAAAAAGACCTATCGCAATCGTCCGAGAATCTGCGCAAAGGTCCGAGCCGAATCGGTTCGCAAAAGGCTCGCTCGATAGATTCGCCCAGCCAAAATCACCACAACCAATGTGGCGCAGACCAGTAGCACTGCCGCCAATGGAGGCTGCCAAGCGGGAATCGTTTGCCCGCTTGCCAGTCGCAAGATCATCATCAGCGGTGATGAAGGAGGAAAGAAACTCAGCGTCACCGCCACAGGACCGTTCGGATCTCGCAGCGCAACAAACCAAACCATGATCGGCGCCACCAGTAGCATCCACACTGGCATGAGGATACTTTGTGCCTCCTTGAGTTCGCTGATCGACGCTCCTACCGTCAAGAAGATGGAACTGAAAAAGAGAACTCCAAGTATTTGAAACACAACGAACCACGGTAGCAGGGACCAGTTGAGATTCTTCGTCCATCCGTTGGTATCCGCAACCAGCCATCCACCGATGCCATAGATCGCGACAATCATCAACGATCCAGCGACATTCCCCAGGAGCTTTCCTGCCATCAGTTCGGTTGGGTGGACGGCCCCTAAGAGTACCTCTGCAATGCGTTGATTCTTTTCTTCCATACCGCTCTCCAGCATAGGCTGCGCAGCAAGGAAGATCACCATGAACATCAACATCATGATTCCAAACGGCAACAGAAGTGTCACCAATACATTCTCCGGGTTTTCACGACTCGCCTTGCCATCTTCTCCCTCGCGATACGGCTGCGTCGGCTTGAGTTGAAAGGGCACACTTCCCTTGGCAACCAATGAAGTATCCACCCCCAAGGCCTTCAATCGAATCGAACGAACCATCTCTTGCAGCACTGAGCTCATCCATTGTCGCTCCGAACTCAACAAAGCATCTTGGCTCACAAACGTTGCATCGACATGAGCCTGTTCGACATCCAAGGCTGTTTCAGGAATCTCGATAAATGCATAGAGCTTGCCGTCGCGAATTTGGTTGCTCCATTGCAATCGCTGCGCGTCATTCACTTGTTGATCCGACGCGGACTCCAGTTCGATAAAATCCATCTTTTCGGACATCGAACGGTTGCGGCCTAGCTCATCCATTCCTTTCGGCTTTTCATTCTTGCCGATCACATCATTGCGAGCCTTACAGGCAGCTTGCAAGCCTTCGAAGAGGGTCTTGGTGTGGTCGACGACGATGATTCGGCGCGTTTTACTTCCACCGAGTTGGCTTAGCTTGGGCATGAGAATCATGCCACCAAACATCAATATGGGCATCATCACCAATGAAAACACAAAGGCCTTCGTGGCCACCATTGCCGCATATTCGCGGTGAGCAATAACCAACAGTTTGTTCATGATGCTCGGGGAAGTTAGTGATTGAGAAGCAGGAATATGATCTGACTTGCTAGATCTTGGCGATCTTCACGAAGATGTCATGCAACGACGGCCGCGTCGTTTCAAAGTGTTCCACATCGCCAAGCTGAAGCAATTGCGACAACACGCGAGGACGTGATTCTTCGCGATCAAGCTCTAGGTCATAAAAACGCCCCATGATGGTCTGGCGAGCCACACCTTCTAGCCGATCGGGTAATGATTGATGATTCGCCATACGCACCCGCAGCGTATTCGCCCCATACCCTGATTGAATCGACTCGAGCGTCCCATCGAGAACTTTCTTCCCGCGATAGATCATGAAGACGCGATCGCACATCCGTTCCGCCATGTCCATATCGTGGGTGCTGAAGATGACGGTCGATCCCTGCCGCCTCAACTCCAATACAGCGTCGCGCAGGACTTCCATGTTGACGGGATCCAATCCACTGAATGGCTCATCGAGAATAATAAGCTCAGGCTTGGCGATCACCGCCACGATGAACTGAATCTTCTGCGCCATTCCTTTCGATAATTGCTCGATCCGTTTTCGCCCCCAATCCTGAGCCCCCATGCGTTCTAGATGCTCATCAATCACGCGATCGGGACGCGAAACGCCTTTGAGTCTTGCAAAATAACGAAGCACGCGTCGCACGGTCATCCTTCGATAGAGTCCGCGTTCTTCTGGCAAATACCCAACGCGTGCGTCAGCCACGCTTCCTTCGGTATTCCCCAGTACGGCAACCTTACCCTCGTCCGGTTGATAGATCCGCAAGATCATTCGGATGGTGGTGGTTTTGCCAGACCCATTGGGCCCGATGAAACCGTAAATACATCCTTTGGGGATCTGCAAATCCACTCGCTCTACCGCAGTCTGAGCCCCAAAACGCTTGGTGACTCCGCTGAGCTCAACGGCATTGTCCATTTCCATCTCCCGACTAACTCCAAACCGAAGTCGATCCAGTGTATCGTTTTGGCCCCATGAATCTTGGAACTTGTTCAGAAAAAACTAAGCAATTGCCATACAGTTCGATCGCTTCGCACTTCTTTCGATGGCCTAAACACTACATCGAAGCACCAAAGAAAGACGATCGATGCCGGTGGCATCTCATCAACGGACTCGGTCACCACACCTCAAATAGAGATGAGCTCTCATACGGATAGACTACTTGATTGTTGCTAATGAGCTGTCAGATTGCCACAGATTTCGCATCGTGGATTGCGTTCGATTTGTAGCCGTCGAAACTGCATGCGTCGCAGATCCATCGTGACCATTCGACCATAGAGGGGATCTCCAAAACCTGAAAGCACTTTGATTGCTTCCATGGCAGCCATGCATGCAACGGCACCGGAAACTGCGCCGAACACCGGAAACTGTCGCTTCCAACCGGCGGGTGGAACAGGAGTCAAACACGCCAAACATGGAGTTTCGCCGGGGCGAAGGGTCGTCAGACTTCCTTCAAGTTCGTACATGGCGCATTCAACCATGACTTTGCGTTGATGAACGGCTTGGCGATTCATGGCCAGGCGTTCTTCAAACATCGGTGCGCAATCGACGATCAAGTCGGCCTGGCGAACCAGTTCCGCTGCGTTCCCTTCATGGACATTTTCATCCACCGTGACAACTTCAAGGTGAGGGTTGAGCTCGAGCAATCGACGCTTTGCCGATTCGACGCGCGAAGTCCCTAAGCCTGCATAGGTCATCAATAATTGTCGATTCAAGTCGCTTGGCTTGATGGCTCCGGCATGGGCTAAAATCAACTTACCAATTCCAGCCGCGGCCAGTTCATAGGCTACCAAACCTCCGAGTCCGCCGACGCGCGAGATCAAAACAGAGCTTTGTTTCAGTCTCTTCTGACCTTCTTCGCCAAAATCGGGCACCCACATTTGCCATTCGTAGATGGCGCGATCTTCTTCCGACAATTCCATAGTTTATCCGCCCGATACCAAGGCCAACCAGCACACGCGGTCGCGATCTCGAAGCTCTAACGCCCCATCGAATGGTATCGATTCATCGTTGAGAAACAACAGAATCCCAGGGCGCAAGTGTCCGTCGGCCAGCACAGCCTCGCGCCAACGCTCGCCATGACGTGCGACCAATTCCTGCCACAAATGCGATAAGGTGCAAGGCGTGGCGATCTCGACCTTCTCTTCCGCACAACCCGAGATCACTCGCAATTGTGTTGCGTATTCGACACGTACGGTCATACCGCGCTCGTCTCCACAATCTCGCCAGAAGGAACTTGCTCCAAGCGATTATCCACCAATCGATAGAGCACGTCGGCAAGGGCTGCTGCTTCATCGCGATTGTGGGTCACATGAAGCGTTGTGATGCGTTGGGCTTTGGTCACAGCCTTGAGCAATTGCTGCATCTCGATTCGCGTATGCTCATCGAGCGCACTCCAAGGTTCGTCAAGCAACAAGATCGATGGCTCAAAGGATAAGGCTCGCCCTAAGGCAACCCGCTGCGCTTCACCACCACTTAACTTGTGCGTGCTTCGCTTCATCAAATGTTCGATACCTAACTCTCGCGTCAACTTTTGAATGCGTTCGCGTCGGACTTCCGCTCGCACCTTGCGGAGTTTGAGTGCAAACTCCATATTCTCTTCCACGCTCAAGTGATCGAATAAAGCGAGATCCTGCGGAACGTACCCAATCGCTCGCTCGCCTACCGTCATTCGCGTCACATCACATCCATTGAGATAGATGGATCCTGCCGTCATGGGACGCAGTCCGCAAATGGCTTCAAGCAACGAAGTCTTCCCCTGCCCGGTCTTCCCCATCAAGACAGCATAGGCCCCCGTGGGAATCGTCAGGTTCACATCGTTCAACCGACACACGCCGAGTTGCATGCAGAGTCCGCGAAGTTCAATCATGACATCCACCCAGCACCGAGTGCTCGCAAGAGTGTCAAGACAATCATCGCAATTCCAACCATCAGTAATGAGACAGCAACGGCAGCATGAAGATTGCCGATGCTCAGTTCGAGAAACACCGAAGTCGACAAGACTTCCGTTCGTCCTCGGGTCGTTCCCGCAAAAACGAGAATCGGACCGAACTCGCCAAGTGATCGCGCCCATGCGATCGTAAAAGCAGAAACGAGCCCTCGCCATGCTTGCGGCAACGCAATCAAAAAAAACGCTCCGCCTCGCGTGCAACCCAATGTTCGAGCCACATCTTCGGCTCGAATGTTCACCCGATCAAACGTCACCTGCATCGTTCGAATCGAAAAAGCGCAAGCGACTGAAAACTGCGCCATCACCACCGCTGGCCAATGAAAAGCAAATGGAAAATGCCACTGTGTCCGCAGCCAATTCTCGAGCTGCCATCCCCCAAGATCTTTGTGGAATAGGATCAGCAAACTCAGTCCCAAGACCAACGGCGGCAGAACGATGGGAATATCGACCAACATATCGATCCAAAGCTTGCCCCGAAATCGAAAACGTGACAACAAATACCCCATCGGTGTTCCAATCCATACCGATAGGATGGCAGCCAACGTACAGGTAAGCATCGTTAAGCGAAGCGATGTCTGAATTTCCTCTTTCTGAAAAGCCTCCCAAAAATCGGCCGCGGTGAGAGAGAATAAGTCAGCCACCAACATCAAAACGATGAGCAGCAAAAAGCTGGAGGATAGACCACCCATCACCAAGAAGAAGATCGCATCGCGAACTTTCCCGCTCAGCATACCTTTGGGAATCTGCTGCGTTGGAAACGTAGTGTCCCCTCCCCTGCTCTCTTCAGGATTGCGCAGTGCCGTGCCCCGGGAAGTGGAATCGCGGCCCCCGTCCGCTTTGGAACTTGATGAAGGCATGCTCATAGTGGTTAGGGACGATTCTCAGCTTTCCACTCGAAGCCTTCCGCTAAAAACGTCTCCCGCGATTCGTTCGAATGAACGCGTTTCAGAAATCGTTGCACCATGAAACGGTTCTTGGTGTCCTTCGCAATGCCAAAGGGTTGTGTAGCAATGGAACATGGAAGTCCTTCGATGGCTACCGCATCGAGAAAATCACCCTTGCCTGCGGCATTGCTCAGATAAGCGACTGCAGCGTCTAACGATCCGGCTTGCAGTTGGTTCACCAACATATCACCGGTGGGTGTCTGAACGGTTACGTTGCTCATCACTTCTTGCTGCAATCCACTTTCACGCAATGTGTTCTGTGTGAGCCACCCCATCGCACACTGTTTCTCGTGGCCGATTCCCACCTTGAGGTTCGGTTTAGCCAAATCTTTGAGCGACGCTATTCCATGAGGATTCCCTTTCTTGACGAGAATCACCAAACGATTGCTGGAGATATCTTCTGGGTTGGGAAAGAGATCAGGCACTTGATTCATGAACTCTCTGTCACATGCAAAGTAAGCATCGGGACGTTGACCTGATTTCATCTGCGCTACCAAGATTCCACAACCATTGTAGGATCGTGTGATCTTGACACCCTCCCGCTTCTCGAAAGCCTTGATGGTATCCTCAATCGCAGGTCGCAACATCGATCCGGCATACAGTGTCAGTTCTGGAACGTCGCTCCAGGTATCTCCATCCACCACATCAAAACCATTTTCACGATATCGTTTTAACCCACGATCTTGTGATGCGATGTACCTTGCAAAATGCAATGCCTCGGTGGCTTGGGGAGTCGTGGCGATAACCCCTAATTGCACGCGAGCTTGAATCGGTTGAAGCTCTTCTAAGGAAACGATCTCCAATTCTTTCATTCCGAATACAGCCGCATCGAAAACGATCGCGGCGTCGGCTGCACCAACAACCACATCACTAGCCGCATCGTTTACCGTGGTTCGAAAACCGATGGTCGCTTTCTCCAAATCGTCCCACAAACCCCGTGTCGATAAAGCCTCCTTCGTCAAGTGACCAATGGCGGCAGCATCGGGATTGGCCTGCACCAACTTGACATCATCGCGAAGCAGATCGTTCCATCGCTGGATCTTTTTGGGATTGCCTTGACGAACAGCCACCACCGCTCGCATGGTTGCAATCTCGAAGGTCTCTTCAATCAGTTTCTTTTGATTTGCCAACTCCAAATACGACCCATCTGCCGGTAAGAATAACTCGCCATCTTTGCTGACCTCCATGGAGGAAAGCAATGTTTGGGATGCTCCATACTGAATATCGATGCGTCGACCAAACTCGCGTTCGTAATCCGCACGAATGGCTTCCATCGCGCGGCGGTTGCTGGCGGCGCAATACAGCTTGATGGAGGATACTCCATCTGGATTGCGGGTCTTCTCGGGACGCCGCTCACCCCGCATGAGCATCCCTACGAGCAAGAGAGCAAGAGCAAAGGTGCCAACGATGGCGAATAATGGCTTATTCATGAAGTTGATACTTACCGATTCATTTCTTTCCGGGTGGAATGGTTAGTAGGACAGGAGCATTCCCCAAACTTTTTTCGCCATCTTTGGGCTCCGGTACAAACCCACCTTCGCCAAACAATTCTCGGGTCCAATGAACCGAGAGCAAGAGATCGAATCCTGGGTTCCGTTCCTTGACCTGACAAGAACAGGCTCCACACAAGAACTTGGTGAGATCGGAAACCAGAGGGCCATCAATCCGACTATATGGAATCACCTCCAATGCCCGACCTCGCCCAAAGACTGGAATCAGGATCGGTTCTTTCAAGAGGTCGATTTGGTCTGAAAAGCCCTGCGCAAGCTGACGGAAATAGCGTTCTTCATCCTTTTCAATATCGATCTCAAGGGACGAAAAACGAAGAAACAAGGGGACCTCGGAATAAAGTTCGGATCCTGGCTCGCCAATCCCCTCGGGAAGCTCTAGCTCGGTTTCCAATTTTTCAAAGGTCTCTTTCAGCATACGACGACACGCAGCATTCGCTTGTGCGTCTTTGGATTGAAGGACCAACCACACGACGGAATCACCGGCCAACAGGCGCTTGGCAAGCTCTTTTCGACTGGGTGAATCCAATATCCAATCCCAAGTGATCGCATCCATACGACCACTCCACGTCTGCCCAATCTTGCCTTGCGGAAATGGGGTTTGCACAACTACCCATGGCAACTGCGATGGAGCAGCGACTTCCCGCTTCCAAAGTTCGAGGCGTTCTTGGTCCTTTTCGGTGCTCGGTTGGCTTACAACCCATTCGACATTGCTCTGCCCTTTGGCAGATCGCTCCTCAAGCAATTGGAGCTGCGCGCGTTGTTGCGGAGTCAACTCTTCCGCAAAGACAACAATCCGCGTTTTGTCGGATTTCCATCGTTCCAGCGCGTACCGAAACACCGGAATGTTGCACCAAACCGGTAGAGTCCATAGGGTGACCAAACCCAGCATCGCCATCCAAGCTTTCATCGAAGGCTCACTTTCCGAAGCACAGGATGCGTCCATCCAGCGTCGTCAAATAGATCTGGCCATTGGCCGATGCCATGCCATCCCATGTCGGAAAGGTACCCAACTCGATACGATTTTCGACTTTGCCAGAGAAGCTATTGATCGATAAGAGCAGACCGCCAATCTTTCCATCTAAGGCTTCGTCTTGTTGCTGAAGCTCGCGTTGAACGTCTTCATCCTTATCGGACAACTTCTTAAAGGTTTCTTCTTCATCGATCGTATCGAGAGGCCCGGCAACAAACAGGGTTTCTCCCGCAAGAGCCATGGCCCGCGCGTAGACTGGTATGTCCTCCGACCACTTCGGCTTGATCAATGTATTGCCAGTCGCCTTTTTGTTTTTCGCGTCCTTCGGATTCAGATTCTCATCTTCACTCTTGCTCTTTGCGGTGTCGGCTCCCTTCTTGGCCGTAAAGCGAACGGCCATGCCAAACTTGCCTTCTACGCGCGTTCCACCTTCCAAGGTTCCATCTTGACGATAGGTCGACCAATCGCGAGCCGTTCCATCATCAAACGTAACCACCAAGTGTGGATCTTGTAGCATCTCTCCACCTGTGCGGTATCGTTCTTCCACCGCTTCGTCAGAAGGAGTGTCGAAGAATAGCCGGACTTCATCGATGATGCCCGTGAAGGCATTTGGTGTTTCATAATTGCCAACACTGCTGCCCGCATCGGCCCCAATTTCAAGCCCTTGGGCTGGGTCTTTGGTCAACAACCCATTGGACTTGCCTTCTGCGACCTTCACCCCATCAACATAAAGACGCATGGCTTTCGAGGCATCGATCACACCTACGACATGGTGCCATCCGCCAACAATCCGACGAGGCCCCGTTACCGTGGCCAGGTCGCCCGAGGATCGTACGAGAAACACAGGGCGTCCTGCATCCAAGGCCAAGGCAAATCCTTCGGCAGGACCGCCGCGAGCGACGATGACTCCATTGGGATTGGTCGCGGTGATCCAGGCCTCAACGGTGATTGGCTTTCCTAATGGGTTGAGATTGGGTGACTTCGGAAACTGTGCATAGACGCCCGATGCAGGAGCCGCACCTTTGCCGAAGTCCTCAGGGATTTCGGGAGGACTCGGATCCGCTGCATAGAGATGATGCTCTAAGGTCGTCGTCCAACGGAAGTATTCCGGCTTGCGACCATAAGCAAAAACATATCCATTCCCTTTTACCATCAAACGCCCTGAGGGTGCAAAGCGTCCCGCTTGATAGTAACCGCCGTGACCTCCAGCAAAACTTTGTCCCAAGACCCAGTACGATCGATGGAACCAAGTGTCATCCAAGAATCCCATGGGTGCGAAGATATGCTCACCCTCTCCCCGTTGCACCGATGCTTGCTTGACGAAATCGCCCGAGTTCGGACCAATCTGCAATCGCTTTCCTTCAAAATCAAATTTCTGCGACTTCATGTACAAAAACTTGTCGTCGCTCGAAAGAATGTCGGGCAAGCCTACGGGCATTTGAAGAATCTGCAATTTCTCCTGCATGTTGCGTCCGGTATCGGGATTGGTTTCATCCATGATGTTTTCGCTGAGCTTCTCGCCGCTGGCCAACTTCAATCGAAGCAAGCGAAGACCACCATCGAGAAAATTCGAGCGTCCTGAAACGCAGTAGACAACTCCATCGCGAAGCAAAACACTTCCATGAACAGGCCAAAGCGATTCGAGTTGTTCATAGGCCATCGTTCGTCGATCCAAGGGAGCGGCACGATACTTCCAAGCTAGATCGCCCGACTGCGACTCCAAACAATAGACCCAACCATCCGCGCCACCGAAGACAACGCGACCATGCGCGATACTCGGTGGCGAATCGATCCTTCCACCTGCCGTGAAGGTCCAGCGAGTCTTTCCCGATCCCTCTTCGATCGCATGAAGCGTATGCGCATCCGTTTGTGCAACGTACACCAAACCACCCGAGATCACAGGGGCCGTCAGCCTTCCGCCCAGATTCACCTCCCATTGTGATCCGAGCTTGGGGTCGACCGATTGCGATGCATGACCCGATCTTCCCGCATCGTGTCGATACGTGGGCCAGTCTCCTTTGTTTGCCGTCTCTTGAGCCGCCAAAGCGTCACTGTAGCGAGGCCCCTTCTCAAGCCGTCCTTCTTCCGAAACCTCACCAGGAATCGGACGCGTTGGGGCCAACGGTGCCAATGCATTGAATCCAAAGAGCTTCGCTTCGGGATAGCAGGCACAATTGTGGGGTGGTGCGTACGTCAAACCATTGCAGGGCATGACTCCGTACAAACAACCTCCACGAACCCAGTGATGGATGTCCCAATGTTGATCCTCGGTGTCGACAAACTCGATCCCCGTTCGCGATGGAATGATGAAGTTGTCGGTTGCCTTGGCTATGTAACAACGATGGTGGAACCAATAGGTATCGATATCGGGCGGAAACTCCTTCTTCACTTCTCCCGTCTTGGGATCGCGTCCAGTAAAGACGCCACTGTCTTTTCCGGTCGTCGTTGGTGCGCACCAGACCAAGCCATTGACCACCATCAAATCTTGCGGAGATTGATAGCCCGAATTCGGATGGTCGGCAGACCAAAGCAGCTTCCCATCTCCCGCCGACAAACTGACCATCTTCCCGTCACCACCAGCAAATAGGACCACGTCTTGATGGACGAGCAAGCGAGGGCCAAAGTTAAAAGTGAATTGATTGCGGCGCGTCACCGACTCGGAACTCCATGCGGGCGTACCAGTCTTTTGATCGGCCGCCACCACGTGTTCACCGTCATGGAAATAGACGTTGGTCCCATCGGCAGCTAACGTCAATGGCGAGATCCTGGTTTGCTTGGCCCAAAGCTGCTTTCCCGTCGATGCTTCGATCGCCATCACCAAGCGTGGCTCTTCATTCCAAAACATTCCACGCGCTACGGCTTGATCTCCCACGGTCGGATTCATCGGCGCGTAATCGGCTAGTTCCGCTTTGCCTTTGCGAACGACCAAGAACAAAAGGCCATTGGTGGTGATCACTTCCTCGGTTCCATCGGTCCCTAAGAAGGTCTTAACGACTTCACCTGTGGCTGCGTTCAGCGCGGTAAGAGGCGCATCATATCCAAGGGTCACAAAGACGTTATCGTCATTCGAAACCAATCGTCGCGATAATTGCGTAGGCCCACTCTTCAAAGGCCAAAGGTGGCTTTGCCAAGTGGGTATGTCCTGCTTCCATAAGACCGTACCGTTGAAGGCATCGCGCGCGATCAATTTCCATTTCGGAGGAAGCTGAATCGATATACGACTCCCTTCATCCATGATGTAAAACATGCGACCATTGGTAGATACCAAAGCGCTCATACTTGCCATGCGATCGTGATGCCGCGAATAACGCGGGCTTCCGACCCATTGCAAGTGTCGAGGCGGAGCAACCACATCGTCATGCGCTACGGCATTGCCTGTCGCATCGTGGAGGTAATGGGACCACTCGTCGATATTGTTGGGGCGTGGTTTGATCCATTTATCCCAAGTCCCATCTGGCTTTCTGCGAAGGGCCACACCGTTGGGAACGAGCACTCGCATGACTTCGACTTTCGAAACTTCTTGCGAATCGTCGATCACCATCAGGTTGACGAGATTATCGATATAAGGAAGCTCGTTCCCAATCCAACGTTCTACGGCTATATCCCCATACACTCCTTCGCGCACCAATCGCTCGCGAACCTGTGCAACCGTCTTCGCATCGCGATCCAATCCTTGGACTTGAAACGAAGCGTTTCGCTTGAGGGCTTGCGTTAGCTTCCCATCTTGGATACCGACATGGACCACAAATCCACCTTGGACACCCGAAGTCTCAGCGATCTTCTGAACGTCTTGCGTTGTGTCCTTGGCGACCAGTTCGCGTTCCATCGAACCAAGTGAGGCCATTCCGATGGAGAGTAGGCCCACGGCAATACTAGGAACCTTCAAACCAGCAAGGCTACGAACCGCTCGGAGGCGTAGGGGACCTCGGAACAAGGGCAATGCCAACTTCCACATAGCGGGTCTCCAACGTGGATTGGGGGGAGGAGGATTACAAGAGGTAGGATTCTCGTCTTGCTCTAAAATAGTGTATCTTGACTCCCCAAAGAAGTAGGTTTTCCTTTATCTCACATGCTCCTCGGAAAGATGGATGGATGGAAATCCAAGAACAACCCGACAAATTGGCGGTTCCATCGGATGAATCGCTGATGACCTCGGCGCAAAGTGGCGATTTCGATGCTTTCCAAGAATTGACAAGACGCTTTCAGCCTCGAGTCTTCGGGCTAACGTTTCGAATTTTGGGACAAGCTCAAGATGCCGAAGACGCAACGCAGCAAACCTTTCTGAGCATGATCGAGCACTTGGAATCCTTTCGAGGTGAAGCTTCGGTCGCCACTTGGATTTTGCGGATTGCCACCAATCACGCGTTGAAACTTCTGCGCAAAAGGAATCGTGGCCCGATCTTAACACCCTTTGAATCAACGGTATCCGATGATTCCGCACCTTTACCGCATCCCGATTTCATCGCCCCTTGGTCGATTCCGCCCGATGAGCTCGCCGCTCGGTCCGAAGTACAGCAGAATATTCACAAAGCCTTGGCTGATTTGGATGAGAAATACCGAACCGTCTTCACCCTTCGCGATATCGAAGGGTTCTCCGTAAAGGAGACGGCAGGAATCCTTCAAATCACCGAGTCCTCCGTCAAAGTCCGACTTCTTCGCGCCCGACTGATGCTCCGTGAACGCCTGACCCGCATGTATGGCGACGAAGCAGGTCAGCTATTTCCGTCTCACGATCATGGTTAGCGGGCTGGACTCTGCGAATTTTCGTTCGATTTCCCCCGTTTCCTTGTAACCTTACTCAACCTGTAGTCTCCAATCCAATAGAGGCGTCGTTCCTCGCAATCCAGTTCAATTCGCTCTCCGATAACCTTGTTTGAGGTGTGGATGGCGAGCTTCGATGAATGAGCGAGAAACCCAAAGGAATGAATCATGAATTGCGATGAACTCCTAAAAGCGCTCAACGACTACGTCGATGGTGATGAACTATCGGCAGCCTGCGCCGAGTTCGCAGAACATCTTGCTGGATGCAATCCTTGCCAAGTCGTCGTCGATAATATTCGCCAAACGATTTCTCTGTATAAGGCCGGCGAGCCCTATCCAATGCCAGCAGAGTTCGAAGCGAAACTACAGCAAACATTGCGAGCTAGTTGGCAAAAGAAGTTTGGAAAGCAATCGACTTCCGACGAATGAGGGAACATCGAGTGTGCTGTTTAGTCGAGGGCAACCACTTCACCTGCAGCTCGTGTACTGATTGCAGCTAGTACCATGATGTCCATCGATTCCGACAATGTGCCTACATGCCCATCCGCAAACAATACTTGGCACGATCCCACGTGAAAACTATAAAGCTCGTTATTGTTGCGTCGATTGATGCCACCGTTGCACCCTTGCGCAATGCCACAACCTTCTAAGGAACCATCGGCATTGGAACCATCGAGACTGAATGCTCCTTCACTATCGATCCACCCAATGCCCTGATCATTGCTCAGCGTAGACATGCTTTTTCCACGTTGGTAGACCGAAGGACGTCCACCACATTCGACGATCATCAACGTCTGCGAAGTGCCATCGATGATATCAGCAAATCGAACGGTCGAATTGCGATGCATCACCGCAAATCGATTACTTGCATTGTAAAGTGACGTATCGATCGAGGCTGGTTGCACTCCTTGAATGGCTTCGTAGTCCGTACGGGCCAAAGGAGTAGTGAAGGTCAATGCAGGACGAGGCGACTTGGCGACCGCTGCCATGACTTGAGGACCTTGAGGCACGCTGGGACATTGCATGATCGGTATCGGAATGCTGCCCACCGTCACATTGGTCCCTTCCCACCAATTGAGCCCCGTATCATACAACTGCCGCACGTTGCTTTGTTCGATGTTGGGCATGATCAAGGTACGCCATCCCACGAACTTGCCTTGAGGATTCCCCGGCCCCGATGTGGTCCAACCTGATGCAGGAAAAACCTTGCGGGAGGATTCGAAGAGATGCGTTGCCAACCCAAGTTGTTTTAGATTGTTCTGGCATTGCATTCGTCGCGCTGCCTCACGAGCTTGTTGGATGGCAGGAAGCAACAAACCTACCAAGACTCCGATGATGGCCAATACCACTAATAGTTCCACCAACGTAAATGCTCGCCGCATGCTGCGCACCCACTGCTTCCCAGAGATCCACCCGTTCAAAAGCTCAACAGCTTTCATTGACCAATCTTCGCTTCTTCTACCCAAGGGCCAATGATTCATTGCTATCGTAATTGCCCACGATGGCGGCAAAAGAGGCGGAGGGTAAAGGGCTCCAGAACTTATCCATAAAGATGCATGGCCAGAAGAGATCTCACCCATCAAGAAGCGTTCTCGTTGTCGAACACGCGGCTTAACCTTCGAAAACATCAGCTACTAAAAAACAAAACCCGCTGAGACCGATTGCTCGGTTCCAGCGGGCTTGAATTTTTTGGGTGCTCGATCGAATCCGCCTCAAGCGTTAGCTCGGGTCGAGAATCGAGATCCTCGTAGGATTGTGACTCGTCGTCGAGAAAACATCCATTCGAAGACTACCATGCAAAGCATGGGAGTCTCTTCATGCGCTTTCTTTTCGTTGAGGTGCAACCTTTCGGTGGATCAACTTTCCATCGACCGCATCTTGATCGATCGTGTATACGGTACCTTCTTCTTGGTCTGGCAATTCAAACATGATGTCGAGCATCACTTGCTCCACAATACCCCGCAATCCACGAGCACCGACCGACTTCGCAAGAGCTTGTCGAGCGATGGCATGTAGAGCTGCTTCGGTAAAGTGAAGTTCGCAATTCTCCATTCCAAACAATGCTTGGTATTGCTTGATCAAAGCGTTCTTTGGCTCGGAAAGAACTTTGATCAATCCTGCTTCATCCAGTGGCATGAGCGACGTGACAACCGGAAGGCGTCCCACGAGTTCAGGAATCATCCCGAATTCGAGAATATCATCCGATTGAATCTGCGGCAGCAATTGCGCTGCATCGGCGTCCTCACGGTAGCTACCCGGAGTACCGAAGCCCATCGTCTTGCGACCCAATCGCTTGCGAATGATATCCTCAACGCCCACGAACGTTCCTCCACAGATGAAGAGGATGTTCGTCGTATCGATTTGGATATATTGCTGCTCTGGGTGCTTTCGCCCGCCTTGCGGAGGCACGTTGGCAACGGTTCCTTCGAGCATCTTCAGCAATGCTTGTTGAACCCCTTCACCGGAAACATCGCGAGTGATCGAAACGTTTTGGCTTGTCTTGCCAATCTTATCGATTTCGTCGATGTAAAGAATGCCGCGCTGCGCAGCTTCGATATCGAAGTCCGCAGCATGCAACAACTTCAGCAACAGGTTCTCGACGTCCTCACCGACATAGCCGGCTTCGGTTAACGTCGTGGCATCGCCGATGGCAAATGGCACATTCAGCATCTTGGCCAAGGTTCTCGCTAGAAGAGTTTTGCCACTTCCAGTCGGTCCCACCAACAGAATGTTGGACTTCTCAATCTCAACTTCGCGACCACCTTCCCAGTCAGCGGATAACCGCTTGTAGTGATTGTGGACGGCCACGGCCAAGGTCCGCTTGGTAGCGGTTTGTCCAATGACGTATTGATCGAGATGCTCAACTATATCGCGAGGCGTAGGGATCTCGTTGAATAACTTCTTGGTGGGGCCTCGTCGACGCTGTTCTTGGTCGAGAATGGACTGGCAAAGCTCAATACAATCACCGCAGATGTAGACGTCACCTGGTCCTTCGACCAGTGGACCTACGTCACGATAGCTCTTGCGGCAAAACGAACAAAAAGCATTCTTCTTGTTCGGACCACCACTACCACCGCGGCGTGCGGCCATAACATCCTTACCAGTGGGCATAAACGACTCCTTGATCCAGCCGACTCGTTCCAAACCGTCCCTGAGCTCACGCTCGCAACGGGATTCAGAACTTGTCCGCAGTTAAACACGCTTAAAAGGAAGCTCGCTGCTACAACCGATTCTCATTCACGATTTCTCGCAAACAATCCTCTGTTGAACCGGGGCTTCCCTGTCCGCGGTTTCGAGCCGAATGTACCTGTACCATTTGGTGAGGTTTGGCCGGTCTCCAAGACCGGCTGAAGCATGGAATCCAATCATAAAGGCAACGTACACGAACCATCATGAGGCTTGCTTTGCGTCATCCGCATCGCTCGCCTGCTTCATTCCGAGCACCGACTGTATCTTTCGGTATTCCGCGTCGCTGATGTCACCCTGCTGACGCATTTCTTCCAAATTCTTTAGGGCCTCGTCGTCCAATCGTTGGTCGTTCAAGGAGGAATCGCGCAGCTTTAACACGATGAAATAGGCCACCGTGCATATAGCCGCTAGAGCCACAACGCTAAGAATAGCCTGTACAGTCGATCCTGTTAGAAAGTCCAACATGGCCTTCTCTTTTCCACTCTTGGTCGCGCCGCACTTGCGCGTCGCTTCGACATCCTACGCTCGCACCTGCAAAAAAGTCCAGTGAACGATTCTAAAGTTACACCCATTTCCTTCAATATAGCTTGTACGGTGGACTTTCCACGGCAATCTAGGCAAAACACCATGGTCTTGTCCCATGCAGCAAAAGTGCCCCCCTTTTTCAATAGCGATGCGTCGATGGGACATAAGCTCAACCAAGCACTCAACCATCCACACCCGATCGATCGAACCTAGCGATCCTTCTCGGCATTTTCTGCTTGGGCATGGACATCTTTGGAGACAGCGAGGTTGGTTGCTTTCGAGCCCTTCCCCCACGTTTCAACCAGAGCGGCATCGATGACCAACTGCAGAATGTGATAAGCCACGATCGGCACCATACTCACCCCGGCATCGACCGCAATCTTCAACCCCACCATCAATGTCTTTTGACTCGAGGCTAACGCGACTCCGATTCGCGTCGATCGATCCCATCCCAACCCCGCAGCCATAAACCATCCCAACGTCAACGCCGCCAAGTGAATTCCAGCCGCCGCCACTCCAACCCACACCAACGCTCCCGTGGCTCGATTCAAATCACCTCGATTTCCCAACTGGATCGATCCAATGGCCACCATCGCCAGAATCCCCATCTGGCAAATGGTTCCCAACCAGTTCTTATACTTCTGAGCCCATGAACCAACGGGAGCAATCAAGGCCACCACCTGCGCAAGGACGATCGGAAAGAGAACCTCCCATCCCAGATTCCATGCCGTCTGCCAACCGTCTAGATGGACTGTCTTGGCTAAAAATAACCACAACCATGCCGGAGTTACCAGGAAACAAAATAAGGTGGTGATCAACGTGACCATCACCGGAATCGTATCATTACCCCCTGCTTTGCGAACCATTACTGCGGCTGATGCTAGCGTGCACGGAATCACCGAGGACACGATCAGTCCCCCACCAAGTTCTGCCGTCAACCAGCGTGAAACGAAATAAGCCATCAATGGCAATCCCAACTGATTGATCGCTATCGCCAAAAGACTGGGGCCTGGTTTGCGAAGCGAGTCTCCCACGTGTCTCAACGGAACCGGTAAGGCCATCAGAAACATAACGGAAAAAACGATTCCACTTCGTAGCCGCGGTTCGTCCGCCAAAAATCGGAGTTGGCTGCTCCCCCAATGGCTCACGATCAATACGACTGCCAAGCAAATCAAGAACCAATAGGTCCGAAGGTAACGCAACACGCTTGTTCCTATTCCTCGCAGACCTCAGGGAGGGTCCGAACGAACCTTTTCGACCAGACTTGGCCCGAATCCGATGGCTCACTACCGGCAACGATGGCCGAAGCAAGCATCCTAAAGACAAAGAGAACTCCCTCTAGTATCATATTTTTATGGATCTTTTGGGAGGTAGCTCTCAATTGCAACCCGGAAGGAACCCTAGTTCTTTCCCACTCTATCCAAGCAACCACCCACCTTTCCACTTCGATCAAGCAACGGGAAAGGCTTCAGAAAGAGAACGATGCTACGCTACTGGACTGCTGGTGAATCTCACGGAAAAGCTCTGATCGCCTTGGTGGACGGATTTCCAGCCGGCCTCAAAATCAACAAAGAATCAATCGATGCAGACCTGCAACTGCGACAGGGTGGTTACGGCCGAGGTGGTCGTCAAAAACTGGAAACCGATACGGTCGATTTTCTCACCGGCGTCTGGCAGATGGAAACGCTCGGTTCTCCCTTAACCCTTCAAGTCGTGAACAACGACTATAAACTCGAACGACTCAAAGAACTCGAACGCCCTCGTCCCGGACATGCGGACCTCACCGGTGCCATCAAATATCTCGGCTCCATCCGCGGCGTTCTCGAACGATCGAGCGCCCGCGAAACCGCAGTTCGGGTCGCAGCAGGCTCTTTGGCCAAACAACTCTTGCAAGCTTTTGGAATCGATGTCCTCGGCTATGTGGTGGAACTTGGTGGAGTAGGCGTTGCACCTCAACCGGGTTCCCTTCAGCAACATCGCGAACTACGCTCGCAATCGATCATCTATTCACTCGATCCAACCCAAGACGATACCTTCCGCCAACTGATCGACGATGTTGAAAAGGAAGGAGATACTGTCGGAGGTGTTCTCGAAGTTCGCGTGGAAGGGCTCCCATTCGGCTTGGGGACACACGCACAATGGGATCGCAAACTCGATGGCAAACTCGCTCAAGCCGTCATGGCTGTCCAAGCCATCAAGGGCGTAGAAATCGGGCTTGGTTTCGAAGCGGCTCGTCGTCGTGGTTCCAAAGTCCACGACCCCATCCACTATGATGCAACTCAGAAGCATCAGCCTAATCTGGGATACGTTCGTCCGACGAACAATGCCGGTGGCCTGGAAGGTGGTATGACCAACGGACAACCCCTTGTTGTTCGTGCAGCGAAGAAGCCGATTAGTACGCTGCGTCAACCGCTCGACTCCATCCAAATGGCTTCCAAAGAACCTCATCGAGCTAGCTATGAGCGAAGCGATGTATGCGCAGTTTCAGCAGCTGCCATCATCATCGAAGCAGTGGTCGCATTTGAAGTCGCCACAGCTTTCGTTGACAAGTTTGGCGGCGATAGCTTACAAGAAATGAAAGCCCGGTATCGGCTCTTTCTGGAAATGGCTGCCAAGCGATAACCCGTCAAAACAGACCGGGCAAAGCATGCCCCCTCCATCGTCCCGGAGGACGCTCGATCGATGGATTGATCGTGCTAGCATTGCATATTGCAAGCATTTTGTAGCAACGATCGTACCGTCTATGACGTTTGCTTTTTCAGAAGCCAACGGTCGCTCGATGGTTCTTAGCATCTCGACGCGCTGCGTCGATCGATATCGCCATTGCAGGAAAGGATTCCTGAAGGACATTGGGTTACGTGTCGCGGTCACCAAGGAAGGTAGATGGCGTCATGCGAAATTCGCATCGGCAAAAGGTTCGAGTCGCTCGCTGGAAATTGAGGCTCGCGTGTTGGCTCTCTTTCGCAAGCGCGATGACGGTTAGCGAAATCACATGGGCTCAGTCGCCCACTGTGCAAGCGGTCTCTGCCCAAACCAGTTCTCCCATTCCCGATGGCTCCTCGGTAGGATCCGCCTCCAACCCTTGGACGCTCGATTCCATTCTTGATCGAGCTCTGCAGTCCCATCCGGGGCTCTCGGAGATTGCATCGAAGATCGATGCTGCACGCGGTGCTTATGTGCAAGCTGGATTGCAACCCAATCCGACCGTCGGCTATCAAGGTCAACAATTGGGTAGTGGTGGTCTAGCGGAACAACATGGCGTTTCGTTTGGTCGCGATATCATTCGTCGTGAAAAGATCCAACGGAGCCAAGCCGTCGCCCATGCGGACATGCATGTATGGCAGAACGAACTGGAAGTGATGCGTTTTCGCGTCACCACTGATGTTCGCATCGCGTTCTACAATGCTCTTGCCGCACAAAAACAATATGAACTCTCTAACGAACTATTAGAAGTGGCCAAGCAAGGTGAGGCCATCGCCCAGCAACTTCGCGATGCAAAAGAAGTAAGCAAGATCGATGTGCTCCAAGCCACTCTTGAAAAAGATCGCGCCATCATTGGGAATGAAACAGCAGCCAACCATGTGCGAGCCACATGGCAGGCATTGGCTTCCTTGACATGCCTACCCGTCAACTGCCCGCAAATGCTCAGTGGAAGGTTTTCGGATCCAGCAGACTACGATTTTTGCGAATTGCTCGATGCATTGAAGGCTTCGAGCCCTGAAATCATGGCCGCTCAAGCAACCATCCAAAAGAATCGCGAGATCCTTTGTCGCGCCCAAGTGGAACCACTACCCAACCTCAACGTGCAAGGTTTGGTCAATTGGCAAGACAATGGTATCGGTGGTAAACCTGATGGCGGACTCCAGGTCGCCATTCCCATTCCTGTCCGCAATCGCAACCAAGGTGCGATCCATCAAGCATTGGCCGAGTTGCGTTCGGCAGAGTTCGCTCTCCAAAAATTGGAACTCGATCTTCAAAACCGTTTGGCAACCGCCTTCGAACAATTCGTGAATGCGAAGCTTCAAGAGTCTAAGTATGTCGAGAAGATACTTCCTCAAGCCAAAGAATCGCTCGAACTCAATCGTCTCGCCTATCGCGAGAACGAGATTTCCTTCCTCTCTCTTCTCACGGCGCAGCGAACCTACTTCGAAATGTCATTAGCCGCGCTCGATGCCTCGCGAACCCGAACGATCACTGAAGCACAGATGGATGGGATGCTGTTAGCTGGGAGCCTGGGTGCGAACGCGAAGTGATCGTCTATAATCGATGCTCACTCGCTTTGATTCGCATTCCCTTCTCAGGTACGAAAGCTGATCTATGGAAACCATCCGCGTTGGATTAGGCTTCGACTCGCATCGCATCGAGTCAGGGGGACCGATGCGTTTGGGTGGCATCGATATCGATTGCCAAGCACACTTCGTCGGCCATTCCGATGCCGACGTATTGTTGCACGCCATCACCGATGCATTGCTCGGCGCTGCCGGGCTTTCCGATATCGGCCAACTCTTTCCCAATACCGACCAGGTCAACAAGAATCGGGATTCGGTCGAGATGCTCCAAATCGCGTACCAACAAGTGAAGTCGCGAGGATATCGCGTTCTCAATCTGGATTGCGTCATTCAAAGCGAGATTCCAAAGATCGCCCCCTACAAGCAAGCGATGCAATCACGAATCGCTTCGATTCTTGGTATCGATGTCGATGCGGTCGGTATCAAAGGGAAAACGGGCGAAGGATCAGGCGAGATCGGTCAGGGCCGGCTGGCCGAAGCCATCGTCGTGGCTCTGCTGGCCAAATAGCACGCTAGCCAAGGCGTTTTTAGAGCTGCTTGTTTCGTTGCTGGTGACCAACGCAATGCTAGCCTTGGTCACCCTGAAAAGACATACGTTCGCCAGAGCGTGGTCCCTTCTCAAACGGCCGTCGTCTTTATTTTGGCCCTTATCCATAGCTCGCTAAGTTGAGAAAAGGCATTCGTCTAGCCTTGTCGCCCTGAATCCGCTACCTTTCCCAGAGTTCCGGGCGGCACTAAAATCCTGGGTTGGTCGCCGATCGTCCCATTTTACCAGTTACTAGGATCAAACCTCACCGATGGCTACGGTCACATCTCCATCCACTATGACGGCATCGAATCCATCCTATTCCACCACCATTCGAGTCTACAACACGCTGACGAAGACCAAGGAAGCCTTTGAAACGGTGGAACCGGGCAAGGTCGGAATGTATCTGTGTGGTCCGACCGTCTACGCGCCAGCCCACATTGGACACATGGTTGGTCCGGTGATCTTCGACACCATCAAGCGCTACCTAGTCTATTCGGGGTTCGACGTTACCTGGGTCGTCAACATCACCGACGTGGATGACAAGTTGATCAACAAGAGTCGCGAAAAGGGAATATCGATGTTCCAGCTCGCGACGCAAATGACCGCCGATTATCTTTCCAATCTACAAGCGCTCGGCGTCGACCAAATCGACCACCTCCCGCGAGCCACCGATAACATGGATGAGATCATTCGCTTCGTGCAAGAATTGATCGATCGCGGATTCGCATACGCCAGCGAAGGCGATGTCTATTTCGATGTGACTCGCGATGCCCAATATGGACAATTGAGCAATCGTTCTGCCGACGCGCAGCAAGGTGAAGGTGGAGAAACCGTGGCTCGCAAGCGATCCTCTGGAGACTTCGCCTTGTGGAAGTCGGCCAAGCCAGGCGAACCAAGCTGGAAGAGTCCTTGGGGAGAGGGTCGTCCCGGATGGCATATCGAATGCTCCGCCATGAGTCGCCGCATTTTGGGCAAGACCTTTGACATTCACGGTGGAGGTCTCGATCTCGTATTTCCTCACCACGAAAATGAATTGGCTCAAAGCCGATGCTGCCATGGAAAACCCATGGTCAAATACTGGATGCACAACGGATTGATGCGAGCATCCGAAGCGGCTGGAAAAGTCGGCGGTCGAAACGATCGTACCGAAGAAGCCCCAGCAGATGCTTCGAGCAAAATCTCGCGAAGCAAAGGTGCTGGTGGCCTGGCTCAGCTGATCGAAAAACAGACGGGCGAACGATTGCGATTCTTCCTTCTACGAACGCACTACCGATCCACCAATGTTTTCGGTGATGAGCCCTTGGCAGAAGCAGGAACCGCGCTCGACACGTTCTATCGTCTCTTCCAGCGATACGAACGTTTGGTCGGCAAGTCCTTTTATGCCATCGAGTATCCCAAGAAGCGACGAGACTTCGTGCCACCGGCCACCACCGATGCCACCATCGTGGAAATGCTTCGTCTTCGCGATAGTTACTTGTCCAAGATGGACGACGATTTCAACACAGGGGGCGCCGTCAGCGATCTCTTCGAAATGGCTCGTTGCCTCAATCGTTATATCGACACCCACGGCTTGGAAGAAACGAAGAATCGAACGCCTGAACGAATGGAAGAACTCCATAAAGGTCTTACGATTCTTCGCGAACTGTCGGCAATTCTTGGGCTGTTCGTGAAGCCTGTTGCGATCCAATCCCAAGATGATGATTCCACCGCCTTGGTCGATGGGTTGATGCAATTGCTCATCGATATCCGGGCCAACGCTCGCAAGAGCAAAGATTTCGCGACGGCCGATGTGGTTCGCAATGGATTAACCGCTCTGAAGATCTCGATCCAAGATCTGAAAGAAGGAACCACTTGGGAGCGCGCCAAGTAAGGTTCGCCCATTTCGATTGCAGGCCCTCATGCGCATGAGGGCATTGCGCGTAGCGTCTCGCGATGAGATCGCAAACCTTAACTCCATGGACATGGTATGAGTTCTTCGACCTGCATTCTGGGAATCGACCCTGGCTTGGGAACGACCGGTTACGGAGTGATCGAAGTCAAGGGAGCGAAGCCGACACTGCGCGAAGCAGGCGTCATTCGCTGTGATCGCAAAACGT